>PALM01000013.1 GCA_002706365.1 Flavobacteriales bacterium | reverse complement strand
TCGAAAGAAGTCTTTCTGGAATTAATTCCAGAAAGATCATCACTATCTTTAACAATGAATTAGTAACCTAAAACGGTCAACACTAATCAGGCAAGCGCATCATTGGTCTTCGATCCCGGCCGGCAGGCAGGCAGGTTCGTCCTTGATCCTTAATGACTATCTTTCGCTTCCAATTCAATCATCATAAGGCTAAGCATAGATCAATGAGTTAAAAACTCAAACTAAAATGCGCTAAACCAATATTAGTTTAGACTTTTGCAGGAGATTAGAACTATACTCCAAACAATAGACCATTTCCATGATCATAAGAATAATCGCAAAGATTTTATCTCCATTCAATGGTAAGAAATCATTTCAGCCATTTTTTGAATCGCTGAACCAGCTTTCATTAATAGGGATGAACATAGGTAAGGGAAGCTTCAACGATGAAAGTGGTGAAGAAAATGCAATAAGGTATATCAATAAGCAATTTGATGGAGTAGATGACCTCATGATCTTTGATGTTGGTGCAAATGTTGGACACTATTCAATTCTTTTGAATAAACATATTGGAGAAAAAGCAATGATCCATGCATTTGAACCCAGCAAAAGAACCTTTGATAAATTACAAAGCAATGTTGGAGATCTAAATAATATAGTACCTCACAACTTCGGACTGGGAAATGAGCAATCAAAACAAACTCTTTATACCAATACAGAAGGATCTGGATTGGCGAGTGTTTACAAAAGGAATCTTGATCACATTAACATTGATATGAATCAAAGCGAGGATATTGTAATTAGCACATTGGACTCATTTTGTGATGAAAATAAGATATCACATATTCACTTTTTAAAACTAGATGTTGAAGGCCATGAACTAAAGGTTTTGGAAGGAGCAGCTAAAATGCTTCGTTCAGCCAGTATCGATTTCATCCAGTTTGAATTCGGTGGTTGTAACATAGATTCGAGAACATATTTCCAAGATTTCTATTACTTGCTGAAAGACAATTTCAATTTATATCGCATAGTTAAAGATGGATTGTTTCCAATTAGTCGATATAGTGAAATGTATGAAGCCTTTAGCACAACCAATTATTTGGCCGAGAGAAAATAATTCTTAGTACCTCTTCTATAGCGTATTGCCATGCTGATGAATGTGCGGATCGTGAATTATAAATGGCATTTGTTCAGAAGAAGAAGAAGAACAATTTGCTAATTTGCTCCTATACACCTACTCACAATCCTTAATCTTTCATCCTTACTCCCTACTCCTTACTCCAAGCTCGGAAAATAGCTATCTTTAGTTCCAAACATAAAATAATCCAAAAGTTACAATCTGTTTAGACCCTTGTAGCTTGCTAAAACAATTGCTATGAATAAACTAATTACAACGATCTGCCTACTATTTCTAAGTTTAGGCCTAATAGCCCAAGAAGTTGATATCCCAAAAGATTTGAAACTTGAAAATGCGGAAGATTATAAAGAAACCGAACAGCTTTTCATTGATGGTGCGAATTGGCTATTGAACACTCCTGTTGAAGAGGAAGCTAATAAGCGAAAAGAGATCAATAGGTTTTTGATGATGTGGATGACTGGCAGTCCGACCGTTACAATAGAATTGGTAGCTGGAATTATTCCAGCTGAATGCCCGGATTGTTTGATGTCGTTTATGAGCGGATGGACAAAATACAGTTTGGAGAACGACTATGCCAGTGATAAAATCGAATGTGCTGTAGCCGGCGCTGAGAATGCTATTGAATTTTACAAAAGCAACAAATCAGAATTAGGTAAGAACTCTGATATGGAAACACTCCTTAAGCAACAGAAGAAAGGTAAACTAAAAGAATACATCGAATCGAAGTTTTCATAGAGACCGAAGAATCGAATACAATTTCAACAAAAAGGCCTTGCAATTGCAAGGCCTTTTATTATTTGATGATGCTCTATTTTGCAGCCATCTCAATGATCATGAAATCCACCATTCTATATGAGAACCAAATAACCATTACTCCGGCTATGATCAACATTGACTTCGCTAAAGCAAAAATCTTGTTCTCTTGTGTCTTATAGCTTCTGAAGGTATACAGAGGCATGAACAACAACAGCAATACAGCCAAACCCCCATAGTATAGGTATGAGAATCCAGGCCAATGCATGAACTTAGTTAGGGTTGCCAAACTCAAGAGTATACCAGCCACGTAACCACTTACGGTAGCAGCTTTTTGCAAATTGGTAGAATTGTTCTTTAAGTCAAAGAACATCATTGATGGAAATACAAAGAAAGCAGCTAAAATGAAACCAGTGAACAATAGCACTCCGGCTCCAAGATAGTGCCCAATTTTAAAAGTAATACCCAGCATTACACATGCTGCAGTTAGAATGGCAATTATGCCAACAACTTTTTTCATTTTGTTTAATTTTAAGGTTAATAAATGGAATGTGGCCTCCTGGATTTCCGACAATTGCGAGAGACCAAATTCTTGAGTGGACAATGAAAGGGATTCATCGAATTCCAAACCATTGTCCATTTTTTGTTCCACCATACAACAGATATGGTCGAGCAAGTCTAATTGAAGAGATTCATAACTGAGTCCATGATCCAGCAACAAATCGTAAATTGAATCCACCTGATTCTGTTCAAGCTGCGCCATATCCTGGCTTAAGATTGGGTTCAAAAATGTGTTTCATCGTGCTCATGAAATCGATGAACTCCTCAACTAATTCTTGAGTTTTTTCTTTTCCTCTAGGAGTCAATGCATAATACTTTCTAATGCGTTTGCCAATATTCTCCTTCTCTGTAAAGACCACCCCTTCTGCCTCTAATTTGTGCAGTAGTGGATATAGTGCTCCTTCTGTGATCTGAATCTTGTTTGCAGTGAGCTCCTTGACAGACTGCGTGATCTCATAGCCATACATGCGATTGTTCTCTTGTAATAGCTTGAGAATGATCGGCTTGAGAGTTCCTTTGATAATTTCTTTTGAATACATAAGACAAATATACATATATTTCTTATACATAAGACTTCTATGTATTAATTTTTGAAGATACTAAACTCTACTTCACTCCTTACTCCTTACTCCCTACTCCTTACTCCTTACCCCTTACTCCTTACCCCTTACTCTACAAAGCTATCCCAATACTTACTTCAAACATTCCAAATGGTGTCATATCCGTTCCTGAACGTGGATCTGTATCTGAAGTACCATAACCTGGATTCTCATACTCCCACTCCCATTTAGAACTTGCAGCTCCGAAGAACACTCCAGTATTCAAATAGATCCCATCTGAAAAATTGAATCGGTATCCTCCGTTGAAGATAAATATCGTAGCATCACTTTCTTCTGTCCATTCCCATTGCTCTCCAACAGCATAAGTTGAAGTCAATGATTGAAAATCAACCAAAAAACCCACATAAGGTTTGCTTTTGTTTTCTCCAATAAAATAGATCAATCCCGCACCAAAGGCAGAACCTGATAACTCATCCAAACCATCATCATCTTCTTGAACGGCATAGGTGAGCACCCCCATAGTTGGAAATCTTGCATGCACATTAAGCACCAAATTTGATTTTAAACCAACCTCTGCATTGACGATCGGACCGAATTGCACAAAGCCCAGCGGATTAAATGAGAGACTGAATTTAGGAACGGAATTTTCGGACTGCGCCGAGAGTTGAATTGTCAATAACAAGGCAACTATTGTTAGTAGATTTTTCATAATAGTTTGATTTTGAGCCATATGAAGGTAGAAATAAAATGGAGATAAGCAAAATATAGAATCAAGAGTATGAACTATAAACTAAGGCCCTCATAGCATATTTCTATTAATAGGGTTCAATCACTATATTTCGTTTTTTAATACGCATTTCAATGGGGTATCGGTTGAAACTAATGTCAGAGAAGAACTTTTTTGCTGCAACTGCCATATGGTACCTGCTTACTGTCTTCTGGGGCTTTGCGCCCTCATTTTATCTATTAAGTTTCTTTGATAGCTCAGAGGATCTGCCAATGCATCTTGTCATTCATGGAATTATATTCTCTATCTGGACATTATTCTATGTTTTACAAGTATTCTTAATTCGATCCAAGAATTACAATCTTCACAGATCCCTAGGTATATTCGGCTTATTGGTAATGATCCTGATGATTCCAACTGGAATCTTCCCTTCGATCTATAAAGTCTATGCGGGAACAACTTCTGTAGATGCAGCAGGCCATAATGTGTTCAGGCTAACTTCTGCTTATATATTCTTTGCCTTTGCTTTTGTTTATCGAAAAAAGCCCTTTTATCATAAAAGACTAATACTAGCTTGTATGATCATGTTAATAGGCGCTGCAGTATTTAGGATTTCCTTTGACTTTGGGCTGCAAGAGAGTCAATTGTTCAATAAAGGAATTCAAGTTCTTCCTGCTTTAGTGCTATTTACACTTGATTTCTTTAGATTCAAAAAAGCTATTCTATTGGATTTGATTCCTGTAATCACAGTATTTGCTATTTTCTTTTTTGCAGATTTCTTTTGGCTATCTCGAGCTGGAGAACTATTTATGAATTTCCTCATTTCTGTTTTTGTACTTCCTTTTGCTTAACCCATATACATCCTCACAATAATCATTTTGTATGGTGATGGTATTTTTTATCTTTAGTGAAATCAAAAAACATTAAGATGAAAAAGAACCTTGCTGAATTTTTAGGCACCTTCTGGTTAGTGCTGGGAGGTTGCGGCAGTGCAGTGCTTGCTGCATCTTTCCCCGAAGTGGGTATTGGACTCGTTGGAGTGGCTATTGCATTTGGATTAACCGTCCTGACTATAGCATATTCACTTGGTCATATTTCCGGAGCGCATTTGAATCCGGCTGTAACCATAGGTCTTTGGGCAGGTGGCAGAATCACAGCCAAATAAGTACTCCCCTATATCGTCTCTCAAGTCTTAGGTGGCTTAGCAGCTGCGGCAGTGCTTTATATCATCATGACCGGAAACGGAAGTGAGATCGGTTCCTTTGCTGCCAATGGCTATGGTGAGCACTCTCCGGGTGGCTACTCCATGACGGCAGCTATTGTTACAGAATTGGTAATGACCTTCATGTTCCTGATCATTATTCTCGGAGCTACCGACAGCAGAGCGCCTAAAGGATTTGCCGGAATTGCCATCGGTTTAGGTTTAACCCTGATTCACCTGATCAGCATACCGGTAACCAACACCTCAGTAAATCCAGCCAGAAGTATCAGTCAGGCCGTTTTCGTTGGCGATTGGGCAGTATCTCAACTTTGGTTGTTCATTGCAATTCCAATATTGGGAGCAATACTCGCCGGATTGGTATATAAGGTTTTTGATTCAAAATGATCAGGATTCCTCAAAGAAAAAAGCTATACCACAGTGTCTCGCAGAGTTTACTCAAAGTAACACTGAGAGAACTCCATGGAACTCTGTGGTACAGCCCTACTCCTAGCTCCTAGCATAAAAAACACTATCTTAATCGAAAGCTTTTTCTCGAAATCAATCTAGTTAGCAAATGCACAGCGCTAAAAACTCCCCTCCTGCTTTTCAATGGGAAGACTGGTATACCAGTCTTGGCGGGCGGACAATTAGAATTGCTGAAGTTGATCAATTGTTGAAGGACATCAAGAAGCATCAATATCAGCGATTCAAGGGAGAAGTGAGTCCAATTAAGAAAGAGTTCGCTTCAAAAGGAGAAGCATCTGAGGTGGTTAAAAAGCATGGATTCGAATTTGGCGCTGATGAAGTAGGTATAGCTGAAATAGAGCCTTCAGATATCTACAAGGGCAGAGAAATAAAAGAGAAGTATGCTATAGTTGTCGGTCAGCGAATGCTGTGGAGAAAATTCCAGGAAGTCCCTTCCCACGATTCTGCCGTGGAATGTTTACGTGTATACTTTTCCTTAGGTGAAGTGGTGATCCAACTGGCAGAATACATTCGCAGTCTGGGATACGCTTGCAGAGTTGAGCATCCGATAGGCGATAGTAATGTGCTTCATATACCTCTAGCTCTAAAAGCTGGCTTTGGAGAATTGGGCAGGCATGGTTCCATCATCCACCCAAAGATGGGTCCGCTCTTTCGTTTGGGATCTGTGATCACCGATATGCCTCTCACGATCGATCATCCCATTGATGCCGGTATTGCCGCTTTTTGTGACAAATGCAAAGCCTGCAGAAACTTTTGTCCTGCCGATGCCATCCCCGATGAACGCTCTCCTGAAGCTGGAAAGGATCACCTGGGAAACGATAGATATATGGTTGATACCGGAAAGTGCTTCCCCTATTTCGCCAAGCACAATTACTGTTCGATCTGTCTGCCGGTTTGTGTATATCAGCACAAAGAATGGGCTAAGGATTTTGAAGGCTTCAAAACCAAATTATTCCCCGAAGTGAATATGGAAGACCCCCCTCCTCCATCTGATCCAGAAACCGCCAAACACTGGTATCCTAAGCTCAAAAGAGAACAATCCTAGTCAATTTACGTCTTTTCCTTAGGGAAGATTTTATTCTTGAAAATCAATAACTATCTTTAGAACTCAGTAAAAAAATTCTAAGTCATTCCATCTTTTTTGACGGATCGACTTATCTCATAGAACGAGAAAACAATAACCTTTAAAAACGAAAGAAAACAATGCACAACTCAAATGGCAACGGCAAATGCCCGGTGATGCACGGAGCAAATACGGAATCAAAAGACGATATAATGGAGTGGTGGCCAAAATCACTTAAGTTGGATATTCTTCATCAGCACGATACCAAAACCAACCCTCTTGGTGAGGATTTCGACTATGCCGAGGAATTCAAAAAGTTGGATCTGGAAGCCGTAAAATCAGACCTTAAAAAGATGATGACCGAAAGCCAGGATTGGTGGCCGGCAGATTGGGGTCATTATGGCGGATTGATGATCCGAATGGCTTGGCATGCTGCCGGGACTTATAGAGTAGCCGATGGTCGCGGTGGAGCCGGAACCGGTAATCTGAGATTCGCTCCGCTGAACAGCTGGCCGGATAACGGAAACCTAGATAAGGCTAGAAGACTTTTATGGCCGATCAAAAAGAAATACGGCAATAAGATTTCTTGGGGCGACTTGATGATACTTGCTGGAAATATGGCCTATGAATCAATGGGCTTTAAGACTTTCGGTTTTGCCGGAGGTAGAAGAGATATCTGGCATCCTGAAAAAGATGCCTATTGGGGCTCAGAAAAAGAATGGCTTGCCGCAACTGAAAACCGCTACGAAAGTGACAAGGATCGCGAATCATTGTACAACCCGCTCGCGGCAGTACAAATGGGCTTGATCTATGTGAACCCCGAAGGAGTGGATGGCAATCCAGATCCGCTGAGAACAGCTCATGATGTGAGGACCACCTTCAAGCGTATGGCCATGAATGATGAGGAAACGGTGGCCTTAACTGCAGGAGGACATACTGTGGGCAAGGCTCATGGTAATGGAGATGCTGATGCTTTAGGCCCTGAGCCGGAAGGAGCAGCCATTGAGAACCAAGGATTTGGTTGGAAAGGCGGTGTAGGTGCCAAAGCCGTGACCAGTGGTTTGGAAGGTGCATGGACTACCACCCCTGATCGTTGGAATAATACCTATTTCCACTTGCTACTCAATCATGAGTGGAAGAATGTGAAGTCCCCTGCAGGTGCAAATCAGTGGGAACCGGTAGATATCAAAGAAGAAGATATGCCGGTAGATGCGCATGATCCAAATACCAGAAGAAATCCGATCATGACCGATGCCGATATGGCTATGAAAATGGATCCGGAGTATTGTAAGATCTCCGAGAAGTTTTATAATGATCATGAGTACTTCAAAGAAGTATTTGCCAGAGCCTGGTTTAAATTAACTCACAGGGATCTTGGTCCTAAGTCGAGATACCTTGGACCTGATGTGCCTCAAGAAGACCTCATCTGGCAAGATCCTATCCCTTCAGTAGATTATTCGCTATCTGATGCGGAAGTGGAAGAGATCAAGGGGAAACTTCTAAATAGCGGCCTAAGCAGAACAGAATTGATCAACACTGCTTGGGATAGTGCCAGAACCTTCAGAGGTTCCGATTATAGAGGTGGAGCCAATGGCGCCCGTATTCGCCTAGCTCCTCAAAAAGATTGGGAAGGCAATGAGCCGGATCGTTTGAAAAAAGTGCTCGACAAGCTCAGCGAGATCCAAGACGGATTGAGCAAGAAAGTAAGCATGGCTGATCTAATCGTCCTAGGTGGTACAGCTGCGGTAGAAGCCGCTGCTAAAGAAGGCGGAGTGAATATCAAAGTCCCTTTCGCCCCTGGAAGAGGCGATGCTACAGCTGAAATGACTGAAATTGAATCTTTTGAATATCTAGAACCGGTTCACGATGGCTTTAGAAATTATTTGAAAGAGGACTTCGATGTGGAAGCGGAAGAGTTACTGCTTGACCGCGCTCAGCTAATGGGACTAACTGCTCCTGAAATGACTGTCTTGATTGGCGGAATGAGAGTATTGGGAACCAATTACAAAGGCGGTAAAGCCGGTGTATTTACTGATAAGGAGGGCGTACTAACTAACGACTTCTTTGTGAACCTAACTGATATGAGCAACTCCTGGATCGTGAAGGGAAATAATTCATACGAAGTGGTTGATCGCAAGAGCGGGAACAAGAAATGGGATGCCACTAGAGTAGATCTGGTTTTCGGTTCCAACTCTATCTTGAGATCATATGCGGAAGTCTATGCACAGGACGATAACAAAGAGAAGTTCGTTAAGGACTTCGTTGCTGCCTGGGTAAAAGTGATGAACGCAGATCGATTTGATCTGAACTAATCATCTAGCTTACCATTTAGAAGAAGAAACCCGGTTCCTGAGTGATTTCGCGAAGCGAAATTGTATCGAAGGAAGGGTTTTTTTTGCCATGATGTTAAAGCTCCTGAGAGTCAGACAGAATCGAGATTCCTCCTTGTTTTTCGGGCATATTCTCTAGTTTTTAGCTAATTTTCCAGCCCCTTTTTGACCAATTAAATCTCTACAACTACATGAAGCAATCTCTTGGCATCATTGCCTTAAGCTGCTTAATAATTGCAACCACTGCTTGTGACAATCAATCGAGCACTGACTCAAATGAAGATTCAAGCACCTCAATAGTTACTGAAGCTGAAGAGCGCATCTTCAATAGGCTGGCGGCTTCTAAGACGGGTATTGACTTTGTCAATACGCTGACTGAAACTCCTGAATTGAACATCATCAATTACCACTATTTCTATAATGGTGGCGGAGTTGCAGCAGGAGATCTCAATAATGATGGCTTGATCGATCTGTATTTCACTTCTAATCAAGAAGCCGATAAACTATACCTCAACAAAGGGAATCTTCAATTTGAGGATATTTCAGATAAGCTTCCACAGAAAGATGAAAACAGCTGGAGTACAGGTGTGCTTATTGCAGATATCAATGGCGACGGGCTTTTGGATATCTATTTGTCGATGTCAGGCCGTCTTCCTGAAGACAAACGCAGAAACAAACTCCTCATCAATTATGGCGACTTGACATTCAAAGAAGAAGCCGCCAAATACGGATTGGATGATGCGGCCTACTCTACTCAAGCTGCGGTTTTGGATTATGATCAGGATGGAGACCTGGATCTCTTTCTGCTCAACCATGAGATCGATGATATATCCAACTACAATAAAGACATCAGAAAAACTACTATCAGCCAGAAAGTTGGAGATAAACTCTACAGAAATGATGGCAACAAATTCACGGATGTGAGTAAGCAAGCTGGTATTGATCAAAATCCATATGGTTTTGGATTGGGTGTAGCCATTAGCGATCTCAATAACGACAGCTGGCCGGATATCTACGTTTCAAACGACTTTACCGAAAACGATTATCTCTACATCAATCAAAAGAACGGGACCTTCAAGAATCAGATCACCTCAGCTACCAAACACAATTCTAACTATGGAATGGGTGTAGATGCCGCTGATATCAACAATGATGCATTAACCGATGTGATGGTGGTTGATATGGTGGCCAAGGATAACTACCGACAAAAAACCAATATGTCGGGAATGAATCCTTCACAGTTCTGGAAGACCATTGCCTTTGGCTTTCACTATCAATACATGTACAATACGCTTCATCTTAATCAGGGAGGAGAAAAATTCAGTGATATAGCTCAATTGGCCGGAGTTTCAAATACTGACTGGAGCTGGTCGCCATTGATCGTTGATTTTAATCTGGATGGACAAAAAGACATATTTGTTTCGAATGGTTTGCGCAAGGATGTAAGGAACAATGACTTCATCAAGAAGCACATTCTCTATGCAGAGCAAATGCCAAAAAATCAAGGATTGGATTCACTCCAAATCCTCAAGAACCAACTCTTCAATATGCCATCGCAGAAGATTCCAAACGTGGCCTATAAGAACAATGGCAATTTGAATATTGAAGAGGTAACTCAAGCTTGGGGCTTGAAAGACCAAGGATTTTCAACAGGGGCGATCTATGCCGATCTCGACAATGATGGTGATCAGGATCTGATCATGAACAATGTGGATGATACAGCTTATGTCTATGAAAATCTAACAAGCAATAGATCCTATTTAAGCGTTGAACTAGAAGGCTCTAAGAAGAATCCCAATGCAATTGGCAGCAAGTTGATCCTACATCAAGGAGATGAAGTTCAATCTTTGGAATACTATCCTACAAGAGGATTCCAATCCAGCACCATGAGCAAGCCAACATTTGCAATACAAGACCAAAAGAATGTAAAGCTAGAGGTGATTTGGCCAAATGGTGAAAGTGCAATTACAGAGATCAAAGAATTCGATCAAACGATCAAGCTATCGCAATCCGACTTAAGTGGAAGTGCTTATGCTTCTAAAAAGCCGAACCCAATCATTGAGAATATCTCAAAGCAGCACGGAATAGATTATAATCACTACGAGAATTACTATGATGACTATTCCGATCAGGTTCTATTGCCTCATCAACTCTCGAATCTAGGTCCGGCTCTTGCTGTAGCGGATGTAAATGGAGATGGACTGGATGATTTCTTTATCGGTAGCGCCGTTGGACATTACCCTGCACTTTATATTCAGAATTCAAATGGCAAATTCCAGATCCAAAAATCCAATCCATTTGAAAAGGAATTCAGCAAAGAGGAAATGAGCGCAGAATTCTTTGATTGCGATGCCGATGGAGATATGGACCTATATATCGGCTACGGTAGTTATGAGTTCGATGCCAATTCACCCATGCTTCAAGATGCCATTTTCCTAAATAACGGAAAGGGTCAGTTCGAGAAGTCTCAGCTATTACCGACGATGCTAAGCAGCACTTCGGTAATTCTCCCATTCGATTTTGATAATGATGATGACCTAGATCTATTTGTGGGGAGCAGAATGCAACAAAAGCGATATCCACTACCTCCAAAAAGTTATCTGCTTGAATATAGAGATGGCAAATATGTGGATGTGACAGATGAAAAAGCTCCAGCTCTGAAGAATTTGGGAATGGTAACCACTGCCCTATCGGCTGATCAGAATAATGATGGACGACAGGATTTAATTGTAGCAGGAGAATGGATGAAGCTGAGTATTCTCGAGAACTCAACCAATGGATTTGTGCTGCAAAACGACAGTCTAAATGGCATGGATAAGACAGGTGGATGGTGGTATTCACTTGCGATAGATGATGTAGATCAGGATGGAGATCAAGATCTTATCACCGGTAACTTAGGATTGAACTATAAATACAAGGCATCAGTAGATCAACCATTTAAGGTCTTTAGTAGTGACTTCGACAATAATCAAACAGTGGATATCGTCTTGAGCTATGCACAAAATGGAACCTATTATCCACTGAGAGGAAGAGAATGCTCATCACAGCAGTTACCTTCATTGAAGAAGAAATTTCCATCCTATAATGAATTTGCAACTGCTTCAGTTTATGAAGTTATTGGTGAGGATGCAGCAAATTATGCCTATGAGCGCAATGCGCACACCTTTGCCAATGGCGTTTATCTGAATGACGGTGGAACATACAGTTCAAAGCCCTTTCACAATAGGAATCAGATCTCATCCATAAACTCGATCTTGCTTAAAGATGTAAATGGCGATGGTTATAATGACATCATTATGGCTGGTAACCTCTATAGCGCAGAGGTTGAGACTCCGAGAAATGATGCAAGCTACGGACATATATTGATCAATAATCAAGATGGCAGCTATACAGCTTTGCCAGTTGAGCAAACGGCCTTCTTTGGTGAAGGAGAGATCAAAGCCATCAAAGCAATTCGAATCAAAGGGATTGAAAATGCATTCCTAGTGGCACAAAACAATGGCTATTTAAAGCTATATAGGATCCTAAAAGATCCAGTTTAAGATTATTATCTACCTTAAATTAAACCAACTGCTAACACATTATTATGAATAAGATCATAAAAATCTTAATCGCAATCACACTATTCACAGCTTGCACTAGCAGTCCGCAAACTCAAGAAGAAAGCAAGAAGGAGGAGCCTAAAGGAGCCGACAATATTGCATACAAATGGAGTGAGATGGCTATTACAGCTACCGCTTATGATACAGAACGATTTAAGCCAAGACCTACGATCACATCAAGATACTTGGGCTTGATCTTCGTGGCAGTATTTGATGCATGGTCTAGGTACGACGAAAAGGCTATTCCTGTATATATGGATGGAGTAGAAAGAAGACCGGAAGAGGAGCGAAATCTAGAGAACAAAGAAAAAGCCATCAGCTACGCGGCATACAGAGCAATGTGTGAATATTACTTTACAGATTCAGCGATGTTCGCCGATTTCATGGTGGAGCTCGGATATGATCCTACGAACAACAGTATGGATCCAAACACCCCTGAAGGTATCGGAAACCTTGCAGCCAAAGCAGTTATTGAGGCCAGAAAAGGAGATGGAGCGAACCAATATGGTGAAGAAGAAGGTTCAAATGGCGAATCCTATTATGATTATACTGGCTATGAGCCAATGAATCCTGTAGATAGCAATATCGACCTCAGCAGATGGCAACCAAAATACTTTTCAGATGGAAAAGGAGGAAAATTTGCCCCAGGCTGTCTAACTCCATACTGGGATAAGGTAGAACCAGTTGCATTGAAGTCGGGTAATCAATTCAGACCTGGCCCACCTCCTGCTATTGGCTCTGAGCAATTGAAAAAAGAAGTCAAGGAGGTAATTGATATGCAAGCCAATCTCACCGATGAGCAAAAAGCATTGGTAGAGTTTATGAGAGATGGCCCGCAGTCGGTTCAGCAAGCCGGACACTGGCTAAAATTCGCTCAAGAAGTGGCACTAAGAGACAATCACACACTAGATGAAGATGTGAAGATGTTCTTCTACAACCAAGTGGTGGCTATGGATGCATTTATCGCCTCTTGGGATTCAAAGATGTACTATGATTTTGCCAGACCTTATGCGCTAGTGCATAAATACTATGAGGATCAGATCATCAAAGCCTGGGCCGGAGAAGGAAAAGGCTGGGAAGAAATGAAAGGCCAGCAATGGAGACCTTACTCACCAGAGACTTTCTTATGTCCGCCATTCCCTAGTTACACTTCAGGACACAGTACAATTAGTGGTGGATGTGCAGAAGCATTGAAATTGTGGACCGGAAGTGATGAGTTTGGATCTGAAGTGGAGCTTGTTGCAGGCTATCTAACGGAGCCTGACAATCTAGGCGATACAGTTGTGCTAAAGTTCCCAACATTCAGCAAAACAGCAGAAATGGCCGGAATCTCAAGAGTCTATGGAGGCTATCATATTCAGGCCGACAATGTTGCCGGTTTGGAACTGGGAAGAGATGTGGCTAGAGAAGCTTGGAAATTCTACCAGATGCATATCGGGGAAACACCAGAATAAACCCACTTCCAATTAAACTCTTGCATAGATTTTAAATGAATTTAGGGCTAATCTTGTAGCATGAATAAAGCGCTGAAAATATTTTCTACAGTGGTAGTCATCCTTGCCCTTCTGTCTGGCTTTGGATGGATGGTAAATCAAATATCTACCAAGAAAAAGAAGTTTGGTTTTCTTACCGAACCGATCAAGTTCATGTACAGCTTTCCAGATCTATTTGAAGAATCGGTTCAGGAAGTGAAGTCCTTACCAAAGACTTACATTCCCACACCAAAGGATTTTAAGCCCATCAATAAATTAAAGGAAGATCTGATCGTTTTGGCTTCTTATTCGGATACAAGCGACATGCGCTCAGTTGTCTTGCTCAATTTGAGGAATGATTCGATCTTGAGAAGGTGGAAGATCGATAACCCATTGGATGAGGTGGCTCGAATTGTAAATCCACTTTATTACGAAGATGGATCTCTCGTTTATAATTTCTACTATCGACCAAAACCAGGATTGATCAAGTTAGATTCATCTGGAAAAGAAGTCTGGAGAAATGACACTTTAATGGTTCATCATGGGATCAATATGAATAAAGATGGCGACATCTGGGCCTGCACTATTCAAGAAGGAATGTCGGGAGGAGAATATGTTTTAGGTGGTGAAAGAGTATTCTATCATGATTACAACATCACCAAATATGATTTTGAAAGTGGCAAAGTGTTGTTCAACAAATCCATAACTGCCATTTTAAAGGAGAACGGATTAGCTAATTACCTTTTAAAATCGACCATCTCAAAAGAGCCTATCCACTTGAATGATGTGCAGCCAGCACTAAAAACTACGGCATACTATCAAGAGGATGATGTCTTCATCAGCTTGAGAAATATCAATGTAGTTTTACACTATAGACCTTCAACAAATGAATTGATCGAATTGATCGAAGGTCCCTTCATTCACCAACATGATGTAGACTTCTTGAATGATAGTGTGATTGTTATTTTCAACAATAACACCTACAAGACCTGGCCAGAAATGAAGGTCCAGAAAACTAGAGAGCTCAAGGATAAATCCAGAGTAAATCATGCCGGCATATTCTATTCGAATATTGTTAGCTATAATCTCGCAAGCAAAGAGTACGCCTTTATTGGAGATGAAGTCTTCAGAAAGAACAAGATACATACCACGAATGAAGGCCTTATGGATTTCATTGACCAAGAAACCTATTTTGTAGAAGAGCAAAACCCAGGGGTATTATGGGTTATACAAAATGATAAGGTCATCTATAAGAATGTCTTGAAATCACAGCATAAAGGTCATCACCATTTACCCAACTGGACAAGGGTGATTCAATAGATCAATTCGTATTTTCCTTTTTAGAAAAGCTGCTACAAGCCAGTGATGGCGGCAGCTAGTAGACATAGTCTAAGATTTATGGGTCTCAATTATAGGACGCCTGTCCAAATAATTAACAGCATGTTGAACCATAAAACACAAGACTATGAAAAAGCTATCTATCATACTCGGTCTTCTTCTCACTACCAATTTATACAGCTTCGACACGCTAACGATAAACACAGGATTGCAGGGAATAAAGACAGATGCCCATGGAACTACTGTTTATCAATTCGCCGAACTTCCATCAGAGCTCGGAGCCTATGTGCTTCAAATCCAATCTTTGCCCAATCAGCTTAATGCAAAAGACATTAAGGTGGAAGCCGAAGGAGTAGATGTGCTAAAGATCGATTGGGTAAAAGAGTCTGGCAATTTCCATAAAAGATCAGATCAAGAACTATTTGATCGCATGCAGTCACTCAAAGAAAGACTAAAGGAATTGGATCATAAAGATGCAGAATCTCTAAAGTTTAAGAATCAACTTATGAAACAAGTGGTTGATGAGAAGGATATTCTCAGTATTAAAGAGCTTTATAGGGAGAAGGATATCGAATACAAGAAAGAACGACTGAGAATTTACGATGAGCTTCATCAAATTCAGAATGAACTTTCTTCAATCAGAAGTCTATATTCAGAACCGAATAATGATACTCAAGGCACATTATTCTTGAGCATTATCAAATATCATATAGATGCCAAGGTGCTCAAGTTCAAATACTTCTTGGCTCATCCTGAAATGAATACTGCTCGAACTGGTGAAGCTGCACCTAGACTTCAGAAGGACAGTCAGCTCGTTAAGGGAAGAGTCATAGAAGCGAGCAATAGACTTCCATTGATGTTTGCATTGGTAGAGGTATATGATGACAAAGAGCTAATCCAAAGTCTGTATACCGATGAAATGGGTGTTTTTGAAACAAAATTGGCCACCAATAGAGAGTATAGTTTTATGATCGTTCAAGAAGGCTATAAAGACCGAAAGGTAAAAAAGTTCAATGCCAGACCATCATTCGAAGCAAACTATAGGACATATACCATGAAAGAGAAAGATCCATTGAGTTTCACTGAGTTCGCCAGCTATGCATTGCAAGTGGTGGCATTGATCTCTCTGAATTGGTAAAGAACCGTTTCGTGCCGATGTGTGTTATACACACAGGAAAGAGGAATGCTTAGGTGTTCCTTTTTTTATTGAAGCACCCTTAAACAAGAGGCATAATTTATTGGGTATCTTGCTCTGCCGAAAGCAATTATTTCTCGACTTAATACGTCTAATTCAGAGCATTAAACAAGATCTAGAACCTTATTCCCATGAAGATCATTCGTATTTCATTTTTACTACTTATTCTATTCTCTGCCTTTTTCTTTATCGGAAAGGATAAGGGCCTTCAAAATGAAGAAGAGAAAAACATCTTTGAGAGAAAAGCAGCACCCTCTGATTATTGGGAGGCAAGGTGGGCCTATCCATCTGATGAAGCTCAGGCCGATAACTACATACTAAGTACAAAATTGGCAGAGCAAGCCCTAGCCAAGCAAAAGCTGACAAAAAGTGGGTTGTCTAGTAATTGGCGTATGGAAGGACCAACGAATATTGGTGGTAGAGCCAATTGTCTTTTAGTAGATAAACAAGACACCAATACCATATATGCCGGCATGGCCACAGGAGGAATCTTTAAAACCACAGATGGCGGACAGAATTGGTTTCCTATAGCAGATAACTTTGCTTACCTCAGTATCTCACAGATCATACAAGACCCACTGTATCCAGACACCATATATGCAGCCACAGGCGACAGAAACTTTGGAAGCTGGGGAAGAATTGGGGATGGCGTTAAAGTGAGTTATGATGCTGGAGCAACATGGCAGTCGTCTGGTTTAAATGGCGTGGGTATAGTTTCAAGACTCATTATAGATTCCACAAATCGCATCCTTTGGGCAGCTGTTTTGGGAAATCCTAGGATCAGTTCTTCTCAAAGAGGGGTTTATCGATCCAATGATATGGGAGTTACATGGACAAGAGTGCACAATGTGAATAATTCAGCCGGTGCAATTGACCTGGCTTTAGATCCTTTTAACCCTCAGAGATTATATGTGAGCTATTTCAATAGAAGACGTACATCAACATTTAACTCTTCGTATGGAAATGATGGAAGAATATGGCAAACCAATGATGGTGGAGCTAGTTGGAATATGCTTACCAATGGATTGCCAAATTATTCAGTGAGTAGAATTGGGTTAGCCGTATCACAGCAAACACCGGGAAAGCTTTACGCTACTATTGTTGATTCAAGCTATAACCACGAGGGCCTTTATTTGAGCTTAGATAGCGGAGCTAGCTGGACAAAACAGCCTACTGTTAACCTCCCCCGTACTTATACCGGTGGATTTGGCTGGTATTTTGGTCAGGTAAGGGTAAATCCTATTAATGATAATGAAGTATGGCTCTTGGGAGTGGATATGTTTACCTCTAGCAACTCTGGAGTTACTTTTTCTCAAAGTGTACCTAGGTGGAACACCTATGAGGTGCATGCAGATAAGCACGATCTAGTTTTTTATGGACCAAACAAGGTCTTGCTCGCAACAGATGGTGGTTTATATAAAGGGAATGGACAAATCAATAATAATCCTTCCAATTGGAGAGATATTGATCTGATCCCGAATAATCAATTCTACAGGATAGCAATAAACCCTCACAGGAATGAGGTATATGCCGGCGGGGTTCAGGACAATGGAACAAATACAGGATCTTACAGGCAGATTGCAAATTGGCAAAGAATCTTTGGAGGAGATGGCTTTCAATTCATATACGATCCGGTGGATTCAAATGTCTTCTATTGCGAAACTCAATTTGGAAACCTCTATGCATTTGATACGGTGAACAATGTATTCAACTACAATTTTGACAATGGAGTAAGCACAGATCGAAATTGGGATATGCCCTTTATCATGAGTCGTTTCAACCGAAACAAACTCTACTGCCTATCGGATCAAATACATCTAACCACCAATGGTCCGCAAGGCGGATTTAATCCTGTGCATACCGGCATATTAAACAGAGGTCTTTCCTCTCTATCTAACAGTTATGGCTCTGCCCTATGCGAATCTAAGATGGATAGCACCTTGCTTTATGCAGGAACAGGAGATGGCAAGGTATGGAGAGTGAATGCCTTAACTGGAGCAAAGACAGATATCTCATCAGGACTGCCAAATAGGTATGTAACAGCCTTATCTACCTCTTCTGCCAATAGCAATATGGTAATTGCAACGCATTCAGGTTATCTCGATTTCCAAAACACACCTCATATTCATTTATCTACTAATCAAGGTGCAAATTGGTCGTCCATAGAAGGGGATCTCCCCCCATTTGCTTTGAATGATGTGGAAATTCTCGAGAACAGTGGCGACTCAGTGATATTTGTCGCTTCAGATGTTGGAGTTTATGTCACATTCAACCAAGGTACCAATTGGTACAGAGTGGGTAACAATATGCCTATGATTCCCGTGAGTGATATTGAGATCGATTATCCGGCCAATAGATTGGTAGCCGGAACCTTTGCCAGAAGTATGCAGAGCTTTGACCTTGATAGTTTGATTGATCCGATCATTACCGGCAGCCGAGAGCTTTATGTAAAAAACCAGCTAAGGATCTACCCCAATCCGGCGAATGAATATGTGAAAATATATTCGGAGAATTTAGACGTTTCTAGGATCATTATTCGAAGTATGAATGGGAAAGTAGTTCGAGAAGTTCTAGGAAATGCAAGAAGTCGCAAAGTGGATTTATCCGGACTAAATTCCGGGATCTATCTTCTGGAATTGAACATTGATGGCATGGTAAAAGTTGAAAAATTAATTATTGAATAGCCATTAAGCCTGCCGCTACCTTTTTATCGTAACATTATAGCAATCAACGGCGTAAGCTTGAACACTGTATTCAAGTCGAATTGATTTTTGGATACTTTTGGAAATCATTAAAAAAGAGAAATTCTCCATTAAACAGCTTAATACCTTGGTCAGACGGATATCATTACTGTTTCTAACCTTCTTTTCCCTTCAATTATCTTTTTTACATGCTCAATGTACAGTGCCTGTTGGGAGCGATACTAGCTTATGTAATCCTGCTTCTGTTATACTATCTGTTAACGGAAATACTGGATTTTATAATTGGTATGATTCACCAAACGGCCCCTCCTACTTAAACAATGGCTCAACTTTTACCAGTCCCTTAGTTAACTTGCGAGACACTTTCTATGTTTCTGAATACGACACAGGAGCCACTAACCTTTCACTACTTTTTGATGGCACTAACGATTATACCCCTATTCAAGACTACAATTACAACTCAACCGGCATTCCAGAAGTCACAATTGAAGTTTGGATCAACACTGGTAATTCCGGAGATCAAGTAATTGCTTCTTATGATAGAAACGAGTACTGGCGACTAGAAATTAACGGATCAGGTGGGGGTCCAGGACAAATTGGCTTTGATATATTGACAAATGGCGGGCAATTGGACTTTGGAAGCATAAGTCGCGTAGATGATGGACTCTGGCATCATGTGGCAGCAGTATATGACAATGGTACAGTTTCTATATACATTGATGGAGTACTTGACGCCAGCACTACCTCAGGAACCACTTTTGGAACTGGCACCACTAGGTTTGGTTTTTTAAGTAATGGTTCGGAGGCGGATGTATTCGATGGCACTACCGGTCCTAATAACTATTTCGATGGCGAGATTGGAAATTTCAGGATCTGGTCTGTTGCTAGAACCCAAGCTGAGATCCTACAGTTTATGAACCGTTGTCTAGACGGACCCCAAGCCGGTCTGGAAGTGGCATACACAATGAACGGCAGTGGATCGGATGATGTGATCATTGATTACAGTGGAAATCAGCGAAATGCTGAATTGAGGAATTTCCCTCTTCCGGGAGCATGGTTATCAACTGGTCCTAGCCTGAACAGATGTTTTGCATGTGAAAGTGCGAGAGATGAGGTGATCGTGGAAGTAATTCCAACAACAACCAATGTCCTAGGGATGGATACTTGTATAGCCGGTGATTCATTGCTTTTAGACCCTGGTCCAGCTTATTTCGACTATCTGTGGCAAGACAACTCAACAAATCAAACATTTACAGCATACTCTTCCGGAACTTATTCAGTAATTCTTGACACCATAAATGGCTGTGAAGTTGGCGACACAATTTCAGTTGTGATCAACCCCAAACCAGTTGGAATTGATACGAGCTTTTGCGGACAAAACAACTATCAATTGAGGGCAACAGGCTCAAATGGTCTTTACAGATGGTATGATGACTATAATGCTACCACAGCTATTGATACCGGTAGATTAGATTTCTTTTTAAGCGCTACCGATACTTTTTATGTGTCAAGCTTTGACACTACCAATAAGAATAATGCACTTGATTTTGATCCTGTGGCTTCAAATTATGCCTCTATTTTGGGATATAGTTATGCAGGCACAAGCTACACTGAACTCACCATTCAATGTTGGATCAGAACCACCAATGGAAATGATCAGATCATTGCCTCTTTCGATCGATCTGAGTATTGGAGATTAGAAGTAAATGGCGATGGTGGAAGTTTAGGTACGGTAGGTTTTAGTGTGGCCACCGATAATGGAATATTCGATTTTGGAGGAAGCATTCGGGTAGACGATGGCAATTGGCATCATGTGGCAGCCGTTTTTGACAATGGTACCTTCTCAATTTATGTAGATGGAGTGCTTGATAACACTACAACTCAAGGTAGCACTTTTGGAACCGGTGCTACAAGATTTGGATTTTTAGGCACAGGTTCTGAATCAGATACTGAAGATGGAACTACCGGTCCAGACGACTACTTTGATGGATCGATAGCAGACTTTGGTGTTTGGAGCCGGGCATTTTCTCTAGCCGAGATAGTGAACAGTTTGAACAATTGTAAGGTAGCAGGAGAGAGCGGCTTAGAGGTCTATTACCCTTTTTCAGATGGAGGTGGAACTTTGATTACAGATAGGAGTGGCAATAATAGAAATGCTATTCTGAAAAACACCTTTGCCGCCAATGCCTGGAATAATGGTGGGCCAATCATAGAGGGCTGTGCAAGTGAATGTGAAAGTGAAAGAGATACGGTTATTGCTCTATTGAACATTACACCAAGACCTGATCTTGGTCCGGATATTTGTGCTTCATCTGCTACAATTATTGATGCTGGACCGAACTACACTTCATATCTATGGAATACTGCCGAAACAACACAAACTATTGTGACCAATGATGGCAATGAAGGCTTATTTTATGTGACAGTTGACAGTGCTGGAACTCCATGCTCAGGATCTGATACCATCTTTAGTAATATCATTTTGATGCCACAAGCAACAGATTCAAGCAACTGTGGTCCAGGTACGGTTGAACTTCAAGTTAGTGGTGGAAGCACTTTTAAATGGTTCGATAAGAATGGCAACACCGTTGGAACAGGATCTACTTATATTCCATCCTTAACTGCTTCAGACACTTTCACTGTAGCATCTATAGAATGTGACACTTTACGAGATGGCTTATCCTTTGGTGGTGTGAATCAATATGTAGCTTTAGATATGTTTTACAATACCTCCGGCCAAATTTCAGAACTCACATTGGAAGCCTGGGTAAGGACAACGGCAACTGGAGGAGATAATGACAACTGGGCCATTGTTGACTTCGATAGAAGTGATTATTATAACTTCTATGTATTGGGAGATGGAAGAGTTGGGTTTAGCACCACATCAAGTGCAAATAATATCGATGACTTCTATTCCAATCCTGCTGTTTTAGTAAATGATGGAACATGGCATCATATTGCTGCAGTCTATGATGGAACCGATAAGCTCATTTATATAGATGGAAATTTGGTTAGCACAAGAACCAACCCTCATAATGGACTGAACCTTGGTGTAGGGACTAGTAGATATGGTATTATTGGAGATGGATCTGAAGCAAGCACCTTCAATGGTGGGCGAAACAACCTATACTATGATGGAGATGTGGCAGAGTTGAGGATCTGGCACAGCGTAAGAACAGCAGACCAGATCATGGCCAATATGAATCAATGCCTTAGTGGTACTGAAAGCGGATTGGCTGCTTATTACAAAACCAACGATGGCGTGGGAAGCTCAACACTTACTGATTTCTCGGGAAATAATCGAAATGGTACTCTCTTTAATATGAACCTCAGCACTGATTGGATCATTACCAATAATGACATCTTTTGCGATTGTTGTGAAAGTGATGTTGACACTGCAATTGCAACGATTTATGATGCAATCGACAGCAATAGATTCACTGTAGCCTGTCCAAGCATTGATTCTAGTGCGGTAGTATTGAATGTATTTGGTGGAAGTGGGCAGTTCGACTTTAGAGAGTTATCCGGAGAATTCCCCTACTCAAATAATTTTGTTGCTGGGCAAAGCAAAAGGTCTCTTCTGAACGGCGGCACCTATCAAATTGAAATTCAAGATGATAACGGCTGCTTAGACACCACTTCCAATATTACTATCAATACTTCTCCTTCAGCCATTGCATCTAGCAATTCAACTGGATCATGCAGAATTATCGACCAGAATAAATTCTCATTCATTGTTAATGGTAGCAATGAAGTGATTGTTGGGGTGAGGAGTCCCTCCGATGATCTTGGTGAGGTAACTGCTTCAACATTCATTCAGCCAAACGCCCAGATCTATTTCGGTGAAGCACATCTCAATAGAAGTCTATTGATCAATAGCGACTCAACCATTTCGTCATCAGTGGATCTGAGAATTCCCCTTTTTACAGCTGAGCTTAATGACCTAATAGATTCTGCTATTGCAACAACTGAGATAGACGACGACTTACTTTCTATTGGAGAGTTGGGCGTTACGAAGTACAACGGTCCTACTGAAGATGGAGTTTACGACCCTTCTGATGCTACATCTTTGGTTTTTATTAGTCAGAATAGCTCAGGAAGTCAATTTGGAGCTGAGTATTTTGAGATCACAACTAGCAGCTTCTCTGAATTTTGGCCACACTCAAGCTTTTCGAATTTTCCTTTGCCAATTGTGCTTAAGAGTTTCAATGTAAGTCTGACTGAAAACAAGGATGTATTGATCGAATGGAGCACCTACTCAGAGATCAACAACGACTATTTCACCATTGAAAAGACCAAAGATGGAGTACATTGGTTTGAAGTAGCACGTATCAATGGAAACGGCAACACGAATCAAGTACATCGCTATTCAAGTATTGATGAAGATCCTTATAGCGGAAAATCATACTACAGACTCAAGCAAACCGACTTTGATGGAAGATTTGATCATTTCACCCCATTATCAATAACAATTCAAATAAGTCAGTCTGAATTCGTGGTCTACCCAAACCCCTCAAATGGCAGAATTTCTATTGAGATCTCTAGTGGATTTGATAATGATGAAATAATGATCAGGATTTTTAGCCTTGATGGCAATTTGCTTTATTCCAAGTCTGTAACACAAGAAGCCACGGAAGCTTCTAGAAAGTTTCAAATAGATGTATCGGAGGAAATTCCGTCTGGAGTATATATTATCCAGTTAAGGTCAGAACAAGAGAACCAAAGCAAGAAACTGATTATAAATAATTAATTGAAAGATTTTCTAAAGAGCATAAAACTCATCGATCAGTTTGAGACTGAATTGATCATTCAAAAGCACGACTTCGTGCAAAGATTTCTCAAAGTTGTGGATCAAGGTAGTGTTGGGACCTTCTCAAATCCTCTAGAGGCCTTCTCTTCAAGCAAGAACGAGTTTAAGGGAGAAGTTGGCATCAATGGCTTTAGGATAAGAAGAATAAGGAAATTCTTCCAACCTAATATGAGTTTAGCTATTGCCAAGGGTAGGTTTACTCAAAGGGATGATAAGTTGATCATAAACACTGAGATCGATGGACTCCGTACACATATACTCTTCTTCTACATCTTCGGAATTATCTTCTATGGTATTTTTCTCACGGCATTCCTAAGTATTGATAAAATAGAAGGTGAATTCAGTTATATCCTCTTCCCTTTTCTAATCCTACATGCAGTATTTATGTTTGGAATACCTTATTTCGTGATGAGAAGAAGTGTAAAACGAATGAAGTACGAGCTAGAAAGGGAGTTCGCTTTTGTGGCGAAGTAGATAGAAAATGAGAACACTATCTCTCTCATACTGACCATATTTAGATTATTTCTTCGCTTATGGAGTGATTCCGATTTATCGGAATGGCCTACCCGACTTCTGATGGGTGTCGAAAAAAGCAAAAATCTAGGATTGCTCTTCGAGCCATCCTATTGAATTCCGAGGCGCCGTGCTGAGCGCAGCCGAAGTATCAAAATGTATCCCTTTGCATTGCTATCGCAGTGCTGGTCTTTTTTATTCTCGCTTCACGCTCAAGCAAGCTCAAGCCTTGCTCGAATATTGAATGAAAGATATATGTTTAAGGATTGGCTAGCGCCCATCCTTTTGCCGTCCTAGGTCAAAATGAAAGCCTGTTGGCAGCTTCGCAGCCAACGTCTTTTTTATTCTCGCTTCACGCTCAAGCAAGCTTAATAAACTATTGTCAGGTCGAGCGGAGTCGAGACCATTTCAAGGATTGGCTTCGCCCATCCTTTTGAATTCCGAGGTCAAAATGTATCCCTTTGCACTGCTATCGCAGTGCTGGTATTTTTTATTTTCACTGCGCGCTCAAGCGAGCTTGGCGCTTGCTCAAATAAAAAATCCCTGAAGCTATGCTTCAGGGATTCATTCTCTAGTGACCTCGACAGGATTCAAACCTGTAACCTTCTGAGCCGTAATCAGATGCGCTATTCAGTTGCGCCACGAGGCCGATTGGATGGACAAAATTAGACATTTATGCCATAAAACGCCCTAATCTTTACTTTTTTAGCACTTTTTGATAAAGCTTCTCATACATCGGCAAGATGTTGAGGATATCAAACTTTTTTGCTTGACCGAAGGCCTGCTCTTTGAACATATTCAATTTATCCTCATCACTAAGTAGGGAAATGGCGTTCTTTGCCATGGAATCTATATCGCCCACATCACTTAGATAGCCCGAAAAACCATCTTTATTTACCTCTGGGATACCGCCGGTATTGGAAGAGATTACGGGTACGCCGGTCGACATAGCCTCAAGGGCTGCCAGACCAAAACTTTCGAATTCAGAAGGCAATAAAAATAGATCTGCTACTGTGAGCACTCTTTCTGTATCTCGCACCTTACCCAAGACTACTAGATCTTTATCTAACTGATTTTCTCTACAATAGACCTCAGCTTCATGAAGCTCTGGTCCGTCGCCAATAAGCATTAGCTTTACCGGCATCTTCTTGCGCACCTCATGAAATACCTTGATCACATCCTTGATACGCTTAACCTTGCGGAAGTTCGAGACATGCGCCATGATCTTCTCACCATTGGGTGCTATGCGCTTCCTTAGTTCATGATCTACCTCCGGCGACTCACAGCCTTCAATGCATACAAAGTTTGGGATGACTTGTATTTCTCTCTTAGTCCTAAAGTGCGTAATCGTATCTTCTTTCAAGCTCTCCGACACTGCAGTTACCGCATCGGATTGGTCAATCGCAAAACTAATGACCGGCTCAAAAGAGCTGTCTTTTCCCACTAAAGTGATATCTGTACCGTGCAAAGTGGTGATATAGGGAACTTCAATTCCCTCAGTGCGCAATATTTGTCGGGCCATATAAGCCGCTGATGCATGTGGTATAGCATAATGCACATGCAAGAGATCCAGCTTGGCAAACTTCACCACATCAACCAGCTTGCTCGATAATACCAATTCATATGGAGGATAGTCGAAAAGTGGATAATCACTCACATTCACTTCATGATAATGGATATACTCATCAAATCCCGATAGTCTTACCGGCTGCTGATAGGAGATAAAGTGAATCTGATGTCCTTTCTTGGCCAAAGCCTTTCCCAATTCAGTGGCTACTACCCCACTACCCCCATATGTTGGGTAACATACAATCCCGATTTTCATGGTTGATAGTTTAAGGCTGATTGTGCTGAACGCCAATTGGCATTGTGAATGGCATCATAGATCTTCTCCTGAATTCTTGTGCGAATGTTCAATTTCACTAATTGTTTATTGTCGGCATTGGGATATACCCTATTGGAAAGGAAAATATAAACTAGATCCTCATCGGGGTCAACCCAAACATAAGTTCCAGTAAATCCGGAATGACCGAAGCTTGCAAAGCTAATACAGTCACATGTTGGACCCGGTTGTCCGTGAGGTGCAGGCTTATCAAAGCCCGCCCCTCTCCTATTATCGTTATCAGCCATGGGGATACTGTCTACGCAGAACTGACATTTAGTGTATTCCTCCAAAACCGATTCTTCCAAATAGCGCTTTCCTCCATATATCCCGCCTTGCAAGTACATCTGCATCAACTTCATCATATCATTGGCATTGGAAAAAAGCCCGGCATGACCGCCAACTCCGCCTAGCATCGCTGCTCCAGGATCGTGAACATAACCTCTAATCAACTGCCGACGAAAGACCTTATCATCTTCAGTAGGTGCTATTTCACTACTGTCGAACTTTTCCAAAGGACGGAAGGTAGTTCTATTCATACCCATTGAACTGTAGAAATTCTCTTGGTTATATTCTTCGATCGCTTCATTAGTGATCTCTTCAACGATCTCTTTGAGGAAGTAATATCCAATGTCGCTGTATTTATATTCCTTATCCTCTGAAACTTTCGCCTTATGAACGATGCGATAAAAAATGCTATCCTCTGCATAATGTTTATTGATATACAGTCCTTCAGCCACTTGGTAAGGAAAGTCCTTACTATAAGCTCTACTATATACATCAAAATTTGGTTTTCCCTCTACAATTGTCTCAAGATAGAAAGGTATCCAGGCCACAAATCCTGCCTGATGCGCTAGCATTTCTCTTAAGGTTACCGTCTCATAGTCGGTCTTGCGAACCCACTTCAAATGCTTTCCCAAAGGGTCATCTAAAGACAATTTCCCCTTACCCTCAAGATCCATAATCGCCAATACAGTTGAGGCGATCTTGGTCACTGAAGCAAGATCATATAAAAGCTCATCATTCACAGCAATGGAATCCTCAAAATCTGCTACTCCAAAATTCTTCTGATAAAAGACTTTTCCATCTTTGGCCACCATGACTTGTGCTCCTGGATAAGCGCCACCTTCCAGACCTTCGATTACAATGCTGTCGATTCCCATAAGATCTGCCGATTCAATTCCAACTTCCTCAGGAATGCTATACTCCAAGCGCTGTATAGAAGGGACAATATCACCCATGCCTTTCTCAAAGTCGGGACTTAAACTAATTGGTAATGTGCCCTTTGCCTCTATAGCTCCAAAGATCATCTGGGCCGAAAGCTCTTGTGCATCTTTTGAATTCTGATATGAAACTACCAATCCATCTGCATGAGATGCGGCAATGAAATTGTTCAATGCATATGCATTGGCAAATAGATCGATGATCACCTTTTGCTTGGATCTGAGAATATTCAAGAAGTTCTTGTACTCATTATTGATCTTATAAGAAACCCACGGACTCTTATTCGAGAGATGAACACCTACGATCACAAGGTCATATTCTAGCAGCTTATCCATCAAACCCTTCTGCTCGGCCACTGGCAATTGAGCATAGTGAAAAGCATCTACCTTGGTATATTGATTCAAGCTCTTTTGGAATGGCTTATAGCTTACCCCTTCAGGAGCCAGCGAAAGCACTGCTATTTTTTGATCAAGCTCTCTAATTGGTAAAATGTTTTGCTTGTTTTTAAGCACTGTTAAGCTAGCTGCAATCAATTCTCTATTGAGCACCTGATAACTGGAAGAATTAAGATCCTCAATAACTCCATCAGGCTCAATATTCACCCCTTTGTTCAAGCCCATCCATTCCTTGGCCTTTAATATTCTCGCTACTGATGCATTCAACTGTGCTTCAGTATAAGTTCCTTTCTTTAATGCTTCTTTAATTGCCTCTACTGCAGCAGGCACATCCTGCGAAAGCAAGAGGATATCATTTCCGGCTTGAAGTGCTTGAAGATCGACCTGAGCAGATTTTTGATAGTTGGCTACTCCACCCATATTCAAGCCATCGGTGAAAACCAATCCCTGATAGCCAATTTGCTGACGAAGCAAGGTGTCTATTACCGACTTGCTCAATGAGGAAGCAATCTCTTCTTTGCCGGTATATGCAGGCAAATAAAGGTGAGCACTCATAATAGCACCTACGCCTTGATCAATCAGTGCGTTAAAAGGATACAACTCCAAATCTTCAATACGCTCCTTATTGTGCTTGATGATGGGCAAGGTCTTATGAGAGTCTGAATCCGTATCTCCATGTCCGGGAAAATGCTTTGCAGTAGCCAAAACACCTTGCGACTGCATCCCTTTCATATAAGCAATGCCTTTTCGAGCTACTCTTTCTTTGCTTTCGCCGAATGACCTTGCATTGATCACCGGATTATTGGGGTTGTTGTTTACATCAACCACAGGAGCAAAATTCACATTCACTCCAATGCGCTTAAGTTGCTTGCCAATATCAACACCCATCTTATAAATGAGCTGATCATCCTCAATGGCTCCTAAAGTCATCTGCCATGGATAATGCATTGTACTATCCAATCGCATACTCAGCCCCCATTCACCATCGATGGCAACCATCAATGGGATCTTAGCGCTATCTTGATAGATCTGTGTGAGTTTGGCCTGACGATGCGGACCACCTTGAAAGAATGTTAGTCCGCCAATATTATACTCTTTGATCTGTTTCAAGACCTCAGCTTGATGAGCAGCATCCTTATTGGAGTATGCAGCCACATTAAAAAGCTGTCCGATCTTCTCTTCAACCGTCATTTGAGCAAGTACAGAATCTGCCCATGGACTTTGATTCTCTAGATACGGAATCTCCTGTGCTTGAGTATCATCGATAAACCAATAAGAAAAAAGAAGTAGAAGCAAAGTGTTCAATCCCATCTGCATAAAGCCTTTCATATTCATTAGCACTAAAATAAAGCTATTCCTCTCTCCGTTGATTATACAGTGCTTTACTTATAAACAGCGGACATTTAGCAAAAGTCCTCATTATCAAAAATTCGACCAAAAATGCGCTGAAAAGCTTAAATTTGAACTATGATTTCATCCTTTTTCAAGACCAGAAAACCAAAAAGCTTCGATTTCAAGGCCCGTTATTACAATGAGGACAAAGAAGAAATGGAAGCTCGATATTCAAGGATCAGATCAGAAATTGAAGGAAAAAGCGTTGAAGGTGGATACCGCCCTGCTGATTTTAAGAGTCAGTGGACCAAAAGAAAGAAGACAACAAGCTTTGAGAAGAAGTCGAACATGAGGCTAATCTTGATCTTCGCCATCCTTTGCGCATTGAGTTATTTCTTACTCTACAACTAAGCCAATAATCGGCAGTTTTTCCCTTTCGATTTTCATAATTTTGAATTCCATTAATTTCAAGAGAAAGACTTTAGATGCCCGATATTATTGAACTTTTACCAGACTCTGTAGCCAATCAAATTGCTGCGGGTGAGGTAGTGCAGCGTCCGGCATCCGCGGTGAAGGAGTTAATGGAGAACTCCATCGACGCAAAGTCAAGCCAAATAGACCTTCAAGTCAAGAATGCCGGAAAGACACTGATCCAGGTGATCGACAATGGTATAGGCATGAGTGAAACTGATGCACGCCTAGCTTTGGAGAGGCATGCCACATCTAAGATCAAAAAGGTAGATGACCTCTTTGCTCTCACTACAATGGGCTTTAGAGGGGAAGCCATTCCTTCCATATCTGCGGTATCTCGCATGGAAATCAAGACTAAATCGGCCGACTCTGAGTTAGGTACACACCTAATTCTAGAGGGCAATGATGTTCAAAGTCAGGAAGTTTGTCAGTGCAAAGCCGGAACACAGATATCAGTTAAAGACCTCTTTTTCAATATCCCCGCAAGAAGGAATTTCCTGAAAAGCAATTCAGTGGAGTACAGACATATACTCGAAGAATTCAGTCGCATTGCCTTGGCAAACCCCTCAGTGGGCATGAGCCTAAGTAATGATGGCAATGAGATCCATAGACTACCCCCTTCGAATTTTCGTCAGCGAATCGTCAATCTATACGGAGGCAAATACAATCAGCGCTTGGTGCCGGTAGAAGAAAGTACCGACATTGTGAAAGTCAGCGGATTTGTCGGCAAGCCCGAATATGCCAGAAGAACCAGAGGAGATCAATACTTCTTTGTAAATGGCAGATTCATCAAAAATGCCTACCTCAATCATGCTGTGCAGCAAGCTTATGAAGAGTTGATTCCCTCCGATCAATTTGCCGCCTATTATTTGAAGCTAGAGATTGATCCGGCCAGGATAGACATCAATATCCACCCAACCAAAACGGAGATCAAATTCGAGGAAGAGCGATCGATCTATGCCATCATCAGAACTGCGGTGCGACAAGCATTGGGGAAACACAATCTCACGCCAAGTCTCGATTTTGAGCAAGAACAGAGCTTTTCATCCCTACCCAAGAAAGGGGAACCCATTCCCATTCCTCAGATCCAAGTAGATCCAACCTTTAACCCCTTCGAAAGAGAAACAAAGAAGAGCAGTCAGTCTGGAATCAATTTCCCTTTTAAAAGAGAGGATAGACCGCAGCAGGGTTGGGAGAAACTATACAAAGAAAATCAGAAATCAGACCCCTCGACTCCGCTCGGGGTGACAACTGAAGAATCAGATAGAGAAGTAAGTAGGCAGTCTGAGCTAGAAACTGAATCCCAGCCGAGCGAGCTAAGCTCAATCCAATTAATGCAATTGCATCGATCGTATATACTCAGTCATTTGAAGTCTGGATTTATACTCATTGATCAAGAAAGAGCACATCAGAGAATACTAATTGATAGATATACTGAAATCTTGCAAAGTGGCGAAGTGCCCAGTCAGCAATTGCTTTTTCCGGTGAATATGGAATTATCTGCAGATGATTTTGATTTGATCAAAGGGCAGGAAGAGGAGTTTAGAAAGTTGGGCTTCGACATTCGGGAGTTTGGAAAACAGACCTACATCATTCAAGGACTACCTTCAGAGGCGCCGAACAGTAATCCGGCTGCCCTTATTGAAGCAATGCTGGAGACTTTCAAGAAGGATCAACAAAACATCAAAAGTGATGTACGGGAGAAATGGATACAGTCCCTAGCCTACAGCAGCTCAATAAAGAGAGGCCAAAAGCTATCCACCGCTGAGATGCAGAAATTGGTGGATGAACTTTTCGCCACTTCAATGCCTCATACATTGCCCAATAAAAAACCAATCATAGTGACTTACTCTTTGGAGGAGCTCGACAAACAATTCAAGAGACAATGAACGGAAGAGGAATGAACCCATTAGCCGGATTACCAGAGGTAGTCAAGAACCTTTTGATAATCAACGTTCTGATGCTGCTAGCTACTTTTGTAGCTTATCAGGCCAATGTGAATCTGCCGGAGATTCTTGGACTACACCATTGGTCGAGTGATGCCTTTAGGCCGCATCAGATCATCACCTATATGTTCATGCATGGAGGCTTGATGCATTTATTCTTCAATATGTTCGCCCTCTATATGTTCGGCAGGGTATTGGAGCAAGTCTGGGGAGCCAAGCGATTCTTGATCTATTACATCGTCTGTGGGATTGGGGCAGGACTTATACAGCTTTTGGTCAATGAGATTCGAATTCAAGCCTTGGTGAGTCAATTGAGTCCGGAAGACTATCAAACCATTCTGAGAGAAGGTGGAGATTTGATACGGACAGGCCGGAATTACGTTGATGAAAATGCAAGAACGCTCAATGCTTTGATCAACACCACCACTGTAGGTGCATCAGGTTCGGTATTTGGAATCTTACTGGCTTTTGGAATGCTTTTCCCCAATGTACAATTGATGTTGATCTTCCCACCTATTCCATTAAAAGCAAAATATTTCGTGGCAATTTATGGCGCCTTGGAATTGTACTTAGGTATAGCCAACAATGCAGGTGACAATGTGGCACATTTTGCCCATTTGGGAGGAATGTTGTTTGGCTTCTTTATGATTCGCTTTTGGCGAAAGAACACTAACAACTTTTATTAGTTTCATAGAGGATGTATAACCAAAACGCAGGCTTTTCGACCAACTTTAGAGAGAATTCGGTTCTCAACAGATTGCTATACGCCAATGTTGCTGTATTTCTGATTATTCAGCTACTCCATCTCCTCAGTAAGCTATTTAAATATGATAGTGTGGCAATTGAATTTGCCAAAAATTGGTTAGCAGTACCTGCTAGTCTTGGCAATCTGATCTATAAGCCTTGGACGCTATTCAGCTATATGTTTCTGCATCTAGAATTCATGCATATTCTGATGAATATGTTGATACTCTATTTTCTAGGTCAGCTATTTGTGCAGTTCCTCGGTGAACGCAAACTATGGACGGTCTACATTGCCGGAGGTCTTGCCGGAGCATTACTTTACATCATCTTTTTCAATGTTTTCCCTCTTTTCTCAGATTCACTCCCCTATTCAAAAGCATTAGGTGCATCAGCTTCAGTAATGGCTGTAGTTGTTGGAGTTGCGACTTATGTACCCAACTTTAGCATTAGGTTACTCTTTTTGGGAAATATCAAACTCAAGTACATCGCGATATTCTTCTTTGTTGTAGACTTCTTCAATATCGCCAGTCATAATGCCGGAGGTCATATTGCCCATTTAGGTGGAGCAGCTTTGGGATTCTTCTTTGCCAGAGAATGGAGAAAGGGAAAAGACATCACATCTTGGGTTGGAACAAGCTGGTCTGCAATCAAGTCTTTGTTCGTAGGTAGTGGTGTTCGCAATAAAAGTCGAATGAAAGTCAAGTATAGCAAAGGAAAAAGAAGAGGCTATACTGATGAGATGGCCCCTGAAAAAATGAAGCAGAAAAAGGTAGATGAGATATTGGACAAGATCTCTAAGTCGGGTTATGATAGCTTATCTAAGGATGAGAAGGATTTTCTGTTTAAAGCGTCCCAAAATCGGTGATTTTGAGAGCCTAGAATCAAGAAGCTAGAGTCTAGACTATTTCTGATCTCTGATCTCAGATCCCAACTTTAGTTGAAGGGAGTTCAAAAGGTATTGTTCTATTAGCCGGATATTATAATCGGTCTCTCGATACAATTCAACTAGCTTGCCGACTGATTCCGATGAAATCGGAATAGTATCGAGGCATGCTGAATCACTCGAGACCCGGAAGAAGTATTTCTGATTTCAGATCTCTGATTTCTGATTTACTTCCTAATCCAATACTTCCACTCCTTCACTTCTTCTGAACTATTGGCTTTCCAGAATTCATCATCCTGTTCCCAATAATCGTAACCGTCTTCGTCTTCGTCCTCGTCTTCTTCTTCCCAAACGTGTATCTTTCTCTGTGGTCCTTGCTTTCTATAATAGATCGCGAGAATGATTCCCACCATAAAACCCCAGAAATGGCCTTCCCAAGAGATCTTATGATCCCAGGGTAGGATTCCCCAAACCAAACTACCGTAGAAGAAGGCTACAAGGAATGAAATAGCGATCAATTGAAGGTGTCTGCGAATAAATCCACTGACCAAGAGGAAAGCAAAAAGCGCATAGACCACTCCACTAGCTCCAATGTGGTAGCTATATCTGGCTGAGATCCATGTGTAAAGGGATGAGAGTAAATAGGAGAGTATGATTATTCGAAATGCCAGACTTCTATAAAAATAAAAAAGGGCTGTCCCCAAGAGCAGTAGTGGCACAGAGTTGTTGGTGAGATGCTCTAAATTGGCATGTATAAGGGGAGCAAGAAGTACACCTCTTAGTCCTTCGAGATTTCGGGGTAAGATTCCATACTTCCCAAAATCCAGATCGAACTGCAGTTCTATGCCCTTAATTATCCATAGTGCGACTACAAATAATGTGGGATAGATCATGCTGAAGAACAGCTTTCTTTTTTCAGCTTTTGCGGATGCCATTGAGTGTTAAATAAATCTAAAAGTCCTAAACTCTCATTGTCAAATCGTTAGAAAAGTCTAATTTTCACCTAATCAAGCTCTACAGCCATGAAAAAACTACTAGCCCTCTCTATCTTTTGTTTGTGTGTTTCAGTAGGATTTGCTTCTACTAACACCAATACCAAGCCAATTCTTGATAATAACGGTACGGCTGACCAAAAGTCACAAAAGGAATCTTCGGAAAAGAAGGCAAAGTATGACTTCAGCCTGTTCAAATTCATCACTCCTGCCAAACAGAATAGTGAGAGTGACACCCTAAAGATCGAGAAGGAAACGCCTAAGGACAAGCCTTTCAGCGGGGAGACTACAGAGCTTTATGAAAAGCCTCGTTGCTTCTTGATGTTCTCATAAGCTTCCTGAACCTTTCTAAATTTCTCTTCAGCTTGTTTTTTCACATCGGCACCTAAATGTGCCACCTTGTCGGGATGAAATTTCATCGCCATCTTCCTATATGCCTTTTTCACTTCATCATTTGAGGCATCCGGACTGATCTCAAGAATCTTAAAGTCGCCACCAGTTTCTCTTACGAACATGGCCTTGATCGAGAGGAAATCTGCATGACTCAAGCCTAAATAACCTGCTATTCTCTGAATTTCCGCTACTTCTGAGTCGCTGATGTGCTCATCAGCACCTGCGATACCAAAAAGGTAGTGCAAGAGCTGTAAACGACTGTGATACTGCATTTGATAGCGAATTTGATGCGATATATCACGGACATTGATGGTGTCTTTGAGCAGTTTTTGAAGAGTGATCATTTGCTGACGGGTCTTTTCCACGCCAAATTGTCGGATATAGAAGTTCTTTACGTACTCAAGCTCCGATTTCATCACCTTTCCATCCGCTCTCATTACTGCGGCCGTAAGCACAAGTAAACTTGAAGCAAAATCACCCTGAGAAGATCTTTGATAAGCTTGACGACTAGAATATGCAGATGAGGAAGTAAAACGCTCATCCCATTCCACTGTAGATCTAGCATCGATCATAGAGCCCACAGCAAACCCTATTACCGCGCCAAATATGCCGAACAAAGAGAACCCAAACAGGGCTAATATCCACTTAAACCAACCTTTCATACTCTAAAAACGTCTTAAAAAAACGAGAACCAAAAGTAGTCATTCAACCTTCCATCACGACTTACTTTCGACTTAAGAATTTATAATATATATTCGTAATTTTGCCAATTGAATAAGTTGCATTCCCTTCAGTCGGCATATAAGATCATTCCTCCTCCCATCGAAAGTGGGTCTACTTACTATTTTGAGACCGATAGTGGTATGAATTATGAGGTTCGATTTGGAAGAAAACAGAACAACATTCTGAATACTTCTATTGTTTTTGGAGTGATCAACGACGAATTTGAGGGAGAGGAGTATAGTCAGACCAATAAGTTCGAGGTATATCGGGTGATGGCAACAATTGTTGAGATTGTTCGTAGATATATGAAGCTACACCCAAAGATCAATTGCTACGAATTTACTGGCGAACCGACGAAAAAGGAGATGGATAAGGTTGGAAGGATCCGACTTATGCTTTACAATCGCTACTTATCGAAGGTTTTCGATGATAGTTGGAAGATAGTAAAAGAAGAAAATAGAACAATTGTTAAAAAGAGGCGCTTAAACAAAAGCTAGCATAATTTTTGCAATAGAAAGACGTTGAACAATTAAGGTAAATTTTAAATAGAGAGATGAGACAACTTAAGATTAGTCAGCAGATTACCAAAAGAGAGAGCAAATCACTTGAGAAGTATTTGCAAGATGTTTCCAAGGAGGAGATGATCACTGCTGAGGAAGAGGTTGAGTTGGCTATTAAAATCCAAAATGGAGATGAAAGAGCTTTGAACAGACTAGTTCGAGCCAACCTTCGTTTTGTGATCTCTGTGGCAAAGCAATACCAAAATACTGGACTTACGTTAGAAGATTTGATCAATGAAGGAAACCTTGGATTGATCGAAGCTGCTAAAAGATACGACCACACAAAGGGGTTTAAATTCATCTCTTATGCAGTTTGGTGGATTCGTCAGAGTATTTTGAAGGCAGCTGCGGATAATAGCCGTACAATCCGACTTCCTCACAACCGTTTAGGAGAGATCCAAAAGATCAGCAAAGCTTCTAATGAGTTTGAGCAGAAGAACGAAAGAACGCCAACTGCAGATGAGTTGAGCGACCTGACAGAAATGGATGTGAACAAGGTTGAGATGTCGTTGAAGATGTCGAAAAAACAAGTGTCTATCGATGCTCCAATGAGCAACGATGATGATAACAACAGCCTGGTAAGTGTATTGGAAAACTCTGATACTCCAGATCCATCTGACAACCTTCTACAAGAATCACTTTCGCAAGATCTTGAAAGAACGCTTTCATACCTAAAAGGAATGGAAGCAGAAGTTATTCGCCTATTCTACGGATTGGGTGGTTCTAGCGAAATGACTCTGGAAGAGATTGGAAATACTTTTGGACTTACAAGAGAGCGAATCCGTCAGATCAAAGAGAGAGGTTTAAGAAGACTTCGTCGCGTAAGTGGACAAACGAATCTTCAAACTTATCTATAGATCAAGACGTCCTTCTTCGCTCCTTGAGCTACGAAGGATAAAAGGACGAAGACGAAGACGCTGAGTCTTTAATAGAATACAGCCTCCTGAGAAATCAGGGGGCTTTTTTATTTAGGAGTTTGGAGCTTGAAGTAAGGAGTAAGGTTGAAGGCGTTTTTTACCACGGCGGACCTGCCCGCCGGCAGGCACAGCGGTTGAATTCATTTCATGAATCTCTTTGAAATATTGATCCACTCTCAAATTTCACATTTCAAATCTCACATTTCACATTTCAGATTTCCGATTTCCTTAAGCTCGCTTCTTTTCCCATTTATCATATGCTTTGGGATAAGCCCAGCCCATTAGGCTAAAGTCCTTTAATTCAAGAGTGCTATCACTAAGGTCTGTGAAATCTGCTTTTGATAAGACCGCAAGTATTGGTGAGCGCTGTTCAGTGAATTTCTTCCCTTTTAGTTTAGGCTTTAACAAAATATATTCCCATCTCTGATAATTATCATCTAGATAGATTTTAGCCAGATAATAGGTTTCATCATTCTTTAAAAACAATTTTTCTGCTATGTAGCAAAGTCGGGGTTCATCTAAGTATTCATTCTTCGCTCCAATCGGACAAAGCCAGAAATTTTCGTGATGGAATTTACTGAGATATACCTCATTATAAGCTTCACCCTTCACTCTTATTTTTAACCATGACTTTTTACCGGAAGGCTCTTTCTCTCTTTTGATCTGAAAAGGCAGCTCAAAACTAATCGGATTCCATCTGCCCGGAATGAGCTTAAATCTACTCATACGAAGGCTAATGATAACCACTATGGTTAGTGTAAGTACTGTAGAAATCCCAATACTCTCCAATGCACCATTAAATCCTTTTTCCAAGCTAATCAATAAAAACTGGAACACAAATACTAGGGCATAATAGATAAGGATACGCAATGACACCTTCTCATTGTCGATCACCTTCTTATGAGTGAAGAACTTGGAATTATTGAGTGCATTGTTGATGATCACTGCAAAAACCGATACTCCTTCCAAAAAGAAGAACACCGTAATTAAATAGCCTATCGCCCTTACACCTTCATGCATTAGGAAGAAGTCGTATAGTCCATGAGAAATGGCTGCTAAACCAAAGAAGAGAATGAAATGACCTACGCCATAATGCTTTAGGAATTTCCACCTGAGGAGGCCGTATGCAGTTAAAGAGGCAAAGAACATATGAGCCACTGTAGATAGCACTGCCCTACCACTAATGATCAGGCTGCCATAGCTCGAGAAGTAAAGTGTGTTCTCAATAGCTGCAAATCCAAGCGCAGTAACAGACATGTATGCGATAAGATCAATTGGTTCATTGATCTGCTTTCGGAAGATTCGCCAGACAAGCAAAAAGGCGAGCAATTTACAAAGCTCTTCTAGCAGTCCTACCTGTAAAATGCAAAACAAGAGGTCGTTCAAAAAGCCTCCGGTTATCCCGAAGCCCAATTGATCAATAAAAAGATCGTGCGCCAAGAAAACTAGAGGAACAGAGATACCTCCCAAGAAGAAAGTAATGATGAGATTCTTCAGCGAATCCCGGTCGTAGATATCAACTAGGCGAAAGTAATCTACCCAGATCCAAGCTACAAAGATGGAGGTTAAGGCATATAGATAGAACACTTAGTGAAAATAAGCATTCTTAAATCAGAAATCAGAGATCAGAAATCAGAAATCAGAAACTTTAAGCACTCCCAACTCTAGCGCATTCTAGTTGCACTTTAGCGCACTCAAGGCACTTCCTCACCAACTTCCACCAGCTCCACCGCCGCCAAAGCTTCCACCGCCAAAGCCGCCGAAGCCACCACCGCCTCCACCGAAGCCACCAAAACCGCCGCCACCTGAGCGGAAGTTATTGTAGTGACCAGAATGTCGGCCGCTCATAGAGCCCATTAGCCAAAGTGCGGCCCAAAGACCTATGTCGTTCTTTCTAGAATAGCGTCTAGCTCTTCCAATAACGCCAAAGATCATGATGAACACAAAGAATAGTATTACAATGAAAGGTATTACACTGCCTTTCTTTCTGCCCCTTCCATTATAACTTTTAGCTGAGTACTCACCACCTGTGATTTCCATTATTACAGTTGCAGCCTGTATGATACCTTGGTCGTAATTATTCTGCTTGAAATAAGGAATCATCTCATTCTCCACGATCCGTTTAGCAATTGCATCGGGCAAAACACCTTCCAAACCATATCCAGTAGCGATGAAGGCATGCCCTTTTTGTCCATCCTTTTTGGGCCTAACCAAAACCACAATCCCATTGTCGAATTTGGCATTTCCTACTCTCCACTTCTCACCCAACTCAAAGGCGAAGAATGCCGGATCATCTCCACAAAGGTCATCTACCGTAACGATAGCGATCTGAGTAGAGGTGGTATCATTGAATCCAACCAGTGTTCGTTCTAGATATGACTCTGTTTGCGGGCTGAGCACCTGCGCATAATCGTTCACCAATCTCGGTGGGTTGGGTTTGGCCGGTATACAATCATCGGCCGCCTGTAAAAAGAATGGCAGAGTGAAAAAATGGAGTATTAAAACTATTTTCTTAATCATTTTCCAAAGGATATTTCGTCGCTCAACTCATTCTTATCATCATCTGCTAAAGGGAAGAACTCTTTGAGTTTCATACCCGACATTTTAATGCCTTCAATAAGGGCGAGCTTGTGATTCCCTTTTCTAAATTCCGATTGCATTAGATCTCTAACCTCATCCCAAAAACCTTCAGGAACTTTTTGATTGATACCAACATCACCTAGAATCGCAAACTGATGATCTTCAATAGCAAGATAAAAGAGCACTCCATTCCGTAGCTTAGTCTTATGCATCTCCAATTGCTCAAAGATGTAAGCAGCTCTATCCATTAGATCTTCCTTGCAGTGATTTTCTAAATGAAGGCGTATTTCACCACTGCTATGATTCTCTGCTGCAGCAATTGCAGCTTTGATCTCATCTATTTCTTCCCGACTGAAAAAATCTTTTGCCATTATTCGCTAAAATCTACTTCTGGTGCATCCTCTGCTCCTGCATCAGCCTCAAAATAACCTTTCTTTTCAAAGCCAAACCAGCCAGAATAAATTACTTGAGGGAACTTCTTGATGTAGGCATTATAATCTCTAGTGATATCATTGAATCTCTTTCGTTCTACAGAAATTCTATTTTCCGTGCCTTCAAGCTGCGCCTGTAACTCCAAAAAGTTTTGATTGGCCTTCAGTTCAGGATACCTTTCTACTGAAACCAACAATCTTGAAAGAGCTCCGCTTAATTGAGATTGAGCAGCTTGGTATTTGGAAATTGTCTCTGGACTAAGATCTTCAGCTTTTACCTGAATAGAAGTTGCCTTAGCTCTAGCCTCGATCACATCGGTTAAAGTTTGTTGCTCAAAATCTGCAGCTCCTTTAACAGTTGCGACTAGATTTGGGATTAGATCAGCTCTTCTTTGATAAGAGTTCTCCACATTAGCCCATTGTCCTTCAATGGCTTCTCTTTGATCTACCATAGAGTTGTATCCGCAAGAGGAAAGACTAACTGCTATAAAAGCAGCAAAAGCCAGTTTTATCATTCTTTTCATATTCATTGGTTTAAAAAAAGCCTTCCCAATTCTATCAGGAAGGCCTTTAATTTAGTTTAGTTGATTAAAGAAACACTTCGTTTTATGAATTTACTCAATTCTTCACCCTTTAGTAGGTTTTGAGAAAGCAGTGCTAGATCAGTGGCTTGTTTGGCCATGTCTTTTTGCTTTGCTTCATCTGCCTCCTTCAAGATCTTAGAGATCAAGGGGTGATTCGAGTTTACCGCTAAGGTATAGTTTTCAGGCATATTTCCCATACCCATCATACCTCCACCACCAATGGCCGACATATCTTTCATTCTTCTCATGAACTCGGCTTGAGTGATAGTCATCGGTTGATCATTCTCGCTCATACTTACAAAGTTCACACTGAACTTTTCTGCCGGTAGAACAGATTCAATGATCGGCTTGAGTTTTTCCTGATCCTTTTCATCTAGCTTGGATGGGATATCATCATCCTTCTTGATCAATTGATCAATGGTATCTCCGTCTACTCTGCTAAATGTAGTATTCTCATAGGTTTGCTCAAGCTTTCCAACAAGGTGAGCAGTTAAAGGAGTGTCCATTTCCAAGACTTTATAGCCTTTGTCCTTCGCTGCTGCGATGTAGGTGTACTGCTCTTCAGTATTCGATGTATAAAGCACTACTAGCTTTTTATCTTTATCTGTCTGTGGTTTCTCTACTTCCTTCTTGAATTCATCAAAAGTGTAGTACTTACCATCAGTGTCTTTGTAAAGTGTAAACTTCTTTGCCTTCTCGGCGAATTTCTCATCTGAAAGAATTCCATACTCAATAAAGATCTTGATATCGTCCCATTTCTCTTCAAATGCTTTTCTATCCTTTTTGAAAAGCTCTTCAAGTTTATCGGCAACCTTCTTACTGATATAGTTCGAGATCTTCTTTACATTACCGTCACTTTGCAGATAAGAGCGCGATACATTCAATGGAATATCTGGCGAATCTATCACTCCATGAAGCAAGGTGAGGAAGTCAGGAACAATACCCTCTACTGAATCTGTTACGAAAACCTGATTCGAATACAGCTGGATCTTGTCTTTTTGGACCTCCAAATTGTTCTTCAATTTAGGGAAGTACAGAATCCCTGTTAGGTTGAATGGATAGTCAACATTCAGATGGATGTGAAATAATGGCTCTTGAAAGTTCATTGGATACAACTCACTATAAAATGATTTGTAATCCTCATCTTTCAAATCGACCGGCGTCTTCGTCCATGCAGGCTCCGTATTATTGATGATCCTGTCTACTTTCTGAGTTTTGGTTTTTGGATTTCCATCCTTATCCTTTTCATCTAGCTCTACTGTTTCTTCCTTTTGTCCGAATTTGATCGGCACTGGCATGAACTTGCAATATTTATCTAGCAATTGCTGAATTCTACCTTCTTCTAAGAATTCTTCAGAATCCTTTGAGATATGAAGCACGATATCTGTCCCTCTGCTCTTTCTTTTCGGATTCTCTTCCAATTCGAAGTTCGGACTACCATCACATTCCCAGCGAACGGCTTTACTTCCTTTCTGATAAGACTTAGAGTAGATCTCCACTTTATCAGCTACCATGAAAGAAGAATAGAATCCCAATCCGAAATGGCCAATAATTGAAGCTTTGTCTTTGTATTTAGCTACAAACTCCTCTGCTCCTGAAAAAGCGATCTGATTGATATACTTCTCGACCTCATCTGATGTCATTCCAATACCATGATCAGAGAAAGTGAGTGTTTTCTTCTTCTTATCGATAGAGATCTCAATGATCGTCTCCCCTACTTCTTGCTTCAATTCGCCAAGACTTCCCATAGTCTTTAACTTTTGTGAAGCATCTACTGCATTCGATACAAGCTCCCTAAGAAAGATCTCCTGGTCGGAGTATAGGAACTGCTTTATAATGGGAAAGATATTCTCAGTTTGTACATTGATTTTACCTTTAGCCATGTCTTTTTTGTTATTTTAAGTTTCGACTTTTCAATAGTCAATCCTTGTGCCAGCTGTAATTTGCTGACATTTTGTCGGATTCGAATGAATAATTATAAAATGGAAATGATATGGGAAAATGGATAGAAAGCGAGAACAACCTCTATTGCAGTTTTGAATTCAACGACTTTATAGAGGCTTGGGGATTTATGAGCAAAGTGGCAATTTTGGCCGAAAAAGCGAATCACCATCCAGAATGGAAGAATGTGTACAATAGAGTTGAGATCTGGTTAAGCACTCATGATGAAGGCAATGTGGTGACTGATAAAGACAGGGAGCTAGCTAAAAAGATTTCAGAACTTGTCGACTGATCACCAGCACTTTGCATTGAACAAGCCATTCGGCTATGTGAGTCAGTTCGTTTCCAATCAACGGCTGGCACATAAAAAGAAGTATTTGGGTGAATTATACAACTTCCCCGAAGGCACTATGGCTGTAGGAAGGCTTGATGAGCCATCAGAAGGACTGCTAATTCTCACAACCGATGGTGTGATGAGCGAGAAGATCCGTTCTAAATCCATAGAAAAAGAATATTGGGCTCAGTTAGATGGTTTGGTAGGCGAGGAAGCTCTATTGCAAATGCGCCAGGGCATAGAGATAAATGTAGAGGGTAAAGCTCACCTCAGCCAGGCAGTCTTTGTTGAATCCATGCCTCAGCCTTCAAATCTTCAAGAAAGAAGCAAAGCCATTCGCGATGAGCGGCATGGTCCCACATCCTGGGTAAGGATCATATTAAGAGAAGGGAAGTATCGTCAGGTGAGAAAGATGACAGCTGCTGCTGGATTTCCTACCCTGAGGTTGATAAGAGCTAGCGTAGGTGGATTCCAGCTGGGTAATATGAAAGCTGGAGAATGTATTGAACTTGATCAAAAGGACTTAGAAAGCTTGCTTAATTCTACATAGAGCAAGTCTTTATATGCAAAATTCAGAGATTCTACATCTCTATCTCAATTCCCTATATTTGGCCGACAATGAGAACTAGCTGGAAATACATTGGGCTTATCCTACTGCTATTGCTTGGGGTGCTAAGTTCAAAGGCATCGGAGATTGAGTTGCCAAATTATATAGTTCAGGGCATCGAGAGCGAGATATTCATTCCAGCAGACCTAGGTAAGGCATCAGATGATGAGATACAACCAATAGTACTCTTGAACGGTGAAGCCATTGGCTATGAGATCACCGATAATGGATATGTAATTCCATTTAATATTGATAGTGAGAGTAGTCTAGAGATTAAATATGGGAGTAGTGAACTAAAGACTAAATTGAGTCCTATACCTATTTGGCTATCTATAATCCCTCCATTGATTGCGATTCTGCTGGCTCTTATATTTAAGGAGGTTGTCACATCTTTATTTCTCGGGATCTTTTTTGGAGCCTTTATTCTTCAATTCTTTCAATACTCATTCATTGAAGCCTGGATCTTTGCTTTTCTGAGAACCATGGATGAGTTCTTATTGAATGCACTTTACGATGAGGGGCACCTTTCCGTAATTGTCTTCTCTCTTCTAATTGGAGCAATGGTATCTGTGATAAGTAAGAATGGCGGTATGCAAGGAATCGTCAATTCACTATCAAAGTTTGCCAAAAATGCAAGAAGCGGACAGCTTGCTACTTACTTCTTGGGCTTGGCAATCTTCTTCGACGACTATGCGAATACACTTGTAGTTGGGAAAACTATGCGTCCGGTAACAGATCGTTTGAAGATCTCACGAGAGAAGCTCGCATATTTGGTTGATTCTACAGCAGCTCCGATAGCTGCAATCGCTTTGATCACCACTTGGATAGGAGCAGAATTGGGATATATTTCAGATGGAATAGAGCAGATTGCTGCCATTGAGATGGCACCATACAGCATCTTCTTAAACTCACTGACGTATTCCTATTATCCAATATTGGCTTTGGTCTTTATTTTCATCATTGTATATAAAGGTCGCGACTTTGGTCCGATGCTTCGCGCTGAGCAAAACGCTCGAAAGGATGCTGATAAAGAAGTTACCGCTCCAGATAAAGAAGAAGAGGAAAAAGAAGTTGATGCTAAGGCAAACGCATGGTTTGCTCTATTGCCAATTGGCATTCTCCTCTTGGGAACTATAGCGGGACTTTTTTATACAGGATATAGTCCGGAAGTCTGGTCGGCCGAAACAAGTCTTTATCAAAAGATCTCGGCAAGCATTGGAAGAGCAGACTCTTACCTTGCTTTATTGTGGGGTTCTGCTGCGGCATTGATTGCCGCTATCAAAATCAGTCTATTTATAGGCAAGCAAAATCTGGGCACTTTGATCGATCAAGCAATTGAAGGTGTAAAGGAAATGTTACCAGCCATTATGATCTTGATATTAGCATGGTCATTGGCAGAAGTCATTGAACAATTGCATACCGCTGAATTCTTAAGTCAGTTACTTAGCGATCGATTATCACCTCACTTCATACCGGCACTTACATTCATATTGGCCGCATTAATTGCTTTCTCAACAGGTTCTTCTTGGGGTACAATGGCGATCTTATATCCACTTATACTTCCCTTAAGTTGGCAGGTATGTGAACTTAATGGCTGGGAACATGCAGAAGCCCTATCTATCTTTTTCAATACTGTTTCAGCGGTACTAGCCGGATCAGTGCTTGGTGATCATTGTTCGCCAATCTCCGATACTACAATACTATCCTCCTTGGCTAGTGATTGTAATCACATTTCCCATGTTCAAACTCAAATGCCCTATGCATTAACGGTGGGATTTGTAGCCGTAATTATAGGTACTATCCCGGCCGCATTTGGAAGTCCTTTCTGGATCAACTTCCCCTTGGCAATAGCCGTGCTATGGTTGATCGTACATTTCTTTGGAAAGAAGGTAGAGCTTGAGGAATAAGCTACTCTTCTACTCGGCCCTGTCAACAAATCCGCGTTAATAACTTCAGTATAAGCCTCGATTAATCAGCTTAATGAAACTCTAGCTTTGAAATGGTTCGGGATTAATCTCCCATCCTATGGAAATGAGTAAAGCCACCAAAACTAGACATCTTAGTAAAGAACAAATGTTCTTCAGGCCATCCTCTCCCCTCATTTCTGCAAAATCAAAATCATCATTTCAATTAAAAAAGCTCTACTGACATGGGAAAATTTGCCCTATTCTCACTTAACATGATATTCTTGGTTGCCTACAAGTTCTTCTTTGGAGGCGAAGTAGAAGTAACACAAGTGTTTCCGGAAAATGTAGAAGCCGGAGCCTCTTTTGATGTTGAGATCGTAATTAACAAAAGTGATCATGAAGGCTTTGCAAAGTGGCAACAATCACTTCCGGAGGGATTCATAGCTAGCTCAATAGAATCAGAAGGAGCTACATTCTCATTTAAGAACAATACTGTAAAATTGATTTGGATGGCTTTGCCAGATAAAGAAAGGTTCAGCATCAAGTATAATATTGTCACAGATAAAAAGCTAGCGGGCAGTTTTGATATCAATGGGAAATTCTCCTTCATAGAAGATAATGAGAGAAGAGATGTGGAAGCAGCTACACATATTATCAATATAATGTCAGCTGAAGAATTGGCACAGTTGGAAGCTATGAATGCAAAACTCGACTCTATAGCGGAAAATGATGCAGCTATGGCTGAGAATGAGGAAGAGGAAGGGGAAGAGGAAGAGGAAAGTGAAGAAGTAGCTGAAGTAGAAGTAGCCGCACCAGTTATTGCAGCTGCAGCTATACCAATTGTTCTAGATACAGCAGAGAAAAAAGAAGCTGAACCAATGGCAGATATGACCGGTCAAAGTGAGCATATGGTTACAGTGACAAAAAAGGTAAAGGTGCAACGTAGGATCAAGTTTGTGAGTCCTGGTAAGTACATTGTGGAATTGAACATCGATAAAGATGGATTCAGAAGCTTTGGAAAGATCGAAGAATATATTCCACCTGGATACACCGCAAGTGAATTAGTAAGCGGAAGCGGAAGATTTTCAATGGAAGACAATGTGTTAAAGATCCTTTGGATGGCAATGCCTGAGAGCAGTGAAATATTAGTCAAATACAATATGGAGAGTCTGGGAGCTGAATTAGATTCAGCTACTGTTCATGGAGTATTCTCATTCTTAAGAGGCGATGAATCAGTGCAGCTTTCAATGGCTGGAACCAGATTCCCGAACACTTATGAAGCTAGTCAAGAAATGGCTGCTAAAGAAGAGATGCCGCAAGAGGTAGAAACTCCAGAAGTTGTAGCAGTGCCAGTGGTAAGTAAAAAAGAGGAACTAGAGGCCCAAGTTGCCGATATTCCAGCTCCTCAAGCAAGTGTGCAGTACAGAGTTCAAATTGCGGCTGCTAAAAGAGAAGTGGGCCAACCTTATTTCATAGGGCGTCATGGAATCCAAGATAAGGTAACCATAGACTTCCACTCTACATGGTTCAAGTATATGATTGGAAGCTTCAGTGTATACAAAGAAGCAAGAGATCGCAGAAATCAAATTTGGGCAGATAACAACAAGATCGACGATGCATTCGTAACAGCTTATAGCGCTGATGAAAGAATTAGTGTACAAGAGGCATTGATGATCACACAGCAGAAGTGGTATAAGTAATCACAAAGCCTAAAAAATTCTGGCTATCTTTAGCCAATAGTAAGTTTGCAGCGATGAAAGCTCTTCTCTTCTTCTGTTCCATATTTCTGCTGACTTCAAGCTTGTGGTCTCAATCAGATTCTGCTGCTTTTGAAGCGGATAACTCACCTATCATCGGGGTTGGTATAAATACAATTGGATTCTACGGGGATCTAAACGATGCAGACTATCCTACTCCATTTGGTGGGAATTTTGGATTTGATGTCTTCTTAATTCAGCCTATTACAGATTTTTTGAATGTACACTTCCATCTAACCGCAGGTAAGATAAGAGAAGAAGAGCGTTCCGTCCAACGTAATTTGAACTTTACCACCGATGTGTTTCTAGGTGGCATCATGGCTGAATATAACTTCAATCATTTCATGCCCGAATACAGAAGAGTTACTCCTTTTGTTACTGCTGGAGTTGAATTCGTAAGATTCAATCCTAAAACAGATCTTCAAGGATTTGGTGGTGAGCCTTATAATTATTGGAGCGATGGTACGATTCGCAACTTGCCGGAGAATTCTCCAAATGCAGATGATGCGGTTATCGTTCAAAGGGATTACAGTTATGAAACTGATATGCGAGATGGCAGATTCAACAATAGCAATACTTATCAGGAGAGTAGCTTAAGCATTCCAATAGGAATTGGATTTGATATGCATCTTGCAGACCAGATCAATTTTAGATTTTACAGCACACTTCACTTCACTTTCACCGATTATATGGATGGGATTAGCAGAAGCACCAAGGATGAATATCTTGGTGATAGAAGTGCCAATGGTAGAAACGATCTTTTCCTCACATCAGGTGTAGCATTGAGCTATGATTTCAGAAAGATTCCATCCGACAAAGAATACAATGATAGAGAGAAAGAAATAGAAGAAGATATTGATTATCTGGCCTTGGGGTATTCAGAAGATCAAGATCAAGATGGTGTGATCGACCTTATAGATAATTGTCCTACTACCCCGTTAGATGTAAAGGTAGACAGCTTAGGCTGTGCAATTGACTCTGATGGTGATGGAATTCCCGATTATAAGGATGATGAAGTCAATACAGAATTCCCAGACTATGCAAACTCTAAAGGTGTTGAGCTAACTGATCAAATGATCTATGAATCATTCTTGAGATATAAGGATTCCACCAGAGAACTAACAGAGGTAATAGAAAGGAATTTCACGGCAAGTAATAAAAAAACCAAAACCTACAGATATCGAATCCAAGTTGGAGAATATCAAGTTGGGGAAGTTCCTAAGGACATGAGTGAACTTTTGGGTCTTGGAGATCTAGCTAAGATAGATCAGGATGGAAAGACCCTCTATACTGCCGGAAAATACAACAGTCTTAATGAGGCAAGAAAAAGAGAAGCGCAGCTGAAAGCAGAAGGCTTCACAAAAGCATTGATCCTTGAGAGAAATAGCAGAGGAAAGTATGTACCTCATATGACAGGTGGTGTAGACCTAGTAACAGGAGAAAAGGATTCTGGACCTATAGTAGTGAACCCTGAAGATTTGGCTGCTCATGAGAATGAAGTGGTGTTTAGAGTTCAGCTTGGTGCATTCAAATCCAAGCCAACAACAGATAAGTACAATGCTATTCCACAGCTCATAGTTACCCGTGCCGGTGAATTCTATCGCTATATGAGTGGAGCATTCGACAACTTTGAAGACGCTGCAGCCCATAAGGTTAAAATGGTAACTGAAGGCTATAAAGGAGCATTCATCGTAGCTTATAAAGGCGGTAAGAGAGTATCGCTTCAAGAGGTGGGTGTAGAATCCATTTCCTCCGACCCAATCATCGGTAAATAATCCCGCTTATTTATTCTGGGAACCCTTTGAAACTTTAATAGTCCCCTTAACGTTTATTAACTGGACTACTAAAGGTCTTTGGCTAATTTTATGAATCCATTCAATTTAGAGGAAATAATGAGAAGAATAATTCTACCAACAATACTAGTTTGCTTATTGGCGGTTAGCAGTTTTGCCCAAGAAGAGCAGAGTCGCGCCGATGGAGTTAAAAAACTAGATATGCTGCTGAGCATAATCAACTATGCTTATGTAGATGAAGTGAACAATGAGAAAATGGTAGAAGACGCCATTGTGGGAATGCTTGAAGAGTTAGACCCTCACTCAGTTTACATTCCGGAAAAAGAGCTCAAAGCAATGAATGAGCCTCTTGAAGGGAATTTTGAAGGAATTGGTATACAATTCAACATTCTGAAAGATACTTTAATGGTGGTCTCCCCTATTTCTGGTGGTCCATCAGAAAAATTGGGGATTCAAGCTGGAGATAAGATCTTAGTGATCGATGGAAAGAATGTAGCAGGAGTTGGCCTTACAAACAGTATGGTGAGAGATAAATTGAGAGGTAAGAAAGGGACCACTGTAGATGTAGAGATCAAGCGCAAAGGCGAGAAGAAATTGATCCCATTTACTATTGAAAGAGATAAGATTCCACTCTATTCTGTTGATGCAACTTATATGGCTACACCTGAGATAGGCTATATAAAGGTCAATAGATTTGCAAGAACCACAATGGATGAGTTCCAAAAAGGGGTTGCAGAACTAAAAGGTAAAGGAGCAAAACATCTCATCTTGGATCTAAGAGGAAATGGCGGTGGATATCTTCAAACGGCGGTACAAATGGCCGATGAATTCCTTGAATCGGGCAAGATGATCGTTTATACTGAAGGGGATAAACAAAAGAAAGAAGAATACAAGGCCACATCTAGAGGTGAATTTGAAAAAGGAAAAATTGCTATTCTAATTGATGAAGGATCAGCTTCAGCTTCTGAGATCGTTTCCGGAGCAGTTCAAGATAGCGACAGGGGAATGATCATTGGTAGAAGATCATTTGGAAAAGGTCTAGTTCAAAAATCTTTCCCACTTACTGATGGTTCTATCATTAGATTGACCACAGCTAGGTATTATACTCCAACTGGTAGATCTATCCAGAGACCTTATGACGATGGAAAAGACAGCTATTACAAAGAGATCAATAGAAGATTCGACGCTGGTGAGTTATTGGTTGCCGATAGTATAGATTTTCCCGATTCACTTAAATTCTCTACGCCAAATGGAAGATTAGTCTATGGTGGTGGAGGTATCATGCCCGACATCTTTATCCCATTAGATACTACATTGAGTAGTGATCTAAATAGAGAACTTATTAGACGAGGAGTGTATAATGAGTTTACACTTACATATCTAGACAAGAATAGAAAAGGATTGTCAAAAGACTATTCAAATATTGAAGACTTCAAAAGCGGTTTTGTTGTAGATGGAGACTTTCTAGATCAGTTCAAAGCGCATGCTGAGAAAAAGAATGTAGAGTGGGATGATGAGGACTATGAAAATTCTAAAAAGCTAATTGATCTTCAATTGAAGGCCCTAATCGCAAGAAATCTATTTGACACTTCAGCTTACTTTGAAATTATCAATGACTTAAATGATTCCTACTTAGAGGCGATCAATGTCATACAAAGTGATAAGTTCGAAAAAGCTAAGCTAGAGTATGAATAATTATATTTGTAACCCTTAACCTTAACATAAAAACGACAGATAACGATGAATGAAAATGTAAAAAGTGGACTATTAGTAGCAATTGCCATTCTTACTTTGGTAAATACTGTGGTATTACTTACATCAGATGATGGAGTCTCTTATGAGAAAACAGCTGTATCAGAGAATATGAATAGCAATGCAGCTATGAATACAACTGTGGCTAATACTCAGCCAAACATGAATGCTCAAACTGAAGCAAATGTTCCTCCAACTCCAAAAATGGACCCAACATCAATTTCATTTGAGAAGATGGAGCACGATTTTGGAACAATTGAGCAAAATACAACTAACCCATATACTTTCTCTTTCACCAATACAGGTACAGAGCCTCTATTGATCAGTGATGCGAAAGGAAGTTGTGGTTGTACAGTACCTGAATATCCTCGTGAGCCTGTAATGCCAGGTGAAAAAGGAGAGATCAAAGTAGTTTACAGCCCTGGTAAGCAAAAGAACTTGCAGACCAAGACAGTTACTTTAACTGCTAACACTGAGCCAGCTACAACAGTCTTGAGAATCAAGGCTAATGTAAATCCTGGAGCAGATGATGGAGAAGCTACAATGGATCCAAATAGTGGAACTATCCAGTTAGGATCATAATAATTGATCTATACAAGCTAAAGAAAGCCATGCTGAGAAGCGTGGCTTTTTTTATGGCTAAAAGGCCTCTCGAAATGCCACATAGAATCCGGAGCTACCCCTTTCTCCGATAGCATAATCAACTCTGAAGTTAATCTTCTCTTTGTCATCTAGCTGAAATCGGAAGCCAAGACCACCGCTGCTTCTGGTATTAGACAATGCAAAAGCATAAAGTTCAGGAGCCACATTGCCAAAGCCGGCGAAAGCAGTAAGTCCTATTCGCCAAAATAACATCCTCCTCCATTCCACTTGAAAGATGGCGAGATTCTTATCTCTATATCTACCTAGATAGTAGCCCCTCATTTTATTAGATCCACCAATAAATGCAAGTTCGTTAAAGGGAGGATCACCCTGCATACCTACCACAAAAATATTGGAAGCTATTACATTCTTGCCAATGGATTTATAAAATGCATAATCCAATGAAATCCTACTAAATCTAAAGTCACTGCCAAGTTCATGAGCATTCAATAGCATTAGAGCTTCAAGAAAATGGCCGGATGATGGGTAATTGTAATTATCTCTAGTATCCCAAAGAGAGATAATTCCTGCTGTGGATACTAGGCCCTCTTCAGAACCTATTATATCATTGGTTCCAAGAAGTCCAGCCTCCTCTACATCAACTACCTTATAATCCTCAAGCCAATATCTAGTACCCAAATACCAATGCTTTCTAACCAGCCTCAATGCGTCAATTCTAAATCGGAAAAAATCGAGATCATAGAGTTCTTCTTGATCTTCTGTAGCTTGATTTCCAATTCCATAAAAGAAATATCTAAAATCGTAATACCCAGTTAAGCCTCTGATCCACCAATCTTCATTCTTTATAAAGAGGTCGAAAGGCATGTATACAAATAGCTGCTCTTCTTGAGTGTAGGCAGCTCCTATCTCAAATTGTGAATTCCTACTGCTAAGGGGCTCATTCTTAAATCGAAAAGTAGCCAGTCCAACTGCACCAAATGTGCCCCTAGTTTCCGGCGAATAGGATAATATGGGAAGAGGATAAAATCTAAAATTCTTTTCTGTGCTATCTTGAACTTGGGAATAGCAAGCTTTGCTGACTATAAAGAATATGATAAAGGTTAAAGGAAAAGTTATCTTTATTAATCGCTTAAATGATTCCGTGAAGTGACCCTCCTTTCGCACCCAGTTCATCAACAGACTTTTCGACTTCAGGATCCAGTTCAAGATAAGGTGCATTATGAGGTTTCATTCTAATATCGATGATCAGCGGTCCTTTACATCCCCAGTGTTTGAATTCAACAAACTCATCAACACCGTAGATATCGTGCGAAGGATTCGCTCTGGTAAATGTGCTCCAGATCAAGTTGGCAAAACTCTTAGCCACGAATTGATCATCATCGCAAATTAAAATTAGAGGATAGTCATTCAAATTCAGGTCGGAAGCCGACAATATGCCTGAAACAGCCTGAATTTCAGATTGAGCCTTCTCGTAATTGCTAAATGCAGGCATTCTAAAAGCCAATACTCCCGGAAATGCAAGGCTTATAGCATTCACTTTAGGAAGGTTGGGAATGTTTGGTGGCATTTCCTTACCCAAACTGCGAATTGGCTTTCCTACTGCAGCAATTACAACTTTAGAGCCCGCATTCAGGTCTTCACTGCTGTAATCCAAAGTATCAATTGTTGTCTTGGTTTGGAAGTGTAGATCCCTTTCCCAATTCACTCTTTCGAGCATATGGCTAAAAAACTCCTCTTTGCGATTAACCGATAGGGATGTATTATCCTCTTTGGCAGCAATCCAAAGGAATTTTGCCAATGACATTTGTCCGAAACCCAAGATATGATTTGCTATAGTAAGCAATTCAGCTGGCTGTTTTAGCTCATAGTAGGGCGTATATCTTTCACTACCAAGAGCGAAGAGCAAAGGATGAACTCCTGCTTCATCAACTGCATTTACTTCGTGCAAGCCGGGAATTTCTGTAGGAATGATATCTCCTGTGATCTCGTGGATCAAATTTCCAAAGCTGGTATCTTCTTGTGGAGGTCTTCCAACTACTGTGAAAGGCCAAATTGCGTTCTTTCTGTGGTAGACTTGATCTACCTTCATTAATGGGAAGTCGTGCTTCAAGCTATAATAGCCCAAATGATCTCCGAAAGGGCCCTCTGGCTTATTCTCTCCGGGATAAACTTTACCAGTAATCACGAAATCGGCATCAGCAGAAAGCACATGGCCATTGACATTCTTATAACGAAACCTTCTTCTCCCTAGTGCTCCGGCAAAGGTGAGTTCTGACAGTCCTTCCGGAAGAGGCATCACCGCCGCAAAAGTGTGAGAAGGTGGACCACCCACGAAGATGGATACATGTAATGGTTTGCCCAGCGCATTTGCCTTAGTTTGATGCACTCCAATTCCGCGATGTATTTGATAATGGAGGCCAATTTCTTTGTTAGGGATATAGTCGTTACCACTCAATTGGATGCGATACATTCCCAGATTGGAATTCATTGCCCCCGGTTTATCCGCATCCTCTGTATAAACGATAGGTAAAGTAACATAAGCTCCTCCATCCATTGGCCAATGGTGAATTTGAGGAAGATCAGAAATTTCACAATTGGCGTACTCCACAGGAGTTCTTCCTTTCAACTTCTTAGGTAGGGCTTTAAAAGCAACGAAGGGAACAGAAGCGTGTGCCAGCGGGCTCTTAAGCACGATCATAGGATCACCTTTAAGCTGAACCATTTTCTTTACTAGATCGAGAGTAGAGCGAAAGATAAAGCGACTGCGATCTAGGCTGCCAAAAAGGTTAGACACAGCTGGGAACTTAGAGCCCTTTACATTCTCGAATAAGATTGCCGGTCCGCCCGCCTCATGAACTCTGAGATGTATAGACGCCATTTGAAGATGAGGATCCACCTCTTCTTTCACTCTAACCAAATGACCATTCTTTTCAAGGTCATTCACACACTGTTCAAGGCTTTTATAGATCATAGGATGAATTGCTTGTCAATATTAACAAGTTATTGGGGAAGATGATTTGTGTAATGGGAAGAAAATGTTCTTCCCAGAAGCTAGAAGCCGGAGACCAGAGTCCAGATTTTGAATGTATGTGTAGTATAAGGAAGTCGGGATCTGGGATTTGGTAGCTGAAATATGAAAAAAGGATGATGTTGGTTTTTAGAGATGCTAATTCTCCGTGATCGCTGTGCAGAGCGAAGCGACTTTGTGTAGCCCGACAAAAGGAGGGCTGCTGTGGTGAGAGCAAATGATCGTTAAATTAAGCACTTCCAATTTCAAAAAATAATTCGCCTCAACCGCAAAGAGTGCGAAGTTTCTCGCAATGGTCGCAATGAATTTAAAGTCTAGAATCTAGACTCTACGTTCTAGCTTCTCAAAAAAATCCATAAAAAAACCCCTCCTAAATAAATAGAAGGGGTTTAAAAAAAATGGCGATGACATACTCTCCCGGTTTCCCAGTACCATCTGCGCTGTTGAGCTTAACTTCTCTGTTCGAAAAGGGAAGAGGTGAACCTCAACGCAATAATCACCATAAATCGTTATCCGCTAGAAGCGAATTTATATCATGACATCAAAAAAGAAAGAAAATACATATAAGAATAAGAGTAACAACCTTAGTAGAAAGCTTACGGGTAATTAGTATTGCTCAGCTTTGACATTACTGCCTTTACACTTGCAACCTATCAACGTCATCGTCTATAACGACCCTTAAAGGAATATTCATCTTGAGGTAGGCTTCGCGCTTAGATGCTTTCAGCGCTTATCCCTTCCACACGTAGCTACTCTGCGGTGCCGCTGGCGCGACAACAGATACACCAGAGGTGTGTCCAACCCGGTCCTCTCGTACTAGAGTCAGATCCTCTCAATATTCCAACGCCCACAACAGATAGAGACCGAACTGTCTCACGACGTTCTGAACCCAGCTCGCGTGCCACTTTAATGGGCGAACAGCCCAACCCTTGGGACCTTCTCCAGCCCC
>PALM01000012.1 GCA_002706365.1 Flavobacteriales bacterium | reverse complement strand
GGCAGCCACAATCTGCGATTCTGTAAATCTTGACTTTCTCATATTGACTGGTTTAAAATTAATAGTTTTAGCCAGTCCGAGATTTAGGGAAGGTTACACTGAGAAAAGAAGAAGAGCCCAAGAATACAATCGACTGAAGAGTGTCATAGAGCAATCAATTATTCTTGAATTGACTCAAGGCAATAATACTAGTATTTCAAGTCTCTTTTTGAACAAATTCCAGTTAAGATTTCAAACCACAATTGCTGAAATTGTTAAATCAAGAGGATTAGTAAGTTCTACCGTTAAGATTCTAGATAAAGGTGAAAAAAATGCTAAGAATTATCAGTTGTATGATCAATTAATAGATATACTTTATATTAAATCAGAATTAGGATTTAGTGGTTCAATACATTATGATTTAGGTAGTATTTTAAAAGAAATCGACTATTTTGAGAATTGCCGAAAAAGAGTAAAGGAATCTAAAATTATATATAGGGATTACTTTTCTCGAAATGTAAAGAAGGGAATACAAAAGGCGGATGTCCAAGCAATTAAAGCTTGTATAAAAAAGCTTGAGAAATTTTATGCTCAAACTAACTCGAACTTAATTCAGCTAAAAATCTATCTATTTAAAATGGAGCTCTACTTAGTTGAAGAACGATTTGATCGGGGGACCGAGATTGGTTTAGAAGCAATTTCATTTCTAAAAAAAAGCACCAATGTAAGAACAAACAGTAGAATTGGTTACTTCTATTTTAATATAGCCGAAACCGAGTTAGGAGCATTGAAGTTCCAGGAATCATCAATGTATGCAAAAAAGTCAGAGTCATTAGTAGGAAAAAATTCACTCAATAGATTAATAGCTAATCAATTCTACATCTTGTCTTCAATTTACCTAAATAAACTTGATGAAGCATCTGAATCAATAAAAATTCAAAAACAATTGAAGGCTGTTGAATCATACCCATTCTACCATAGTAAGTTCAGCTACTATGAAGCAATGCTTCATTTTATAAGTGAAGACTTTGATAAAGCATCAAAAATTCTTTCAATCCACTTTGATCTGGAGAGAGATAAAGAGGGCTGGAGAGTTTGGCTTTCTATTATGCGCATGCTTTGTCAGATAGAGCGGAGTGAGTATATCGATGTGGATCTTATGGTTCAAACCTTCAGGAAGTATATCAAAAGTTGGGAAGAGCGTTCAGAGATCAGAGAACGGGATAAGTTAGTCTTTAAGGTTATAGAGAGCCTCAATCGAAATGATTTCGACTTCCAAAAAGTCAAAGAATTAGAAGCTGATACCCTTACCTTATTGCGCAGCCAGGTAAAAGAGCTTAAATGGCGCCCTAACTCACCAGAATTGGTCATTTTCCACGATTGGTTCGATGCGAAATGCGAGAATAGGCCTTATAAGCCTAATTATCAGCCTTATAGATCAAAAGAAAAAGTGGGGAAATAATAAAATCCTTTCTCTCTGAAAATCAGTCGTTTAGCTTGTTTTCTCAATTTTATTTCCATTCCTTTTTTTCGCATTTCAAAGGACCTTTTTCCTTGCTATGCCCTTTAGATCCTCGCACCTTTGGAGTGATTAATTGAAGGCAGAGGGTTACTCCTCATTGGTTAAGCAAAGCACCCTTTGTTGGATGTTAGTCAAAGCTGTCAGGGTGGGGGCGCTTTGCGCCCCCATTTACCAGAAAGCGAAAAAAAGAAAGCCGACCATGATTGGCCGGCTTGTAATCCTCTTTGGTTTGATTCAAATTGTTTAACTGTAGTTTTAGAGGATACGGAAGGTTCTTAAATATTATTTATCTCATTCGTGATGCTTCAAAAGGCATGGAAGATCTGCAGGGCGTAAGTGTAGGAAGGTGATGGTGAACTTCCTCTTGCAGACTCCATGTCGCTTGAAGACCTATCACTAGTGCCCGCTTTCAACAGCAACAGCATTGCTGTTACTCCTATCGCAACGATCATTATTTTCTTTAGTGCTTTCATCTGCTTTATCATTATGACGGTCAAGTCAGTTTTTTGTTACAGTTCACTTTCTAATTCGGCTTCAACTTCTTCTTCAACTTCTCTTAGCCTTTCTGCTTTTCGCGCCAGCTCTCTTGCCTTTTTAGCTTGTACAGCAGCTTCTTCTCTCAATCGCTCCGCTTCTTCCATAAGCTGCTCCTCAGTCCTGGCACTTTCTTCTTCATTTAACCAAGAGCAATCAGTACACTCTAAGCCTTCTTCTGTCATCATCCAATGATGTCCCATCATTCTACCATCGTAGGTATTAGTGACGTTCTTAATGTCGTAAATGATGTCTCTGGAAGTGGGATCCAAATAAATAGACACTCCAACTGGCAAAGCGATGCTTATTTCGACCTCTTGCATGCGAAATTTATCTTCTTGAGGCATCTCAATTATAGGAGAGACTTCTAATCTATTGCTATCTAAGCTATATGTGAATTGAATATTCTCTGCCTTTCTTCCAGCTTCTTTTCTAGCTTTTCCCTTAGAAGATTTGTTCACTAACATTCTCACTTTCTCGTTCTTACTTCTCACCACATCAATACTCAAATTATCAGTCTTGATCATTTCATCTTCGAGGAAGATGGTCATTCCATCATCGTAGATGTTTCCCATTCTTGCCAACACTAGGGTATCAGAACTGAGTTCTTTTAATTCCACTTCTTCCTCTATCGTTTGTTTGTTGGCAAACTGACTCAGCGTATTAGTGGTGGAAACTACGATCATAATGATACCGATGGCCCATAGTGAAAGAGCTGTTAATCCTAATGCTCTATTGGTTTTTGGAACATCGAAGAGGATCTTTATACCACCGTAGAAGATTCCCATTAGAGGAATTATACTTACGAAGGCAAATCCCAGTAGTCCCATCACATACATAGAGTTGGAAGCAAAGATCAGATCCGAGATATCCGACAACCAATATGTGGCTATACTTCCATCATCGAAATTCATGCTTAGCGGACCGCCAACCAAGAAGGCAATTACTCCGATCAATCCGGAAAGACCGACCAATACAAGCACCACGGCAAATATTTTGACGATGAACTTGAAAAGGAATAGGAGTATTCTACCTATGAATTCAAAGAACCTATAAATGGCATTCTCAGCTTTGGAACGGTATTTAGCCGTGTCCCCATTGCTTACTTTTTTTTTAAAATTGCCAAACTCGTCTTTAATGGCGTTGCCTATATTATCTACCGTAACCGGCTCTCCCTTCATTTCCAGCTTTTCAGCTGTGGTTTTTGCCGATGGGATAATGATCCAAAGGATTAGATAGAGTAGAAAACCAAATCCAAATCCGAAGAAGGCAATAAGGAATGCAGCTCTAAACCAGATCTTGTCCACTCCAAAATAGTGTCCAACTCCAGCACAAACTCCACCCAATACATTGTCATCTGTATCTCTGTAAAGTTTCTTGCTGTAGAAAGCTTCTTTTCTTGAAGATGAGCTAGATGAACTCATATCTTCCGGATCTACTTCATCCATATATTGCTCTGGCTCTCCCATTACAGAGATCACCTGCTTCACATGGTCTAAAGTGATAACTTCTTTGCCTTCATCCAGATGCTCTTTGAATAGCTCTGCAATTCGGGCTTCAATATCTGCCATTATCTCATCCTTGCCTTCAGAATCCTTGAAATAGGCCCTAATGGTGTTGAGGTAGTTGTGCAAATTGTCGTAGGCTGTTGATTCTATATGGAATACAACCCCACTGATGTTCGCTGTTACTGTCTTGTTCATTTTCTTTGGTTTATGCTTTGGTATTCTTTTTCTTAGTTCTGGTTAGGTCTACTGCTGCCACCAAATCTTTCCAGGTGGAGTCAAGCTCTTTTAGGAATTCTTGTCCTACTTCTGTAAGAGCGTAATACTTTCTTGGTGGTCCACTTTTCGACTCTTCCCAACGGTACTTTAAGAGTCCCGCATTCTTCAGTCTTGTGAGTAGGGGATAGAGTGTTCCTTCCACCACGATCAGCTTTGCCTCCTTCAGTCGATCGATGATCTCTGAAGGGTAAGCCTCGTTGCTTTGCAAGATGGAAAGGATGCAAAACTCAAGTACGCCCTTCCTCATCTGTGCTTTGGTGTTTTCAATTTTCATATAACTTCTATTAAAATTCTTATTTATTTCTTCTCAAGATGGATGTCTCCGTAGATCGACATTAAAACCACTTTCTCATCTCCTAAGAGGAAAAAGTGCACTTCATGTATATCTTCACCTTTTACATCCGTGAAAACGTACAATTCTTCATCAGCCCCGTCTTCGTCCTCGTCTTCGTCTTCTACTTTAGTCATAAAATATCCTCTGTCCTTAAATTCCTTTATGATCTTCAGATCCTTTACTTCTTCTTTGTCTACTACCAGGAATCTCCCGCTCTTGAAATCTCCTTTTACCCACTTCTCACTTCCATTGAGATCCATGTCCATATCAAAGAAGTCTTCAAAATCTTTATTCACACTCATACTGAATGAGTCGCCACTTTTACTTTCGATCATCTCGTAGATCTCAGAAGCCCCTTTTCCATTCGAAGCTGCCATAAATAGAATGGCACTGAATAATGCGAGGCAGATATTGATTGTCTTTTTCATAATCATATAATAATTTGCATGACAAAGATATATACAAAAGATAGTAATATGCAATACATAGTACTAAAATATTTTTAAAATATTTTATAAGTAACTGATAAACAGAGTAATAAAAAAGTAGAAAAATTTCTTCTTTTTTGGGATAATTCACGATTTTTGACCTTTAAGCCAAAATACTATGGAGATATTTCTGCAATCCGAGACCTATATTTCACTTCTGACTTTAACTTTTCTGGAGATCGTTCTGGGGATAGATAATATCATCTTTATCTCCATAGTATCGGATAGGCTACCTAAAGAGTCCCAGAAAAAGGCGAGAAGCCTGGGTTTGGTCCTCGCTATCCTTATGCGTGTGCTCTTGTTGTTGGGAATATCCTATATCGTTCACCTTACCAATCCAATTGTTACGGTTTACGACTTCGAACTAAGCGCTAGAGATGTGATCCTCATTGCTGGAGGCCTGTTCTTATTGGCTAAATCCACATCTGAGATCCACGAGAAGATTGCCACAGATGATGAAGGTAAGGTGATTGAGAGCAAAGGGAAACTAACTGTTAAGCGGGCAATCTTTCAGATCGTACTGCTTGATATCGTCTTTTCTTTTGATTCTATTCTAACAGCGGTTGGACTGTCTGATCAGATCATCATTATGATACTTGCTGTAGTAATTGCGCTGGTAGTGATGTTGATCTTCGCAGAGAAGGTAAGCTCCTTTGTCAATAGAAACCCAACAGTTAAAATGCTAGCGCTGGCATTCCTTATCATGATCGGTACCTTACTACTACTTGATGGTTTCCATGTTCATGTACCAAAGGGCTATATCTACTTCTCCCTGGCATTCTCATTATTCGTGGAATTCCTCAATCAGCGTTTAAGAAGGAAAAAGAAGCGTCAGGATGCTGCAGCAGGCTCAAAATCGGAATAGTCTTTCAATACATTGTAAACACTATCCCTCTCCATTGGCTTGCGACCAACCTGCTTGATCAGTTCAACGATCTCTGCAGTAGTCATATTCGGATTTTGCTCCTCAGCTCCAGCCATGGAATAGATCTTCGTGGAATCATCTATTGTTCCATCTATATCATTTACTCCATAAGCAAGCGTCAATTGTGCAGTCTCTCTTCCGATCATCGGCCAATAAGCCTTAAGATGCTTGAAGTTATCCATAAAGATCCTCGCAACTGCATAGGTCTTCAGATCTTCGATCACTGAGACTTCTCCTACATGCGACATTTGATTGTTGCCCTTGCGGTACTTCAATGGAATAAAGGTGTTGAAACCTCCGGTCTTATCCTGTAACTCTCTCAAACGGTTCATATGATCTATGCGATCTGCATACGACTCTATATGTCCGTATAGCATAGTAGCATTCGATGGCATGCCAATCTCATGAGCAGCCTGATGGATCTCTAACCATTGATCAGAGCTGCATTTATCATTACAGATCTCTGCGCGAATATCCTCGGCGAAGATCTCGGCTCCACCACCGGGTAATGAGTCCTGACCGTGATCCTTGAGGATTTGCAATCCTTCTTTATAAGAAACCTTGGCTTTTCTGCACATATACTCAAGCTCAACGGCTGTGAATGCTTTCACATGTAGTTCTGGCCTGATCTCTTTGATATTCTTGATCAGATTGGCAAAGTAGTGAAGTCCCATTTTTGGATGCACTCCACCTACAATATGCACCTCAGTGACTTCCTGATCATTATATCCTCTAATGATATCATAGATCTCTTCTTCTGATAGCTCCCAAGCATCGTAATCAGTTTTTTGTCGCAATAGCTTAGAATAAGCACAGAACTTACAGTCGAACACACAAATATTAGTGGGTTCAATGTGGAAATTCTTGTTGAAGTAGGTGTCGTTGCCATGCAAACGCTCACGTATGCCATTGGCTAGACTTCCCAAAAAATTTAGTTCTCCCTGCTCAAATAGCAGTACTCCTTCATCAAAACTGATACGCTCTCCATTAACTACCTTTTTTGCGATAGCTTTTAGTTCAGGGGAGAGATTGAATTTATCGATATTCTCTTTCTGCATAGGCTTAATTCACTGCAAAGATAACAAGCAATTCAGCTTAGTGTTGCAGTATGATCTTCTTTGTGATCTGCGATTCTGAATCGCCAATTCTCAATAGGTATATACCACTATTCAAATCTTCTGTCAGAAGCTGATATTCGGTTTTTCCGCTAGGGATACTCCCGCTTTTAACCATCTTTCCATCCAAGCTATAGATAGCGAAATCCAAGGGTGAGTTTATTTCATCTAGCCTGATCTGAATTATTTCATCAGCTGGATTTGGATAGATAGTGAGCTGGTCATTTAAGCTATTCTCATCCAATCCAACGGGCAAACATCCTCTCGAGAGTAGGATAGAGGGTCTTAGTAATACAAGAGCATTTCGCATCCTGTCTCTTTGTCCTTCAGAGAAGTTCCCCATACAATCATCATCCACATAGCCCATGTAATTGCTCAGCATGTCTTTGGTGCCACAGCTCACACTGGGATTTAGCGGACAATTAAAGTAAACTGCATCCTGATCGGGAGTGTCAGCTACCATGTCTCCATCATTACAAGTTGGAATTGAGCCTCCTCCCCAAGGGTGGAGTAGGTTGAACCAATGGCCCACTTCATGAGTGGTGGTGCGACCTTCATTGTAAGGTGCGGTGGCTGTGCCCTCTGTTCCAAAGGCTCGGTATGTAATGATCACTCCATCTTGAGCTCTGGGCGTATGTCCCGGAGGTGTTGCCTCACCTAAAACTTCATTCCCATTGATATCTCCATAATCTCCTACCCAAATGTTGAGATATCTATCAGGATCCCAGGCCGGACGAATAATGTAATATAGATCATTAATTCCAATATTACTCAGGCCAGTGGAGTCTCTTGTAATGCCATTTGTCTGATTTCCATTCGGATCTCTGCGCGCCAAACAAAACTCGATTTGCACATCTGCCTTGGAAAAATCAGGCTCTACATTAGTAGTATCTGCATTTCGCATCCGAAAATCTCGATTTAAAGCATCTAACTGACTCATGATCTGACTTTCTGAGATATTTTCTGTGGCATTTTTATAGATAATATGAAAGACCACAGGTACTATGAAAACCGTCTGACTCTTAGCTACTTTGGCTCTAGAAGATGCTTCTTCAAACTGCTCCTGAAGCCTTATGAAATCAGGATTTTTCATCGCTTTCTCCCAATTTGAAGCTGAGGCACATCGAATGGTCTGAGCATCTGTGCTCAATGAGGATAAAAGCAGTAGAAAAAGTATGCTAAAAAATATTTTCATATGCTGTGCAACTAAATTAAACCTTCTTTCGTCATCTAACTGTAAGACTTTGTGGTAGATATCTTACAACTATTCCCTGTAAGGCTCATTAGACGACCATATCTAATGAGCCTTGCTTTTTTCTACATCCCTACAAAAGCTGCAGTAATTGGCTTTTGGACTATGTTCAAAAGCCTCATCTGGATCGAGCATTCTGCTTAAGATCTCAGAGATCATTTTGAGCGCATCTTCTTTTCCAAAGTTCTTAGCGGCCATAACGCCTTCTTTTATCCTTCTAAAACTCAATATAGCAGCAGTAGATTGCTGATTGTACTTAGATTGATATAACAAATTGTAAATACTCAGTTGGATGAATTTGTTATATAATCCATCATCCCTACTTAGCACTGCCTCGGTATCCTTGGGATTTAACTCTCTTTTCTCCACATTACCACTTTTGTAGTCGATGATCTGAACCTCTCCATCAACTTCTTCAATACGATCTATCTTACCGAAGAAATTCAATTCTATCTCCTCCCCATTTGATAACTTCAATGCCGTTTGCCACTCAATTTCATCTTCTACTCCTTTGATCAAGACTTCCGATTGAGCTATCCTTGCTTTTTCCATTTCAAAGAATTGATGCATATAGCTCTTGCATACCTCAAATACTAATTTGTTCTTGCCTTCTTCCCATTGAGGGATCTCATTCTTCACAAAGGCCGCTATCAGCTCTTCTTCCGACTTACTTTCTATCTTCTGAAGCAGTTCGGTGCTGAGCAATTCGCCCACATATGGTTTGTATAGAGCTTCCAGGCAGTCGTGTAGCAGATTTCCAAATTGGAAGGCTTCCATATCTTCTTCAGGGTCTTGGCTGACATCTTCTCTTAGACCTAGAATGTATTGATAGTAAAAATCGAGCGGACAAGTCATAAAGGTATTGATTGCAGATGCCGATAGCTTGCTAGTCAGCTTTTCTCTGATCTTCTGTAGGATGGCATCCGTTTTCTCAATTCGTTCCTTTGACAAGGTCTTAAGCCCTTGTGGAAGCTCAACTTTTACTTCCTCAATATTGATATTTGGATTCTTCAGTGGAATCTCATGTAGCAATTGTTCAATGAATCTACTCCGCTCACCACCGCTCAATACATCTATCCCACTATTGTAGATCAAATGTACTTTCTTGGCTCTCTGTAGGATCCTGTAGAAATGATAAGCAAATATGGCATCCTTCTCTTTGTAAGTCGGTAAGTTGAACTCTTTCTTGATATTAAATGGGATCAATGAGTTTTGGGCTTTGCCCGATGGTAATATGCCCTCATTCATGCTCAGAATGTAGATCTCTTCGAAGTCGAGGGTGCGACTCTCCAACACTCCCATGATCTGCAAGCCTTCTAAAGGTTCACCCACGAACGACAATTGTGAGCGAGAGATGAACTGTCGGTAAAAATTCATCAAGGCCTGCTCACTGAGCTTTGCTCTTCCTTCAAGTGCCTGCAGATTATTGAATAGCTTGTAAAAATGGAAAAGGATCTCCATTTCAAGCTCATCCAATTTATTTGAGTTCTTGAGCTTATTAACCAATATTAATGCTCTTTGTATCAGTCTTAAATCATCATCAAAGACAAAGGAGATAGCAGTATCAATGCTAGACTTTAATTTGCCTTTGGTGTAGTAAATGGCTTGAGAAGATCGAAGCTTGGCAATGCTCTCGTCCAGCTTTTGCTTATCGACCAGCTTTTTGAGCAATGGTGACTCCAAAAACGCAAATAGGTCTCTATAATAAAGGTCTTCTCTTCCTTTGAATTTCTGAAAAAGCTGAAAGAAGCTATAAAAGAAACTGTAGTAGGCTGTTTGTTTCACCGGATATCCCATGGTGATGTTGAGAGGTTGCTGACTATCGGGCAAACTCTCCAAAACCGGTAGAAGCAAATTCTCATCAGCCAAGATCACAGCTTTTCGCTTTAGATCACCGAGCTCATGTCCGTCGGAATCCAACAATTCTCCCAATAGCTTGGCTTGTGCAATATTGCCTGATATACCATAGATCTTGATCTCTTTTTCACCTTCCTTTAACTGGGTGTCTACCCACTTTGCAGTGGGATCCCCTCCAATTCTGGGCCGAAGAAAGGTTCCAGCTTCTTGCAGTTTGTCGTTCAAATAATACTCATCGGCATCCCAATAGAACAAAGTCTTTTTGCTATCCTTAACTAACTTAATGATCTCCTCTTCAGCAGGAGTAAAGGCGTTAAATCCTGCAAAGCAATAGATCTCATCTCTGAGCATTTCATTGGCATTCGTCTTCAAACTTTCAATAGCCTCTAAATAGAGCATACCTTGATAGGCGATCTTCTTATCCTCGAGAGAAGACTTTAATGCTCTATAATAATGAATGAATCGATGCCAGAAATCGAGATACTTTTGTTGGTAGTCGGTGAGTTCCTCTCTTCCCAAATTCCAATTCTCGGCTGCCTTCTGCTCGGTGAGATAACCAAATAGCACATCTGGATCGATCATATTTCGGTCGATCTCATTGAAATCATAGAGCAAAATGCTTCCCCAGCCCATGAACTCTTCAAGGCTATCGGCCTTATCTCCTTCGAGGATTTTGTAGGCTTCGTAGAACTCAAAGATCAGCTCAAGCTCATCGGCCGACTGCAAAGAGGAGATCTCAGAAATGAAATCCTCCATGCTTTTGATAGTGGGAAGCCAGGAAGCTCCATCTGCCACTTTCTTGAAAGCTTCGATCAAAAAGATGCGGGCACGACGAGAAGGTAGGATTACATATAGCTTATCAAAATTCTCTTTCTGACTGTGCCAGAGCTCTCTAGCCAGTTTCTCGAGAAAGCTATTTTCCTCTGCCTGCATAAGTCTGCAATTTATACAATAATCTCACTTAAATTTCCTTTATTGGTATGGAGATTGCTCATGCAGCTCCTTTAGAATCTGTAATTTTGCGAACCAAATGAAAATCAGGCTATTCATATCATTAATTATCACTTTTTGTCTTGCGGTGAATGTATCATCTCAGACAAGAGAAGAGTGGAATAAGAAGAACGCTCAAGGGCAAAAAATCGGTCAGTGGAGAGGCTATCACCCTGGAGGGACAGTGAGATATGTAGGCCAATTCAAAGCGGATCAGCCAGTAGATACATTCCTCTATTACTATCAGGATGGAAAGTTGAAGACCATCATGATCTTTGATAATGATAATCCCAACCGACAATTTGCTGTTCATTTCTATTCAACAGGTGATACTTTGGCTAAAGGATCCTATCTGAACCAAATGAAGGACGGCAGATGGAAAACCTATGGAGAAAAGAGCCTGCTTCTTAGCGAGGGAAATTATGTAGAAGGCAAGAAGAATGGGGCGGAATTAACCTTGTATCCAAATGGAGAGGTTGCCAAAGTGGTTCACTACAAAGACGATGTAGAGAACGGTCCTTATCAAACCTTTTATGAAAATGGCCAATTAAAAGAAGATGCCTTCTATTTGAATGGAGCAAAACACGGACAAATCACTTTCTATCAGCCTGACGGAAAGAAAGAGAAAGAGGGTGAATATGTGCAAGGACAAAGAGAGGGGAAATGGCTGATCTACGATGAACATGAACTAGTAGTGAAGTTGTTAAAGTATGAGAATGGTGTACTTCTGAATCCAGAAGATGCAGATGAGGGAGATTATGATAAAGAGAAGTACAGAAATCAGAGAAAGGATCAATTGGAGTTTGACGACCTGAGAGGAGGAGTTAAGTATGAGTGAGAAAGGCAAAGTATTAGTAGCAATGAGTGGCGGAATCGACAGTTCTGTGACTGCGCTATTGTTGCATGAGCAAGGTTATGAAGTAATTGGTGTCACCATGAAAACATGGGATTATGCCAGTGCAGGTGGTAGCAGAAAAACCACCGGCTGTTGTAGTCTTGATGATATCAATGATGCACGTATTCTATCGGTGAATTATGGGTTCCACCATATGATCATTGATATACGAGAGGAGTTTGGCGATTACATCATCGATAATTTTGTGGATGAGTATGTGGCCGGAAGAACGCCGAATCCATGTGTGCTTTGTAATACTCATATCAAATGGGATGCACTATTGAGGAGAGCTGATCAATTGGGTTGTGAGTATATAGCTACAGGGCATTATGCCAATGTGCGTCAGGAAAATGGACGCTATGTGGTTTCTAAAGGAAAAGACGAGAATAAGGATCAATCCTATGTGCTTTGGGGACTTTCACAAAAATCCTTAGCTAGAACCCTATTCCCATTGGGTAAATACACCAAGAAAGAGATCCGTCAGATGGCGCTCGACAGAGGTCATCAAGAATTGGCTAAGAAAGCAGAGAGCTATGAGATCTGTTTTGTGCCCGACAACGACTATAGAGGCTTCCTAAAACGTCGCGTAGATGGATTGGAAGAAAGAGTTAAAGGAGGCGATTTCATCGATATGCAAGGCAATGTATTGGGCAAGCATGAAGGCTATCCTTTCTATACTGTTGGACAAAGAAAAGGTCTTGGTATTGCTTTGGGAGAGCCCATGTATGTGATCCGTATCAATCCGTCTGACAATACAGTAGTCTTAGGTCATAAAGATGACTTGAAACGCCAGCAAATGACTGTTCGCAAGCCGAATCTAGTGAAGTATGATCACTTTCCGGAGGATATTGATGTACTTACTAAGGTCCGTTATAAGGATAAAGGCACTATGTCGCACTTAAGCATCAATGCCAATGGCGAGATCGATGTGGAATTCATGGATTCCGTAAAAGGTATCGCACCCGGACAATCAGCGGTCTTTTATGAAGGCAATGATCTCTTGGGTGGAGGGTTTATTTCGGCATAGCCGAAATGTAAATCAGAGATCGGAAATCAGAAATCAGAAATTTTGGTTACTTGCTATTAACCACAATCTGCGAAAATCAGCGTAATCTGCCCCGACTATCCTTCGATACAATTCCATTAGCTTGTCGAGTGATTCCGATGAAATCGGAATAGTATCGAGACATGCGGAATCACTCCCACCTTCATATCCTTTGGCTATTATTATGGTGGGCATGCAGGAGCCATCGGGGCAAACATATCAACGCAGATTTAAAGTCTGGACTCTGAACTCTGGACTCCGGATTATAAAATTTCACCTCCCATATCCCACATCCCAAATCCACCTCCGTATCTTTATCTCATGAAACTCCAATTCCTAAATCTGTTTCTAATTGGCATCTTGCTAGGTTCTTGTGGGAAGGATTCCGATTCCGAAATCCCTCCCAACTTCGAAGGCTATAGCTATTTGCCATTGGAAGTAGGGCAGGAGAGGGTGTACAGGATCGATTCTATCAGCTATGATGATTTTACGGGGACAATTGATACCGTGGTATTCTTTGAGCGACAGCTGATTGTGTCTACAGAAGAGGATTTGAGTGGGAGGACTAATTATCGCACCGAGATCTATCGCAGAGATTCAATTGGTCAGCCATGGAGGTTAAGAAGCACCGAATTGCGATACAGAGGTACTTATCGCTATGAGCTGAATCAAGGAGGGAATATCTATTTGCCTTTGGTTTTTCCACCTCTGGCCGACAGTCGTTGGAATGTAAATGCTATGAATGCTCAGGGAGAGGTCATTTATGAATATCAAAAACTTCATCAGTCCTTCCAGAATGAAGGAGTAACTTATGATAGCACCATAACCGTGCTTCAGAACGAAGAATTCAATCTCATCAGCACTGAGAAGGATATTGAAGTCTATGCCAGCGGTGTAGGAATGATCTACAGAGAAAACATCGACCTGAATACAGATATCAATACCGGCGATATTGAAAGTGGCTCAGAGCGCTACCAGCGCTTAATCCAGCCATAGGGTCTTGAGGATCATCAATAGCCCAGATAAGACCATCAGCACGATCACGAATTTTCTAAAGAGCATATCCGTCATCTTAGCCAATAGTCGTTTCCCAATTATATTGCCAATTGTAGCTCCAATGCCAATCAATAAACCATACCACCAAAGCTCTCCATGCAGGGCACCCAGGAAAGCATAGGAGCTTAGCATAGCAATACCAGCCAGAAAGGAATTGGCAGTTTTGGTAGCGATCATGGTTTCCTTTACCAAGCCCATATTCAAGTAAAATGGATTCATCACCGGTCCGGTAGCTCCAAATAGGGTTGAGATCAGCGTTACTCCAATGCCCAATGGCACGAAATAGGCCTTTTTCATTGCAAAAGAGCGTTGTTTCTTGCCAAAACGATACTGAACCACTGTACTTATAAGAAAGAGTCCTAAAAGAAGCTGTATCCAATCGGCTTTGAGCTGAACAAACACAAAACCACCTACAATGGCGCCCAAGATTGCAGAAGGCACATAGTATTTCACGATCGACCAGTCGATATGCTTCCAGAAAAGGTATAGCCTCACCGGCCTGCCGATCATATTACCCAGATTCACCACGGGGGCTACTACAGACGGACTTAAATAGAATCCCACGATCGGCAACATCACTAATGCACCTCCACCACCGGATAGTGTGGAGATAATGTAAGCTAAAACGCCAGCGACTAGTAAGATAATGTACGTCAAGTCAAATCAGAAATCGGAAATCAGAAATCAGAAATGTGATTTCGATTTCGGGATGAATATTTAGCAGAAAAAATAAAATCTCAGATTTCAGATTTCTGATCTCTGATTTTGCAGACTAAGTCTGCAACACCCCTAACTTATACTCTTTCTCGATCGGCGCTCCATTAGCCGCCTCAATTCCCATTGAGATCCACTTTCTGGTATCTAGAGGATCGATCACTTCATCGACCCATAGTCGGGAAGCTGCATAGTATGGAGAAGTTTGGCTGTTATAGCGATCTGTGATCTCTTTGAGATGCTTGTTCTTATCTTCTTCGCTGAGCTTTTCTCCTTTGGCTTCTAGAGTAGCGACTTTGATTTGTAGAAGGGTTTTTGCTGCCGAAGCGCCCGACATCACCGCAAGGTTTGCCGTAGGCCAGGAAACGATCAATCTGGGGTCGTAGGCTTTCCCACACATGGCATAATTACCGGCTCCGTAGCTATTTCCCATGATCACTGTGAATTTAGGGACTACAGAATTCGCCATGGCATTCACCATTTTGGCACCATCCTTAATGATACCGCCATGTTCAGCCTTAGAACCCACCATAAATCCACTTACATCTTGCAAGAATACCAATGGAATCTTCTTTTGATTGCAATTCATAATGAAACGGGCTGCTTTATCGGCAGAATCTGAATAGATCACCCCGCCAAATTGGGTTTCTCCTTTTTTGGTGCGCACTAGCTTACGCTGATTAGCGACAATTCCCACAGACCATCCATCAATGCGGGCATAGGCACAGACAATAGTCTTGCCGTATTCAGCCTTGTATTCAGTGAACTTACTTTCATCAACCAAATGGCCAATAATGTCTTTTACATCATACTGTGTATTTCGATCATAAGGGATCTTGGAATAGAGCGCTTTTTCTTCGCCTTTAGGAGCCTTGGCTTCCTTGCGATTGAAGCCCGCGGTGTCTGCGTCACCTATCTTATCCATGATATCTCGGATGGTTGTTAAGCAGTCTTTATCGTCTTTGCTCTTATAATCCGTTACTCCTGAAATCTCACAGTGGGTAGTTGCTCCACCCAAGGTTTCATTATCGATATTTTCCCCAATAGCTGCCTTTACCAAATAGGATCCGGCTAGGAAAATTGAGCCTGTTTTATCTACGATCAAAGCTTCATCACTCATGATGGGAAGGTAAGCTCCACCGGCTACACAGCTGCCCATGACAGCGGCAATTTGGGTGATTCCCATGGCCGACATCACCGCATTGTTGCGGAACATGCGACCGAAATGCTCTTTATCGGGAAAGATCTCATCCTGCATAGGCAGGAAGACTCCCGCGCTATCCACCAAATAGATAATTGGGAGTCGGTTTTCTATGGAGATTTCTTGAGCTCTTAGGTTCTTTTTAGCAGTGATTGGAAACCAGGCGCCGGCTTTTACTGTGGCGTCATTGGCGATAACAATACAGATCTTACCGCTCACATAACCGATCTTTACTACGCATCCACCTGAAGGACAGCCGCCGTACTCTTCATACATGCCATCGCCCACAAAGGTTCCAATCTCTATACTGTGCTCTTTGTCGTCTAGGAGGAAGTCGATTCGTTCTCTGGCGGTAAGCTTGCCTTTTGCATGTTGTTTTTCGATCTTTTTAGACCCTCCACCAAGATGGATCTTATCTGCCTTCTTCTTTAGTTCGGATATCTGGAGTCTTATACTATCGTCGTTCTTACTCTCTTCTATATCGATCTTTTGTGCCATCTTTATGCTTACAGTTTTGTATTGGTTTTCAATGGGATGCTTTCATCTAAGGGCTATTCTCCAAAGGCATCTAAATTAACTGAAACGGAAGGAATACTCAAATGGTTCAACAGCTTTAAAATACATACTGGATTTTATATTTTTAGAAACTGACATAATCAACATGGATTCTAAGATCGATCAAAAAGACGATAATTACAGTCATTTAAAATGGCTTAAACGTATTCAGGAGCAAAGCTGGGAACCGGAGATTCTCATCTCAGGTATTGTATTATTTGCACTGCTGCAGTTACCTCCTCTAATTAGAGAGTTCTTTAGTTATCTGGATAGCTATTCACTTGAGATTTTTTCAATAGGGACTGCAGATGAGAGTCTTCTGGCCATTCTACTAACCGCAAACTATTGGTTGATTGCTGGTTTTACAGCTCATTTGATCTCTAGAAGTGTCTGGGTGGCATTTGTGGGCTTGAGTTATGTCTATAAGAAAGGCGTAGATCTAAGTAGGTTAAACTATCGCAAACCATATCGCAAGATCTTGGAAAGAAACACTGATTATATTAAAAATATCATCAGTTTGGAGAAGATATGTAGTTCTGTTTTCGCGGTCAGTTTCTTGATTTTCATGACTACTCTTGGTGTTTTCTTCTTCCTCACAGTAGTTGTTGCTGTGCTTGCGATCACCTTTGAGCTAGCTCCTGATTTTGCAACTAAGTACGATAGTTGGATTGATCCAATACTTTCTATTATCGCCTTGTTTACGGTTATTGATTTTATTGGCTTGGGCTTGATCAAGCGAATTCCTGTTGTCTCTTGGATATATTATCCCTTCTATCGTTTGATGAGTGTACTTACTTTATCACCCTTATACCGCAACATCTATTATGGATTTATCAGTAATCATCGAAAATGGAAGGTGGGAGTTGCTATGACGGTATTCGTGCTCATTTCTTTTTTGATTGCAAAAAGTATTCGAACAGAGACGAATCCGCTTAACCTAATGACTCTCAAAGTTTCGGATGATAGTCAGACTCTTTTTCACGGACATTATGAAAACCTTATGGGGAATGAGCCTTCAAAGAGAATTCATATTCCATCTGATGTGATCAATTCCAATGTACTACCTGTTTTTATTGTCATGAATGCAGGCCTACAGGAAAGGTATATTAGAGACGCATGTGACTATGACATTCATAAGACTGTTGAAAAAATCAATCTCGACTCATTAAAAATGGAATGTCTATCCTCCTTTTATAAACTGAAACTGGATGGAAAAGAGGTAGAAGCGGATTTTCTCTATCATTTGCATCAAAAAACTTCTCAAGAAGGTATAATGACATATCTAGATATTTCTGGACTGGAGAAAGGGATGCATCAATTAGAACTTTATTATCCTAGAGATGATGAAGAGAAATTGAGTGCAATAGTTGAGTTCTTTAAAGTGGCTCCTGTAGAAGACTTTGGCAGTCGGTCAGCTACTTCAGAGGAATCTTCACTTCAGTCAGATAGCGTCGTGACGCTGGTCCAAGATTAAAGAGAAGATCGATAATACTCAAATTGGGGTGGAACTCATTTGGTTCACAGAAAACCTGCTGATAGTGAGGGAAGAAGCTGTTGTCTAAGACCTCATTATTAGTCTTATCTAGAAGAGACCTCCAATCCGGATCTTGAGCCTTATAATCACTTGCGTATTGCTTGTCGACATCGATCTCGAGCAATTGAAGTACTTTATTCTCGAGCATTTCATTGAAGTCCATGAGAATATCGGTCTTCTTTTCCTCAAAGAATTCCGCAAATTCATCTTCGTAGAACTCGAAATAGGCTGAATTGCTGTAAGCGGCTTGTATGCTCTTCCAATGCAGACTTTGCCAGTCTTCAGCGAATGAAATGCGTATGTCTTCTGTTTTGTCCTTGTGAGAATACTTTTGCAATGGAATGCTAAGCTGCAGTGGGCCATTCGCACCTAAGATGGTACATCTGTTTCTATTCGATCTTTTTACAAATCGCTCCTTTCCATCAAGGATGATTTGATCATTGGTTCTTAGCAGATGATAATTTGCAATAGGAGCGAGGTATGCCGATGGAAGAGTGAGCATTTTATTAGATAAAGAGTTTTAGGGCCTCCTCCCTCAATTCTTCTTTGTCGATAGGAACCACACCTACATTTTCACAAACTAATCCACCTGCTAAATTTGAAAATTCAGCGATCATTTGAGGTGAAAGATCTTGTGCCAAACAAAGAGATGCTACGCTGATCACAGTGTCTCCTGCACCGGAAACATCGACTATATCGCGACGGTGAGCAGGTATGTGATGTTTTGATTTAGGTGAATTTATATAAACACCTGATTCAGAGAGTGTAATTAGCGTTATTTGATTGTTTAATTTTTTCTCTAAAGTGCCAATTGCGGCCTCCAGTTGGGCCTTTTCAGCAGGATCTACTTCTACCTTAAGTCCTTCTCTTAATTCTTTGAGATTGGGTTTAAAAAGTGTGACTTCTTTATAGGCGGTGAAGTTTCTTTTTTTAGGATCTACCGTAGTAGGGATCTTCTTCTTTTTACAAAGGGAAACTACCTTTTCAATAAGCGATTTTGTGATTACACCCTTATCGTAATCTTCAAAGATCACACAATCAATTCCTTTTACCTCGATCAATGCAGAAATGCGATCAAAAAGCTGTTTTGTGAGTGCAGAGGACAATGGGTCTGTTTCTTCCGAATCGATACGAAGCATTTGGTGATTGTTACCAATCACTCTTGATTTCTCGGTTGTCTTTCGGCTGCTTGTGCGGATCATGCCTTCGTCTGACTGTTCACGAGCTTCTAGCAGTCGCATAAACTCATCACCTTCGGCATCCTCGCCAATTACAGAGCAGAGAATGGGTGTAGCGCCCATAGCTTGGATATTCAGTGCAACATTGGCTGCACCTCCCATTCGAGATTCTTTATGAGAAACGGCAACAATTGGAACAGGAGCTTCTGGAGAGATGCGATCCACTCTTCCCCAATAGTAGCTATCAACCATCACATCGCCGATTATGAGGACTTTCAAATTATTGAAGTCTTCAAAGATCTGATAGATATTTGCGGCTCTTAGTTTCATGAAAGTTGCTCTAGTGCTTTAGTAATTCGATCCATTGCAGTTATAAGCTGCTCTTCTGAATTGGCTATCGAGAGTCGCAGACAATCAGGACTTCCAAAAGCATCTCCCTCGACTGTGGCAACAAGAGCTTCATTGAGCAGGTACATGCTAAGATCCTGTGAGTTATTTATAGTCTCCCCATTGAATGATTTACCAAAGAAGGCAGAAACATCCGGGAAGAGGTAGAAGGCGCCTGGTGGACGGTTCACTTTGATTCCATCAATAGCTTCTAATCGCTCTGCAACGAGATCCCTTCTGTTCTTGAAGGCGAGCTTCATCTCTTTGGTAACGACCTCCGGATCAGCCTCCAAAGCCGCAATAGCTGCTCTTTGTGTAATACTGCAAGTACCAGAGGTAACTTGTCCCTGCATTTTGCCGCAAGCCTTAGCGATCCAGGCAGGGGCACCAATATATCCGCATCTCCAACCGGTCATGGCAAAACCCTTTGAAAGTCCGTTCACAGTGATCACTTGATCTTTGATCTCGTCGAACTGAGCAATACTGTGGTGTTTGCCTGTAAAATTGATGTATTCATAGATCTCATCAGAGATCACAAAGAGGTCTTTATGTTTAGCGATCACCTTTGCAAGTGAAGCTAGTTCATCTTCTGTGTAAATGCTTCCCGTGGGGTTAGAAGGGGAGCTGTAGATCAATACGCGACTCTTTTCAGTGATTGCATCCTCCAATTGCTGGGCAGTGATCTTAAAATCCTGCTCAATTCCAGCAGGGACAACTACTGGGATGCCTTCTGCCATTTTTGCGATCTCCATATAGCTTACCCAATAAGGAGCAGGCATGATCACTTCATCCCCAGGATTTACAAGACAGAGCATCACATTGGCAATGGATTGCTTGGCACCTGTAGAGACTACGATCTGTTCTGGAGAATAATCCAAATGATTGTCGCGCTTGAATTTATTTGAGATCGCTTCTCTCAATTCAAGATATCCGGGAACAGGAGTATAGGTCGTAAAATTCTCGTCGATGGCATTTTTTGCCGCCTCCTTTATGAAATCTGGAGTATGAAAATCGGGCTCACCCAGGCTAAGACTAATTACATCCTTACCTTGGGATTTGAGTTCACGACTCCGCTGAGCCATCGCAATGGTGGCGGATTCAGAGAGGTTATTGATTCGGTCGGAAAGTTTGGTCATTGCAATTCAATAGAGGAAAACAAACTTAATCAAAAGTGCACTCACAAAATAATTAGCCTATTCGAATCAGTCAATAAGAAATGAGATACCAAATTGAATGTATTCAAAACCCAGTCCCGCACTAAATTTATCTTGCGAAAATGAAGTCTGTGAAAAGCTGAAACCATTGGTGTTTTCTATATTCTCATCACCCATTGAGTAAGATAGTTCAGCAAACTGAGCGCTTAAGACTATACTACTACCTGTGAAATAGAGCAGACCGGGTCTTATACCTAATTGGGCTACTAGGATCTCACTTTCGAAATCGTCGAAGTAATTTACCCTTCCTTTACCAAAGCCCAAGAACACATTGGTGTTGAAATATAGTCGTTCTGTGATTTTAGAATGGCCATTTCCAACTAAGGAATAAGTATTCAGTCGGAGTTGAACCTCTTCTGATGTGCTAAGACCAAATTGATCTGTAATTTCTACATCTTCATTGTAGCCAAAGAACTCAACACTTAGACCAATATTGAAGTACGGACTTAAATATATTCCGATGCTCGGCAAAAATGTGTATTCGCTATAATCTGAATTGCTATTGGTTTTGTTTTTGAAATAGGAGAACTGGGTTCCAAGAAGTACATCACCTTTTTCCGGTTGAGCTGAAAGCTGAAAGTGACAAACTCCAATAGCTAGGCAGAGTAGTAGTTTAAGTTTCATAGCTAAAAAAATGCGCAATATACTTTTTAAATCTACTAGCAGTTATATTATCTGTCTCTTATAAAAACATCTTTAGAGATTAAGTTTATTTTTACCTGAGCAATTGGATTATTATGGAGGTAGTATTAGAGATATTGAAGTATGTATTACCCGCAGCGATAGTGTTTGTGGGTGTTTATTTTGTGATGCAAAACTTTCTGGAGAGCGAATTGAGGAAAGTAGAACTCCGCTACAGGTCTGATAATAGGGAGCTTATAACCCCTATGAGATTGCAGGCCTATGAGCGAATGGTCTTGTATCTTGAGAGGATCAATTTGAGCAATTTGGTGATGCGAACTTATGCTCAAGGACAATCGGCCAAAGACCTACAATCAAAAATGCTAGATGCTATAAGAGGAGAGTACGAGCACAATATGGCTCAACAGGTCTATATTTCTTCCAATACTTGGAAGATGATCAAGCAGGCTAAAGAAGAAACCAAGAAGGTGATCAATAGCTGCATGGATCAGTTGAATGATGATGCAAGCGGCTTAGAACTATCTCAGTTTATTTTAGAGCTGATCAGTAAAACCGAACGAACCTATTCAGAAGTGGCTATTGAAGCTTTGAAGAATGATTTGAATAGGATATTTTAGTAGAACCTAGAGCCTAGAACATAGAATCTAGACGAGTTTTATTTATATAGAGCATGTCAGATATTAAACCACAGCATCATGAGACTAAACTCCATTCCGGTAGTGGGTGGAAGGCCAAATGGCAGGATTATATTGGCGAATTCGTCTATGGTGGGATCGATGGTAGCGTAACCACTTTTGCTGTTGTGGCAGGTGCTGCAGGGGCGAAATTGGATTCTTCGGTAATCATTATTCTAGGTTTCGCAAACCTCATTGCCGATGGTTTTGCCATGTCCGTAGGGAGTTATCTCTCCAATAAATCCGAAAGAGAGAATTACGAAAAGCACGAGCGAATAGAGTATTGGGAAGTAGATCATTTGCCCGAGAAGGAAAGGGAAGAGATAAGAGAGATCTATGAAGCCAAAGGTTTTGAAGGAGAACTCTTGGAGCAAGTGGTGGATGTGATCACGGCCGATAAGGATCGTTGGGTGGATGTGATGATGAAGGAAGAGCTCAATATGACCAAAGAAGATAAATCGCCATTCATGATGGGATTAATGACTTTCATCTCTTTTATTTTAGTCGGTTTCATTCCATTGATCGTTTATGTTTGGGATTACACAAGCGGTGAAATGAGCCAACCGGCTAGAAATCTATTTGGAATGAGTATCCTGTTTACATCCCTTGCCTTTATCGGAATAGGTTGGTTGAAGTCTTATGTGAATGAAACAGCCAGAATCAGATCAGTGCTAGAAACCCTCTTCTTAGGAGCTGCAGCGGCTATACTTTCTTATTTGGTAGGAAATGTCTTGGAAGGGATGATTTCATAGAAGAACCTAGAGTCTAGAGCCTAGAATCTAGACGAATTAAATAAACTGTACCGCAGAGTTGCGCCAAGCCTGAGCTGAGTTTCTCAGAGTGAAATTTCAGATTTGCTTTACATCCATTCAACTTTATCCTTCACATCTCCAGGAATTCTTTTCGTACTATCCGGAGGTAGGATCTTCGGGACTCCCAACTGCAGGAATCCAATACATTTGTCGTTTTCTCCTAGCTTAAGCGCTTTTCTCATTGCTTCGCTAGCTGCGGCTTTTCCCGTACCCCAATAACCAATGATATTGAGCGATCTCATTCCAAGCAACATGTTTTGCATGGCGCAGGCACAAGCATACTCTTCTTCATGAGCAGGGACTTTTTCTTGAGGATCCCTTTTCATGTATAGCACGATCACATGAGAAACAATCTCAGCCTTGCCTTGAAGTTTCTTGGCGATAGGCTTCATTTCATCTACAGAATTCCATTCTGAATTTACCTGTATTAGAGTGTCGTAAAACTTGCTCACCTTATCTCCTCCAAATACCTTGAACCTCCAAGGTTCGGTGATCTTGTGGCTAGGGGCAAAATTTGCCAATTCTAGCAGTTTCCAAATGTCCTCATCTGGAATGCTCTTCGTCTCATCCATTTGAGCTGGATAGAGGGATCTTCGCATTTTGATCAGTTCGTGTACTTCTTGATAATCCATGGAGTCAAATTAGATCCATAAAAATAAACCCAGAAGAAGCTTAATCAAATATGGTGAGGAAATCTTTGGTGAGATTGATATAATCCTCGGAATACTCATGTCGCTTATCGACTTCAATATGCATTTCATTGACTTGCACTTCCCTTTTCTCCTTCTTAAAATGAATAATTGATCTGATGATCTTGGAGTCTTTTCGACCTCTAATTCTGAGTATTTCAGAAGGATATAGGTCAAATCTAGTAGCTGTCTCTATGAAGGATTGCTCACTCTGCGATGGAATGATCAAACTGAATTGTCCGTCTGCGATAAGAAGCTTACTAACACCTTTTGCAAGTTCATCTAAAGGAAGCATGACCGAGTTTCTTGCTTGCTTTCGACTACCTTCTGCCTGACTGCCATCGTAAAATGGTGGATTGCAAATGATGAGATCGAAAGTTTCAGAACTGTTGAAATCTTGAAAGGAAGAGTTTAGAACCTTTAATCGCTCAGCAAAAGGGGATTGAGTAAAATTTAATTCAGACTCCCTAGCTGCATTCTCTTCGATTTCAATAGCTGTAATCTTAGCTTCCGGAGCTCTTTGAGCGATAACCAATGAGATCAATCCGGTTCCCGATCCCACATCCAACACTTTAAGTGAAGACTTTGAAAGTGGAGTAGTGGTAGCGAGTAATAGTCCGTCTGTGCCTATCTTCATAGCTGAGTCACGTTGACGGATGGAAAATTGTTTAAACTGAAAAATCACTTACTAAGACTTGAGAATCTAGAATCTAGAATCTAGACTCTAGGTTCTAAGAATTAAGATACAAATCAATCAATCCCTCCGGCGCTTTCACCTTGATGATTTCCTTCTCGCGATCTAGTCCTAAAATAGTAGCATCCAAAATTGGTATTAGGACTTCTCTTTCATTCACAAGTACGGATAGAAGATTGCTCTGGGGGTATTCAAGCACTCTATCGACTTTGCCGATCATTCCCTTTACTTCATCCTCTACATCATATCCAATGATCTCGTGAAAATAGAATTGATTACCGCTAAGTTTAGGGAGTCTTTCTAGAGGTAAGAATATTGATTTGCCAACCAGTTTCTTGGCCTCAGAAGCATCATCCACACCTTCCATCTTAACCCTTAAGATATTAGCGGATTGGATCTGTGCGCTGGAAATGAAAAATGGGATTAGACTATTGTCTTTGGGCATCATTTGGATCAAAACTGCATCCAGGCCCTGATAATCAGAAGGGGAGTCCACATCCAATTTGAATGCAAGCTCCCCTTTATGACCAATTATCTTAGAAATGTAACCTAAGTAGTAAGACTGCTCGATCTTCATGATAAGAGCAAACTACTCAGAAAATTACTTCTCTTCTTTTTTATCGGCTTCCTCTTTCGCTTCTGCTTCAGAGGACGCGTCAGCTGACTCTTCTTCCTTAGCTTCCGCTTTAGGCTCTTCAGCTTTTTCCTCTTTTGCTTCCGCTTTAGGCTCTTCTGCAGCTTCTTCTTTAGCTTCCTCTTTTGGAGCTTCTTCAGTAGCAGCTTCTTTAACCTCTTCTACAACTTCTGCAGCTGCTTCAGTTGCTGATTCTGCAACTTCAGCTACAGCTTCTGCAGCTTGCTCAGCACCTTCTGCAACTGCCTCAGCAGCTTGTTCTGCTCCTTCAGCAGCAGTTTCAGTAACTTCAGCAGTCTTAGCAGCAATGCTTTCAGCTTTCTTCTTATTGGCTTCTTTCTCAGCTTCTAGAGCTTTCTTCTCAGCTGCTTCAGCTTCTGAGGCCAATTTATCTTTCTTAGAGTTGATCTTGTCTTCCTTGGCTTTCATCCAATCTTCGAAGCGCTTATCTGCTTCTTCCTGAGAAAAAGCTCCTTTAGTTACTCCGCGATCAAGGTGATTCTTGTAGATCACACCTTTGTAAGACAATAGAGCTCTAACTGTATCAGTAGGCTGAGCTCCTTTTTTAACCCAGTTCAATGCTTTATCGAAACTGATATCGATCGTAGCTGGGTTGGTGTTAGGATTGTAAGTACCTATCTTTTCAATAAACTTCCCATCTCGTGGGGCACGACTGTCGGCGATTACCACATGAAAGAATGCGAAACGCTTCTTACCATGTCTTTGCAATCTAATCTTTGTAGGCATATTAAATAATTAAAGTTTAAAAATGAACGGAACTACTCTGAGACTCCGTAGATTACTCCCGAAAAATTCGGGACGGCAAAAGTAGGGATTAAATGTGAAATATAAAATGTGAAATGGTGAAAAAGAACCTAGAGCCTAGAGTCTAGAATCTAGATGTTCTTAATTGAATCAAAATTATTAAGATCTATAAGAATTAAACTTAATTCTAAAGCTATATTCTAAGTTTCTAACTTTTAAATAGTCTAGACTCTAGATTCTAGGCTCTCAAAAAAAACTATTTTCCAAACACCCTCTTAAACAAACCTTTCCTTTTCGACCGCTTCTCCGCTTCTTCTAAACTCGTTTCCTTCTTTCTAAAGATCTGAAAGACCTTTTCAATTCCTTTGATCTCGCGATAATTCTCGCAGTCGATCAGATCTGTTTGATCCAATCCGGCATTTAACCAGTCAGCTCTTCTGTATTTCTCTCTTTTCAATGCTTCTCCCAAGATGGGAAGGGCCAGCCTGGATGAAGAGCCATAGGATCCGCTATTGAAATGGATCGATGGAAATGCAGCTCCAACTCGTATACCGCATACCAGATCATTATTGTAGATCACCGTCCAAGCATCCGCATAATCTTGTGAGGTACCCGTTTTTGCAGCCAGTTGGTTTCTGATCCCATATCTTGATCGAATTGCATTAGCTGTTCCTTCATTTACCGTTTTAGCCAGGATCTCATTCATTTGCAGACTCAATTCTTTCTCAATTACCCTTTTTTGCTTGCTTTTCTCCTTCTGATAGATTAGCTGTCCATCTGCGGTCCTTATACTTTCTATGGTATAGGGATCTACCTCAAAACCTCCATTGGCAAAACTGGCATAAGCCCGTACCAATTGTAAAAGGCTTGCTGAATTAGTGCCTAGAATCACTGATGGTTCTTTATTGAGATCTTCGATAAAGCCCAGGGTGTCCCACATCTGATTTACGGCATCCCAGCCCGTCTGTAAGTATAGATCAAGCGTAGGTAAGTTCTTTGATAGAGCTAATGCGGCTGCCAAAGAGAACTCCCCACCACTAGTGCCATCGTAATTAGTGGGAGACCAGTCATCGTAATCGGTGAGTACTACTTCTTCATTGCTCAAGTAATCACAAGCCCTAAAGCCTTCTTGGAGTGCAGCTGCATAGAGAATGGGTTTGAATGTGGAGGCTAATTGTCGTGCAGCCCTAACTTGATCATATGGATAATAGCGATAGTGAATCCCGCCGATCCAACTTCTTATTGCCCCGTTTTTTGGATCCATGGAAAAAGCTCCCGACTGCAATTGTGTGAGTATGTATTTTAGGCTATCTGCAGCATTGAGGTCGACTAAGGTGTCTCCCTTTTCCCAATCGAAATACAGACTTTCCTTCTTTTCTGAAGCACTTAGTTTGTTTTGCGACATCAATTTCTCAACCAAACGATTCAACTTTCTGGCCGAAACTCCTTTGGCATATTGTCGGCGCAGAATGGATTGCATTTCCTTAAGATGGACCGACATGCCTTCATAGAGATTTTGCTGCAAGCCAATATCCAAGGTAGAGACGATCTTTAATCCATCGGTGTGGATATTATACTTTTCACCTTCCTTATTGTTGATTGAAGCAATGATGTCTTCAGCTTCCTTCTTAAGACGATCTAGAAAGTAAGGAGTGACATTTTCTCTTGCTAAATTGCGATAGTCCAATTTCATCTCCAGTTCTTGAAGGGAGTCAGCCTCGGACTCAGTGATATAAGCGTATTTCGCCATTTGCGAAAGAACCACATTCCTTCTGCTTTGGGCATTCTCAGGGTGAAGTCTGGGATTATAGAAAGAGTTGGCCTTGAGTAAGCCTATCAATACAGCAGATTCCTCGACCTGAAGATCAATTGCAGATTTTGAAAAGTATCTAAGGCTTGCTGCCTCAACTCCATAAAGGTTCTCACCAAATGGTACTGTGTTTAGATACAATTCAATGATCTCCTCTTTACTGTAAAGATTTTCCAGGCGATTGGCGAGGATGATTTCTTTTAGCTTATTGATCGCAATGCTGAATTTCCCAAAGTCCTTTCTGCCGTAAAGATTCTTCGCCAATTGTTGCGAAAGAGTGCTACCGCCACCGGCAGAGCGATCTCCCATCAGCATGGTCTTAAGCAGTACACGAACCAAAGCCCTACCATCAACTCCTTCATGCTCGTAAAAACGAGCATCTTCAGTAGCTATCAAGGCCTGGATCAAATTTTCGGGCAGGGAGTCATATGGTAGATTGGTTCTATTCTCTTCAAAGAACTTTCCGATCAAATGTCCATCATTGGAATAGACCAGACTTGCAGATTGATTTTGAATATCCTCAAGCTCCTGCTCATTCGGGATGTTTCCGAAAGCACCGCTGAACAGCAAAACAAAGAAGGTGCAGATCGCAATTAGCAGTCCTGCTAGAAAAATCAAACTGAATCTAAGCCATTTAGGCAGGCGGTTGAACATTTTACAAATGTAGAATCTAGAGCCTAGAACCTAGAGTCTAGACTTGAGCATTTTTTTAAAATGTATACAACGTGTAAAAGATAGAATATTGTCTAGTCATCTGTCTAGATTCTAGCTTCTCAAAATCTTATCAAGAACGATGAATCAATTAATTTCGCCTCCTTTATCTGAACAAACAAAAGCTCTTATTAACTGTCTAATATAGATATGCGCTTAAATTACGAGACGGAATATGCTGGTCATGATCAGTGGATGGTATTCATCCACGGCGCTGGAGGGAATATACGTACCTGGAAGTATCAAAGAGAAGCTTTTGCCCAGGATTACAATCTATTATTCATCGATCTAAGGGATCATGGTGAATCGGCTAACAACATAATTTCTCTTCGTCCTTATTCATTCGCTACCATAGCCAAGGATGTGCTCAGACTCATGGATGAACTTAGGATAGATAAAGCCATCTTTGTGGCGCTTTCTATGGGAAGCTTAGTCATTCAAAAGATATCTGAGCTTCGTCCATCAGCTATAGAAAAAGCTGTTATTGCCGGCGGGATCTTCGATATTACACGCATGATCAGAATATTCGCCAATTCGGCTACTTTCCTAAGCTATATCATCCCTTTTCGCTGGAGTTATTGGATGTTTTCCTATTTGTTGATGCCTAAGAAGAACCATCAATTAGCCAGAAGGATCTTCATCAAACAAGCAAGGAAACTATCACCAGCTGCATATAGAAGATGGATAGGACTCTATCAGGAGTTTGGCGACATGGTAGAACGATTCAAAAGCGTAAAGCTTCCATATCCATTATTGGCTGTAATGGGAGAAGAGGATTATATGTTCCTTGATCCGGCTAAACGATTCGTTCAACAACAGCTTAAGGCTACACTTAGAGTGATTCCCAACTGCGGACATATCTGCAATATCGAAAAAGCAGATGAGTTCAATCGATTGGCTTTAGATTGGACGAAGAAGAGTTAAATGTGAAATGTGAGATGTGAAATAAAGGTATTTCAGTTTCTAAATAATTACTCTCAAACTCAATCTAAGTCTGGTTTCTGGCTTCTGGTTTCTAGCCTCCATGGAGCGCTCTAGCGCGACAATATTTCGCTCCAAACATCGAAGGAAATTCGCTCATTACCATCCTCATCCAAAAGACCAGTATCTCTCCATAGCTGTCCCAAATCCTTTACAGAAGGAGGGAAGGTCTGCCAGAGGGCATCATAGTCTCGATGACACCACCAGATAATGAACTCATAGTCATTCACATCTGCTTGAAGCAGTAAAGTCTTCAAATATTCTAGTTGAAAGCCTTGATCTGATGGTATGTTGACATTCAAATTGGGAACGATCAAGTCTTCTGCTAATGCTGAAGTCTCTACAAAGGCAATTGGAAGCTGAATATTGCTATTTAAAAACACAAATCCATTATCAATCTGCTCTGGATTTGTAGCACCTAAACCTCCAATATGAGGGTGAAAACTAATTGATGCAAAATCTTGAGTACTGTTGATATAGCTCACTACTTCTTGTTGCTCGATAGCTGAGGCATTATAAGCTAAGTTGTGTAGCGTAATCGACTCTGACATCGGTAAATTCGGATACTTTGCCTTTAACTGAGTACGTACACTATCCATCAATTTTTTATAGCCATCCCATTTTGAAGGAGCATTCTTCAGCAGTTCATTTACCTCCATGGCAATGACCAGATGATCTGGTTGCAACTCTGTTACTATGTAGTCTATATGCTTGTAGTAGGCTGAAATAATATTTGACTGATTCAAAGAATCATAAGCCAGAGTATCCCCATTGTAGTCCTCCGCCAGATCTGTGCGAAGGTTGTTCAATAAACTCACAGAAACCAATAAGTCATTTCCATTGATCTTGCGTTGCTTTCTGCCTTGAATGTTATTGATGAAGTCTTGTGGTAGGGCAGTATTATTGATCCAGGCCGACCAGGGAATTCGATCATCAATATGCTCGGCGTAGATATCTCCATTTGCTTTCAGAAAGGCATAAGTGGTGTCTTGTCCGCCTAATTGTGCATTGTAGGGCCAAGTAGTAAAGCCCATTTTGAAATCTCTGTTTGTAATGCTAGGTAGTATTTGTCCTAGGCAGCAACCGTCAATGATTTCTTCATCATCATCTTCTTTACAAGAGAATAAGGAGATGACAATCAAAGTCAGCATTATTGTAATAGAATATCTTCTTAAGCGCATAGGACTAAATTAAGTTTAAACTTCTTTTGACTCTAGCGGTTGGATAATGGTACTACATTTATCGCATGAAATTTTTCGATGAGCAGACGGCTATAGATCTTGAGTTCGATCAGATTCGGAGCTGGCTTGTTGGCTATTGCAAGACCGAAACAGCTTCTAGTCGCTTATTGAAATTACAACCTTACCGAAGTAGCAAAGAAGTTGTTCGTCGCCTTGATCTGGTTCATGAGCTTCAGTTGATCCGCCACCAAGGACTCACCTTCCCCAGAATGGAATTTAGAGAGCTGAAGAAAGAGATTCGACTTTTGGGAATTCAAGGTTCTGTTATTGAATTGGAAGGAATCGTAAATCTCTTGGATGCTAGTCGTTTCGTGAATGCACTCTTTGCCTTCTTTAAAGAACATACTGATCAATACCCTCAATTAAAGAGTCTATTGAAGGATGCTCATCCTACCAAGGCCATAGAGAAAGAGATCACTAAGATCTTGGACAGGAGAATGCAGGTGAAGGATGATGCTTCAGATGATCTTATGAAGATCCGTCAGCGAATGAGTCGTTGCAAACAACAGATCAATCGCAATTTCGAAAAGGCACTCAAATCCGCTCAGCAGAATGGTTATATAGATGATCTCAAGGAGAATATCATTGGCAATCGCAGGGTGCTAACCATCGTTTCAAATCACAAAAGACAGGTGGATGGGAATGTCTTGGGATCCTCAAAAACCGGTTCACTCACATATATTGAACCTCAGGCCAACATCGCGCTCAATAGCGAATACGATCAATTACTAGATGATGAAAGGATCGAGATTCGAAGGATCTTTGCTCAACTCACAAATTTCTTCCGTGATTATTATGAATTGATACAAGCTTATCAGTCGATCATAGTCTCATTTGATGAAGTGAATGCAAGGGAACGCCTGGCGAAGAAACTCAATGGAGTAAAGCCACAGGTGAATCTGCAAGATCAGAATTGCGACTATAAAGAAGCTTATCATCCAATACTCTGGGTTCAAAATCAAGCTGAGAATCTACCTACTATTCCCCAGAGCTTTCACTTGAGATCAGATAGCAGATTGATGGTGATCTCCGGTCCGAATGCGGGTGGAAAATCCATCACCTTAAAGACGGTCGGACTAATACAACTGATGTTTCAGTCGGGTCTTTTGGTACCCCTTTCTACTAGAAGTAAGTTGGGATTTTTCGACTATATCCTCTCAGATATCGGTGACAACCAATCCATCGCCAACCAGCTATCGACCTACAGTCATCGACTTCAGCGCATGCGTTTCTTTTTGGATAAGCTAGGTTCCAAGACACTTTTGCTACTTGATGAATTTGGTACCGGTTCAGATCCGGAATTGGGAGGCGCACTAGCCGAAGTTTTCTTTGAAGAGATCTATGAAAAGAAATGCTTTGGGGTGATCACTACACATTACTCAAACATTAAACTCAGAGCTGCGCAGATGCCGGAAGCTATCAATGCCAATATGCTCTTTAATCGCAAGACATTAAAGCCTGAATATCAATTAGAGGTAGGTCAGCCGGGATCTTCATTCACCTTTGAGGTGGCTCAGATGAATGGTATTCCGCAGAAGATGTTGAAGGCTGCAAAACAAAAGGTCGACTCCCAGAAGATACAGATGGATCAACTGATATCAGACCTACAGAAAGATCGCTCAATATTGAAGAAGCTGAAGGACGATAATTATCAGGCCACACTTGCCATGGAGGCGAGTAGGGAAGAGTATGAAGAAAAGAGCGAACATTTTGAGCAGCGCTTAAGCAAGCAACAGCAGCTGATCGAAAAGAACAACAAATACCTCAATCATGGAAGGAAGATGGCCCAATTCATAGAAGAATTCCCAATTTCATCCAAAAAGAAGCAAACAGAATTCCTCAATGAGGTTAAGCGTTATCTCGCCATTGAGAAATCGAAGATCGAGGCTAGGATAAAGAAAGCAGCAGAAGCTGCTAAAAAGAAAAGGCTTGAAGCTCAGAAGAGAAATGAAAAGAAGAAGCCAAAGAAGAACAGAGTCGCCAAGCAGAAGATCACAGAAAAACCATTAGAAGTTGGTGTGCGTGCTAAACTCAGAAACTCCAGTCAAATTGGTGAAGTAGTAAAGATAGAAGGGGAGGAGGTGACCCTTGTTTTCGGACAAATGAAGGCCAAAGTGAAGAAAGCTCAGCTCAAAGTAATCTGATGATGGCTTAATCGCCAATTAATTCTGAAAGCTCTTTTCCCACCAAACTACCTATAGCTACCCCCATTCCACCCATTCTCACGGCACAGAACAAGTCAGGACTGATTTCTTTAATGATAGGCGCTTTGGTGTCGCCAACTCCCATAGTTCCTGCCCATTGATAATCGATACTAAATGATTGATGCGGTAGGATCTTGCTTTCCAAAAGGTAGGAGAGGTGATTGATGATCTGGTCTGAAGTATTCAATTCATCCGTTTCTTCAGCCTCGAAATCGCGATTCCTACCACCGCCAAAAAGCACTCTATTACCCACATTTCGGAAATAGTAGTAGCCCTCGTCAAAATGAAAACAGCTATTGAATCTTAGCTTTTCGATCTCTGATGTTACCACCACTTGAGCTCTTGCTGGCTTCACATCCAGTTTCAATAGTTTAGATGCGAATCCATTGGTACAAACGGCGATCTGCTTGCTTTTGATCTCACCATAATTGGTGATTAGCATACCACTCTCAAGATGTTTGCATTCAATACCATTTAGCAAGATCACTCCAGATTCAACAGCCTTTTGAATAAGTGCTGTCATCATCATGCCGGTATCGAGCATACCTTCAGCAGAATTGGAAATAGCATATTTAAAGCCTTCAAATCCCGAATTAGAGATTACATTCTCATCCAGCTTGTAGACCTTTTCAATGCCAGTAATCTCGTGTAGCTTTTGATTCAATTCAGCGATTTGATCAGAGCACTTTTGAAATCTATCCTTTTCAGCAGCTGTGAATAGTTCATAAGATCCACTATGCACATATCCCAGTCGGTATACACCAACTAACTCTTTGAGATATTGCAGTCCCTTCCAACGCTTCTCAACCGTGGCCCAAACAGAATCCGCGGAACCATTGTCCAAATCCGATAAGAGCTCGGAAGCACTGCCAATGCATGCAAAGCCGGCATTTTTAGTAGATGCTCCGGAAGGCAGATAGCCTCTCTCTATGACCACAACCTTTTTATTGGGATAGCGCCTTTTCTGATGAATTGCAGTACCTAAACCAACAATCCCCGAGCCCGCGACAATAAGGTCGATCTGCTCGAGGAAAGTCTGTTTCTCCCAAAAGGATAGATGTTCGAATTGGATCAATGAAGGCTTTTATGCGAATATATGGCATAAAACTCCATGCTCCTTACTCCAAACTCCAAACTTTATTATCTCACTTGTCCGTCACCACTTACATAATATTTGTTGGTAACGAGCTGCTTCAATCCCAAAGGACCTCTATGATGTAGCTTATCAGTACTAATGGCCAATTCAGCTCCAACTCCCATGGCACCACCATCGGTGAAGCGGGTAGAGGCATTGTGATAAACTGCAGCGCTATCGACTTGCTCCATGAATTTTGCGGCTGATTCATTGTTTTCTGTTAGGATGGTGTTTGAGTGTCCACCAGAATATTTATTGATCTTATCAATCGCATCATTCAATCCATTTGCAGTGCCTATAGCAGCTTTTCTTGCCAGAAATTCTTCTTCCCAAAGCTTCTCATCTGATATCACCGCTTCGGTTTTCAGCAGTCTTAAGATTCCTTTTTCGGCAATCACATCGATTTGATTGTCGGCAAGCACCTTTTCAACTTCTTTTACTACAGAGTCGAATTCAGGATGCGCTTCATCAATAAGGATCTTGTCTAATGCATTGCAGGCCGAAATCTTGTCGGTCTTCGCATTTACGATCACTTTTAAGCTTTTCTCTAGATCCGCATCAGGGGCAATGTAAGCGAAGTTGTTACCTCTACCACTTACCAGTACTGCGCATTTTGCATGCTCTTTTACAAACTGTATCAATTTCTCTCCTCCTCTAGGAACGATCAGATCCAAAGGTTGGTCTGGCTTTCTCAAGAATTCCTGAGTCTCTTCACGGTTCATCTTCATATACTGGATCCAGTCGTTGGAGAATCCATTTTCTTGAAGGGCATCATGCCAGCATTTTACCAATTCTTCATTGCTGTGATGAGCTTCTCTACCACCTTTTAGCAAGATCTTATTATTCGCTTTAAAGGCCAATACGGCAGCTTCTATGGTCACATCAGGTCTACTTTCATAGATGATCATGATCGTCCCAAAAGGTGCTGTTTTATTGGTGATCTTCAATCCGTTTGGCAACTCTTTATTTGAGATTTCCTGTCCTACAGGATCATCTTGTTCTAGAACCTCTCTAACCGCACGGATCATATCATCCACTTTGGCGTCATCCACAACTAAACGGTCGTATAGCGCCTGATCATCTCTATTGAAAGCCTCTAGATCCTTCTTATTGGCTGAGATGATCTCCGACTTTCGCTCGCCCAATAGGCGAATCATCGATTCTAAAACTTGGTTTTTCTGTTTGGTATTTAATAATTCCATATCTATTTCTAATCCTTTCTCTTTATGCTTTGATTATTGTTTATCGTAAACTTTGGTTCCTACTTCTTCGCCATTGACGATCTTGATAATATTATCATCGATTTTTCCGTTGGCGATATAGGTAGGTATTTGTTTTTTGGCAGTTTCCTTTGCCACGCTGACTTTCGACTTCATGCCACCTCTACCTTCACCTTCTTTCTTATTCGATGATTGGATGTATTTTTCTACATCCTGATCAGTGGTTACCGTTTTGATCAAGCGACTTTCTTCATTATCCGGATGACCGTCATATAAACCTTCGGTATCCGTAAGAAGGATCAACATATCTGCATCGATCAGCTCGGCCACTAATGAAGCCAGTTCGTCATTATCGGTGAACATCGACATACTTAGTGAAACGGCATCATCCTCATTAGCGATAGGGATAATACCCTGAGAGAGTAGACCTTCATAACAATTGATCATATTCTCTCTGTGCTTTCCTGTATCAAAGTCGCGCTTTGTTGCCAGGATCTGGGCACATCGCATTCCGTAGTCGTGAAAGATGCTGTAATAATGTCGCATCATTCTCGGCTGACCAACAGCTGAGTAAACTTGTCTTCTGATCGTCTCATCCTCGATAGTATTCTCATCAAGCACCTCTTTACCGGCAATAACCGAACCCGAGGATACGAGCACTGTAATGATATCATCTTCATAGAGTCGTGCTATTTGATCCACAAGTTTTTTGAGGATTGGTCCAACGATGCGATTGTCCTTATTGACCATCACATTGGTTCCAACCTTGATCACAACTCTCTTTTTATATTGCTTTTCGGGTATGCGATTTCTCCATTCTTGCAATTCAACTTTTTCCTGTTCCTGATGAAGTTCTTCTTGTTCTGCAACTAGTTTTTCTTCTTTGATCATCCTTCTCCTATTTTTCAGCTGCTGCCGATTCTAGATTCGATTCTTTACCAAGCTCTACGGCTCTATTGAAAGCTGCATAAGCAGCCTCTTGAATAAGATTTCGAATATTATTGTCTTCCATTGAATCCAATGCCGCTTGTGTGGTTCCACCTTTTGATGCTACTCGGTTCATCCAACCTTTCGGACTAAGATCTGATTGATTGAATAATTCAATAGCGCCTTCAAAAGTTTGTGCAACTAGAACTTTAGAGTCATGGTCTGAAAAGCCCATTTTCTGCGCAGCTTCCATCATGGATTGCATGAAATAGAAGACATAAGCAGGTCCACTACCCGAAATACCGGTAGATGCATCAATGTCGTTCTCTGTATCGAGATGTACTGAAGTACCGGTTGTATCTAAAAGGGACTTCACGGTAGATAATTCTAATCTACTTACCTCATCAGAAGCAGTGAAAGAGGTTAGTCCCTTTCCTACCTGTGCAGGTAGATTAGGCATGGCTCTTACCACTTTTCTAATGCCAAGTCCTTCTTGCATACTCTGAATGGTTACACCTGCCATGATTGAGATCACTAACTGATCCTTTTTCATCAATGGTTTTAAGTCGGCCATCAATTGTTCCGCATGATATGGCTTAACAGCAATGAAGAGGATATCTGCCTTCTCCATGCATTCATCCAGATCGTCATACACGTCAAAGCGACTGATCTGTTTAAGTTCTTCGATTTTCTCTGGATTGGTATCCGAGATCATTAAATTGGTTTGGTTTAGAAAATCTGATTTTACCAATGCTTTTGCATAGGCTAAACCCATATTTCCCGCACCAATTACTAATACACTCATTCCTTTTGGGATTGATTAATTTTTGTTTGGTACTGATGGTGCAAGCTTTATGCGAAGATGCCTTTTTTGAGAATTAATTTGGAAGAAAGCTCGCTATCCTGCTCATGCCAGTGGATAGAGAGGTTTTAGTTAAATAATTGATTTTCAGCTATATCCTGACAGATTGTAAGAATTAGGTGACAGATTGGCAATTTTGTTATTGAGAATCTAGAATCTAGAATCTAGAATCTAGAGCCTAGAGTCTAGACTCAAGCTTTTCAAAAAACTAATTTTGCCTCATGGATCGAGCCGAATTAAAAGCAGATGATTTTTCCTATGATTTGCCTGATGATAGGATTGCTAAATATCCTCTTAAAGATCGCAATCAATCAAAGCTGCTGGTTTATAAGGGTGGAGAGTTGAGCAATGATCGATTTGCTAATCTAGAATCATATCTACCTGCAAATTCAACATTGGTTTTCAATGATTCAAAGGTTTTGTCGGCCCGACTGAAATTCAAGAAAGCCACTGGTGCTCAAATAGAGGTTTTTTGCCTAGAGCCTTATGAATCCACCATTGAGCAAGCATTGACTTCTACGGCAAGCTGCAAATGGCAGTGCATGGTGGGTAACCTTAAACGCTTCAAGGAGAAGGATGTATTGGAAATGAATATTGCAGGTACAGTTCTTCAATGCAGACTTGTAAAGAAGTTAGATAAAGAAGTTGTAGTACAATTCGATTGGCTGGGTGGAATACCTTTTTCGGATATCCTTAATGAGGCCGGAGAAGTGCCATTGCCTCCTTATTTGAATAGAGAAGCAGAAGAGGCAGATAGAACAAGCTACCAAACAGTCTACGCCAAAATAGAAGGTGCAGTAGCTGCTCCCACAGCTGGTTTACATTTTGTCGACTCTCAGCTTGAGAAATTGCAGAAGACTGGTCATGATCTGGCATATGTTACTTTATATGTGGGTGCAGGAACTTTTCGTCAGGTTAAAAGTGAACGACTGGTAGAACACGATATGCATAGTGAACGCATTCAAATAAGCAAGTCTACACTTGAGCAATTATTAAATACTAAGGGTAAGATTATCGCTGTTGGGACAACCAGTTTGCGGACTTTAGAGAGTTTGTATTGGTATGCGGCAAGGCTGCGAGACCAGAGTCCAGAATCCAGAGTCCAGACAATTGGTTTTGAGCTATCACAAGATGATGCCTATGAGCTGAATGATGAGATGAGTAGGGAAGAGGCACTACAATTCTTGATCGATCATTTGAATGAAACAGGAACAACACACTTAGATTTCCATACCGCATTATTCATTATGCCCTCCTACAAATGGAAGGTTATCGATGGGCTAATCACCAACTTCCATCAACCCCATAGTACCTTGCTCTCACTTGTGGCTGCCTGGATTGGAGAAGATTGGAAAAGAGTATATGATTATGCTCTGGAAAATGATTTCCGCTTCCTAAGCTATGGAGATAGTTCCATACTTCTTAGGGAATAAAAAAAGGCCATTGTTTCCAATGACCTTCTTAATTTATTGTGTTTTAGAACTTATTGTACGACTTGGATCGTATCTAAATCCTCAACTACACCGGTTGTCAATACAATATTGTCAATGGTATCCTTTTTATAAGGTGCTGCAGGATCTATAATCAGAGAATAGGTGCCAGCATCCAAACCATTAATAGTAAAGGCTCCTGTAGTATCACTCATTGCTCCACCTAAGGTATCTTGATTTTGTACAGCATATAGGTTTGTGCTTACATTCGATGGATCGATTATACCAATAATTGCAGCATCAATTCCCTCTGCAATCACCTTCAATACTGGTTTTAACTTATACTCTCCATTACCAGTTAAGACAATTGATTGAGCCGCGTCAAAATCTACCAAAATAGAATAAGTTAATTCTGGTTGCAGTGCTTGACTAACATTCAATTTCAAACCTGAAGTATATCCAGAAGGAATAGTAAGAGGATGAACAACTCCATCAACTTTAACTGTATTGCTGTCGCCAAGTACGAATCTTATTTGATTGATACTTCCACTAGGTAAGGTACCACTGGCAATTGTAGTATCAATTCCATTTGTGAAGTCTAAGAGATTGTAGATCCCTGTATCAGTTGGAAGGTCAACCCATCCATTGTCGTTTAGATTTACTCTAACTTGCTGAATGTGAATATTCACTTCATCATAATTCCCGGGGGCATCAGTTAAACGAATACTCAATTCGCTTGTGCCTACTGCGGTTGGCTGATTATCATCATTTTCGTCGTCCTGACAAGCAGATAAAGCCATCATTAGTATAAAGGATCCTAGAATTATTTTATTAAGTGATTTCATCTTTGTTATAATGTGTGGTATTGGTTCTGTTCTTAGAACGAGGACCATTTAAATATGTTTCAATATATAATAGCTATTCGACGAGTGCGCAAAATGGCTCGACTGATAGCTTTATGCTTGCCATTTCTTCTCGCATTCCTCAATGTCAAAAATAATAATTCAACATTGTCTTAACATTTTAGCAACCTTATATAAGATGAAACCGTATATGTGCATCAGATAAGCATTTATGCTATGAAAAGATTTCTAACATATTTAACTCTTGCTTTAGCTATTTTGCTGGTAAACAGCAATTTAGTAGCTCAAGGGGTAATTGTCAACGGTTATTCTAATAACGGATTGACCAATTACATGACTGCGAATAGCATTCCATATTCAACGAATGTGACCTCTGCTTCAAGTATTTCAGCAGCTTCTCACATTTTTTGGATCGGAACTAATAGCTATGCAGGAGCTGAAAATAGCTTGAAGAATTTCGTTCAGAACGGTGGCGTTCTAGTTATTAGTGGTGATTGCAATATGAATAACAATATTGCCGCATCTCTATTGCTGAATTTGACCTTTGGACTTAACGTTGGTTTCACCAATGTAAGTGTACCGGGCTTATCAAATGGTTTTTGCTCAGCAAATACTACTGCTGTTAGGAATGCGAATTGCGCAAGCGCTACAGCTATTTGTAGCAGGCTTGATTATGATTCACTTTCTTATCCGCAGATCACTCAAGGACTAAATAGCTTAAGTTATAACTCTGCAGTGAATGTTGCAGGTACTGCCGGTTTGATATCGGTTAATTATAAAACTGCATCCAGCTCAACCGTGAGTAATAGGCTAGATATTGCTTCTATTATTCCTTACGGAAATGGAATAATCATTGTAAATGGTGATGCTTCGATCTTTAATAGCTCAGCTAACAATCAATACTTTGCTAATATTCTTAATTACGCGGCTAGAGACACAATTCTGCCTACAGTAATTACAAAAGACATTAGACTTGCTCTCGACACAAACGGTAGAGCTATTTTAAGTCCGACTGATATTGACAACGGAAGTTTCGACAATGTGGGCATAACTACTTTAGGTGTAAGTCCAAGCATTTTCGATTGTAGTGATCTTGGAGCAAATACAGTAAGTCTTACTGCTACTGATGCTGCTTCCAACTCAGCTAGTGCGAATGCAATCGTTACAGTCTTTGATAGTATAGCTCCTAAAGCGCTTGCCAATTCCATTACCGTACAGTTGGATTCAAATGGTTATGCTTCAATCAGGCCTTCAGATATTGACAATGGAAGTACTGATAATTGTGCTATTTCTTCAATGAGACTAAGTAGAAGTAATTTCAATTGTGCTGATGCTGGTAATGCTGTACAGGTTAGACTTACCGTGATGGACCTCAGTGGAAATACTGATAGTGCTTTTGCCATGGTCAATGTTTCTGATAGTCGTTTGGCTGATGCCGATAATGATGGTATTAAAGATCCTTGTGATCCTGATGATGATAATGATGGTATTCCAGATGGTATCGATAAATTCCCATTGGATTCAACCAATAATGGAAAGGGAGTGATTGTTTCTTATGTATGGGATGATCTAAACGGAGATGGAATTCAAGATGCCAATGAGCCACCTGTTGCCGGCATGAAGGTTAAAGCCTATGGATGGTTCTTCCGATATTTAGGTCAGGCAACTACTGATTCAAATGGTTTAGTAGCTTTCTTCAACTTGGATCACAATGAAAGTGTATGGTTGAAGTACGAAAGAAATGACGGACAGGCCTTTACGTATAGAGATGAAGGATCTGATAGAAGTCTAGATAGTGATGTGGGCCAATTACTTGGTTTAAGTCCTAGAATTATTGCAAAAAGTAATAGGATCATAAGCGATATAGATGCTGGGATCTGGTCGCCAGGTTCTATTGAAACCTATGTGTGGGATGATCAGAATGCCGACGGTATCCAAGATTCTTCAGAACTGGGAATGGCAGGTGTAGAAGTAAAGCTGCTAAACTGGTGTAATAAGGTTATTGATCAAACATTTACTGATTCAATGGGATTGGCCAACTTTGATAATGTAGCTGCCGGTAGAATCCATAAATTAAATTATGTGGCCCCAGCAAACTATCGTTTTACTCAGAAAGATAGAGGTAATGATATCAACTTAGATAGTGATGTGAATGGTAATAGCGGTAAAACGCATGGTTTCGCCCTTACTAAAGGAGCTCAATTGATGAGCAGTATTGATGCAGGACTTGTTCCATCAATATCTCAGATGATAATAACAGATACTAGTGGGGTAGAAGTAATTGCAGAAACGCCAATTAGCACTATTGAAGCTATTGAAACTATTGGATTTGAAAAAGAACTAGATGTTCAGATGTATCCAAATCCTGTGATGACCGATTTTAACCTTAGAATCAAAAGTCCAGTTGAAGATCAAGCTGTGATCATCGTTCATAATCTGATGGGAGTGAAAGTGATGGAGAAGACAATTGCTCTTCCAGAAGGAGAAAGTGTACTAAACTTCGACTTCTCATCATCGAATCTGGCGAGAGGAAATTATGTGCTCACTATCTATCCTTCTAATCAGGAAGTGAAGAGCATTAAGTTCATAAAGCAGTAAGCTATTATTTAATAATTCAATTAAAGCCCTTCTTCGAGTAACCGGGGAAGGGTTTTTTATTTGTGGAAATATGCTTCTAGAACTTCCTTAAGAATGTTATTGAAATCTTCCCTATTAGCATTCATGCATAAAGTAAATGAAAGGTCCTCTTTAGGGAAATAAGCTGTGAAACTCTCAAATGAAGAATAATTTCCAGCATGCCCATAAGCCGTTTTCTCATAAAATGGAAATGAGAATATACCTAAGCCCATTCCCTGTTTAATCTTTAACATTTCATTCATGGAGGTCTGTGAAATTAGATTGTCGTTGAATAGGGCATATATGAAAGAATTAATATCAACTGGAGTGCTTACAATAGATCCTGCACCAAGTAGAAAAGTGCTATAATTATTGCTATTTCTAATCCATTTCTTTTTCCAGAAATAGGAATGTGATTCATAATTTGAGCTATCAATGTAGCCACCCGCATGACTGTTATTCATTGAAAGTGGAATCAATATTCTTTTCTTCAGCGATTCTTCAAAACTGCATTGATCAACGTCTTCGATAATAAAACTGAGAAGAAGGTAATTTGCATTATTATACTCCACCTTCGTTCCTGGATCGAAAGTGCTTTCAGATTCAGCAAATATTTGTATTACATCGGCCTTGGATTTGGGATCAATGTTCTTGTAGTTCTTAGTTCGATTAAGACCAAAATTCTCTATACCTGATTGATGTCTCAATAAATACTCAATGGTAATGTTTATAGAATTATCCCAAATTGGGAAGTACTTGCTTAGAGGGTCATTTAGGTCCAGCAAGCCTTCGTCAACCATTTGAAGGATCATTGTGGATGTTAGCATCTTACTAATGGATCCAATTCGATACTTGGTTTTCAAATTGGCTTTCTCATCTGCTTCTATAGAAGAGTATCCTATTGACTTTGTAAAAATTATGGAGTTTCCTTTGCTGAATGCTAAACTGCCCATCCATTCATTCCTCAACTCATACTTGATCAGCAAGTTATTAAGTTGCTTATATGACCCTTCCTGAGCTATTAATAAAGAAAGAGGACTAATACTCAAAATAAGTACTATCAGAGGTCTCCAAGATTTAGCTAAGCTTATCATCAGCTGTAGAATTCTACTGAATCACATCATAGTAATCCCTACGACGGTTCAGCTTCAGGTCTTGAAGTACCGGAGATTTTACGTTTAGGGTGACCATATATGATTGTCGTGGGCCAAAAGGGATCCAGTTGATGGCCAGTTGCCAACAATGAAGGTCTCTATTGATGTTTAAAGCAGTATAAGTGAAGTCTTGTCGTTCAAAATCCCAACCTGAGCTGAAGCCTACTTTCCAGTTCTTGGTGACGGTTAGGTCGCCTGAGAAGTTCATGGTTTGTGTGAGGTTTACTTCGGTAACCGGACGGCTATATCGTATGTTGTAGTTTACATTCAACGACCAAGGAATTCTGAAATCAATATAGTTCTGAGGATTTGCATTGATCTCTTCCAATTGAGCATCGGTAGCATACTTGCTCTCGTATTTTGGTTTGGGTTTTTTATTACCGCCTTGCAACCTAAAGTTCAATGCAATATTTGCAGAAGTTAATCTAAGCAGTTCACCGTTAATTTTTTGAGCACTTTCATTGATTCGTGCTCCACTTGTTGTATCAACTGCATATGGGTCGAGTACTCCGCTGAATTGCAAGGTGAAGAACTGACCTAGTCTTGTTCTGGCATTAGCAGAAATAGGAGCCCAGTTCAAGGAGTCGGCATATAGATCATAAGATGATGAAAAGCCTAGGTTCTCGAAGATGGTGACTTTCTTTGAGCCTGTGCTATCTTTTTTGCTCCCGACCTTCATCTCGATGTTATTCAGCAAGTTGAAGCCAACTCTACCGCTTTCCCTTCGCTCTTGATTTCCGTATATCGTGCCATCGAAAATGTTATAGGTCTGAGTTACTCCATTGGTATCCACATATGATTGTCTGCCAGTAGTGATTTCCGGTTGATAGTTAAATGAGACAGAAGGGGTCATTACATGTCGAATGGCCTGAATTCCTCTTTTACCCTTGAATTGGAACATTCCATATACCTTGGTAGTAAGAGCGGTATTGAAGTTATATGAACCTGCTCTTTCAAATCCTGCAATAGTATCTCTTTGTACCACACCTTCTCCATCTATGTCTCTTCTAAAGGTCCTAAAAGCCCATACTTCTGAGTAATTCATAGAGGGGTTCATATTGAAGTACTTCAATAGCTTAAAAGAAGTAGAAATAGGAACTGAGTGTCTGACTCCGTTTTGAAAATCATCGGCCAAAACATCAAAATTATTGAGTGCTAGAAGAGTATCGTTTGTTCTTAGCTGATTAGTAGCATTACCGCTATAGGTTACACCGAAGTTTTTATAGATTCCTCTCCACCATTCATTTCCAATCTTACCAAACTGTTTAAAAGGGTATAAACGACTTACGTTGAATGCCACATCTGGCAGATTCAAGTTAAAGGCTCCTGTTTGAGTGTTTTGATTGTGTCTGGCGCTAATTGTGAGATTGTAGGGCCTTGAAGGGAAGCTATTGGTATAGGTAATGGAAGACTGGAATGTATTAGTGAGATAATCCCCTGCAAATGAGTTCAAGTTATTCTGGAAATTCTCTCTACTACCAATATTCACATTTGCAGAGAAGTTTGAACCTGGACGTGCTTTGGCGTCTTGAGCGTGATTCCAGCGAATAAAGAACTCTTTGGTTTCACTATAGTCTGGAAAGCCTTCAAAGGAATTAATTCTATTGAAGTAGCTCAGATCCATATCTCCTCTGTAGTGATATCTATTTCTATATCTCGTTCTAGTTCTAGCCGACCAGCTACCAAGGGTGTAGATATCTCCTGTGAAGGCCATATCCACATATTCATTCATTCCCCAATAGAATCCTCCATCCCTCAAAAAGAAACCCAAAGCTCTTGAGTCTCCATATGTAGGCACGATTATACCTGAGGATCTTCCCTTTTTATTTGGAAAGAAGCCAAAAGGCAAGGCTAGGGGAAGGGGAACGCTATCTACTTTTAAAACTGTTGGACCGGTTACGATCTTATCATTTGGGATGACTTTTAATTTCGATGTAGCTAAGTGAAAATGAGGCTTATCCAAACTACAGGTAGTATAGGAACCATTTCGAATGTACATGATGTCTGTATCGGTCTTCTTTACCTCCTTACCATGTATATAACCGTCGCCCTCTTGAGTTTTGATCGTTGAGATCTTGCCTTGTTTTGTTTGGAAGTTGTAGGTCATTTTACCGGTCTCATACTCCTGATTACCCTCTTTGAATATTGGTAGACCCACCTTAGTTCCTATACTATCATCGTAAACACCATCTGCCTCAACAAGATTCTCCCTCATATTCAGCATCACATAATCTGCATTGAGTTGGATATTCTCATAATTGAGTTGAGCATCTTCGTATAAATAGACTTTTTCGCTACTCATATCGATCCTGATACTGTCTTTGGCTTTGTAATCCACGCGACTTTTGATCGCATCAGGAGAAATATAATCCGGTTTCTCTTCGTTAATGCTATCAGATGATAAGCTGTCGCCCTTCAATGAATCAATCGCTATGGAGTCTGTGGCTTGCTGTGCTGTCTGAAAGCTAGAATCAGCAATAGTTGCAGAACTATCTTCAGCCACTACCTCAATTTCTTGCATACTTCGGCCTGCTTCTTGCGCATAAAGGCTGTTGCCAAGCAAGAGAGTTATTAACATCAATCGGATGAAAAACCGTATTTGTGAGGGAAGCAGCGGCAATCTATAATACTATTTTTGTATAAAACACGGCCCTTGATAAGAGGGCTCAAAGCTAATTAAATTATTACGACCGAAGCCAGAGCAGACCAATGAAAGCCCGACTTTTAACGTCTTTTACCATCCTGTTATTGATGCCCTTCATCAGCTTGGGACAAGAAAATCAGGAAGAATTCTTCAGTAAATTGAATACTGTAGTGATCGATGCCGGCCATGGAGGAGATGATCCCGGTTGTCATGGAGCAAGCAGTAAAGAGAAGGATATTGCTTTAGCGATAGCCCTAAAGCTGGGAGCATATCTTGAAGATAGATATGAGGATCTGAATGTGATCTACACCAGAAAGACCGATGTATTTCTTGAATTGGCCGAGCGAGCTCATATAGCAAATGAGAACCAAGCAGATCTCTTTATTTGCATACATGCTAATTCTGCGGCTTCTTCAGCTTTTGGAACAGAGACCTACGTGATGGGTAACGCCAAAACAGAAAGTAACCTGAAAGCTGCTCAGAGAGAGAATGCGGTAATCCTTTTAGAGGATAATTACGAAGACACCTACGAGAATTTTGATCCCAATTCGCCAGAATCTTATATCGCAATGACTATTATGCAGTCGGCATATCAAGGACAAAGTATTCACTTTGCCAAAATGGTGCAGGATCAATTCAGAGAGAGAGTGGGAAGAAAGGATAGAGGCGTAAAAATGGCGCCATTTCTCGTTTTGCATCAAACAACAATGCCTTCAGTATTGATTGAGACAGGATTCCTTACGAATGAGAGTGAAGAGAGATTTCTATTGTCTGAGCTAGGACAAGATTATATGGCTTCTGCCATATTTAGAGCTTTTAGAGATTACAAAGAAGAGCTAGAGGAAAAATCCAAATTATTAGCACAAGAAAAAGCAAGTAGAGAAGAAGAGTACAGAAAAGTTCATGCAAATAATGAAGATCTGGTGTTCAAAGTTCAATTGGCTACATCTAGTCAGGAAGTAGAACCCAAAGCCGAGAACTTTAATGGTCTGGAAGGAGTAGAATACTATGAAGCCGGAGGTTTATTCAGATATACTTATGGTGATGAGCATAGTTGGGAGGATGCAAGTAAGCTTCAAGATGAAGTGAGATCCAAGGGATTTGAAGATGCTTTTATCATTGCATTTTATAATGGAAAGCGCATAGCGGTTGGTGAAGCCGTAAAGCTTTTGAAGAAAGATATTAATTAATTTGGCCGCATGAAGATTTCCAAGGAAGTCAAGATCGGATTCGTCATGCTATTGGCGATCGCACTCCTTTTTTGGGGTGCAAATTTTTTGAAAGGACATAACATCTTTTCGAAACATCGGGTTTACTATGCGGTATATGAGCATGTAGACCGATTGGCTCCCTCTAACCCTGTCACCGTTAATGGTTTTAAGGTCGGTCAAGTTGAGTCTGTCCAATTCATTCCAGATAATTCTGGAAGACTCTTAGTTAAGTTCTCTGTAACTGAAGAAAATCTGATCATCCCTGAAGATACCAAGGCAGAGATCGTCAGTTTGGATATTCTCGGCTCAAAGGCTGTCGATCTCAAGTTAGGTAGGGCTGTCACTCAAGCGAGCATCAACGACACCCTAAAGTCAGGCTTGGAAGCTACACTTACAGAGACTGTGAATCAGGAGATTGCTCCACTTAAGAAAAAGGCAGAGGACCTTATGTCGACAGTAGATTCTGCAATCATAGTGATCTCTACCATTTTCAATGAAAGAGCAAGAGATGATCTGGATAAGAGCTTTAGTTCAATAAGAGGGTCATTAGAGACATTCAATCGCACAATGAATAGAATTGATGGATTGGTTGCTGAGGAAAGAGAGCATTTGAATAAGATCTTCGAAAATGTAGAAAGCATTTCTAGCAATCTTGCAGAGAACAATCAGACCCTCACTAACTCATTAGAAAATATTGAGGCGATAACTGATTCCTTGGCCGGAGCTAACCTTAGAGAGACCGTCCAGAATGCCTCTATCGCAATGAAGCAACTTTCAGAAGTGGTGGATAAGGTGAATAATGGCGAAGGCACAATGGGTATGCTGATCAACAACGATACCCTATATCGCAACCTTGAAGCTTCTGCAGCTGATCTTGATAAGCTATTGCTCGATATGCAGCTCAATCCTGAGCGCTACGTCCACTTCTCGATCTTTGGCCGCAAAGACAAAGATAAGAAGAAGAAGTAGGTTTTTTCTTGGAATTAGAATGCTCTTCGGATATTGGATGTGGGAGATGGGAGCTGAGAATTTGGAAATGGGATTGGAATTAATATTTGGAGCTTATAAAGATCTATGTTTGTTCCTTATAGACACAAATATCTTCATTAAGCTAGTCGCTTCTTTTTGAAGTCTTAATAACTCCTTTTTATCCACATTCTCCTCGTCAGAGAGCATTTCTAACCAATAAATACACTCATCTGACTCTTCAACCACTATCCCTAGCTTAGCTACAAACTCTTTCTTCGATCTTCCTCTAAATGCAGCTCTTGTATTTGCACCTACTGACATTCCGCATCGCAGTAATTGATGTGAAATCTCATATTTAACAAAGTCTTTAGGGTATAACCTAACGAAATGCTTCACTCTAAATGAGAATCGTCGACTTTTCTCTTGGAGATCTATATCAGACATAATGAAACTTTATTAAAAGTTACAACAATTATTTCTGAAAGGAAACGTGATTTGAATAGACTATTATCCCAAATCCCATCTCTCACTTCTAATATCCATATGTCCGTGCCTGAAATAGGTTGACCACTTTTAAATGTGATCAACATGAAAACAAACATCAGGACTTTACGAAAACATCGTCGTTATTCGGAAGAGTTT
>PALM01000011.1 GCA_002706365.1 Flavobacteriales bacterium | reverse complement strand
TTTACTTTCTGCTCTTCTATCTTGATGAACATGCCTACTTGTCGGGCAAGTTCGATCACATCCATACAAAGCGCTTGATAGTCCATCTAGCTTGCTGAATTTGCTGTTTCTGGAATGTATTTTTCCTTGTTTTTGCTAAAGTAGATCATGCCCGCTATTCCAAAAAGGAACATCAACACAGCAATGATCTCAGCTTGGGTAGCTTGAATGAATCCCAGATTGTAATCAGGATTGATGCGAATCTTTTCGATCAGGAATCGCTCTATACCGTTAAGTGAGAGGTAAAGGCTAAAGATGAATCCCGGAATAGCAATTTTCTTGCGCAGACTCCAAAGTATCAAAAAGATTACACCAGCCATTAGCGTTTCGTAGAAAGGAGTAGGCCAAGCATTTCCAGTAATACTTTCATAACCCATACGTTGAAAGTCTTCTTGCAAATTGATTCCCAATACATTATTTGGGTAGTCGAATGCCCACATCCAATCGGGTAAAAAGCTCATCCATTCTGGCTTTGGAGCATCATTTGGTTGACCCCAATCGCCATCGCCTGCTAACTGACAACCAATTCTACCTACACCATATGCTGCCATAAGTCCGGGAGCACAAGCATCAGCTACATGCACCCATTTTAGACCTTTTTTGGCGGCATAATAGAGTACAGAAGCACCACCAACGATCAATCCTCCATAAATGCTCAATCCTGAAAAAGAGACCAAGGCACCAATTGGATCAGCCATGAAGTCACTCAGATTTTCCAGATTATGAAAGACTTTAGCTCCCAAAATACCTCCCACAGCGGCGATGAGTGTCATATTACCCACCCACTCATGCGGATGCACTTCTCGGTCAACCATTTTAGGAACTTCCAGCTTCTGCTTCTCTTTCTCGCGAAACTTCAACCAGCCAAAAAGTATGGCTCCAACTAAACCTGCTAGGAAATTTCCTTCCCCAGAGAATATGAATGTCTGAGGATTCTCGGCAAAGAGATCATAATTAGTGAATACACCCACCAATTTGAACCCTATAATAAAACCGATCAAGGCATTGGAAAGAATCTCAAGTACTGAAGCTTTCTCACCTATCTTCTCTTTGATCCAGACCGATGATAACCATCCTAACTGTTCTTTTCTCTTTAGTTCTTTGGTAAAGAAGTAGGCGGCAGTCAAGAATGCAAGCGCCACAAAGAATCCAAAAGTTGGGAAGGGGAGTGGAAGGTTTATTCCAAATAAGTCTTTGATCAGATCAGCTAGAGTAGGGTACATTGCAGGATTTTGTTGAGGAACAAAAATAGTTTTTCTAGTGCACTAGAGTGTGCTAAAGTGCATCTAAAGTGCCTAAAGGTGTTTTGGGAATATAGAATCTAGACTTTTTTTATACACTGAGAACATTGAGAAGGCTCAGAGAACACAGAGTAGGAAAATGTGAAATATGAAATGTGAAATATGAAAGCGTATTTTCGAAAGAATAAAGTATGAGCTTGAACTAGATCATCTTCACATTGATACATCTTCACATTGATAAATTGCGAAATACACTTCCAACTTTTTAATCTGGATACTTCTCTGCCATATACTCCAATGACTCTACAATCAAAGTCTTTAAAACCTCTTGATCAACATCCTCCAGTTTCTTGATATAAAGACAGGATTTTCCGGTTTTATATTTACCCAGCTTTTGCATTAGCTCATCAAAGCGTTCGAAACCGGGCATAATGTAAACGGTTAAAGCAGCTTGTCTTGGAGAAAATCCAATCCTAAAGAAACTACCTTCTCTACCACTTGCATATTTGTAGTGATAGGTTCCAAAACCTACTAGACTTGGTCCCCACATTTTAGCCTCAGAACCACTAAGGTGCTTCATCATTTCGAGCAATACATAGCTGTCGGCTTTCTTTTTTTCATCGGCTACGCTTTCTAGGAAGTCAGTGACAGAAGCCTCGGTCTTTTGGGTTTTGTTCTCGTTTTTGGCCATATCATTTTTATTTCATTATTGTCACTTCTATTTCCCGCAGATTCCGCAGATGATCGCAGAGTTGATCATTTGTGAAAAATAATTCCTCAGCTATCGGCTATCGGCCACTAAGCCACACACCAATCTCCGATCTCCAGTCTTCAATTAAAGTACATCCCGAATACTCTCATCCTTCTGAAAGACTGAGGCAGTAAAAGGACAAATAGGAAAGATCTTGATCTTCTTTTCTCTGGCGTATTCAACGGCCTTCATGACTAGTTGTCGGCCTAGATCCTGACCTTTGTAATCGGGCCTCACATCCGTATGATCAATAATGATCTTGTCATCACCTGCTTTTGAATAGGAGACATATGCCACAGTTTGCTCTTTGCCATTCAATTCATCCAAGTATTCAAAATATCCTTTGGTATCCTCGAAACGATGATTGAACTTCATGATGTATTTCGCTAGTTAAGTCTATTGGGAGTGATCAGATGGAATTCTGGGATCTGTACTTCGAATAGCTTTTCATTAGATAGCTTCTTCATTAAATAGCTTCCCCACATCATGCCAATATCACTGCGCAAATTGCAATAAGATTGATACTCATGTGATTTTCCCGGATCGATAATTGGCTGCAAACCAATCACACCTTCTCCTTTAACCTCATTATATTCTCCGTTGGAATCGAAGATGTACCAATGCCTGCTTAGCAATTGCACACTCTCATTGGAGTTATTAGTAATGCGAATGTGATAGGAAAAGACGAATTGATTTTTGGAAATGTCGGAGTGCTCAGTCTCGAATTTACTGTTCACTATGATCGATATGTCTTTCGTTAATCGAGTCGACATATAACAATATTAGGAAATTTTTAAACCTCATTGATCGCTTCCTGTCGAGATTTCACTAAAGCCGACTAATCGGTCATAGATCTCACCCTGCTGTCTGTGATAGACTAGAAAGAAGTATTCATTCTCAGTTTCTGAATGTGTTCCTTCGATCACACTCATGTCGCCAACCCTGCTTTCATGAGGTAGGAATACATATGCATAATTGTAGTATCCCTGTTTGATAAGAGCTGTGGTTCTGTATTCATTATCCACTTCTACATATTCCATTTTGAATTCAGGAAGAAAATTCCAATCAGTCAGTGCCCCAAAGACATAAATATCACCAGCGGGGACTTCTGTTTCTCTTTTAAGGGTGAAGTGAGCTTTGATATAATCTGCTTCTCTATTTGCATCCTGACTGTCGTCTCGTTTGATCAATCGATTACCATTCAAATCATTCTGAAAGAAATACCGCACATAAGACCTGGGCTCATCGGGAAGTATATATACATGGGTTTGTCCGTCCATGATCTGTATACCATCCACATTCAATGCTTGATAGCGCAGATCTTTGGTATCGAAGAATCTGAATTCATTATTCCCATTAAAAATATTCTCCCTTTCATAATTGTAGACGAGTTCAGGTGTTCTTACAAAAAGGGGCTTTAGATCAGTGATGGCATTATCCCATCTGCGGTTTTGGGAGACAAATACTTTAAGGTCGTTGTAAGGATCCTGTATTGGGTAATTCGTATGATTGATAGTGAAGTCCACTTCTTGCTTATAATCCCTATACCTTGCTAAGGTTGCCATCTTCACCGAACTCTTTATGCTCAACCTCTGATCAACCACATAGAATCTTCTTGTGAGTATTAGATCATTGGGATCATTGTTCACATATACCTTCAATAGGTAATTACCCGATTTGGTGAATTTGATATCCTGATTCGGAAACTGAAGTGTATAATGAATGTATGGGAAGAGTGTATTGAACGAATACTTATAATCCTCTATAAAAGCATTGAAAAAGCCACTGATGTATTCCGTAGTTACCAGTCCGGAAGGCTCCCAATTCGCATTGCAATGCACAAAGTCGTATGAATAGGTCTGGTATTCTTTCTTTAGGTCGTCGAAATGCAATTCCAATTGTCTTCCATCATTTAGAAACAAGACCGGATAACTCAGAGGTTCACCTTTAATATAGAGTTGCGGACTTTTAATATTGGGATGGTACACATGATTCTCATATCTGAGATAGTTATCATCGGCATAATCATCCTGCTTTATCTCACCGCTCTTAGCTTGTGCTTCTCTTTTATTTTCAGTCTCGATCTCTTCATCAGTCATGTACTTATGCTCATCGGTTACATTGGCGTAATTCACTTCGGGGTCACCTTTGTTCACCTTGCAGTAGAGACTAAGTAATGAAAGTAGGAATAGGGTAGCGTATAGGGGGGCTTTGCGGATCATGTATGGACTTTGTCGACCAAAAATAAGCAAAGCGACTTATTGGAGCATTCAAAATATGGAGATAGGGCTCTGAAACTAGCTGATAAAAAGAAGGTTAAAATGCTGTTAATTAAATCTTCAAAAAAGCTGGTAAAAGGGAACTCTAAACCAACTTATGTGTTATTTTTGCAGCCGAAATTGAATCCATCTTTTTATGTCAGATGTGCTGAAAATCAGAAGGGGGACGGACATCAAACTACAAGGCGAGGCTGAAAAAATCCTCACAGATGCACCCCAGGCAGAATCCTATGCCATTAAACCGACTGATTTCGACGGGATAAAACCCAAGGTCGTGGTCAAAGAAGGCCATGAAGTGAAAGCAGGAACCGTTCTTATGTACGATAAGAACATGGAAGCTGTGAAGTTTACCTCTCCAGTTAGTGGCGAAGTTGCAAAAGTAAAGCGCGGTGATAAGCGTAAGCTTTTGGAGATCGTCATCTTAGCTGATAAGGAGATCAAATACGAGGACTTTGGATCAGCTGATCCAAATAGTTTAGGTAGAGAAGAGATCATCAAGAAGATGTGTGATTCTGGTGTTTGGCCTTTCGTGAGACAACGTCCTTACGATGTGATCGCCAATCCGGAAGATAAACCTAAGTCGATCTTCATTACCGCATTTGATTCTGCTCCACTAGCTCCGGATAACGACTTTATCTTTCACGGTCAGGGAGCGCTATTCCAAAAAGGTCTAGATGCTCTTGCGAAGCTTACTGAAGGAAAAGTTCACCTTACGGTGGATGGATCTGCAGGAGTTGATGAAGCATTCACTCAGGCTAAGAACGTAGTGCTACATAAAGTTTCTGGTCCTCACCCTGCAGGTAATGTAGGTGTACATATTCACAACTTCGATCCAATTGGAGCAGGTGAAACTGTATGGACATTGAACGCACAGGATGTACTTACTATTGGTAGATTGTTCGAGAGTGGAAAATTTGATGCTACAAGAATCATCACCATTTGTGGGTCTCAAATAAAGGATCCTAAGTATTACAAGACAATACTGGGAACCAACACAAAGAAATTGTTCCAAGATCTTGCAAAACACGATCAAGAGAATAGATATATAAGTGGTAATGTACTTACCGGAGATAAGATCGATGAAGATGGTTATCTAGGATTTTACAACTACCAACTTACCGCTATTCCTGAAGGAGGAGAGCCTAGAATGTTTGGTTGGATCACTCCAAATCCAAAGAAGTTCAGTATTCACCGATCTATGGTGTCTTGGCTTCAGCCTTCTAAGAAATATGAATTGAATGCCGAATTGAATGGGGAAGAGAGACCATTTGTAGTTACTGAAGAGTACGAGAAGGTATTCCCATTTGACATTTATCCTGTACAATTGATCAAAGCCATCATGGTAGATGATATCGAGCTTATGGAAGCTCTTGGAATCTATGAAGTGGCTCCTGAAGATTTCGCCCTTTGCGAAGTTGTATGTACCTCAAAGATCCCATCCCAAACCATTGTACGCGACGGATTGAACATGTTGCGTAAAGAAATGAGTTAATCAAAATATTGAGAGATGAGTAACGCTATTCACAAATTTATTGAGAACAAAGTAAAGCCAAGCTTCGATGAAGGAGGAAAGCTTGAAAAGTTCTACCCTGCATATGATGCATTAGAAACCTTTTTGTTTGTACCACCACATACAGCTAAGAAAGGTGCGCACATCAGAGATGGTGTTGATATGAAAAGAACCATGATCATTGTGGTTCTTGCTATGATCCCAGCCTTGCTATTTGGAATGTGGAACACAGGTCATCAGCACTTCCTTGCAACTGGAGAGGCTGCAACTTTGATGGAGAAGTTTTTATTCGGCTTGATCAAAGTATTGCCTTTGGTAGTGGTTTCTTACGGTGTTGGTTTGGGTGTTGAATTCATCTTTGCCATCATCAAGAAGCATCAAGTTAATGAAGGTTATTTGGTATCGGGTATGTTGATCCCACTTTGTTTGCCAGTAGATATCCCTCTTTGGATGGTAGCAGTAGCCACCATTTTTGCAGTGATCATTGGTAAGGAAGTATTCGGAGGTACCGGTATGAATATCCTCAATGTGGCATTGACAGCAAGAGCATTCTTATTCTTTGCATATCCTACTTGGATGTCTGGAGATAAAGTATGGATTGCCGAAGGAACTTCAGCGGCAAACAATTTTGCAGATGGCTCAACAGGAGCTACTTTGCTTGCCCAGGCTACAGAAAGATCTTCAGGATTTGTAGATGCTGCAGGTGTAGCTTATGGAGATACCTTCTGGGCGTCTTTCATGGGATGGATTCCTGGATCTATTGGTGAGACTTCAGTTTTTGCCATTTTGATAGGAGCGGCAATTCTTTTGATCACAGGTATTGGAAGTTGGAAGATCATGCTTTCAGGTGTGATCGGTGCCTTTACAATGGGATTGATCTTCAATGCATTTGCAGTGAATGAGTTCATGGAAGTTCCAGCTCATATGCATTTGGTGATGGGAGGATTTGCCTTTGGAATTGTATTTATGGCAACAGATCCTGTAACCGCATCACAAACAAGCACTGGAAAATACATTTATGGATTCCTTATAGGTTTCCTTGCCATCATGATCAGAGTATTCAACCCTGCTTATCCTGAGGGAGTAATGCTTGCGATCCTTTTCATGAATGTGATGGCACCATTGATCGATCATTATGTGATCCAGGCAAATATTAAGAGAAGACAAAAGAGAGCAGTTCCAGTAGCTGCTTAATTAGAATAAAAGATTCAGAATCATGGATAAGAACAGTAATAAATACACCTTCATATTCTCGGGAATATTGGTTGTTGTGGTAGGTGCGCTTTTGGCTTTTGCTGCTGAGAGTTTGAAGCCTATGCAAAAGGAGAATGTGCGTTTGGAAAAGATGCAGAACATTCTTGCCTCTGTAAAGATCGAAGTGGAAGCGACTGAAGCTAAAGAGAATTTCGATAAGTATATCGTAGAGCAGATCCTTTTGGATCATGAAGGCAATGTAGTTGAAGGAGGCGAAGTAGGAGCTTTCGATATTGATGTGGTAAAGCAATACAAGACTGTGAAAGCGGAAGAGCGACTTTACCCATTATTCGTCTTTGAAGATGGAGGAGAGCGTAAGTATATCGTTCCTATGGCAGGTAAAGGACTATGGGGTCCGATCTGGGGAAACATTTCATTTGAATCGGATATGAATACCATTTACGGTTCAACTTTCGACCATAAAACAGAGACTCCAGGTTTGGGTGCCGAGATCAATACTCCGGCTTTCCAGGATAAGTTTGAAGGGAAATCAATCTTCAATCAAAATGGAGAATATGTATCTGTTGAGGTAATGAAAGGAGGATCCGATGTTGCCGGAAATGAGCATGCCGTTGATGGAATCTCAGGAGGAACTATTACTTCAAAGGGCGTTGGTGAAATGATGGAGAGAACTTTGAACGTATACGTACCATATTTTAAAGGAAACTTACAAGCCTCTCTATAAGAGAGAATGTTAGCATAAAAGAATTAAGAATATAATTTTCTAAACCATGAGTGAAACAGCAGAAGCACAAGTTCAGGATGAGGCAGCGGTAGAACCGAAAGAGCCTTTATTCTCGGCTAAGAATAAAAGACTGCTTAGTGACCCATTGAACGATGATAACCCTATTACAATTCAGGTATTGGGAATCTGTTCAGCTTTGGCGATCACAGTTCAAGTTAAACAAGCATTCGTAATGGCAGTTTCTGTGCTATTCGTAATGATTGGCGCAAACCTTATTGTGTCTTGGATGAGAAACTTGATTCCATCTAGGGTTAGGATCATTGTTCAGCTAGTTATTGTAGCGGCTTTGGTAATCCTTGTAGATCAGGTGCTTAAAGCCTTCGTTTACGATGTGAGTAAGCAGCTTTCGGTATTCGTTGGATTGATCATTACCAACTGTATCATCATGGGTAGACTGGAAGCCTTTGCCCTAGGTAACAAAGCATGGCCTTCATTCCTAGATGCAATTGGTAACGCTGCCGGTTATGGATGGATCCTTATTGCTGTTGCAGTTGTAAGAGAATTCTTTGGTTCCGGCAAATTCTGGGGAATCCAAGTTATTCCAGATGCATTCTATGAGATGGGATACTTTAACAATGGCTTTATGATCCTTCCTCCAATGGCTTTGGTGGTTGTAGGTATCATTATCTGGATACAGAGAAGTAAGAATACTAAATTGATTGAGGAAAATTAATATAAGAACCTAGAGTCTAGAATCTAGAACCTAGACAAGGGCTCTGAGTAAAGAAAAGAAAATGGATTACATTAATATATTCGTCAAGTCGATCTTTATCGACAACATGATATTCGCCTACTTCCTTGGTATGTGTTCTTACCTGGCGGTATCTAAAACAGTAAAGACAGGTGTTGGATTGGGAGCTGCTGTGATCTTCGTATTAGGAATCACTGTTCCGATCAACTATTTGCTAGAGAATTATGTCCTAAAGGAAGGAGCACTTGCATGGTTGAGTGATGACTTCGCAACTGTGGACTTGAGCTTCTTGAGCTTTATCATGTTCATCGCTGTAATTGCATCTATGGTACAGTTGGTAGAAATGGCTGTTGAGAAGTTTGCACCGGCTCTTTATGGTGCCTTGGGTATCTTCTTGCCACTTATCGCGGTAAACTGTTCTATTCTTGGTGGATCGCTATTCATGCAGGAGCGTCAGTATGCGAACATTGGTGAAGCTACTGTGTTCGGCTTAGGGTCGGGTGTTGGTTGGTTCTTAGCCATCGTCGCCATTGCCGCGATTAGGGAAAAGATTCGTTACTCTAACGTTCCTGCTCCATTGAGAGGTTTGGGAATTACTTTCATCCTAACCGGACTTATGGGTATTGCATTCATGAGTTTTATGGGGATTGAATTGTAGGGTTGAAGCTAGAAGCTAGAAGCTGGAAGCTGGAAGCATGACTAGAAATTGATTGATAATAAAAAGTCGTTCACTGAGGTGGTTACAGAGCTAGCCGAAGTACTCTCGAAGTGAACGGTTGAAAGATACTAGATACAAAAGATAATTAGTTTAGATATGATTTTTGCATTGAATCCTATTACTGTTGGAGCCGCTATCGCGGTGATTCTGATCGTTGTAATCCTTTTGGTTTCTCTTCTTCTTTGGGCTAAAGCTAAACTGACCACTTCTGGTCCGGTTGTGCTTACCATTAATGGAGAAAAGGAAATTGAAGTGAGTGCCGGCGGTACATTACTGTCTACTCTTAGTGATCACAAGATCTTTTTGCCATCTGCATGTGGTGGAGGTGGTACTTGCGCTGAGTGTAAGTGTCAGGTAATGAGTGGAGGAGGAGAGATCCTTCCAACTGAGAAGCCAAACTTCTCTAGAAAAGAGATCCAAGACAATTGGAGATTGGGTTGTCAGGTGAAAGTAAAAGAGAATATGGATATCCAAGTCCCTGAAGAGGTATTTGGTATCAAGAAGTGGGAGTGTGAAGTGGTTTCTAACTACAATGTCGCAACTTTCATTAAGGAATTTGTGGTGAAGCTTCCAGAAGGAGAGTCTTTGGATTTCGAAGCTGGTGGATATATCCAGGTTGATGTACCTAAAATAACTTGTGATTTCAAGGATATGGACATTGCTCCTAAACCAGAAGATCCTGCTGGTCCCGACAAATACAAAGAAGATTGGGATAAATTCGGTCTTTGGGATCTGAAAATGGTTAATCCAGAGCCAGTATTCCGCGCATACTCTATGGCTAACCACCCAGCTGAAGGAAATATAATCATGTTGAACATTCGTATTGCTACTCCACCTTGGGATAGAGATAAGAATGCTTGGATGAATGTGAATCCAGGTGTATGTTCTTCATACGTATTTACTAGAAAGCCAGGTGATAAAGTAACGATCTCTGGACCTTATGGTGAGTTCTTTATCAAGGATACTGATAAGGAAATGGTATACATCGGTGGTGGTGCTGGAATGGCGCCTTTGAGAGCTCATATCTTCCACCTATTCCACACATTGAAGACAGGTAGAAAAGTGTCTTATTGGTACGGTGGTAGATCCAAGCGAGAGCTGTTCTATATCGATCAATTCAGAGCAATCGAAAAGGAATACCCAAATTTCAAATTCCATGTAGTGCTTTCAGAGCCATTGGAAGAGGACAATTGGAATGAGAAGAAATCAATGGATGATGATGGTGATGGATTCCTAGGATTCGTTCACCAAGCATTTATCGATCACTACCTAAGCAAGCATGAAGAGCCGGAAGAAATCGAATTCTATTTCTGCGGACCTCCTATGATGAATGCTGCTGTTATCAAAATGTGCGACGATTGGGGAATCCCTGAAGAGCATGTGAGTTTTGATGACTTCGGAGGATAGAAGAAGAAGTTTTAAGTGCACTATCCTTCTACTCCGCCGGCTGGCGGATACGAAGGACAAGGAGTGCACTAGAGTGACTAGAGTTAGCCCTTCATGATTGATCATGAGGGGCTTTTTTTATGGAGATTGGTGTTTGGAGCTTGGAGTAAGGCATCGCAGGATTTGCAATCCTGCGAGCTGTTAGGTTGAAATTAGATTTTTGCAGGATTGTAAATCCTGCGATGCTAAATTGTTGTTTGTCCTGCCTCTGGCCTTGGTTCCTGAGCGAAGTCGAAGGACTGGACTCTGGCATCTGCCACGCAATAATCCAACCGCTTATCAAGTTTTACTTTCTAATCATCGATGTATCAAGCATCTTTGGAAAAATCTACCACTATGCATCCAACTAGAGAGAAATTCAACATTTTCGAGCGTTTTTTCCTTTTTTGTGCCGGTAGCGATACCGATCTATTGCGCTATTGTCGCCGATCTGAACAAATTAAACATATGGGATTTGGCAGCCTTGTATTGGTTCCTGCAATCCTTGCATTGGTGTCTATGTCATATGCGCTTAGCACCTTAGAAGGTATTCAAGACAAACTATGGTTGGCTCTATTGGGAGGATTTGTGTGGAGTTTGATCATATTCGCTTTTGATAGGTTCATCGTATCCACTCACAGAAGAAAGACCAGTGATATAGCTGAGTTAAAGCGACCGGCTTTTTATTTGCGATTCTCTTTTGCTTTGATTCTTGGGATAGTAATTTCTCACCCATTGGTAATGCTTTATTTCAATGGAAGTGTGGCCGATCAGATGGAAGCGAATCTGAAGCAAGAGCAAGCATATATTGCTCAGCATTACGACAATATGATCAATGAGATCGAAGGGAGAGTATTCATGATGGATAGCCTCTACCTAGAGAAACAAGCAGAAAGAAATCGTCAGGCAGATATCGTAGCTAAAGAAATTGATGGTGAAGTAATGCGCAATAGGAAGGGTGAGTTAGAAACAACCGGCTTAAAAGGTAAAGGTCCTTCCGCAGAAAATAAGATCGCTCAACTAAACCGTTTAGAGAATGAGCTTCAAGCGCTTAGAATGGAGCAATTGGCTGAAAAGAAGTCGCTCAAGGAAGAGAAAGAGAGTTTAACAACTAGCAAAGACAGCAGTATGGCTGCTTTCTCCCTTTCTACAGATTATTTGCATCAGGAGAGAGCTCTAGAGCAATTGAAAGAAGGAAATCCAGTAGTTAGAGCTACACAATGGTTGATCATCATACTATTTGTCTTGGTAGATCTTCTGCCTTTCATATTCAAGACCTTCTCAACTTATGGATTATACGATAAGGTATTGGGTGATGAAGAAGAAAGCCTTCAAGGACTCGACCTACAAGAGCGAACTGCATTCTGGCAGCAAAAGCTTGGACAGCTTGGTGAGTACTAATCAATTAGAAGATTCAGATTTTGAATAGCTCATTGAGCCTTAAGTATAGTCCAAAATTTATATTGAAGTTTCTCACTTCAAAATAAGCCGACTCCTCAGGACTAAAGGCATGGTGAGCTCCCAGGAATATTCCGAATGTATGTCCTCTATACCTTAAGTCCATTCCAACTTGACCTACAAATTTATTGGGGTCATTGAATTCCTCATTTATAGAACTGTTTTGAAAGAGGCTGTCGTTGATTGTTTCGTAATTAGAGTATTCAAGGAAGTTTGCTCTGAGGTTTATGCCGAAATATATGTTGTTACTTAATCCAAATTGAATAGAACTCTGTACAAATGGATTGGTATAATCCGCTCTGTTAAAACCAGATGCAAATTGTACTCCAAATAGGTCAAATGTGGATCCACTCTCGCCAAATGCATAACCTGCATATACTTCATATCTTAAGTTCTTACTTAAGGTATCATAAAAACCGGCTGCAAACTCATAATTGACATTGCTAATGGATTCGCTGAGTTGTACCCCGGCTATTTCTGTCGTGAGATCTTCGGTGTAAGAAGTACCTGCTTCAGCCTTCACCGCCAGATGATCAATAGGACTATAGAGCAAAACACCATCAGTAGAACTTAAAGTACTACCACCGATGATAATATCACCTTTCTCAACAATTGGAGTAGTTAGAAGAGTAGGTTTATAGAATGTACATGAAGATGCGAGAAATGTGATGGTAGTGAAGAGTAGTAGCGACTTAGATGATTTCATTCTATTAGTCAGGTAATTGGAACACTAAATAAAACAAATTCTATCGAATAATTGAATAGAAAGAAAAACAGCGCCCATCGGACGCTGCTTGAAATTCAGAACTAAACCACTACTTATTAGCCCGACTTAACAGTTGGGCAGTTTCAACCAATTTAACAAACTCAGCTCTGTAACCTTCTTTATCTTTTCCTTTGGCATCTCTTGCTAGCTCCATGATCTTTTCATATTTAAGATCCGCTGTAGATTCTGAGCCTCTAAGTTTCATTCCAAATGCAGCTACGGCTGATGCGAATCTGAAATTATTAGAAGCTGATTCAAAATCAGAATCATCTCCTTTGAGAACCGACTCTAGGAGGATCGACTTATCTTCATCCGGTTTCTTGTATCTGAACTTGACCGTTAGGATCTCGTCGCTATTTCCCTTTAGATTTTTCTCAACTTGCTTTTGGTACTTCAAACTATCAATGTCTAAGACCTTCTCTTCAGAACCAGTAGGTATGATCTCATAAAGCGCCGTAACAGAATGTCCGGCTCCTAACTCACCAGCATCTTTGGTGTCGTCATTGAAATCTTGTGCATCCAACTGACGGTTCACATAACCTATTAATCTGTATCCTTTTACCTTGGCAGGATTGAATTCAGCCTGTAGTTTCACATCTTTCGCTACAGTAAAAAGTGTACCGCTCATCTCTTTAACTAGCACTTTCTTTGCTTCAAGTATATTGTCGATATAGTTGTAATTACCATTCCCTTTATCTGCCAACTGCTCCATAGTGTGGTCTTTTATATTTCCGGTTCCAAAGCCTAAAACAGAGAGGAACACGCCGCTTTTTCTCTTTTCTTCGATCAATTCGATCAGCTTGGATCTATTGGTAATACCTACATTGAAATCGCCATCTGTGGCTAGGATAATACGATTGTTGCCATTCTTCTTAAAGTTCTTTTCAGCTACTTCATAGGCCAATTGGATCCCTTCTCCACCAGCAGTTGAACCACCTGCACTTAATCTGTTGATAGCCTCCTCTATGGTCGCTTTTTGATCGCCTGATGTTGGCTTCAAAACCAAACCTGCAGCCCCTGCATATACTACAATTGAAATGTGATCCTGCTCTCTCATTTGATCAACCAATAAATGCATCCCCTCCTTTAATAATCCTAGTTTGTCGTAAGAATTCATTGATCCTGATACATCCAAGAGGAAGACTAGATTATTTGGAGGAGTTTCACTAAGATCCATTCGCTTAGCTTGTAGGCCGATCATTGCAATCTTTCGATCCTTATTCCATGGGCAATCTGCGAATTCTGTGGTAATAGAGAAAGGATGATCTCCTACTGGATCCGGATAATCATAATCGAAATAATTGATCATTTCTTCAATTCTCACCGCATTCACAGGGGGCATCACTCCGTCATTCAAATATCTCCTTGTGTTTGCATAAGAAGCGCGGTCTACATCTGCGCTGAAGGTAGAAAGTGGATCAGCAAAAGGGCTCTTGAATCTATTATCTACCAATTCCTGATAATCCTCATTTGAATTATCATAATTGTATTGGGATCCAACAACTTTTATCCCATCTACAAATGTTACGGATTTCCCTGATCTAGCCCCTCTCACATTCAATGGCGCACCGTCGTATTCCATATCAGCCATTTCTTGAATTATCATAACATGCTCAACTTCTATCACGACTTCAAGATTTGCATTGATAAATGTGGTATCTCCGGATTTTACAATAAGTCCTTTGATGTTTTTTGTTTGATAACCCACATAGCTGATCTGTGCATCATATTCTCCTGCTTTTAATTTGAGAAAGACGAATTCCCCTTCGAAGTCGGATGTTGTACCAGCGATTTGGGCTCCATTCTGCTTTAGAATGATGTTTGCAAATGGTATGACTTCTTTTGTTTGAGCATCTTGAACGATTCCTTTGATGTGACCGATATCTTGGGCGAAACTCAAAGTGCTGAGAAGAATTAGTGTGAGTGTGAGTGTGAGTGTGAGTAGCTTTTTCATGGTGGTAGGTTTTTAGGTTATCTATTTAAAAGACAAGAGCTTTTAATAAAAACGCTGCTTTATAAGTCTTTGGTATTGATTTTCAGGAAGATTAACAATTATCAAACCAAAAGCTGAAAGCTATACCGCATAAGGCCTCAAGCTGTTTTAAGCTTTCATAGAAAAATAATTTTCATTTTTTTTTATAAAATGAGAACCAAAACTGTAACTGCTTGTTACTCAGATATCATTTAATGGTTAGTTAGTAGAGGAAAGGAGCTGTGCAGAAGTGCAGCTCTTTTTTATTTCAGAGTCCAGAGTCCGGACTCATGAATTTTTTATTCGAAATTTTCTTTATTCAACTTTTAATCCGGCTTCTGGGCTCCGGATTCCGGAATCCAGTTTTTCGCCCTAAAGGCGAAAAACTTAAACTATAACTTCTAGACTATCCGGTACAATACTCACCTTTAAGGTAGATCTTTCTCTAGGTTCACCATCTATATGGTAAAGAGATCGGTTCAATACTTCAATTTTTTCCGCTTTTATGGATCTATAGAATTTGGAGTGGTCCAAATGCTTATTGAAGAGTTTGAAAATGATGTCGCCAACCAAAGCTTGCGGGAAAGGCTCTAGAATGCACACATCCAATTTGCCATCAGTTACTGAAGCATGAGGGGCAATCCATGCATTATTTCCATATTGACCCACATTTGCAAAATTGATGAGGAAGGCATTCACATTTAGTTCCTCACCATCTATGGTCAATTGATAATCCTCAGATACGAATTTGAAAAACTCAGTTGTAGAAACTTTCATATAGCCCAGTAGGCCCCTTTTACCGAAGTCGGCAAAACGCCTTCCCACCAAAGCATCAAAACCCAATCCAACTGTAGATACAAAGACTTCATCATTGACTAATCCTGTATCGATCCGTTTGCTTGCAAATCGATTGATACACTCTATAGCTGATTTGCTGTTTAGGGGAATCTCCATATGACGCGCAAAGCCATTCCCCGATCCCATAGGAATCACCCCCAGTCTTACATCAGTTCCTACCAATGATTTTGCTACCTCATTGATGGTGCCGTCGCCTCCAATAGCGACAACTGCATCAACCCCTTGTCGCACATATTCTTCTGTAAGCTCAGTAGCATGATTTGCATATTCGGTGAAGTCGATACCGTAATTGAACTCAGGACTCAATCGATGCTTTAAAAGGTCTACCACCTTCACTTTCCGCTTTACACCTGAGACAGGATTAATGATGAATTGTAGGTTCTTCTGACTCATCTTGGCGTTAGCTGATTGTGGATTAATGCTTCCTGATACTGTTGTATGATAGCCTTTAATTTTTCTTCCATCCTATTAGCTACTTTCACGTATTCGGCCAAAAGGTTATTCTTCATGGATGGATCAGCAACATAGTTATAGAGTGCTATTGATTTTTCACCGTCGAACTGAAGGCTGTAATTCCCCTCAATCAATTGGTAGGTTTCATTGATGTAGTTCACAGCAAAACGATTCTCGCCATCTGAGAATACCGACTCACCAAAGGCAATGAGCTCTTTATCCAGATCGAGGTAATCGACAACTGAAGGGAAAATATCGGATTGTTGAGCCAAGCTTTTCTTTCTTTCGGCTTTGATCTTGCCTTTGTGGTAGAATAATAACGGAACCCTATAAATACCGGTTCTACTAGCATATCTAGGTTCCATGCTTTGTGCTGTATGGTCTGCAGTGATCACGAATAGGGTGTTATCAAACCAATCTTTATCTTGGATCTTCTCAAAGAACTTTGACAGGGCATAGTCGGCATATCCAACACTTTTAAGGATTGGCAATTCTCCTTCTGGAAATCGACCTTCATACTTTTCGGGAACCGTATATGGGTGATGCGATGAAAGGGTAAAAATCCCAGCAAAGAATGGTTTCGATTTCTTATCCAATTTCTCGGCGACAAATTGAAGGAAGGGCTCATCAAAGATCCCCCAATTCCCATCGAAATCCCCTTCTTTGGGATATTGGTCCAAGCCTATGTATTCCTCTACACCGGCCATTCGTGAAAAAGCATCGAAGCCCATTGTCCCATTTGCTCCTCCGTGATAGAAGGATGTCTCATAGCCTTCCGATTTCAATACTGATGCTATACTTTGAATTTGATTTGAACTGTACTTGCTGGATATGTATGAGTTGTTCATCAAAGCCGGAATGGAGGAGAGAATGGCCGGTAAAGCTTCGATCGACTTCTTCCCATTTGCATATGAATTCTCAAAAAGCAATCCCTCTCCGATCAAGCTGTCTAAGAACGGCGTATAGCTTTCTTTTCCGCTAATTGCTCCTACATATTCTGCTGAAAAGCTCTCAAGAATGATAAGAACTACATTGGTGTTGGGAGACTTCGCTGCACTATCCGAATAAAAGCTTAGCCGAGGATTAAAGATGGCGTTTAGTTCTTCTTTGGATTCAAAATACTCAACTGCCTCCAAGCCGGATTTTCCATACGACTTGATTAGAGTAAAAGGGGTATTCACCACAAGTGGAATATTTACCGACTTGGCATATTCTCCAGCCTGGATCACATTAAGTGGCTTGTATTGGAGTCCGCCTCTAAATCCAATTCCCCAAATCATTACAGTAGGTAAGGCAAAGAGGAAGTAATTCAAAAATTTCAGCTTTGGTAATTCCCTCTTCTCGGTCTTTTTATACAATTGATAAGCCCCAAGGATCAGTAGAATGCCAATGAGAATTAGATAGTAATAATCTTGAATGAAAGTCGGCAAGAGACTGCCCACATCAGCGCCAATTCCTTTGGTTGTAAATAAGTCGAAAGTGGTTCGTTTAAAAGTGAATTTGAAATATTCAAAGTCCATAACATTGGGCACCACGGCTAGAATCGTGCTCAATAAGAAAAGGATCCTAGGTATCCACTTATTTCTGTAGAAGAATATGAAAGACAGAGCAAAAGGGAGGTAGAGTATACTCACTGTCATCCAGTCGTAGCGCAATCCACCCCACCAAATTGAAGCTTCAAGCTCACTAAAATAGCGATAGTTAAAGAGGTAGAAAAAAAAGCGACAAAGCGTGAAGAGGAGCAGGGCTACAGCTACTTTAGAGTAGAAGGAAAGGTATACTTGGCCTAGTTTCTTCACAGTCGCGAAGATAAGTTTACTCTTTTAAGAACCTAGAGTCTAGAGTCTAGATTCTAGACTCTTTTTTAGTCTCATTAAAAGAGCAATCACCACAATCATGATCCTTCACCGATGAACGCAACTTTCTATACAGATAAAAAGCTGCTCCAATTGCCACTAGAATAAGTATGATCTCTTGCCAGTTCATGCTGTTAATAAATGAGCTTTTAAGCAACACAAAGTTAGTCATATTCAAATATCTTTGTTTCTCACCCAAAGGAGTATAAGAGAGGAGATATGGCATTTGCATATGATAAGAAGGATAGTAGTAAGGAGGAATTGATCCATTTGTACAAAGCTATTCTCAAGCCTCGGATGATCGAGGAGAAAATGTTGGTCCAGCTTCGTCAGGGTAAGATATCAAAGTGGTTTTCGGGTATTGGACAAGAGGCAGTTTCTGTAGGTGCAGTTGAAGCTATTGAGCAAGATGAATATATCCTTCCAATGCACAGGAATCTAGGTGTTTTTACTTCTAGAGGGATTCCATTGAACCGACTTTTCTCGCAGTTCCAGGGTAAATTGAACGGCTTTACCAAGGGTAGGGATCGGTCATTCCACTTTGGTTCAAAAGAACATCATATTGTAGGTATGATCTCTCATCTTGGTTCTCAATTGGGAGTTGCGGATGGTATTGCACTTGCCGAGAAATTGAAGTCATCTAAAAAGCTCTGTTTGGCCTTTAGCGGTGATGGCGGTGCTTCACAGGGTGATTTTCATGAAGCCTTGAATGTGGCTGCAGTTTGGGATTTGCCGGTGATCTTCGTGATTGAGAATAATGGCTATGGTTTGAGTACTCCTTCGAACCAACAATTTCGTTGTGCCCAATTCATAGATAAAGGAATCGGCTACGGCATGGAAGCACATCAAGTTGAAGGAAACGACCTATTGGCCGTTTATCACAAAGTGAAAGAGCTTGCTAAATCAGTAAGAGAGAATCCACGTCCTATTCTAGTTGAATGTCTCACATTTAGGATGCGCGGACATGAGGAAGCTTCTGGAACTAAGTATGTGCCTCAAGAATTGATGGATGAATGGGGCGCAAAGGATCCCGTAGAGAACTATGAAAAGCAGTTGGTGAAATGGAAGGTCCTCGATCAAAAAGCTATTGATGCTTTACGTTCAGAGATCAAAGATGAGATCGAGGAAGGCTTAAAGAAGGCCTATGATGAGCCTGAACTTAAAGCAGATGCAGAGAGAGAGCTAAGAGATGTGTATGCAGATTTTACTTTCGAAGAGAAGAAAGCGGATGGCCCTAAAAAAGAAATGAGATTGATAGATGCAGTCCACAATGGTCTTGATCTCGCCATGGACAAGCACCGTAGTTTGGTGCTTATGGGACAAGATATCGCCGATTATGGTGGGGTATTCAAAGCCACTGAGGGTTTGCTTGCTAAATACGGAGAGAATAGAGTGCGGAATACACCTTTATGCGAAGCTGCAATACTTGGGTCTGCTTTAGGTTTATCTATCAATGGCTACAAAAGCATGGTGGAGATGCAATTCGCCGACTTCGTTTCTGAGGGTTTCAATCAGATTGTCAATAACCTTGCAAAGGTTCATTATCGCTGGGGCCAGAATGCCGATGTAGTGGTGCGCATGCCAACAGGTGCAGGGGTAGCTGCAGGACCGTTCCACTCTCAGAGTAATGAAGCATGGTTTACCCATGTTCCCGGTTTGAAAGTAGCTTATCCTTCTAACCCGTATGATGCGAAAGGACTTTTACTCACCGCTTTTGAAGATCCCAATCCTGTGATGTTCTTCGAACATAAAGCTCTTTATAGAAGTCTAAGTGCAGAAATTCCTGAATCATATTATAATATTCCATTTGGTAAAGCCGTATCTGCTCTTGAAGGAAATGATCTAGTAATAATTACCTATGGAATGGGTGTTCATTGGGCAAAATCTACAGTTGAGGAACTCAAAATCTCTGCTGAAGTAATTGATCTTCGCACATTGGTTCCTCTTGATTGGGATGCGATTCTAGAAGCTGTGAAGAAATGCGGAAGAGTGATTGTACTTCACGAAGACACTATGTTTGGTGGTTTGGGTGGAGAGATCGCATCTGGAATTGCTGAGAAGGTATTCGAGTACCTAGATGCACCTATCAAAAGAGTAGCTTCTATGGATACAGCAGTTCCATTTAATCCTACTTTAGAAAAGGACTTCCTTGCCTCAAGCGACCTCAAGGAAGCAATTGAGGAGCTATTAGCCTATTGATGTTGCCAACATCTTCCTGAGGAGTCTTTTGTCGTTCGCTTGCAACGACTACCACTTTGGGTAGTGGCTGTACATTGGCTAGTTTCAGAAGCTGGTTGAGTGTTTTCTTGATCCCTATGATGATGGCAGTAGCCCGATTCATGCCTAGTGCGATTCTTGCATTGTCGGCCCGTTAAGGTAGTCCCTTTACATCTTTCGGCTATTGACTCTGAAGGTGCCGACTCAAAATCGTATTCTGATTCCCAGTTCCACAACTTTGGGTCTTTTTGAGCTTCTACTTGCTCTTCAATACTATCTGGAAGAAGGGGGAAGAAGTCAATTTTAGTTCTTGATTCTAAGTCATTTACCGAAACAATAAAAGTTTCCAGGCCATCTGAACTTCTCTGATTTGGGAGGATAAATGCCAGGCTTAAGTAGCTGCTATCTTGTTCTATTAAAAGAGCTTTATAATAGTATTGAGGTATGGCCACTTCATTTGGCCCAATGCTGCTATATGGATTTTCTATGATTGGACCGCTTACCACTTGAACCCTTCTATAGTGCATAGCCCAACTTCTCACTTGAGCTTCTAACTTCTTCCAGATACCTCTATTGAAAGAAGGATCTTGGGGCGACATATTTGAATAGAAGAAAGACTCATGCATAGCACGTAAATCCCAAGCCATATCCGCTGCTGGAGCAATATGACCTCTATCGTAGCCTGAGCCCTTATAATCTTCATCTTCAGCTGAAGATGTGATGACTTTTGGATCTGATTTAAAATTATCGCTTCGTTTTACCCTTGGAATGCATTCGTTTGATGTGAGCTCATAGGCTACCCAGTCGGCTTGTTCGTATTCTTCATTATATTGAAGCGTGAAAGCATAATGCCTTATAATTTGATCTGTGCTGTCGAAAGCAGGAAGATAAAGTTCCTGTCCGAATGAGAGCAAAGAGAAAAGAACAAAAAGAAAAGTCAGAAGGGTTTTGAAGCAATGAATCATCCTGCTGCCAAGATAGGGAATTCATGTTTTTATTCTGCATCTTATTTCTCTGTTCTTTTCCTAGATGAAAAGATCCAAACCTGCCTGCTAGCAGGCAGGAATCACTACTTCGATTGACACTTTGCTACTTTTTGGTGGGCAAAAAGTAGCGCAAAAAGCCCAGGCCACAGAAAATCACTGTCTCCACTCTTGAAGGCTAAGCTAGGCCGAATGATCTCCAAGGAGTCCCTTGGAGCTTTTCTCTTAGCTAAGCCTCCAATTCGCTCCAACAGCAATTTCCTGTGAAGCCGATT
>PALM01000010.1 GCA_002706365.1 Flavobacteriales bacterium | reverse complement strand
AGAGGGACCAGTACTTATGATGGCATCTCAATAGCATGGTCTATTGCTGAATTCTTGCATGAGAATAAACATGCGCATCCCAAAACACTATTTGCCACACATTATCACGAATTGAACGAGATGGCCAGTCAGTTCGACCGCATCAAGAATTTCAATGTATCAGTTAAAGAGATCGATAAGAAGATCATCTTCATGCGAAAGTTGGTGCCTGGAGGCAGCAATCACAGTTTTGGTATTCACGTGGCAAAAATGGCCGGTATGCCATCTGTCTTGATCAGAAGGGCAGAAAAGTTGCTTCTAGAGCTCGAGAGTAGAAGAAAGGAAAAGGGAGATGAATCAGAGGCTATTCGCGATCTAAGCAAGGATTCAGATTATCAAATGAGCTTTTTTCAGCTTGATGATCCGGTATTGGAACAGATTAGGGATGAGCTCACAAGGATTGAGATTGATACCCTAACTCCAGTTGATGCTTTATTCAAATTGAATGAGATCAAAAAAATGGTAGGAGGAAAGTGATTTTTGGCTTGCTAAAAAGAAAAAAACATTACTTTTGTACCCCTCTGAAAAGGGAGAGTCTTTGACTCTATGTTCTTTGTAAAAGAAACAAAATATAAGCGAGAGTAGCTTCCGCCTTCTCCCGACTATGTCGGGCTTCGTCGGACAGGCGCTTCGCAAGACCATTTCGATGGCAATTATAAGCGAGAGTAGCTCAGCTGGTAGAGCACGACCTTGCCAAGGTCGGGGTCGCGGGTTCGAATCCCGTCTCCCGCTCAAATCCTCCACTAGCTTTGGGGGATTTTTTTTGGCATAACATCATCTATGCCCGGGTGGTGGAACCTGCCTGCCGGCAGGCAGGTTGGTAGACTGATCGGGAAGAGATAGAATGCATGTTTTGCATGCTTGAAAGAAATAAAAGTCCTTTTGAAAGAAAGGCAAATTGTGTCCTCCAGTTTACTGGAGAGTACCAATGCCCGGGTGGTGGAACCTGCCTGCCGGCAGGCAGGTTGGTAGACATACCGGATTGAAATGAAAAGCATGTGATACATGCTTAAAGAATTAAAAGTCCTTTTGAAAGAAAGGCAAATTGTGTCCTCCAGTTTACTGGAGAGTACCAATGCCCGGGTGGTGGAATTGGTAGACACGCAGGACTTAAAATCCTGTGATCATTGCGATCGTGCCGGTTCGACCCCGGCTCCGGGTACAAAAGCCTTGCAAACCTTGCAAGGCTTTTGTATTTTAAAGTATGTCATATGTTGTATATGTATTAGCAAGTCGAACAAAGAATTATATCTATGTTGGACTTACTTCAGACCTGCAAACAAGGTTAAACCGACATAATAAAGGAGGCGAGAAAACAACAGGACCTTACGCTCCATTTGACCTTATTTTTTCAGAAAAATGTATCGACAGGAAGACTGCAAGAAAGAGAGAAAGATATTGGAAGAGTGGGACTGGAAAAGAGCAGCTAAAGAAATTAAAGAAGCAAATCAAAAAATGATACCCTGAATCACCTCCTAATCAACCTCCCACTATTACTACTCCCCTGATCAATAGCAAGGGCATTTCCAAAAAGAATGATATTCCCTTCTCCCGCAATCTTGTAGTCTAGGCGATTGCTCACATTGATGCTACAGTCTCCTTTTGAGTCATTCTCTACAAGTGCATATTCGCATTGTAAGCCGCTTGCATCCACACTCATGATGGCCGTATTCCATAGCTTTAATTCTCTGCACCTACCGCTTAGGGTTAGTTTTCCTCCGCAAGGGAAGTTGTTCCAATAGTAGCATACATCATTATCAACTTGAATGTTGGCGGTATTGGCCTTGCTTTTTAGAATAATGCCGAACTCTCTTGTTGTAATTGGATTTAGACTATTGATTATGCAGCTCTCATTAGCATTTACCAGTTTCAATCCCATTCCTTTTACTATGATCTTGATCTGATTGTCTCCTGGAGAGGTCCATTTCAATTTTTTATTGCTGCTAATAGATAATACTGAATCCTGTATCTTGAAATCAACTGCCTTCACAAAGCTTTCAGCACCTTGGATCTCTATGGCGAATTCATTTTGCTCGAGAAGTTCAACCTCAAATGCGTCATTCAGGTCGAGTGTGTGAAATGCATTTAAGCTATGTTGCTCTATGATCTCATTCTCATCTTTCTTGCAGCCTACTAAACTTAAGCCGATCAAGATCAATACTAGGATGATATGTTTTCTAACTACCAAATCCATCCTATTCCAATTTCTGGATAATCGAGTATGTGAAGATGCGACTTCATAGTAAGTCGGGCCGAGAAATGATCGGTGACTCTATACTTGAAAATTCCCCTATTGTATATGGTATATTTCTCAACCTGCTCTGTTAATCCAAGGTAAATGCCTTCCTGCAAACTGATGCTTATCCTGTTATACACTAGCGTTTGCGAAATATGAATACCTGTTTGGTATTGATCCGATCCTTGAAACCCTCTCTCTTGCTTTTGCAATTGATCCTCTACCGACCTGTCTACAAATAGATCAGCGCCAACTCCAAGATGAAGCGCTCTGAAGTATTTCTTTCGCATTTCAAATGAAACGGAGTTCGTAAGATAATAGGTAGATGCTAATGCCCTTGAATGTTTCCCCCCTAAAGCAAAAACCAATTCCCTCTCTACGGTTTTCTCATGTGGCTTTAGTTCTGTGCTCAATCGCTCCCTTTCATCGCCAATTCTGTATGAGAGTCCACCTAGCACATTCAGAAAGTTTATACCCAAATTCGGTTCAGAGGTATTTCCATTAGAGAAATGGTCGAGGCTCAATGAAGTGCCTAAATGGATTCGATCGCTGATCCTATAAGTTAGGTTAAAGCGAGCATTGAAATGAAAGTTGCCATAAGAGCCTACTGCTACATTCAGAAAATTATCCTCCAGATCGAACTTCTGATTTACTCTGCAGTATCCTAAACCTATTTCTGTATTGAATTCTAGCTTCTCTCTTTCATAGATAGGTATTTGAAAGTAGGGGTAGAGGGCCCAAAGTTCCCCTAGAACCTCAGGGTTTCCCAAAGAGGCATATTGGAATCTTACTCCAAATGCGGGATACTTATAGATCAATTGCCAATCTGTGTTGCCATTACTCTGCTTCAAGAGCGATAGCTCATAAACCTCTGTCGGACCTTGAGTTAAGAGGTTTATAAAGTCGTATTCAGGCAAAACGTAGCCCTGACCGTAATTGAATTGTAGGTGAAGATCATCCGTCCATTTGTCTTGAGCTTGCAGGCTAAAAACCAATACAAGACTCATTGAAATGAATAGTGATCTCAACATAGACACTAGATGATAAGGCTCAAATTTCTGAGCTTAGCGACCGTGGCATTGTTTGTATTTCTTGCCGCTTCCACATGGACAAGGCTCGTTTCTACCGACCTTTTTCTCTACTCTTACAGGCTCTACTTTAGCCTTCTTTTCCTGTACGGCTGTATCGCCTCCTTGAGTTGAGCTACCCTGGCTATAGCTAGGTAGTTCAGTCCTACTCGTCTTGATCGCAGGGTTCTCTCTTCTAGGCGCTTCAGCCTCTTTCACCTTTTGTTGAGGATCTTGTTGAGGTAGTCCAGCTCTTATCAAGAATGAAATGATCTCTTTATTGGTACGATCGATCATTTGCTTGAACAGCTCGAAAGCTTCGAATTTGTAGATCAATAGTGGATCCTTTTGCTCGTAAGTTGCACTTTGAACAGACTGCTTAAGATCATCCATTTCTCTCAAATGCTCTTTCCATGCATTGTCGATCATGGCCAAGATTACATTCTTCTCGAAGTATCTCACAAGATTCTTAGCTTGCTCTTTATAAGCTTCTTCCAATGGAGTAACCACTTGAATGTTCTTCTTGCCATCGGTGAAAGGCACAACTATGTTCTCGAATTTGGTATTCTCATCTTCGTAGACATTCTTGATCACCGGCCATGCCATCTGAGCAACTAGTTCAGACTTCTGCTTGTAATGTGCAGCGCTGTCTTTGAAGACCTTTTCGGTTAACTCGTCCGGACTTGAACGCATGAACTCATCTTCATTCATGCCCGGCTCTATTGCTAGATTTCTGATCAATTCAAATTTGAAGTTCTCGAAATCACGCATTTCCAAGCCTTCATGAACAATGCTGCTAGAAGCATCATACATCATATTATTGATGTCAACGTTCAATCGCTCACCAAAAAGAGCATGCTTACGTCGCTTGTAGATCACTTCACGCTGAGAGTTCATTACATCATCATACTCAAGCAGTCTCTTACGTATACCGAAGTTGTTCTCTTCTACTTTCTTCTGCGCTCTTTCGATCGATTTGGTGATCATTGAATGCTGGATCACCTCACCTTCTTCAAGCCCCATTCGGTCCATTAGTCTCGCAATTCTATCCGAGCCAAATAGTCTCATCAGGTTATCTTCAAGAGAAACGTAGAATTGTGAGCTACCTGGGTCTCCCTGACGACCAGAACGACCTCTTAACTGTCTATCTACTCGACGAGATTCGTGTCTTTCTGTACCGATGATAGCCAATCCACCAGCTTCTTTTACTTCTTTAGATAGCTTAATGTCTGTTCCCCTACCAGCCATGTTGGTGGCGATAGTCACTGCACTTGGCTTACCAGCCTCAGCAACAATGTCTGCTTCCTTCTGGTGCAATTTCGCATTCAATACGTTATGCTTGATATTCTTCATCTTCAGCATACGGCTGAGTAACTCAGAAATCTCAACAGAAGTGGTACCCACAAGAACTGGTCTTCCTGCTTTCACCAATTGTTCCACCTCATCAATAACTGCATTGTACTTCTCACGAACAGTTTTGTACACTAAATCTTGTTGGTCATCTCTAGCGATCGGACGGTTAGTTGGTATTACAACCACATCCAATTCGTAGATATCCCAAAATTCTCCTGCTTCCGTCTCTGCTGTACCGGTCATACCCGATAGCTTGTGATACATACGGAAGTAATTTTGAAGTGTAATGGTAGCGTAGGTTTGAGTAGCTGCTTCTACCTTTACATTTTCTTTAGACTCAATGGCTTGGTGGAGTCCGTCTGAATAACGACGACCTTCCATGATCCTACCGGTTTGCTCATCAACAATCTTTACCTTGTTGTCCATCACCACATACTCCGTATCCTTCTCGAATAGGGTATAGGCTTTTAGCAATTGGTTTACTGTATGGATTCTCTCTGCCTTTGATGTATAATCTTGGATTATTTTGTCTTTCTCAGCAACCTTCTCCTGATCATCCATGGAAGAGTTGTCGATTGCACTCAATTCCATATTGATATCGGGCATCACAAAGAAATCCTTATCCTGATCTTCACCTGAGATCAGCTCGATTCCCTTCTCGGTAAGTTCAATAGAGTTGGTCTTCTCATCGATAACGAAGAAAAGCTCATCATCTACCTTATGCATTTCCTTACCCTGATCTTGCATGTAGAAGTTTTCAACCTTCTGCAATTGAGCTTTAATGCCGGGCTCAGAAAGGAATTTGATCAAAGCTTTGTTCTTTGGCAATCCTCTAAAACTTCTCAAAAGTGCCATTCCACCTTCTTCAGAAAGTTTCTTTTTCTCTTTGCTGTCTTCAACTTCGGCAGTAAGCTTCTTCTTGGCATCTGAAATCAGGGTGGTGACCAATTTACGCTGCGCACTGTATAGCTTTTCAATCAATGGCTTTAGCTCATTGAATTCATGTTTGTCGCCTTTGGGTGTAGGGCCAGATATGATCAATGGAGTTCGTGCATCATCGATCAATACAGAATCCACCTCATCAATTATGGCATAGTGATGCTTGCGCTGTACAAGGTCTTCCGGACTTCTAGCCATATTATCACGCAGATAGTCGAAACCAAACTCATTGTTCGTTCCGTAAGTAATATCTGCTTGATATGCTTTTCTTCTTTGCGGCGAGTTTGGTTCGTGATTGTCGATGCAATCTACTGTAAGACCATGAAATTCGAATATTGGTCCCATCCATTCAGCATCCCTGCGTGCCAGATAGTCGTTCACTGTTACCAAATGAACACCTCTGCCTGCAAGGGCATTTAGATATACAGGTAAGGTAGCCACAAGGGTTTTACCTTCACCGGTAGCCATCTCAGCAATTTTTCCAGAGTGAAGGGTGATACCACCAATTAGCTGCACATCATAGTGGATCATATCCCACTTGATCTCAGCTCCGGCCGCATTCCACTCATTATACCAGATAGCCTTATCGCCTTTGATATCAACACTGTCTCTACTTGCTGCGATGTCTTTGTCCATCTCACTAGCTGTGACCTCAATAGACTCATTTTCGGCAAATCTTCTCGCAGTTTCTTTAACTACTGCAAAAGCCTCAGGTAGGATTTCTTCTAAAACCTCCTCGATCTTATCGTCCATAGTTTCAACTATGGCATCGATCTCTTCGTAGGCTCTTTCTTTCTCTTCTACATTCTGATTTTGTTCTGCAGCTTTCTTTAGCTCATTAACTTTGCTTTGATCAGCTGCAATAAAATCCTGGATCTTCGATTTGAAAGTTGTAGTCTTTGCTCTCAATTCATCATTTGAAAGCGAAGCAAGGGTAGGGTAGATCTCTTTGATCTTCTCTACCATAGGCATTACAGCCTTTATATCTCTATCGGCTTTACTGCCGACAATCTTCTTGAAGGTTTTGCTTAAAGCATCAAACATATCTTCTCCTTTTCCTCTAAAAAATGGCTAACAAAGTTACTCAATTTAAGATGGCTAAAACGCTTGTCAATAGGGCAAAAAAAAGCCCCGAATGAATCGGGGCAGAATGTGCTTATTTCGTTCTAATATTCATCCTCATTAAAGAAGAAATCTTCTTTGGTGGGATAGTCGGGCCAAATGTCTTCAATAGTCTCATACGACTCTCCTTCGTCTTCAATTTCTTGAAGATTCTCCACCACTTCCAATGGAGCCCCAGCTCTAATGGCGTAGTCAATCAATTCATCCTTGGTTGCAGGCCAAGGAGCATCTTCTAAATATGAGGCAAGTTCTAGAGTCCAGTACATCTCAAATCAACTTTTGATTTAACGCAAAAGTAGCTTTTTTGCCTATACGAATCACCTAAAAGAGGTTTTTCTTAAATAAGATTAAGTAGTTGATAAACAGAGTGTTAAGATTTTTTTGGTTGCCAAGGAATCTCATCAACCTTTAAATCTTTGGTAAATTTTCGGGATAAAACGAAGAGATAATCAGACAGGCGATTAAGGTATCTGATGATCAATTCATCTACTTTATGCACCTCTGAAAGATGCACAGTCGAGCGTTCTGAACGTCGACAAACACAGCGGGCAATATGTGTTGCTGAGACCAATTGATGTCCACCTGGAAGGACGAAATTTCTCATTTCAGGAAGATCCTCTTCCATCTTATCGATTTCATTTTCCAGATATTTTACATCTTCCTCATTGAGCTTTGGCAATTTGATCTTACTATCTTCCTTACCTAATGCAAGCAATGATCCTAGTGTAAATAGTCGGTCTTGGATATTTAGCAATATTTCATGCACATTTTTATCTGTATTCAGATCCCTGATCATCCCAATATGGGAATTCAGCTCATCAACTGTGCCATAAGCCTCAATTCTCAAATGATGTTTTGGAACTCTTGCTCCGCCCAGAAGGGAAGTGGTTCCGCTATCTCCTTTTTTAGTGTATATCTTCATCTCTAAATTTCTATTGCCTAAGCAATTGAACTAATGGATTTGTTCAATTCATCTTTCTCTACTTCTCCATCTTTTAGTCGGATGATTCGATGGGCATGTTGAGCAATGTCTTCTTCGTGGGTAACCAGAATAATAGTATTCCCATTCTTGTGTATCTCATCAAATAGCGCCATGATCTCATATGAGGTCTTAGAATCTAGATTACCAGTTGGCTCATCCGCAAGGATGATCGATGGCCTATTTACTATTGCTCTAGCTACTGCAACCCTTTGTCTTTGTCCACCAGATAATTCATTTGGTTTATGCTTCATGCGATCTCCTAGTCCTACTTGTTCAAGTACTTCAGCTGCTCTTTCTTCTCTTTCCTGTTTAGAGTAACCCGCATAGATCAATGGTAAGGCTACATTATCCAAAGCAGTTGCTCTAGGCAATAAGTTGAAGGTTTGGAATACGAATCCAATTTCCTTATTTCGGATCTCGGCAAGTTCATCATCTGAAAGTGAGCTAACCAATTGCTTGTTTAGCCAATAATTTCCTGAAGTAGGTGTGTCTAGACAACCCAAAATATTCATCAGGGTTGATTTCCCCGAACCAGAAGGGCCCATCAAGGCCACGTATTCGTTTCGGTTTATCTGCAAGCTTATCTCTTTCAAGACTTTTATAAGCTGCTTTCCCAATTGGAAGTTCCTTACTAGATCTTCGATCTTTATGATGACTTCTTCATTCATAGCTGTTCAAAGGTAAGTCTTTATGTGCGACTGAAATTTGCGGAATGATAAACGGAAATATGCTGTTTTGTAAGTGTAGGATCGAAGTATATCAGTCCAATTTGAAAGAGATCAATACTACATTGCACTTTTGGATGATCTTTTATTTTATTCCAGGCTTTTTGCATGCTTGCCGACCAATGTATATCGTCGAAAATAAAAAGACTTTGTTCATCAGCATATTTTAAGCAGCTTTCAAAATAATTCAATGTGGCTTCATATTCATGATTGCCATCAAAATACACCAAATCAATCTTTCCCAGTTCCTTCAAAGCATTGTCAAGGCTATTTTTAAATTGATCATTGATGAGTTTCACATTGTGGATGTCGAGCTTTTTTAGATTGATATCGGCAATTTTGCTCAATTCAGGAGCTCCTTCAATACTTATGATCTTCGCTTGCGGTCTGGCTTTGGCAAGATAAGCTGTAGTAATTCCTAAAGAGGTGCCAAGCTCTAGTATGTGTTCAGCTTTGGAGTGTATCGCCAATCGGTGTATGATCTCTGCGAAGGCTTTTCTCTGGGAAGAATTCCTGCAGATCCTGCTTATGCTTCTCTCCTGTGATTTGTGTTTGCCTTCTCCAAAATCCTGAACATTGATCTTCTTATGCGTAAGTAGAAGTTTTGATCGAATTGCTTCAATCTCTTCATAGGCATAGTATGCCGATTTATCTCTCAACACCTCATTGGTGAGTTTGAACACAAAAGGGGAATGGATTCCGTGAAGGTGGAATGACCGCAGTAAATAGGAGAGAAAGGCGAAAGTCTTAAAGATCATCTGCTTCTTCTGCAGTAAGCTCGTTTGGTTTTTCTTGATTGGCTTCCCATTCAGAGAAGCGTTCTATTTCTTTCTCAAAACGCGTTATCACATAAGTGATGATTGTGATATCATCCACCATGCCAAGCGCCGGAATGAAATCTGGGATGATGTCGAAGGGATTGACAAAATAGATGATAGCAGCAATAATGCTTAAGCCGGTTTTTAACTCCAGTTTGTGTTTGCCATCTTTCCAAGCCATTAGCATTCTAAAGAAGATCTGGACCTCTGTCCAAACCTCCTTTAGTCTGCCTTTATAATCTCCGGCTTTATCTGTGGCCTTATCCAGCAAAGATTGAAGCGCATTTCTGTCTTCAGTTAGTTTCTCTGCTTGTTTATAGGCCTTCTTAAAACCTTTTGGCTCTTTGTCTTTGGATTCCGACATTCTACCAGATCACCGCTTTTACAGAGTCTGCTTGAACCATTTGATCTCCTTGTACACAGCCAAATGCCTCTGCGAATTCATTCATATTCGACAATGGACCAATTACTCGATAATTCCCAGGAGAATGAGGGTCTGTAGCTACTCTTTTTCTCAACTCCTCATCAGTCATGTTCATGTGCCAAACTTGCGCCCATCCCAAGAAGAATCTCTGCTTGTAGTTAAATCCGTCGATATCTTCCGGCTCATTACCTTCTACCTCTTTAAGAAGTGCGTAGTAAGCAAGTGTTGCACCTCCCAGATCTGCAATATTCTCACCAAGGGTCAATTTTCCGTTCACAAATAGGCTATCTAAAGGCTCGTAGCCATTGAACTGCTCAACCACTAGATTGGCTCTTTTTTCAAATCTGCTACGATCATCTTCTGTCCACCAGTTCTTCAAGTTTCCATTGGCATCATACTTACTTCCTTGATCGTCGAATCCATGGGTAAATTCATGTCCGATCACAGCTCCAATTCCGCCATAATTGATTGCATCATCAGCCTCATAGCTGTAAAATGGTGCTTGTAATATTCCCGCTGGGAATACGATCTCATTCTTTGAGGATGAATAGTAGGCGTTAACCGTCTGTGGCGACATGAACCATTCGTCCTTATCTACTGGTTTGCCCAATTTGTTCATGCTGTAAGCGAAGTTGAATCGCTTGGCATTCATTAGATTTTGCACCAGATTGTCTGAGGATACTTCTAATCCTTCATAGCTTCTCCATTTATCTGGATAGCCAATTTTCTTGTTGAAAGAAGCCAATTTCTCCAAAGCTTTTTCTTTGGTTTCATCACTCATCCATTCCAAAGCCATGATTCTTTCTTTGAATACTGCTCTGAGGTTTTCAACCATCTGACCAACTTCTGCCTTAGCTTCTTCAGAGAAATGTTCTTTTACAAAAGCTTTACCTAATAGCTGACCGGCATTTCCATTCACCATAGAAAGAGCTCTTTTCCAACGAGGTTTTAATTCTTTACTTCCACTTAGGGTTTTACCGTAGAATTCAAAGCTGGCATTTACAAAATCAGAACTCAAGCTAGAAGCATAGCTATCTAGCAATCTCCATTTCATATAGATTTTCCAGCTATCTAGTGAAATTGAATCAATAGCTTTATTCACTGCATAAAAGAAGTCTGGCTGACCAACTATCACATTATCTACATCAGACAAGCCAACAGTTGAAAAGAACTCGCTCCAGTTGAGATTGGAAACTGATTTCTCTAGCTCGTCATACATGAACTTATTGTATGTATTCTCTGGAATTCTGCGATCTTCTCTGCTCATAGATTTAGAGGCCAGATAGTTTTCAATTCCGTAGATCTCATTGGTTAGGGCTTCTGTTTCTGTCATACCTGCCATTCCGAGCACCTTGATCATATATGCTTTATATCCTTCTTGGATCTCAGTAGATTTTTCATCTGATTTCAAATAGTAGTCTCGATCGGGAAGTCCCAATCCACTTTGATACACATGAGTGATATATTGCTCACTGTTCTTATCGTCCTGACCAATATAAATTCCAAATAATGAATTAACTCCAATAGCCTTTTGCTCTGCTAGCACTTTGATCAAAGCATCTTTTGAATCGATGGCATCGATCTTTTGCATTTCAGCTTCTAGAGGTTTTACACCCAGCTCATCACAATGTGCCGAGTCTAGAGCAGCTGCATAGAAGTCGCCCAATTGCTGTTCCATGCTTCCCTTTTCAAAGTCGCCAGCTGAAAATTCATCCAGAATATTGCGCAGTTTTAGATTGTTTGAGTCGTTCACTACATTGAAACTGCTCCAACGACTTTCAGTTGAGGGTATAGGGTTGTCTTTCAACCATCCTCCAACGGCATATTGATAGAAATTTTCACACGGACTAGCCGTTGTATCTAAATTGCTAAGGCTAAAGGCCTCAAAGGCATTCTTTGAATTATCTGATGAATTGTCGGTACTTTCTTCACTAGCACAGGCAAATAGGCCAAGAGTTAATAGGCCTAGGATTAACTTTTTCATATTGAGAGATTAATTTTTTTCAAACTTAAACCAAAATCAACGAAGTGGAAGAATTATTTGACCAACGGCAAAAAAAAAGCCCCGATCAGATCGGGGCCCATTGCAGTAGACTTGCAATTCTAATTTTTGATCAACTTCTGATGGATCAGCTTATCTCCATCAATGATGGTGATAAAATAAACTCCATTAGCTCGATCGCTGAAGTCAAGGGTTTGCGTGTGCCCTGAACCACTGTTCAAACGATCTTCAAAGATGATCTTACCGTTTAGGTCTCTAATAATTAGTCGAGCGTTATTAGTACTCAACTTGCTAGCTTGAATAGTTACCAACCCATTTGTAGGGTTTGGATAGATATTTAGACTAGCATTTGATTCTTGATTTTCAGCTACTCCACTCACGAAACGACAGAACATTACATCTGACCAACGTTGTGGGAAGATCTGATATCCACTTGTAAATGGATTTGAGTTATCAAATTGTCCACCTACACCTCTCATCATACATACTGTGTCTCCAGCAACAAGAGAGTTTGTGGTAATTGCTAAACTATCATGTACATCCGTATCCGAATCTACTCTAATAGTAATAGTGTCAGTTCCGTTTGTAGCATCCATATTATATGAACCACCACCGGTTCCACTTGGATCAAGTAAAACGAAATCATCAATTAATTCTAACCATCTAGACTCAGTGCTTTCACTAAGACTATTTGTCAAGATTGGAGATGGTATAGTAGCATTTGTACTGATTACCATAATAGAATCTACAAATACTTCTTGAAGACCATTGAACTGATCAATGTCGCCAATCACCATAATTGAATCACCTTCATTCACTACATAATTACTTACATCGTTGAAGTTGAAGATATTGATACCTTCTTGTGAACTAGTCGACATATCAACAATAGTAAAGCTCAATCCATTGTTACCGTCAAGGTCAATACCTACAACAGTACCTGAAGTTCTCACTCTCACATTCAATGAATCAGCTACACCATTGGCATCAACTGTGTTGATAATGCCAACAGGGTAATAAGGTACTACATATTTATCGTAGATCTTGACATTATCAAATCCAAACCCTTCATCTACAACACTACCATCAGATCCAAAGGCAATTCTAAGTCTTACACTTGATTGTCCTGCAAGGGTATCCAGTTCATGTCTAGCAGTGATCCAAGCTAAAGATCCTCCAGTTCCAGTACCTGTCCATCCTTCTCCTGATGGTTCAAGTCCAGACCCAGATAAACCACTAATTGTGTTGTCGTTATACCAATTCACAGTGTCGCCATCGGCTCCAATTTTAAACCAAGTAGCTCCTCCATCAATACTAGCTTGCATAACAGCTCCATCGAAAGAGTTTTCAGCATCATACCAGATGTCTAATTCAATTTCTGGCTCAACCATATTGCTGAAATTAAAGCAAGGAGAATTCACCCAGCCATTTTCACCACTATTATAAGTTCCTGTCAGATTTGTTACCCAAGCCTGAGTTCCGTCAGATGCAGTGTCAATGATAGTAGCTGCAGGTACACCAAGCTCAAAAGTAGTGTTGCCTTCAGCTAGCCATCCACCATTACCGGTTTCAAAACTTTCAGCATAAGGGAAAGATGATGTGTTATTGAGAATTATAGCTGTTGTTGAAGCAGTGTCATTCGAATTATCAACATCTGTTCCTAGTAAGGTATATGCATTGATAATATAACTTCCTCCTGTAGGGTAGGTGGTTGTAGTGCTAAATCTATAGGTAGCAGAATTACCAGCTCCAATAGAGCCTGTAAATGTTTCAGGCGTAATAGCAACACCATTCACACTGTAAGCTAATTGGAAATTTGATTGCGCTGCACTTCCAAAGTTGGTTATGGTTACATCAACAGAATCTGGGTTGCTACCACACTTGGTGGATACTCCACTAATTGAAACAATACCTAAGTCGTTTGCTGGAATCGGTTCATAAGTAAAACTATCAACATATGCTTCAAATGTTCCCGGTCCATGTGCAATAGCAATATATTCAGCAGAACCAATTAGACTTGTATTATTAAAATTGATTACTACTTGACCAAAATTGGTTGTCCCTCCTACATCAACTGCAGAGATTGTATCTAAGATAACAAATGTTCCTGTATTTGTTGGGTCAGTCATAACTCCAACATACATTGAAACACTTGCAGCTGCTACAGACTCAAATGCCGCTTGGAATCGAATACGATTAAGGCCGCTACTCAAATCAGAAAATGGAGGAGAAACTAGTATGGCTGAATCATTGCCAGTCCAGTCACCATCATTTAATTCAACAGCATTTGGACCTGTAGGGATTGGTGCTGCTTGATCAGTTGAAGTTACAATGTCAATATCATTTGCTCCTGGTCCAACAGCTTGCCAGCAAGTAAATCCAGCATTGTTAAAATCTCCTGTTCCAATTCCAGCACCGTCGAAATTCTCATTATAAGGAGCTGTCAAAGGAGCACAGGCGGTAACAAATGAAGCTGCAGATGACCAAGCACTAGTATCAGCTGCGGCGCAAATTGCTCTAACGTAGAAATCATATGCAGTGCTAGCCGTTAGTCCAGTAATTGTAGTTGGGTTAGTGGTCACAATAGTTGATGTCCCCGTTCCCAACGTAAAGCCAGCAGTATCATACTCTATTTCAAAACTTCCAGCAGCATTCGGGTCTACCCAGCTTAGATTAGCTGTAGTAGAAGAAATGTTTGATGCAGCTAAATTCTGTGTCACAAAACAAGTTGGGGTTTCTTCTATGACTACTTGATCCAATGCGAGGTCTTGATCAAATGTAGCTGTACCAGTTCCTCCAACTGCAGCTCCACCTTCTTGCGCAGAGAATCTGAATTGGACAGTATCTACATTAAATGCATAAGAATTAATAGGGAAATCATAAAAAGTCCATCCCGCAGGAGTAAGACTATCAATGACTGTAATATTAATCCATTTTGTACCATTCCAATAGTCTAGAATCAATCTGTTAAATGGACTAAAAGATGTGCTCGTAGTCTGAGTAATATAGTAGAAAGTAAGTCTCGGCGTAGTGAGCCCTCCAATGCTAACTTTAGGTGTGATCAATGAAGTAGTATCTGGATCATCACTAAAATCTATATTAGCATATTCACCAAGGTTATTGCTCGCATCAGGTCTTACTTGGCTAGGACCAAAATCTACTGTAGTTCCAAATTCCCAGCTATCACCAGCTGATACTGAAGTCATTGTCCAACCAGTTGGTAATAATCCAGAGCTAAAGTCTTCATTTAGACGCACTTGCCCTTGAGCGGATATGTATGTAAAAATACAAAGTGAGAGTAATAAGTATATTCTTTTCATAATAAAATGGTTAAGTGTATACTATCAAATGTATAATTTTTTATTAGTTCTAAAGCAAAAAATTGTTAATAGTTCATATTTGGGCGGAAATTTTAAGCATTTAGTCGGCAAAAATTTATAGTTGGGCTAAAATCAAATCTATTTCTATATTAGTGGGCAATAAACTAGTCCATTCAATCGATGCTCTATAAATCATCCCAACTGTTTTTTAGGTCAACAACTCTTTTGAGTTGTTTCTTTTTGTTCTCATTTGCCATCCAATCGGTTGAATTGAAAGCAAAGCCCACCTTTTCTGAACCTCAAAATGAAGAAGTAGTTGTGGAGCAGCAAGCTCATAGTTCATCAGAACATGGAGAAGCTCATGATGATGAAGAACATCATACAGATACAGCCCCATTGCTATTTATCATTTTGGCAATTTTCATCGGGGTAGCCACAAGACATTTTCTCAATAAGACACCATTCCCATTTACAGTACTGCTGCTGATCATTGGAATTATCCTAGGATTGGCCAATAGGCTCGGCTTTCTTGATGAATTGAGTATAGGAAGCTTAGAGTTTAGTCTGGAGAACTTGAGTAATTCAATAAACTTCGCAGCGCATATAGATCCTCATTTATTGCTGTTCATCTTTTTACCCATCTTGATCTTCGAAGCATCCTATGCTATGGACCTCCATACATTCAAGAAGTCGTCTACAAATGCAATCATCCTCGCGGTTCCTGGGATCTTATTAGCATTAGGACTTACCGGTGCTTTGGCAATGGGCTTGAATTATGCGGGAATTGGCCTAGAGAACTGGAATTGGTCTTTGGCTTTGATGTTCGGTGCTATTGTAAGTGCTACAGACCCAGTGGCTGTTGTGGCCTTGCTTAAAGAACTTGGAGCAAGTAAAAAATTAGGTACGCTAATAGAAGGTGAGTCATTATTGAATGATGGGACCGCCATTGTATTATTTATGGTTTTCTTTTTGAGTATTACCGGACAAGCAACGGATGGTAGTCCAATCCTCGAATTCTTTAGAGTTGCTTTTGGAGGTTTGTTGATTGGAGTGATTGCCGGTTATCTTGTAATATGGTGGGTGAAGAATGTATTCAACGATGCTTTGGTTGAGACAAGTCTGGTAATTGCAGCCGCCTATCTAACATTTTATCTGGCAGAACATACTTTCCATGTGTCAGGAGTGTTGGGATTAGTGGCTTTGGGATTGATAATTGGTGGAGTAGGGCGCTCGAGAATTAGTCCGCAAGTTGAACACTTCATGCATGAATTCTGGGAGCTTGCCGGCTTCATAGCGAATTGCTTGATCTTTTTGATCGTGGGGATAGTTGTTGCAGAACGATCAGTTTTTGAAGTCAACGACTTCTTACTATTGGGTATATTCTATATCGGAATCCATGTCGTTAGAGCTATTGTGATCGCTATTTTCTATCCTTTTATGCGGAATGCCGGCTATGGCTTGCCAAAGAAAGATGCGATAGTGGTATGGTATGGAGCACTTAGAGGTGCTATTGGATTAGCTCTGGCATTGATCGTTGCAGGGGTGGATGATCAATATATCTCGGCAGAGATAAAAGACCAGTTCCTTTTCTTCACAGCTGGTATTGTGACATTAACCCTTCTGATTAATGCATCTACTGTAAAGTATATAGTGAAAGGACTTGGCCTTACTAAAGTTTCTCCTGCTAAAGCGGTTATGCTCGATAATGCTCGTGAATACCTTCATGAGAGCACCCTTAACCAGATAGAACGTTTGAAGGAAGATCGATTCATTCGCAAATCTGATTGGGCTGAAGTAAGCAAATTCGTACCTGAGAAAGAAGCTTCAGCTGAGATTGAAGGCGTGAAGAGTACTGAAGCAATAGCTGAACTAAGAAAACGCTTTTTAGAGGCTGAGAAAAGTAGTTATTGGCATCAGTTCAAAGATGGAATGCTTGGGCCGAATGGAGTGAAAGTGCTCAGCGATAATATATCACAATTGTTGGATCAAGGTGGAAATGAACCGCTGAGTCATAGAAAAGATTTAGAGGAAAGTTGGAAGATACCAGCCACTTTGAGTAAGATCTCTCGTTGGCCTTTGATAGGAAAAATTGCGAAGGACTACTATTTGGATAGAATGATGTTGAGCTATGACTGTGCAGTGAGTTTTGTAGTTGCTCAAGAAGAGGCACTGAAACTTGTAGAAAGTTTGCAGCGTTCAGGCAAGGAAGATGCTAAATCTATTGAGTTGATCGAAAGTGAGATCAATGAGAATCGTATCGAGGGACAAACCTTCTTGCGTAACCTCAGAAAGAACTATCCGGGCGTATATTCAGCTGTATCTACAACTCAGGCAATTCGATCGGTACTGAATTATGAGGTTAAAACAATTGAACGACTTCAAAAAAGAGGTAGAATTGATGCCGGTGAGGCCGCTAGAATGATGAATGCAATCGATGATCGATATAAAATGCTTCAGAAGAATCCTCCATCAATCGAGATAGATGAGGTTCCTAAGGATATTAGGTAATTATCTTAGGATCTTTCGCACAAAGGCCACAGTAAAATAGGACATCAGAAATACTCCTGCCCATCCTTCTACAGAAGATATCCATCTGATATGTCCTGAAGGATAGAAGTCGCCATATCCAATGGTAAAAAAGGTTATAGCGCTGTGATAGAACGACTTTTGTACCATGCTCAGACCTTCATTTCCACCTACAGAGGAGAGTATATCAGCATTGGCGAAATGAGGTAGGATGATATAAATTGAAGCGAAAAAAGTGATCACTGCCAACATGCTGATAAATACCCTAAGAGGGGCAGTGGCAAATAATCCGGCCTTGTAAAAGACCAACCAATGGAAGGCATATACCAAGGATCCTCTTATTTTACCAATGAAGTTCTTTCTAGACGACTTCACATAATTGTGCTTCATCTCAAAAAGCTTAAAGGCCACATATGCTTTGTCTTCATAGGCATATTCCCCATTGGAATTATAGCTCACTTTTAAGAGGTTGAACTGTTTGGCTTTGCTTTCAAGGCTGGTGCCTTTTTGAGAGGTGAGAAGCTTATACACATTGTTGTTTTCCCAAGAGATAAAGATCTTGCCCAGATTCTTTACTCCTTCGATCTTTAATGTCTGTAGATCTACTTCTTCTTCACCGGCCTGAAAATCGAGGATGTCTTTGAAAATGGAATGTGAAAAATCGAGTAGTTGCCCTTTTTTGATCCTGAAATCGCAGTGGCCGTAGAGTCTCGAATCGACAAAGGAAATGGTCTTACAAACAGATCCTTTGAATGAAAGGTAGCCTTCTCTGCAGACCAAACCATCGAACTGCACATGATTTGGTCCGAAATCCACATTTTCCAAAGTGTTGTAACCTTCACCAAAACGGGCATTTCGGAAGTTGATCTTCGCTTCTTTGAATTCCGCTTCATTGAAATTTACATTACCATCGCCAAAATCTACTCTGCGAAAGACCTTTCTTCCATCTCCAAACTCCACTTTGCGAAAATCGATATGATCTCCTTTGAATATTGCCTTATCAAAGGATAGATCTGCTTTGTCGAATCGCGCATATTGAAAATTCACATTGCTGTATTCAAAGTCGGTCTGACGAAAGGATACTTTGCCATCTACAAAATTGGTATTGACAAATAGGATGTTTTCGCAATCTAGCAAGCTTGAAGAAAAGCGGATCTCGGCTCCTTCGAACTCGGCAAATCGAAAACTCAATTCATCCACATGAAACTCTGAACGATTGAAATTGAAACTCGTTTTACATCTGCAATGACCAAAATTTATATTTCCCTGATCAAAAGTGGCATATGCAAAAGATGGAGGATCACCTACAAAATGCGAATAAGAGAAATCAGTGCCAAAGATGGAATCAAAGAATGCATTGGCGGCCGAGAATGAAAGAATTTCAATTTCCTCGGTTTCTGATAAATTGTGCTTAAGTCTATAATCGGAAAGGGAAAAGTCCTTTAGATAACAGAAGTCGAGATTGATCTCTTCCTTTTTCTCGATCTTCTTGTAGATCTCTTCCAAGTCTGGTGCTCCAAACTTCCGGCTGGCAAGCTGATGATTGTTCTTCCACTTCTCGATCACCGCAGTTTTTGAATGCTTAAGACCGTTCTCTAAAACGATCTCTTCATCTATTATCTTGACCTTATATAAAACGGTAGCAGCCTTCATTTTTCCCAGTGGAAGGGATGAAGATAATAAAATTAGATTTTAGGAAACAAAGGGATTCTTTCGAGAGAGCAAAGAGAATAGACATTAGAGCAAAGACTACTAGGCTATCTTTGAATAGTATACCGTCTTTTTTCTTTTCTCTATAATCTTTTATCTTCCTCAAAAATAATGCGCCAATCCAATCCCCAAATGAAATGCAGCCACATCCTGCCCGAAGGAGTAGCCAATTTGTCCAGAATTTCCCTGGCTATCACTATAATTGAGATATCCATCAAAATCATAGTCGGTGGAATAATACTGGAAATTGAAGTTTACATAAGTATTGCCTGAAACTGGAACATCCATTCCTGCATTTAATGCGATGAATACGTCTTCATCATTATCGCCCACTACCCTTTCAGAAAAACTTGCCCCAACTGGAGCTCCAATATTGTTTTGGGTATAAACGCCGCTGATATTTTCCTCTGCAAATCGAAAACTGGAATAGCCAACTACTGGATTGATGTAGAACTTGGTGCTATTTCCAATTGAAAGTATGAATCCAAAGGTCAATTGGCTCAAATTGTAATTCTCCACATTATAAACCAAATCTGTGGCAAAACCAGAATATAGATTCTTCGTCAACTCTTCGATCTCTTCACTTTCAACAGGGAAGTTTGCATTGGTGAAGTCGAAGGTGAAACCGAAATTCTTATTGACCATATATCCGTAGTTAGCTTTGATCACCAGTCCAGGACCAGCAAATCCCGAGTTTATATCTAGAATATTCGTGGATGCAAAGTCGCCTGTTGGATTAGCTAGCCCAATATTAAAGCTCAGTCTGTTTTGCAAGAAGGAAGACCTCCTTTGTGCTACCATTTCTTCTTTGTCGAGTGCTTGGGAAAAAATGGAGCTAGAAACTAGTAGAAATAAAGCGGCTAGTAAATATTTCATTTTATTCAGTTAGTAGTTGGAATAAAGAAGGAAAAATACTGAATAATGGGGAATGGAGGAGGGAGGGGGGAGTAGGGAGTATGGAGATGGTAGTGGGGAGTACAGAGGAAGAAGAATAATAACACTTCAATTACTCTAGGTGCACTCTTTGGGTTGACTCGCTATGCTCGTCCATCCTGATAAGGGCCTCTTGTACCCAAGCTAAAAGCATTTTGCTGCGCAAAATTTACTTTTATAGTTTATCCCGCTCGATGAAGCTTTGCTTCTCTCGCGCTCTAAACTATAAAAGCATCGCTACGACGATGCTTTTAGCTTGTGAGGCATACTGGATTCGAACCAGTGACCCCTACCCTGTCAAGGTAGTGCTCTGAACCAACTGAGCTAATGCCTCATTTAATGAGTTGCGTAAAAGTAAAAAAATAGCAAAGCAAATCTGAGATCTGAAATCAGAAATCTGAAATGGGATTATTATTAGCAAAGATCAATTTTAATTAGAATGAAAACTTTAGGCACTTTAGTGCACTTCCAACTTTAAACTTCTGAGATTGCCTTCTGCGATCTCAGAAAAGTGCCCGAACAAAGAAAAGCCCTTTAGGGAAGAGCCTAGAGTCTAGAGCCTAGATTCTAGACTTATTTATAGAAAGCAAAGATGATAGTGCTTTCTAAGAGAAATGAATATTCAAATACTCTGCTTTAACTGCTAGACCGAAATTAATTCTGGATTCCGGACTCCGGCTTCTGCGAAGCGCAGCGTCGCAAAATCGATTGCTTCGCTTTGCTCAGCCATCTCAGAAAGGGTGTCCGAACAAAGAAAAGCCCTTTAGGGAAGAGCCTAGAGTCTAGAATGATTCGTAGGAACTGTAGGGGGAAGTGCATTCTAAAATGAGAGATTATTCAATTCCATTTTTTTGATTGAGTCAAAAAATTAAAAGTCCGGTCTCCGGCCTCTGGTCTCCGGCTTCTGCGAAGCAAAGCCCGCTTCTCACTTCGCTCGAAGCTTGTCTTTTTTCATTTTATCTCTCACTCAAGCAATAGCTCGAGCTACGCTCTTTCAAATAAAACAAACTAGACTCGATTGGCTCATTGCATTCGCCCATCTCAAGAGGGTGTTCTAACAAAGAAAAGCCCTTGCAAGAGTCTAGAAAGATATATAAGAAGTAAGGTAAAAGGCTTTCTAAGTAAACATGCGTATTCAAACACCCTGATCTGATTGTAATAATCAAATGACAAGTCTGGAATCTGGACTCTGGAATCCGGACTCTTCGGAGCGAAGCGTAGCAAAACCGATTGGCTCGCTCATACTTCACGAGCCCATCTCAAGGGGGGTGTTCTAACAAAGAAAAGCCTCATTCTCGCTTTGCTCGAATGTTGCCTTTTTGCTTCCATAGCTTCGCACGACTGAAGTCGGCTCGCTATGAAAGCAAAAAGCCCAATCTACAATTGTAGATTGGGCTTTTCTTTGTGGGCGAAGAGAGATTCGAACTCCCGACCCCCTCGGTGTAAACGAGGTGCTCTGAACCAGCTGAGCTATTCGCCCCGAAAATTGGGAGTGCAAATATACATGAAAAGTGAATTATGGCAACTTTTTTTAAAAATTAAATTGCCTCTGCTACCACAAAGTTGCTACCACCGATATAGATGAGGTCGTTTTTAGCTGCATTCCCTTTGGCAGCAGCTATTGCAGAAGCTACAGACACATAGCTTTTTCCCTCTAATCCAGCTTGTTTTGCGGCTTGTTCTAGTACATTGACCGACAGCGCTCTGGGGACTTTTGCTTCACAGAAATAGTATTGGGCAGAGTTGGGGAAATAGCTCAGGATCTTTTCTACAGCTTTATCTTTTACAAGACCTAAAACAATATGGAGCTTCTCGAATTCCTCTTCTTTTAATTGTTGCATTACCCACTTCAAGCCATCTTCATTGTGAGCCACATCTGCAATCACCTTTGGATCTTCAGACAAAGTCTCCCATCGTCCTCTTAATCCGGTGTTCTCGATTACTTTCAGTAGCCCCTTTTGCAGTTGTGGATAGCTTATTTGATAAACTATCTCATCTGTTCTTCTAATGCACAGCCAAGTTGTAAAGACTGTTCTTAGGTTCTCAGATTGATATTTTCCTCTTAACTCAGTTTTTAGATCATCTGGGATACGATATTCTTCAGCGAAATAGACTTTAGAATTGCATTGTTCTGCTTTCTCTTCAAAGACAGACTTCACATTTGAAGTGTTACCAATTACTACAGGCTTATGCTTTTTGATTATGCCGGCTTTCTCCTTGGCGATCTTTTCAAGAGTATCACCGAGCATATCCATATGATCCCATCCAATATTGGTGATCATACTCATTTCGGGATCAATCACATTGGTAGAGTCCAATCTCCCTCCTAAACCGGTTTCTATGATCGCTATATCTACACCTTCTTTTGCAAAATGATGGAACGCCAATGCAACTGTCCATTCGAAGAATGATGGTTTGATCTTAGAGAAAGTATCATCATAACTATTTACAAATTCCATCACTTCAGTTTCAGGGATCAACTTCCCATTTACCTTAATGCGCTCGCGATAATCTTTTAGGTGAGGGGAGGTGTATAATCCAGTTTTATATCCCGCCTCCTGAAAAATAGAGGCCAGCATATGTGCGCAACTTCCCTTACCATTAGTGCCGGCAAGGTGTATGCTTTTGAATTTCTTTTCGGGATTACCCAATGCCTCACAAAGGGCAATGGTGTTATTCAAGTCTTTTTTGAATGCCGACTTACCCTCACGTTGGTACATGGGCAGCTGACTATACAGATAATCGAGCGTCTCTTGATAAGTTCTCAATTCAAGATGAAAATGAAGGTCATGGTTCCTTTCTGCTCTTCAGCAGCATTTGGATTGGCATTGAACTTTGTCTTCAAGGCAGCTTCCTTGGCCTTTTTATACAAGATCGGACTTGTAGTGGTGGATCCTCTAGCGCCCGGTTCTGCTCTTAATACTCTTCCATTCTTATCTACTATAATGGTAACTACCACTTTTCCCTCATCTTGTGAATTGTCTTGGATCTTTGGAGAGCTTACCATTGAACGTCCGCTCAAATTATATTCTGTTCCATTGCCACTTCCACCACCAATGTAGTTATTGCTATTTGGGTCTCCATCTTGTCTTCCCTGATCTCCCTGCTGATTGGTAGTTCCATCACCACTAGAGCTTTGATCCTTATTGCTCTTCCATTTGTTCAGAGCATCACTCAGATTCTTGTCAGGCTGAGGTTCCGGCTCTTTCTCAACCGGTTTTTCTTCCTCTTTTTTCTCTTCTTGCTTTTCTTCTTTTGGGATTGCAGCGCTTTCTTCAACGCTTTGTTCCAGAATCTCTTCAGTGGCAGTTTCCTGGCTGCTTTCTTCTACTTGCTCCTCAACTGTTTCCTCTACAGGCTGTTCCGGACTACTGGCCTGAACATCTCCAGAGCCTGCATCTGTAAAGCCAAAATTGATGGTAATTCCTTCTTCTTCAGGTGGTGGAATGGTATACGACATCCCAAAAAAGGCAAAGATCAGGATCAAAGCCAGATGGACCACTATACTAGTGATCAAACCTTTTTTGCGATTCTTGTCCTGATCGTAATCCATTACTTAGGTTTTGTAGCCAGCACCATTTTGAATTTATTTCTGCTGGCAATATCCATTACTTTCACAGCTTCTTCTACTGGAATGCTCTTGTCTACATGGAGGATAATGGAGTTCTCTGGATTATTTCCCATCTTATCCAAGATCATTAATTCCAATTGTGCGAAAGGTACTTTTTGCTTGTCTACGTAATATTCTAGCTCTTTGGTTACAGAAACAGATACTGTTTGTGGCGCCAATGTCTTACTCGATGAGTTCGGTAAGAGCAGTTTTAGTGCATTCGGACTCACCAAAGTGGAGGTAAGCATGAAGAAGATCAACAATAGGAAAACGATGTCGGTCATTGACGACATGTTGAAATTCGGACTTACCTTATTTCTGCTTCTTATTGCCATAATTACTTCGCTGGTTCGTTAAGGATGTCGAGGAATTCAGTTGTTCTGGCCTCCATCTTAAATACCACTTTCTCTACTTTAGCTACTAAGAGGTTATATGCGATATAGGCAATAATACCAACTACCAAACCGGCTACAGTGGTTACCATCGCCGTATAAATTCCCTCAGCTAACATTTCTACATCAATATTTCCTCCTGCCGAGGCCATCTCGTGAAATGCTAATATCATCCCTATAACCGTTCCCAAGAAACCGATCATCGGGGCTGCTCCGGAAATGGTAGCTAGAGTAGCTAGATTCTTCTCAAGCTTGAAAAGCTCCAATTTTCCGGTATTTTCAATCGCTGCAGCAATATCTCCTAGTGGTTTGCCAATTCTATTTACTCCCTTTTCAATCATTCTGGCAATTGGAGTAGTGGTACTCTTACAAAGCGACCTAGCAGCCTCTAGTTTGCCGTCGTGAATGAAATCCTTGATCTCATTCATGAAATTCACATCTTCCTTAGCGGCCCTCTTTATGGTGAGGTATCGCTCAATGAAGATATAAACTGCAATCACTGATAAGATAAAGAGGGTGATCATGATGATGATTCCTCCAATACCTCCAGTAGTGATCAGTTCAAGGATCGACAGAGTTTCTTCTGTGGTAGCTTCAGCGGCAGCTAAAGAGTCGCTGCCTGCATCGGCAACATTTATTTGATTCAATGGTATACGCATGCGAAGTTTATTATAAGCATCACTAAGTTAGGTCTAAAGAAGCTAAAGGGTCTTAGGCCTTCTCCGACTTGTAAACAGGAAAGTGTTAGTTTTATTGTAGGTCTTTATGCTACAAATGCAATGTAGTAAGCTGCACCGGCTGCATAACCAAGGATAGCCAGTAAACTCATTCTTTTCAAGTACCAAATAAAGTCGATGCGCTCCATACCCATCACTGCAACACCGGCTGCTGATCCAATGATTAGCGCGCTTCCACCTGTACCGGCACAATATGCCAGGAATTCCCAGAAGTTCCCATCCTGCACAAAATGCTTGTAGTATTCTGCATTTTCAGGACTAAGCGTAGCAAGTAAGTCGGGAGATACGATTGGATACATACCCATTGATGCCGCAACCAAAGGAACGTTATCCACAATCGCGGAAAGCAAGCCAATGAAGATATTCACTAAATAGATGTTACCTAGATTCTCATCCAATACTTTCGCTAAAGCAGTAAGATGACCGGCAGATTGTAAGCTTGAGATTGCAATCAAAATACCCAAGAAGAACAAGACACTTACAATATCGATCTTTCTCAATACTCCAATTACCGATAGTTCCGATTTATGCTCATGATTCTTTGAACGGTGAATTACCTCAGTAACTACCCATAGTACACCAAGTCCAAACATCATCCCCATATAAGGAGGTAGGTGGGTAATGGTCTTGAAAACAGGCACAAACAGCAATAAGGCAACGCCTAAAAAGAAGATCAGATTCCTTTCAAAAGGAGTGGTTTTATCTAGTTCATGCTCTGCAGCTTTCTTCTCTTCAGGACGAGCAACCTCTCCCTTTTGCGTGAAAGTAAGATAGAGTAGAGGAATCAACATACAGATCAAACTTGGCATGAAAAGCTCAGTGATCACATTGCCTGCTGAGATCTGAGTTCCAATCCAAAGCATGGTGGTTGTTACGTCACCAATCGGAGACCAAGCACCTCCTGCATTGGCAGAGATAATTACCAATCCTGCAAAGAACCAACGATCCTTCTTATCTGCTATCAGCTTTCTAAGCAATGAGATCATTACAATAGAAGTAGTCAGGTTGTCTAGAGCAGCAGAGAAGAAGAAGGTGAGTATACAGACAATCCAGAGTAGTTTGACCTTATTCTTTGTTTTAATTCGATCAGTGATCACTGCAAAACCTTCGTGAGCGTCAACCAACTCTACAATTGTCATTGCGCCGATCAAAAAGAAGATGATCTCTGAATGGTGGGTGAGATGATGAGCAAGTTCATGAACTATGAAATGATTTCCATGTTCGTGAATAAGCTCTTTGATATCAAAATCACCTTGTGGTTTAACGTAATCTAGGAAAGCACTGCTATTCATCAGAATGCTTTCCATTCCAAAGACATAGACCGTCCACCCAAGAACAGCAATCAATAAAGCCGGTGCTGCTTTGTCAATCTTAAGCGGATGTTCAAAGGCTATCATTACATAGCCCAGAATAAAAATTACAACCATTAAAGTGTACATCCGCTTTCTGTATTACATTAGTTTATTGAGCGCAAGCTGAAATGCCGTTTGGGCAATCCTTTGCTTATCATTTGATTTAGAGTGAACCTCTTCCAATGCTTTCTTCACAGTTTCAGAGGTGTCTTTGAAAATATCTTCATCTTGCATACTGGCCTTTTGAGACATCAGATATGCAAATACCCTAGCCATTCCACAATTAGAAATAAAATCTGGAATCACACTGATTTGTTCATCGGTATACTTAGCAATAGGTCCAAAAAAGATCTCCGGATCGGCAAATGGCACATTTGCACCTGCAGAAATTACCTCAAGTCCGTTTGAGATCATACGATCTACTTGATCTTTTTGAATCAACCTAGATGCAGCACATGGTAAAAAGATCTCGGCATCTAAATCCCAAATCTTACTATTGATCTCATCAAATGGGATCATATCATCTGCAGCCAATTGATTGCCTTTCTTATTCAAGAAAAGTGTTCTGATCTCTTCAAGACTAAATCCATCTTGATTGATCAATCCACCTTCCCGATCAATGATACCAACGATCTTCGCACCTTCCTGGGCTAGATAGAAGGCCGCAGCAGACCCCACATTTCCCCATCCTTGCACAATGGCTCTCTTATTTTTTAGATTGCCACCATAGATATTGTAATAATGTCTTACAGATTCAGCTACACCATAACCTGTGATCATGTCGGCAACTACATATTTGCGCTCGACTTTCGGACTGTATTTTGAATCTTCAACGATCTTCAATACACCATGTCTCAACTGACCAATTCTGTTGATCTTTTCTGCTTCAGAAGGCTGAAAATGTCCGTTGAATACCCCTTCTTGAGGATGCCAAACACCGCATTCTTCTGTAATAGGAATAACCTCGTGGATCTCATCCACATTAAGGTCTCCACCGGTTCCATAATAGCTTTTCAAAAGGGGAGAAACTGCCTTGAACCAACGTTTTAAAACACCTTCTTTTCTAGGGTCTGATGGATCGAAGTTGATTCCGGATTTAGCTCCTCCAATTGCAGGACCGGATACGGTGAACTTTACTTCCATGGTTTTTGCCAAAGAAGTAACTTCATGCTTGTCTAAGCCTTTTCTCATTCTGGTTCCACCACCGGCGGCACCTCCTCTAAGTGAGTTGATTACTACCCAACCTTCAGCCTCAGTTTCTGAATCTTTCCATTCAAAAACAATTTCCGGCTCTTTATTTTCATACTGGTCTAACAGCTCCTGCATGCCTCAAATTTGCCCCAAAAGTATCAATTTTCATTCGCTAAAAGGGGGCTTGATTGGAATACTTTTTTACGCTAGATAATGACTCCCGCCAATGCTGTCTTTGCTGGCACCGGTGACCGATGAAAGGCAATTTGGTATTCCTTTGATCCTTAAAAGTCCGAGTAATGAAAAGCAAAGTGCTTCTTTAAAATCGATCATCCTATCATTCGCTTTGAATAATTCCACACCTTCAACGTCTAAGAGATCGATCAATGTTTGATTGTAAACACCACCGCCACTCAGGAAAATAGGTTCTTCTATGTTTTGATCTCTAATTGACTGACTAATTTGTTGAGCCATATGCTCATTGAAGGTGCGCAGCAGGTCTTTTCCATTATCATAAACTTCAATTAGAGGAAGAACCTCTTTCTCTACAAATTCTCTTCCTAAGGATTTAGGTGGCTTTTTCGAGTAAAAGTCAATCTGGTTCAATTTTTCCAGTAGATCTGAGATCACTTTTCCCTCCTTAGCCAGTTTGCCCGACTTATCGTACTCCAGATTGAAGTGCTTCTTGCTAATATAATTGAGGACTTGATTTGCCGGACAAATATCAAAACCGAGAATTTGTCCATCTTCTTTATGGACAGAGGTATTCGCAATTCCGCCAACATTTAAGAAGGCTTTATGCTCTTGAAAGAGATATTTCTCTGCCATTGGCACCAAAGGAGCTCCTTCTCCGCCATAGGCCGTATCTGTAGAGCGAAAGTCAGAGATTACATCAATACCAGATGCAGCGGCTATGAAGGCTCCATGACCTATTTGTACACTTAAATTTCTTTCGGGCTGGTGAAATACGGTATGACCGTGGGATGCGATGAGATCTGCCTTTTGACCTTTCGACTCCAAAAAGCTCTTACACAGTTCACCCAATAGTCTACCAAACTCTCTATCGAGAACATGTAGATCGATTGCGCTCAGATTTGGAGCATTCCTTAAACTCTCGATCCATTCTTTTGAATATTCGATTGTTTTGGCTTCAACTATTTCGAATTTCCATTGTTCTTCATTTGGCCAAAATCTGGTCAAACATAAATCCAAACCATCCAATGAAGTTCCAGACATCAGTCCTAGGATCGTATATGAATCTGATGTGCTGATCAAAATAGTAAAATAGAGTATTTTTGCGGTCCCATAATAGAAAATCTAAGTTATGAATATAGAACTAACAGAAGAACAAATTGCAGTCCGTGATGCAGCCAGGGGTTTTGCCCAGAATGTATTGAAGCCAGGAGTGATAGAAAGAGACAATAAGCAAGAGTTTCCACATGAGGAGATCAAGCAATTGGGAGAACTTGGCTTTATGGGTATGATGGTTGATCCTAAATACGGTGGAGGCGGAATGGATACCGTTTCTTATGTGCTTGCAATGGAAGAGATCTCAAAGATCGATGCTTCTACTTCTGTATGTATGTCGGTAAACAACTCTCTAGTTTGCTGGGGAATTGAGAAATTCGGCACTGAAGAACAAAAACAAAAATATCTAGTGCCTCTAGCAAAAGGGGAGAAGATCGGTGCTTTCTGCCTTTCTGAGCCTGAAGCTGGATCTGATGCCACATCTCAGCGTACAAGCGCTATTGATAAAGGAGATCATTATCTATTGAATGGAACTAAGAACTGGATCACTAATGGTGGTACAGCTTCATACTATATTGTGATCGCTCAGACTGATGCAGATAAAGGACATAAAGGCATTAATGCTTTTATTGTTGAGAAAGATTGGGAAGGTTTTACAGTAGGAGCAAAAGAAGATAAATTGGGAATTCGCGGTTCTGATACGCACACTTTGATGTTCACCGATGTAAAAGTTCCTAAGGAAAATAGAATTGGTGAAGATGGATTCGGTTTCAAATTTGCCATGATGGTACTTTCAGGTGGTAGAATCGGAATTGCTTCTCAAGCTTTGGGTATTGCTTCTGGTGCTTATGAATTGGCACTTGCATATTCAAAAGAGCGTAAAGCATTTGGTAAAGAAATCCACAAACATCAAGCTATTGCATTTAAGTTGGCTGATATGGCAACTGAAATTGAAGCGGCACGCCTACTATGTTTGAAAGCTGCTAGCTTGAAGGATCAAGGAAAGAATTTCGATAAGGAATCTGCAATGGCTAAAGTATTTGCTTCAAGAGTAGCCATGGAAACTACAGTTGAGGCTGTTCAGGTTCACGGTGGATATGGATTCGTGAAGGAATATCACGTTGAACGTCTAATGAGAGATGCGAAGATCACCCAGATCTACGAAGGAACCACAGAGGTTCAAAAGATCGTGATCTCAAGAGCAGTGCTTTCTGAATAATTAGTCAGCCAAGATCTTTTCGAGGGCCATTCCTCTTGATCCTTTGATCAAGATGTGTGCGCCCTCTTTTTTTTGCTGCTTATACCAATTCTTCGCTTCTGCTGTAGTTTCAACGGATAAGGCATTTTGCTTCGCAGCGACCTCTGAAAAGTGTTTTCCTACAAATAATACCTTGCCAAATTCCTGTGCCTGGCAGTGAGCAATGATTTCCATATGCTCTATTTTGCTGTCGGTACCTAATTCAAACATATCTCCCAATATGAGGATCTTGTCTTCCTGAGCGACAGATAGCTGCTTGAAATTATCGATTGCCAGCCTCATACTTGAAGGATTTGCATTGTATGCATCCAAGTAAATTGTATGATCGCCTACTTTTCTGATCTCAGATCGATTATTTTCTGATTCATAGGAGTTTACAGCCTTGTCGATCTTCTCTGCAGGTACTTTGAAGTAGTTACCAATACATATTGCGGCTAGCATATTATAGAAATTATATGAGCCGTATATTTTTGCATCGATTGTTCCTTTGAAGTCGCCAAATTGCCAGCTTCCCTTCAATATAGGCTGAGCTTGTTCCAGCTCAGCTTTGCAATCAGCTTCCGCCGATGTGCCATATCTCAAAACAGAATTTTTCTCGGCTAGATCCTCTAATACTGGATCATCTGCGTTAAGAAATACAAGGCCATCTACCTTTTCCAGATATCTGTAGAGCTCTGATTTTCCTTTCTTCACACCTTCAATTCCTCCAAAACCTTCCAAATGGGCTTTACCAATATTGGTGATCATACCGTAATTGGGCATGGAAATATGACTTAGAAAATCTATTTCTCCCTGATGATTAGCTCCCATTTCTATTACAGCCATCTCATGCTCTTTGTTGATGGATAAGATGGAAAGTGGAACACCAATATGATTGTTGTAATTACCCGCTGTGGCAAATGTTTTATAATGACTAGCCAAGACCGCATGGATCAACTCCTTGGTGGTTGTCTTCCCATTACTTCCGGTAATCCCTATGATAGGGATATTCAATTTTCTTCTGTGATGTCTTGCAAGCTCTTGAAGACATTCAAGGCTATCTTCTACCAAAAGATATCGATCACCTTTGCAATACTCTTCTTTATCTACCACGGCAAAAGCAGCTCCTTTTTTAATCGCATCTTCTGCAAATTTATTGCCATCGAAATTCTCACCTGAGAGCGAAAAGTAGATACAGCCTTCGCTTATTTGCCGACTGTCTTTGGTGATCTTGGGGTGACTGAGATAGATCTCATAGATTTCTTGGATGCTCTTTTTTTTCATGGGCTAAAAATAAAAAAGCCCTCCGATTAATTCGGAAGGCTTTTCTATAATTTTTAAAGGCTGTTGATTAATCCGAAAGCCCTGTTGGACTGCCCACGCGAATCATCGCACATCTGAAACCGATGTATGGGTTCGACTGGCTTTCTGCAAGGAATCTTCTCGTTCCTGGAGTCATCCAGTAAGCTCTATCATTCCAAGAACCACCTTTATATACTCTAGCACGATCAGAGATCAAAGTTGTATTTCCGAAATCGTACATTGAAGCATCGCCAAGAGCTTCGAACTCACCTGGCTGCTCATAATATTTAGATGAACCCTGATCACCATCTTTGTAGTTGATCACATCAGCTCTCTTATAATTTCTTCTTTCATTAAGATTGTCATCTTCTGGATTTACCTCACGATACTTCAATCTTCCCAAAGAGTCTTTTTCTGCGATATATCCTTCTTCATCTCTTACAAGAGTTTTGAAAACATTACCACGGAATGGACGGAAATCATCTGCATCTTGAGCAGTCATTGGACGATATACATCCATAACCCACTCACTTACGTTGCCAGCCATATTGTAAAGACCGTAATCATTTGGCCAATATGAATAAACTGGAGCAGTAATTTCTGCATTATCATTTAGCTGTCCTGCAACACCCATGTTGTCACCTCTTCCTCTTTTGAAGTTGGCCAACATTTGTCCGAGATATTTATCGCTTGCATTTCTAACTCCATGGCCATTCCATGGGTAAAATTTACGCTCCACGATCAATTCTCCATAACTATTACCGATCAAGCCAAGAGCAGCATATTCCCACTCAGCTTCTGTTGGTAAACGATAGTCAGGAAGAAGAATACCATCTTCCATTCTTACGTTTCTAGTTTCTTTGTTTGGATCCAAGTCGATCAAACCATCCACACGCTTACCACTCTCATACTGGCCATTCATATAGGCTTTAGTATTGAAGTTGTCTTCGTTGAATTGGTTAGGATTGTGCTCGAAAAGTCCTTCGCGGATCAAAATGATCTCGTTTACACGATCAGTACGCCAAGCTGCATAATCTGTTGCTTGCAACCAGCTCACATTCACAACTGGGTAATCGTTATAGGCTGGGTGACGAAGATAGTACTCTACATAAGGTTCATTGAAAGCCAATCTAGATCTCCATCCCAATGTATCTGGAAGTGCTTTTTTGTACACTTCTGGATAATCAGCACCAAAAACTCTTTTTAGCCAGTATAAATATTCACGATAGTCGATGTTGCGAACCTCGGTTTCATCCATGTAAAATGAAGAAACAGTTACCGTTTTTTCTACGTTATCCCAAGAATAGAAGATATCTTGCTCCGTTTTACCCATAGTAAAGCGTCCACCTTCGATCAAGACTAGTCCTGGTCCGGTTTCCTGCTCTAAATATGGAGTCTTCTCAAAACCACCATTTTCGGTATCATTATAACTCCAACCCGTAGTGGTAGATCTTTCTTTGCTACACGAAGCCGCTGTAGCCAGCACTAGACCGAGAAAGATAAGATATAGATTCAGTCGGTTTTTCATCACTTATTGATTAATACGATTTCCAAAAATAAAGAAATTCTATAGATTGTGTCGATAAAACTAAAAGGCGGGACAACTTATTGTCTCGAACTTCACTTTCTTAGGACGACAAGGGAATAGGTATGAGAAACTTATCTCATGCGAACCATTTGTACGGTCAGAAAGTAAACTGCTTGTAACATCGTAGCTGTAACCCACTTTAAAGTTATCTTTCTGTAGTCCTACGAGAAAAATGTAAGAATCGTTCAGTCTTGTCCACGCACCCACTACTACTGGGCCTTTCGTGATGTAAAGACCTAAGTTCAATTCTTGGTTTCCAGCTTGCTGTTGGTATATCACATTAGGTGACCAAGTCATATCCTCATTTCTAAGTCCCATTGGGAAAACTCCCCCAAAGTGACCAGTAATTCTCATTGGCAGTTCAGCAACATCGATCAAACCTTCATCAGGCTCAGTAAGGTGATGCACAGCCGCTCCGAAATACAGTTTTTTACTAAAACCGAGTATTCCGGCAGAAAAATCGGGATAAATCACATTGTCATTATTGATTTGCTCAGAAGAAGAGTATACAAATCCTCTTCTAGGGTCAATTTGATCTCCAAACCTCAAATTGGTGACATCAATTGATTTTTGAACGAAAGTTGCTTGCAAACCCGCGCGAATAGAGAACTTTCTATTCACTTTGAATTGATAAGAATACATTAAAGCAGCAGAAGTAGTGCTTAAAATACCCTCTCCGGCAATATCTCGCATAAGTAATGCGCCAAAACCACCACTTATTGCGTCTACTTGTTGGTCGTAACTTGCAGTATAGGTAATAAAGGAGTTGTCAATTCCTGGCCACTGGTTCCGATAGTTCAAGGTAAGCCTTGGGCACACAGCAGTACCAGCAAAGGCCGGATTGAGATACAATCGGTTCGCGTAGAATTGAGAAAATGTCGGATCTTGAGCAAATGCCACTTTGCAGATCAACACCAAAAGAAATGTATTAAATAGTCCTTTACCCACTCAGCAAAAATTCGGCATGGAGGCAAATATAAATAAACTTGCCTATTCTAATTTTGTTATGTTAAGGTTGATAAAAGTAAATATTTACAATAAAGCTATTTTAGAGTCGTTTGTGATGCAACCTTCAAGTACTACTATGATAAAATTACGCTTTCTTATCTGTCTGGTTTTCATAAGCCTATTTTCCTTTTCTGTCAATTCTCAGAACAGAGAAAACATCGAAATTCAGTGGACTGAACCAATTGAATATGGGCTTGAAGGAGAGGAAAAATATTCTGCAATTCACTTCGAAAATGCCCAATATGAGCTCCAAAAAAGTACATTGCCTTTCTATTATTCGAGGGTGAAATCGTCAAATTCTGGAGAATTGTTGTCGGTAAGTGTCGAAAATCCGGTTTTTGAAGAAATTTCTAGGGAAGAGCTTGATTTGTTAAAGAATAGCGATGCAATTCCATCAACTATTGAAGTTGAGATCGAAAATGCGATGATTCGCAAAAGAAATGTCTCATTTGTGAAATTCTATCCTTTTAGAAGAAGCGCATCTGGTCAGATCGAAAAACTCGTTTCCGTTGAATTCAGATATAATTTTAGTTCTACTCTTAGCTATACTAAAGGTAAAAGTAGAAAGTCTATGACCTTCGCTAGCCAATCAGAACTTGCTAGCGGAACTTGGTATAAGATTGGTGTCACTTCTGATGGGGTGCATAAACTCACTTATAATTTCCTGAGCCGTTTGGGTGTTGATCTCTCAGAAATCGACCCTAGGGATCTTTCAATTTTCGGTTATGGCGGAGGAATGCTGCCGCTCGCCAATAATGAGGATCGTCCAGATGATCTAGTTGAACATGCCATTCAAGTTGTAGGGGAGTCTGATGGGCAATTCAATAAAAGTGATTATGTATTGTTCTATGGGGACGATCAGGTTGTATGGACATATGATTCAAACGATAATCGATTCAGACATCGTTTACATACCTATGCAGATACCACATATTATTTCTTGAGCTTTGATCGCGGCTCTTCAAAAAGAATCATTGTAGAACCTACACCAGCTTTAACTCCCACCCAAACCGTTAACTCATTTGATCAATTGGTATATTATGAGAATGACCTTGCCAATTTGATCAAATCCGGACAAATGTGGGTTGGGGAAGAATTTGACAATAGTAGTGTCAACCAACTTATTTTCTCAGATCCTCAATTGATCACCACTGAGCCTGCTTCATTTGAGATGTTCGGTGTGGCAAGAGCAGGAGTAACAAGCTTATTTAATATAGGTATAGGGAATCAGAATTTTCAATTACCTATTGGAGCTACGGTCTTAAGTAGGTATGAGGTTGGATTTGCAAGAACGAATCGACAGGTCTTCAATTTTAATCCTACTTCTACAACCTTAACCTTCAATATTGCCTACAGCAAACCACAAACGGTATCAAAAGGCTGGTTGAATTATTTGAATGTGAACTATAGAAGTCGACTGAACTTGAGTTTGGATCAGTTGATCTTTAGAGATACCCGATCTATAGGGCCTAATGAAGTTGGCTTATTTGTTATAGGTTCAAGTGGGGCAAAGCAACCTAGGGTTTGGGATCTATCCGATCCTTATAATATAGTTGAGAAGACATTGACTAAGCAGGGTAATCAATACTCATTTATAAGTAATACCGATGAATTGAAAGAATTTGCTGCTTTTAAGGAAGCGGATACACTTGGCGTTACACCAATTGGTAGAGTGGCTAATCAAAACCTGCACGGCCTTGCTGCTGCAGACCTTTTGATAATCACTCATCCACTTTTCATGAACCAAGCTTTGGAAATTCAAGACCTACATGAGAATAGAGGTCTAAATGTACATTTGGTTACGCCTCAGCAGATATATAATGAGTTCTCTTCTGGAGCTCCAGACATTATTGCGATGCGTTCATTTATAAAGATGTTCTATGATCGTGCTAATAATGATGCTGAGATGCCTAAATATGTGCTATTGATTGGAGACGCATCTTATGATCTAAAAGATCGAATCAATGGGAATACCAATTTTGTTTTGGGTTATCAATCTCCTAATTCACTCGAACCAACAGCTTCTTATATCTCAGATGATTTCATCGCACTATTAGATGATAATGAGGGAGAGTGGAAATCAAACACTAGTAATCCAGATAAGATGGATGTTGGAGTTGGGAGACTTCCTGTGAAGACCACAAGTGAAGCGAAAGCAGTGGTGAATAAGATCCGTAGATACCTTCAAACGAATACTCAGGGCGATTGGAGAAATGAGATTGTTTTTGTTGCGGATGATGAAGATGGTGGAATCCACATGGGACAAGCAGATGATCTGGCTAGAACTGTAGGTGTAGAAGGACCTGCTTATAATGTAACTAAGATCTATTTAGATGCATTTCAACAAGTCTCTACTTCTGCAGGTCAGAGATATCCTGAAGTGAATAATAGAATCACTCAAGCGGTTGAATCCGGTTCATTGATCCTCAATTATACAGGTCATGGAGGAGAAACAGGCTGGGCTGGTGAAAGGGTCCTTGATATTAGCACCATCAATTCATGGAATAACATTAATAATATGCCACTATTCGTTACGGCTACATGTGAATTCAGTCGTTTCGATGATCCATTCAGAACTTCTGGTGGAGAATTGGTATTACTCAATCCAAATGGTGGAGGCATTGCCTTGCTCACGACAACTCGATTGGTATTCTCTTCGCCAAACTACCAATTGAACAGAAGCTTTTATAATAAGGTGTTCGATCGAAACCCAGATGGTAGCTATCAAACCTTAGGTGAGTTGATCATGAAGGTGAAGAACGATAATGCCAATCAGACGAATACCAGAAACTTCTCTCTACTTGGTGATCCATCTCTTTCATTGCCATTGCCATACTATCAAGTGGTAACAACCGAAATCAATGGTGTGCCAGTTTCTTCTAATTCGGATACTTTAAATGCGTTATCAAAAGCGACTGTGAAAGGATATGTCGCTGACCTGAATGGCAATAAGCTCAATAATTTTAATGGATTGATCTATCCGAAAGTATTCGATAAGGAGAAAAGGGTGCAGACTTTAAGTAATGATGGAGGATTCCCTTTTCAATATGACATTAGAGATAATGTGCTCTTTAAGGGAAAGGTTTCTGTAAGCAATGGGGACTTTACCTATGAGTTTGTAGTTCCTAAAGACATATCATACAGCTTTGGAGAAGGTAAGATCTCCTATTATAGTTCAAATAATCAAGATGATGCAAATGGCTCTTCTACAAAGGTGATCATCGGAGGAAGTGATCCCAATGCTCCAAATGATGAGTTGGGTCCAGAGATTGAGTTATATCTCAATGATGAAAGCTTTGTGTATGGAGGTATTACCGATAATAACCCTCTTCTCCTTGCTAAATTGAGAGATGATCAAGGGATTAATACAGTGGGTAATGGAATTGGCCATGATATTGTTGCCATTATAGATGGAAATACCGAGAATGCCATTGTATTGAATGAATTCTATGAGGCAGATTTGGATGATTATCAAAGTGGACAAGTAAATTTTCCATTGAAGGATCTTTCAGAAGGTAAGCATACCCTCACGCTTAAAGCATGGGATGTAGCTAACAATTCTTCAGAGTCTACTATAGAGTTTACAGTGGTGGGTTCTAAGGAGATTGAAATTGATAATCTGGTGAATTATCCAAATCCATTTACTACAAATACTGAATTCATTTTCCAGCATAACCAACCAGGTATTCCACTTGATGTGAGGTTAGAGATCTTTACCGTAAGTGGTAAGCTCGTAAAATCTTTCGATGAAGTGGTTGTGAATGAAGGTTATCTATCGAGAGATATTCGTTGGGATGGAAGAGATGATTTTGGTGACCGAATTGGAAAAGGAGTATACGTGTACAAGATCAAAGTACGATCTAGAAATGGTTCAGTTACTGAGAAATATGAAAAACTTGTCATCCTTTAGCCTGTTGTAAGTTTATTATATTTGCTATCCTTAAAAAAAAGCCGACTTGAATAACACATTTCGCAGAGCACTTCCAGTTGCTTGTAGCATACTGATAGGATCTAATCTTAGTGCCCAAGTAAATCAGAATAATATTCCAGAGGAATTGGAGCTGAATACGATCACGACAGCAGTTCCCTTTCTTACAATTTCTCCGGATGCAAGAGGTGGAGCTCTGGGAGATGCCGGTGTATCTACAAGTCCGGATGCGAATTCAATTCATTGGAATCCGGCGAAGCTAGCATTCATGGAAGGTTCTGGAGGAGCTTCAATCACTTATTCTCCTTGGCTTAGAACATTAGTGAACGATATCAGCCTTTCATATGTATCCACTTACTTTCAAGTAAGTGATATTGCTACTATGGGAGCATCCTTAAAGTATTTTTCATTGGGAGATATCACATTTACAGATATCAATGGTAACCCAATCGGCGATTTTACACCAAATGAGTGGTCTCTGGATGTGGCTTATGCAATGAAGCTATCCGAAAAGTATTCATTTGGTATGGCGGTTAGATGGGTGAATTCAAATTTAACTCAAGGAATTACAGTTAACGGCCAAGATACTCGTCCGGCAAGATCTGTTGCGGCAGATGTATCTGGATATTATACAAACGACGAAATTCAACTTGGCGATTACGATGCAACGCTTAGAGTTGGGGCCAATATTTCCAATATTGGTGCAAAAATGCGTTATACAGATAATGATGAGAGCGACTTCTTGCCAACTACATTGAGGCTTGGTCCATCATTGACTCTAGAGTTAGATGATTACAACACCATTACATTCCTAGTTGAAGCCTCAAAACTCTTAGTTCCTACACCTCCAATATATAGAACAGATAGTACTGGAACTATAATTCGTGATCCAAATGGAGATCCTCAGATCTTGGCTGGTAGAGATCCAAATGTGAGTGTGGTAAGTGGAATGTTTGGCTCATTTACTGATGCTCCTGGTTTGATCACTGGCTTTGATCCTGCAGGAGAGGCCATCATTGAAAAAGGAAGTGTAACCAAAGAAGAACTTAGAGAGATCAATATTTCTACCGGTGTGGAATACTGGTATGATAATCAATTTGCTGTGAGATTGGGCTATTTCTACGAGCACCCTACTAAAGGTAATCGTCAGTACGCAACTGTTGGACTTGGATTAAAGCTTTCAGTATTCTCTATTGATGTGGCCTATTTGATCGGTAATGTGCAAAGAAACCCACTGGCAAACACTGCTCGCTTTAGCTTGAAGTTCGATTTTGATGCATTCTCCAATCAGAATCAGCCAGAACCTTAATTTCCATGAAGATCAGAGTTGGCTTCGGCTACGACGTACATCAATTAGAAGAGGGTAAACCATTCTTTTTAGGTGGTATTCAATTAGAAGAAGCTATTAAAGGCGCTGTTGGGCATTCAGATGCCGATGTGCTTATTCACGCTATATGCGATGCACTATTAGGTGCGGCAAATTTGAGAGATATCGGCTTTCACTTTCCACCTACCGATCCACAGTATAAGGGTATCGACAGTAAAGTGCTATTAGAAGGAGTAGTAGAAAAGCTATCTGATAAAGGCTATGGAATATCTAACATAGATGCCACCGTGGTTCTGGAAGCTCCAAAAGTGAATCCTCATATTACTAAGATGGCTGAAGTTATGGCCAACTGCATGAAGATTGATGCTGATGATATCTCCATAAAAGCAACAACTTCTGAGAAAATAGGCTTTGTGGGCAGGGAAGAAGGAGTGGCAGCTTATGCTACCGTCCTAATCCATAAGGTTTAACTTTGGCTTTAGCTGAATAGAATCACTATCTTTCTACACCTAAACCTTTTAGATGTCTAAAGTAAAATCCATCCAAATAAGTTATATCGAATACGATTCTACAAAGGAATTGAAGAGTATTCACAAGACTCTACTTGCAAATGCCAAAGAAATGGCTGAGCAGGCTTATGCACCCTATTCGAACTTTCCGGTTGGAGCAGCTGTCTTATTGGATAATGGAAAGGAAGTTGGCGGGTCGAATCAAGAAAATAGGGCCTTTCCTTCTGGATTATGCGCTGAAAGAGTTGCATTATTTAGTGCCGGTGCAAATTTTCCCAAGCAAAAGATTCTAGCAATTGCCATCTATGCGAATACAGAAGAGCAAATTTCTCCATGTGGTTCGTGCCGACAAGTAATGCTAGAGTATGAAGAAAAGCAGGGGAAAGACATAGAAGTATTGCTCATGAATAGCAAAGGTGAGGTGCGCTATTTCGACAAGTCATCACACTTACTTCCACTCGGATTCAAATTCGACAATTTCCAAAGTAAATAAGGGAAGGAATACTAATTCTTTTACCTTAAATTTGTCACCCTTAGAGCGAATTATGGCGACAAAGACGACAACAAAAAGCAAGAGTAAAACTGCTCCAAAGAAGAGCAGCACAAGTTCGAAGAATAACACTTTTTCGAAAGAGACTTATATGCAGTGGTACGAGAGTATGCTGCTTATGAGAAAGTTTGAAGAAAAGGCTGGTCAATTGTACATTCAGCAAAAGATCCGTGGCTTTTGTCACCTTTATATAGGACAAGAGGCTTTAGTAGCTGCTGCGGTGACTGCTGTGACAAAAGATGACAATTTCATTACTGCCTATAGAGATCACGCCCATCCTATTGGATTGGGAATGGATCCAAAGTACGTAATGGCAGAGCTGTATGGAAAGGAGACAGGCTGTAGTAAAGGTAAAGGTGGTTCCATGCACATGTTCGATAAGGAGAGAAATTTCTTTGGTGGACATGGTATTGTTGGAGGTCAGATTCCTTTAGGAGCTGGTATCGCTTTCGCCGATAAATACAGAGGAAACAAGAATGTGACACTTTGTTATATGGGCGACGGAGCTGTTCGTCAGGGTGCATTCCACGAAGCTCTCAATATGGCGATGAACTGGAAACTACCTGTGATTTTCATTATTGAGAATAACAATTACGCCATGGGAACTTCTGTAGAGAGAGTTTCTAATGTGACTGAACTTCACAATATGGCTGATGGTTATGACATGCCAAATGAGCAAGTAGATGGAATGGCTTGTGAGCCGGTTTACGATGCCATTAAGAGAGCAGCAGATAGAGCTAGGAATGGAGAAGGACCAACATTGTTGGAAATGAGAACCTACAGATATAAAGGTCACTCAATGTCGGATCCTGCGAAATACAGAACTAAAGAAGAACTTGAGGAATACAAATCATTGGATCCGATCGACAATGTATTGCAGACTATCAAGTCGAAGAAATATGCTACAGAGGCTGAATTGCAAGAGATTCAGGAAAGAGTGAAGCAACAAGTTCAGGAGTCAGTAGATTTTGCTGAAGAATCTGATTTTCCAGATGCTTCTGAGTTGTTTAAAGATGTCTATAGACAAGAGGATTATCCTTTTATAAAAGATTAAGAGAATGGCAGAGATCATCAAGATGCCAAAGTTGAGCGACACCATGGAAGAAGGTGTTGTTGCAAAATGGCATAAACAAGTAGGCGATCAAGTTGAAGAAGGAGAGCTTTTGGCTGATATCGAGACAGATAAAGCCACAATGGAGTTTGAGTCCTTTCAAACCGGTGTGTTGTTACATCAAGGTGTAAGTGAAGGAGAAGCTAGCGAAGTGGATAGCATCCTTGCTATAGTAGGAGAAAAAGGAGAGAATATCGACGACTTAATTAAAGGTGGTTCAACATCTTCATCATCTTCATCTGAAGAGAAGAATGAAGAAACTACTTCCTCGTCTTCCTCGTCCTCCGAAGCTTCAGCGAAGGAGGAGTCTTCGTCATCTTCAATAGATACATCAGATGTAAACGCCAAGATCATCAAAATGCCAAAGCTGAGCGATACCATGGAAGAAGGTACAGTTGCAGCTTGGGTGAAGCATAAAGGTGATAAAGTTGAGTCTGGTGAGATACTAGCTGAGATCGAAACGGATAAGGCTACCATGGAATTCGAATCATTTGAAGATGGGGTATTGCTTTATCAAGGAGTTTCAGAAGGCGATTCTGCACCGGTAGATGCTATTCTAGCTATTATTGGTGAAGAAGGAGCCGACTATCAAAAACTGATCGACTCATATTCCTCTAATGGCTCAAAAGATTCTGAGCCTAAGGATGAGCCGAAAGAAGAATCTGCGCCTAAGCCTGCTGCATCTAGCAGTCCAGCACCAGCTCCAGCAGCAAGTAGTTCTAGTTCATCCTCTACAACACCTTCAGGAAGGATAAAAGTGTCGCCTCTAGCAAAGAAATTAGCAGAGGATAAAGGCATTGACTTGAATACCGTTAAGGGCAGTGGTGATGGAGGAAGGATCGTAAAACGCGATATAGAGAATTACCAGCCTTCAGCTGCTGCCACTTCTGTACCTGCTGCTAGCACGGCTGCAGTTGGACAAGAATCGTATGAAGATAGAGCAGTTTCGCAAATGCGTAAGACCATAGCGAAACGACTATCAGAGAGTAAATTCACAGCTCCACACTTTTATCTCACAATGGATATCGACATGGATGAGGCGATCAATGCCCGCAAGTCGATCAATGCTATGCCAGACACCAAAGTGTCTTTCAACGATCTAGTGATTAGAGCTTCTGCTGCTGCTTTGAAAAAGCACCCTATGGTAAATGCAGCTTGGATGGGAGATAAGATCCGAATGAACCAACATGTTCATATTGGAGTGGCTGTAGCAGTGGATGAAGGACTTCTAGTACCGGTGATTCGTTTTGCCGACCAAAAAGGTCTGTCGGCTATTTCAGCTGAGGTGAAAGAATTGGCCGGTAAGGCAAGAGATAAGAAACTTCAGCCTGAAGAATGGGAGGGAAGTACTTTCAGCATCTCTAATCTTGGAATGTTCGGTATAGAAGAATTTACCGCAATCATCAATCCACCTAATTCATGCATTATGGCTGTGGGTGCGATTAGAGAAGAAGTAGTAGTTAAGGATGGTGAGATGAAAGTAGGAAACCGCATGAAGGTGACCCTTTCTTGTGATCACCGAGTGGTAGACGGAGCAACAGGAGCTGAATTTCTGAATAGCTTTAAAACTTATCTAGAGAATCCGGTTACCATCTTAGCCTAATGGCTTGATTGATACGTGATAACACAAAGAAGCCCCTTGAGAAATGAAGGGGCTTCTTTTATATCTAGCTTTCGATTATTCTACATTAAGTCGGCCTATCATATTCGGATAATGGCCGGGATAGGTGCATATGTAATGATATGAGCCTTTTGGTGGAGCATCAAACTCGATTGTAATGCTCTTACCCATATCTACAACTTCAGAATAGGCGAACACATCCTGACTTTTCGGTACAAAATTGTTTTCCTTACCCGCTTTGATTCCGGCTGTGGCAATCTCTTGGCCGCTTCCCAATTTCACTAAAACAAAATTGTGGAACATGCCTGCAGCCTGACTTTTATTCTCAAATGTGAGCTTTACTCTAGATTCAGCCGGAATAGTTAGTGATTTAGGCTCAAAGGCTATTGCAGTCATGTCTTCACCCGTGGCAGCTAAATTAATTTCTACAACTTCCTTTTCAATATTCTGCTCAACTTCTTCAGTTACAGTCTCTGTTGTGGTCTCTTCAGTTTTGACCTCTTTTTCTTCTGCTTTTTCAGTTTTCTTAGTCTCTCCACCGCAAGCTATCAGTCCTGCTATGATAAATGGGGATATGAACTTTAGTGTATTGTATTTCATAGTGTTAAATCTTTGAAATATAACAGTAAATGACCTTTGGTGTTTATCGAAAATGATATTTAATTTCTTCTATAATCCTACTCCAAAACCAATTCTAAATATTGGATTGGTGTAAGGGGTATTATAAGTTTCGTTGAGGTTATAAAGGAGTAGTATGCTGAAGAATGATCTTCCACCTACCATCGATCGATATCCTCCTCCCACAAAAATGCTTTGAATATTCACCCTCTCAAATGGCGGTCTATAGTCGTCCAAATTAAGTACTTCATATTCTGCATGAGCGATGAAGTTTTCCAAGAAGTAGTATTGCACAAATGGTCCTCCACCATATATATTGGTGCTGTAATTGTAGAAAGGGGTGTTATCTTCATAATAGATATAGCGTCCGCCTAAGCCCATCAATAGGTTTGGCTTCACCAAATAGCCAATTTGAGGAGAAACTTCTACTAAGGTAACGCTGCCAAATACAGCACCTAGATTCCCTCCAACTATAAGTTTGCTTGGATCAAAACCTTTTTTCTTTTTTTCTTTTTTGGGCTTTGGGTCATTCCCAAACTCTCTTGCCTGAGCTTGAGACTTAGTTTGAATACCCAATGTGAAAATCAAAAGGAAAATAGCTATCAATAAGCTATGCCCCCACTTATATATCGTATCTCCCATTCGTGTAATTAAATTTCAATAAGCTATGATCAATGGTACTTTAGTACTGGGAATAACTACAGTAGCAATAGTTGTTTTATGTTAAACAGTTGGAGAAAGGAGGTTTTGGCCTCCTTTCTTTGTTTTATGTGTTGAAACCAAATTTAAGATTTAAATTTATCCTCAATCCGACTGTACTCAATGTCTAAACGTAAGTTATATTGGACCTCCCTGATCTCGGGCTGGCTTGCATACATCATCTTGATGTATGTGTTGAATCGTTTAGATGGGAAAGAACTCGATCTGTATTTTGGTTTGAATCTCTTCACTACCTTCTCTCTTGGCCTCATCATATCTCATGCCTATCGATATCTTATCCTTTGGAGAAATTGGTTGCGCTTGAAGATCATTCAATTGATCCCGAGAGTATTAGGCGCCTCCCTAGTATGCGGGATGGTTTACTTCTTCACGCACAGCTTTATTTCCGAATTGATCAATGGTACCTATGACTTTCGCTTCGAGTGGCTAGAAATCCTTCAAACTACTCTCAATTTGGCTGTAATCTTCATGGTGTGGTCACTGCTCTACTTTCTCTTTCACTTTATTCAGAATTATCGCAAAGAGGAGATCAAGAATTTACGATGGCAAGCTGCCAAGAATGAGATGGAGCTCAATAAGCTGAAGTCGCAATTGAATCCTCACTTCATCTTCAATTCCATGAATACCATTAGGGCTTTGATAGATGAGGATCCTAAGAAGTCGAAGCAGTCAGTTACTAGATTGGCCAATATTCTAAGAAGCTCCCTACTGATGGGCCGAAAGAAAGTGATCTCTTTTTCAGAAGAATTACAATTGGTAGAAGATTATCTAAACCTTGAAAAAACAAGATTTGAAGAGCGATTGGAATGTAAGTTTGAAATAGATGACTCAACCAAAGAGCATATGATCCCACCAATGCTGTTGCAAACTTTAGTGGAAAATGGATTAAAACATGGAATCAGCAAATTGACTGATGGCGGAAGAATTGAAGTGAAAGCATGGAAAGAAAATGGATCCTTGAATTTGAGCATCTTTAATAGTGGAAAGCTTGATTCCACAGCAGAAGAAAGTGAGGGTTTTGGATTGGCAAACACTAAACAACGAATGAAACTGCTTTACGGGAGGGATGCACATTTTAGTATCCAAAATACGGAAGAAGGAGTATTGGCAGAAGTGGTGATTCCAAATACGGTTAGAGAATTTAAATACAAGAAAGATGAAAGCACTGATAGTTGATGATGAACGATTGGCAAGACAAGAGCTAAAAGGCTTGCTGGAAAATTATGAAGAGATCAACATAATTGGCGAAAGTAATAATGCCGATAATGCCAAGAAGAAGATCGAAAGTCTAAAGCCAGACCTGGTGTTTCTAGATATTCAAATGCCGGCCAAAACAGGCTTTGATCTACTTGAAGAATTGTCGTTTGTGCCTAAGATCGTATTTACCACCGCTTATGATGAATATGCATTGAAAGCTTTCGAAGTAAATGCATTCGATTACCTTTTGAAGCCAATTGAACAAGATAGACTCGACGACTGCCTTAAGAAGCTAGCAAAGGAAAGTCATGTGGAAGAATCCGAAGAAGGAGAAGAAGCTTCTACCAATAACAGCAGATTGGGCCCTTCTGATCAGGTTTTTGTAAAGGATGGTGACCGTTGCTGGTTCGTGAAGTTAAGCGACGTAAGTGCATTTGAATCTGAAGGTAATTACGTTCGTGTTTTCTTCGAGAACAACAAGCCTCTTATCCTTAAATCATTGAATAATCTTGAAGAGAGACTTGATGAAAAGCACTATTTCAGGGCGAATCGAAAATTCATCATCAATTTGGATTGGGTTGACTCCATTGAGAATTGGTTCAATGGCGGTTTGAGGGTAAGTTTAAAAGATGGAAAACAGATAGAAGTATCTCGTCGTCAGGCAGCTAAGTTCAAAGATCGAATGAGTCTGTAAATTGTGAATCATCAATCTGAATGACTGGGGATCTAATTTAAAAAGCTCGGCAGAATGCTTGCTATAGACTATAAAATTTTCCCACCTTTGTTGTACAGCTTCGTTTATGCAAAACATTGAAATAGAACCAACTTATAAGTCGCCAAGAGTCGTTTTTGCTCCTGCTGAAGGGAAATTCAAAATAGAAGGCAAATCGATACTGGTGAATGTTGATGAATTCTATCAGCCCCTTTTAGATTGGATGGATACCTTTATTGAAAATCCACCAACTACAGAAGTTGAATTCACCTTCGATGTGGAGTATTACAATTTAGCTTCAACCAAGCGATTCCTATTTTTCCTATTCAAGCTGAATGAACTTCGCAAGAAGAATGTGCAAGTCAAGGTGAACTGGATGTATATCGATCAGGATAAATATGTAAAGGAAACTGGCGAAGACCTCGCACAAATGCTAGATATCCCTTTCAACTTCGTGGGCTATAAGAAGCTGCATAAAAAGAATATTTAAGCTTGCTTTGCCGGCCAATTATCTGACACAAGCATAATTCTACCATAAACTTTCCCATCCTTATAAGCGATCATAATTGGTAAATCGGCATTTTTCTTTGCTAATTGATCAATACATTCACTCGAACCAATATTATTTTGCCATAAGTCTTTGTCGAATGGGAAGATCCAATCTCTCCTGTATGTAAGTATGAGGAATTCGCTGTTCTTATCCCAAATAGATAGTTTCTTCAAGTCTTTGTAGTGCAACCAATGATTTTGACTTTGCTTTTGATCCAAAGGGTAGAAGAGTTCACCTTTCAACATGATCTGTGGCCTAAAATCAAGACTTCGCAAACTCTCTTCTAGCATTTCACTATGGTTGAGACTCAATTGCATTTGCTGGTCTATCAATTTCCTTGATTTAGACTCTAAACTGTCTTTGCCCTTAGGTCCAATAAACTGCCTTTGATCATGAGCACCGAAAGCAAGGAAATACTTTAGGGCAAATTCCAATTGAATTGCTCTCTTGCTGTCGACTTCTTTCAATAGAAAATCAATTTCACCAACCGTGAGCTTATCAATTACGATCTGATGATTGAATTTCAGGAGATCAAAATGTGGACTATGCTTGAACCATATGGATAGGAGTCGTTCTGCATATCTGCCCAAGGCAGTTTTATCGCTTAATGCTTCAAGCTCTTTAAGAAGATCTTTGTTTTCTAAGAAGGTTTGATCTATTGCTAGTTTGCCTTCTTTTTCAAAGCTAAATCTAGGATATTGCAATTGAAGAGGGATGTGAGAATTGGGTATGTCTTCACTGCAAAGTAGGAAGCATACTTCTCTCATTTTTCTCGATGAGATTTGATTGATCCGCTCTATTATGTCATTTCTTGAATTGCTCATCCCAATAATTATCGCAAATTTGAGCTCCTATTGTTTGATTACTAAGTTGAAGATAAAATGCTGATCGCCAAAGCCAAGCGCAAAGAGAATATTGTAGAGTACATTCTTTATATGTATCAGATCGAGGATATCATACGTTCTCTCAATTTGGACCTGAGCGCCATCGAGCAGAGGGTGATCGTCAATTTTGATCAGCCAATAGAAGTGAAGCAGCAGATCAAAGATTGGTATGCAGGCTTAATTAAGGAAATGAGAGATAATTCCTTGGAGCGAAGTGGACATATCCCAGCTTTGAAAGAGCTTGTGAAGCAACTTCAAGATCTGCACACTAAACTTCTCACCACCTTTCAGGATAAAGAGTATCAATCAATCTATAATAAAGCCAGAGAGGAGTTGATCATGCTTGTGAAACGATCTGGGGGTGCACAGCTAGATAATGAAATAGATGTGGCCTTAAATGGGATGTATGGACTTTTGATCTTGAAGCTTAAGAAACAAGAGATCTCCGATGATACCATGCAAGCCATGCAAAAAGTTAGTGCTATGCTCGCGCGACTGGCGCTACAATTCAAACGACTAGAAGAGGGAGATCTGGGAATGAGCCAGATCACTAACAATTAGTCATCTACATAGACCTTAGCGACGAACTTCGAATTCAGCAAGCGTACTACGGCCATGTAATTCGCTCTGAATAGAATGGTGTCGCCAACTTTGAATCGACTACTTCCATCCGGATTTTCATTGGAGCCTATATCAATTACAGTCATATCAGAAGTAATACCCACAAAATTGATGTCTCTATCGTCATAAAGGCTCAAATTCTCCTGATCTACATCTACAAGTCCGAAATCGAGAATGGCCTTATGTGAACTCTTGTTCTTTTCCTTCTCATCATAATCTGCAACTCTCCCAATATTGGCATCTGAAATTTCTCCCTCCGGAACAAGCTTCTTTTCTTCGAGCTCTATGATATTGGCTTTGAATTGAAAGGTCTCAGTATGAAGGTTTCCGAAAGCTTTATTTGTAAGTGGGCTAACACCAAAGAAGGCAGCTTCCCCAACTCTAAAATGATTGATCTCTTTAGGGAGGTCTCCTTTTTCCAACATTGGTAGAGTAATGGAGGTGCCTGCTGAGATCAAGGGCACATCAACCTGGAACTTCTTTTCGATCTTTCTTTTGAGATCGATAATGGTTTCAAATTTCTCAACATCCGGAACTATACCATACATACAGCCTAGATTGGATCCTATTCCTGCAATCTTAATATTTGGCAGTTGATAGATCTTTTCAAAGAAGTCGAGCGTATCATCCTCATTTACTCCCTCTCTCAGTTCTCCCATTTCGATCATTACAATGATCTCATGTTGAATATTCTCTTTCCCCGCTTCTTCATTTAAAGCGAAGATGGTTTCCAAAGAAGAATTCAGTGAAACAGTAGCCAATTCAATTACTTCCCTTGCATAAATAGCTGCAGGTGGCTTAATGTAGATAGTGTGCATCTTTGGATTAACCTGTCGTAGATTATCCAGACTGCTTAAACGAGAATCTCCAACTGAATTGATATGTTGGATGATTTCTGGAGTGAGAATCTTTCTCAAGAATTTCTTATTTCCGGAGAATACTTTGGTGATCAAACTCCATTTGATCCCTTTTTCTTCGAAAAACTCGCCTAATCCAATGATATTTTCTTGGATCTTTTTGCGATGTATGATGAGCTCTGCCATTTTAGCTTCGCATCAATCTCATTTCCAAATAAGGTGCGGTAAAGCCCATCTTCTTATATAAATGAATAGCTGGATTGTCTTTCTCCACATGCAGGGCAATATTTCCCTGAGCATTTTCCAAGCAACTTTCCATTAATTTCTTTCCCAAACCTTTACCACGATAATCCTTGTGGATAGCAATGTAGACGAGAATGTTTTCCGGAATATATTCCTCCATTCCTGTTTTATTGATCACTACCGCACCAACGATCTCATCACTCTCGGATGCTACAACTACAAATCCTCCGTGGCCGGGCCTAACTTTCGATGAATATTCAATGGCCTTTTTAATAGCACTCTTCGGATCTCCATACTCTTCCAAATGAGTATGCAGGAAATCAACTACTTTATCGATTTGCAAAGTGCTTAATAAGTGAAAGGCGTCAAATATTTCAATCTTCATAAATCTCTCCTTCTATTTTTTGAAATAACTAAAATCGTGCTGGTCTTCTATGCTTAAAAGACTGTGATAGAGCAGTCTAATTACGTTCTCTACATCCTCCTTGCTCACCATTTCTACTGTAGTGTGCATGTATCGAAGTGGTAGAGAAATTAAAGCAGATGCAACTCCACCATTTGCATAGGCAAAGGCATCTGTATCTGTACCGGTAAATCTTGAAGCTGCATATCGTTGGAATGGGATCTTGTTCTTTTCAGCAGCTTCGATCACCAACTCTCTAAGATTGTTTTGTACAGCAGGCGCATATGCAATCACCGGTCCATCTCCACTAGTGAAATCTCCCTGCTCGTATTTGTCGATCATTGGTGTTTGGGTATCATGACAAACATCCGTTACCAGCGCAACATCAGGCTGGATCTTCTCTACGATCATTTCAGCACCTCTTAAACCCACTTCTTCTTGAACTGAATTGGTAAGGTAGAGACCAAATGGTAACTTCTTCTTATTCTCTTTAAGTAAACGAGCCACTTCAGCGATCATAAATCCTCCGATACGATTGTCTAATGCCCTTCCCACATAGTATTTATCGTTCAGAGTAATCAGCTCATCTTCATAGGTAATCACACAACCCACGTGGACGCCGAGTTTTTCAACTTCTTCCTTGGTCTTGCACCCACAATCTAGAAAGATGTTCTTTAGTTTCGGACTTTCTTCTCCACTCTCTCCTTTGCTCATGCGCGTATGAATTGCAGGCCATCCAAATACGGCTTTTACAATTCCTTTCTTGGTATGAATATTCACTCGCTTAGAAGGAGCGATCATATGATCTGAGCCACCATTCCTTCGCACATAGATAAAACCATCCTTAGTGATGTAATGCACATACCAGCTGATCTCATCGGCATGTGCCTCGATCACCACCTTGTATTTTGCTTTTGGGTTAATAACTCCAACAGCTGTACCGTAGGTGTCTGTAAATGTCTCATCTACAAGGCTGTTGATGTATTTTAACCAAATTTTCTGTCCTTCTGCTTCATAACCTGTTGGAGAAGGATTGTTGAGATATTCAAAGAGGAATTTCTCCGATTGCTTATTGATAATGGATTTTTTACTCAACTTTAATCGATTTGAATTTGCGTTTGTTTGATTATTAAGGATTTACCTTAGTTTGTGCAAAGGAAGTCCAATCTTACAAGATAATAAAATGACAATATTTAAACGATTATTTAACGATTTGTTCGCTCAGACCGATGTAGTTGCTGATGATGAGAGCGAAATTCTGATCGATGAACGGATCAAACCCACCGCTTCTTTTATAGAAGATTATCATAAATGGCTTGAAGATGGTCTTCATATTGGCCTATTGGATCATTTGAAGGAGCAATATGCTTTGAGAATTTCTAATCCAGATGCCCAACTCAATTTTCATTTGCATGATTCAAATGGCAGCAGCGGATTTTATTTTGCTGAGGAATCACCTTGGCAAAGGGAAGATTACCATAGGATCGTTCACTATTTTAATCAGATCTTGATAGAAGAGGGGTACCGACAAAACAACAGTCGCAGAAAGGCCGAAACCATAGATGGAAAGCTAACACAGATCGATCGATTCTATTTTAAATTACCTCTAAGTTCTAGGAAAGAAGTGCCTTATCCGCAATCCTGGGGAAATATCATTATTGAACACAAACTGCTTGAAGAACAGACTTTATTTGTGAAAGTAATGGCCAATACCTATAATGATAGAAGCTATCAAGATGCGAAAGATTTCAATTCTTTGATCCATCGAATTTTGTCTTACTAATATTGTCATATGAACGAGATCAGCAAGAAAAAGATCCATTACCCCATCAAGGATCATTTAAGGAAGTACCTGCGTAACTACTCAAGAGAATTAAAGCTTCCCATTGCTTATGCTGATCTTGATCATTATGAGAGTAGCATTCCCGTTTATGATAAGCAAGGCAAAGACACACTTTGGGAGACGGTTTTTTACAACCAAAGTGAGATGGAAGAGATTCATGATAAACTCACTCGGGTTTATGCATTGCTAAAAACGGAAGGAGATATACAAGGTATGGAACACCTCTTTGTGGATCGTGTCGATTATTGTCCCTTTGGTAATTCTAAGCCCTTTCGTGTTCGAATTACCAATAAGTACAACGACAACTACGACTACTTCTATGTGAAGAAAGCAGATGCTTCCAGAATTTACGGTTTGGAAATTGAACACATTCTTTCCCCAAACCGCTTGAGCTATGCGGTGGATGGAACCACCATCATCGAGGATCATATAGCCGGTATACCTGGAGATGTATTCATAAAGGATTGGCTGAATGATGAGCAACTCAATCGCATTCGATTGGCTAAGGAGTTTGTGAAATTCAATGAGCGCTCTTTTGTGCGATTGCTGGGTGATATGCGTTCCTATAATTATGTGGTAGATATCACACCCGACTTCGATGATATCCAATACAGAATTAGAGCAATCGACTTCGATCAACAATGCTATGAGGGAGCGAAGACTATGTATCTTCCTCAATTCTTCAAGGACAATAATCCTATAGTAGAATTCTGTTCCAATTTGCTCAATCCTGAAACGATCAGACAATACCAAAGAGAGGAGAGGGCCATGATAGCAAATCGGATCAAGGTATCTAGGTATCGTTTGAAAGACCTCTCAGATGCTTTGGAAATTGATGAGATCTCGCCTCCTGATAAAGTAGAAAGATTGAAATCAGAATTGGCAGAGCACTTTCAGGACCCCAGCTTCCTGGATTGTGAAACCATGGGAGAGATCTTGAGAACGAGGTTGTTTATTCTGCTTTATAATAATAAAGACATTCTGGATCAGGAATGATGTTTAAGATACGGGAGTGCGGAATCCAGACTTTGAATTGGTATTTTAAAATCGCTTGTCGAGTGATTCCGATGAAATCGGAATAGTATCGAGACAAGCATCAAAGCTGTGGCACAAAGGTTCGCTAAAGCTTCCTGCCTTCGGCAGGCACGAAGGTTCTCAATGTTTATTCTGAAAATAGAGAATTCAAATGTGAGATATGAAATGTGAAAATCAATTCACCCTCTGTGATCTCTGCTTTGCCAGCCGAAGCTTTAGCGGAGGTTGGTGCCTTCTCTGCTTTGCCCTTCGAAGCTTTAGAGTAGAAGGGTGTAGCCTCGACTTAGTCGGGGCCTCAGTGACCTAGCAAAACTTCCTATTTTCTAAACAGATCATCCCTAGACAACGGCCTCAAACTCTCTCTCCACTGAAATCCTTTGAAACGGAGTTCGGTTTTTGGATCTAGTTCTCCGATGGGATACATGGTAGCTTCAGCATCTTGGATAAAGGTGATGCTTTTTATCTCTTGATCGGCCAATCTGATATCGATATCTGAGCTTTCAGCCCAGTTCACTCCAATGAACTTGCCTTCATCGTCCTGACCGTAGTAGATGGTCTGACCGTTCCCTCTCACTTTTATCACTCTCAATTCCCTGTCCTTGAAAAAGCCCCGCATTTCGGTTCCTTTGATCTGATTATAGCGTATACTATCCACTTGGGATATCATAAAAGAATTGGGTCGCATATACATGGAATGCAGTTCTTGATTCTTTAAATAGAGATCTACACTATCTGCACTCATCTCGTTTTCCTCAGACCACATGATCGGATCGCCTAATAACTTGATGGTAGAGTCACTCAACACATAGGAAACTGAATCGCAAACGGCCTGCAGATCGCTTTTGTAGATCCTCACTCCATAATAGGCGAGCATATATTTGCTTGAATCTTTTTCAAATACTTTGAATGTATCGGCATGAAGGAAGATGGAATCCCCATCCATATCCTTTATCATCAATGGCTCTCTACTCACAATGGCCGAATCTTTATGCTCATACATCTGAGCATAATCACCTAAGATGATCATATTCTCCAAAGTATCTTCAATTTCAACTTTTCCCTCGGCCTGACCGTAACCCAGCTTTCGATCATAGAAAAGTGTATCACCACTCAGAATTCGATTATCGCTAATCAAATAAGCGTTCTCAAAATACTTGGATTGATCTTCTATGGTCTTATACCAGCCGGTCTCGCAATAAATCAAATTGCTGTCGCCCGTGATGGTAGTTGGTCCCAGGAAGTTTACGATCTTGGTATTTGTGAAGTACTTCAAAGTATCAGAGCGCATTACAAATTGCGGGTTGGTAAGCACTACGCTGTCTTTGAAGTCGAACATCTTGGCGGTCGAAAAATAATACCCCCTTATACTTGTAAGCCTGTTATTATCGCTCTTACTTTCAATTATTCCTCCGGTAAAGTAGCTGGCAATATTGCTCACACGATCATATACAAGTCGATCTGTGGTTAGGGTGAACTCATTGCTAACCAATTTCACTTCTTCGCCATCAACCGTAGCTAGCTGACTGTCGCCATCGTAAAATAGGTGATCTCCATATAGGTTTAGTGTGTCTCCTTGATTGATTCGCACAGAACCAAAGGCCTCCACACTATTGATATCGCGATACATATAAGCACTGTCGCAATACATCAATGCATTCTGATGCCTGAATTGCACATCACCAACGAGTTTTTGGGCTGCTTTTCCATCTTTCTCGGCAGAAACCAATGCATCTGCACGCACAATCTCAATCTGCTGGGCATTTTGGCCATTGCTGAACTGCCAAAGGCAAAAGATTCCCAGTGAAAGGAAAAAGCGGACCGCGAAAGATCTCATTATACGCTTGCTACAGTTCTAGTAAGGGTTTGTGTGCGATCTGGACCTACAGAAACAATAGTAATTGGAGTTTTTAGCTCACTTTCCAAATAGGTGATGTAATCATCAAGCTCTGCCGGGATCTCTTCAATACTTCCCAATTTGGTAAGGTCTTTCTTCCAACCTGCTCTGCTCTCAAAGATTGGTTCTAGATCTTCGGCAAGTACATCATATGGCAAATAATCGATCACTTCTCCACGATATTTATATGCCGTACATACTTTGATCTCGTCAAATTCGCTCAATACATCGGCCTTGGTCATGATCAATTGAGTTACACCATTGATCATAATGGCATATTTCAATGCAGGAAGGTCTAGCCAACCGCATCTTCTCGGTCTGCCTGTTGTAGCTCCAAACTCATGTCCGGCTTTTCGAATAGCTTCTCCCTCTTCATCGTGAAGTTCAGTAGGGAAGGGACCACTACCAACTCTTGTACAATAAGCCTTGAAAATGCCGTAAACCTCTCCAATCTTACCCGGAGCAATACCCAAACCTGTGCAGGCTCCTGCAGTAATTGTATTTGATGAGGTTACAAATGGATAAGATCCGAAGTCGATATCGAGTAAAGTTCCTTGAGCTCCTTCAGCCAATATCTTTTTCCCTGCTTGTAGGTTATTATTGATGAAATGCTCGCTATCAACCAATGGGTATGATCTGAATCGCTCAATAGCATCCATCCATTCTTTCTCCATCGGCTCAAGATCATATTCGAAATCGAAGCCTGAAAGTATTTGCAAATGCTTTTCTCGCAACGCATTGTATTTCTTGTCGAAGTCTTCACTTTCAATATCGCCAACTCTCAAACCATTCCTTCCGGTCTTGTCCATATAGGTTGGCCCGATTCCCTTTAAAGTTGAACCGATCTTCTTCTTTCCTTTTGCTTGCTCAGAAGCGGCATCCAGCAATCTGTGCGTGGGAAGGATCAAATGTGCCTTTCTAGAGATCAAAAGCTTATCGTTGATGCTTACTTCGTGTTTCAACAAACCATCTATTTCTCTATTGAAGATAATTGGATCAATTACAACACCATTGCCCACCACATTAAGCGTATCATCGTGAAATATTCCAGATGGTATGGTGTGTAATACGTGTTTTTGACCGTCGAATTCCAAAGTATGACCGGCATTTGGTCCGCCTTGGAATCTTCCAATAATATCATAGTGCGGAGTTAATACATCCACAACTTTTCCCTTTCCTTCATCCCCCCATTGGAGGCCTAGTAATACGTCGACTTTCATTTTGCTAATTGGGACTTAGTTCAATTTTTTAATTGCGTCTGCTTCATTTTCTTCAATACTGAAGATATTTTGCAGTTTACTGGTTACTAAAAGCTTGCTCACTGAATCGGATAGCTCACAGAGTACCATTTCTCCGTAGTTATTTCTGCTTTTAGTCAGCAAATTAATGAGCATGTTCAGACCTGCACTGTTCATATAATCAAGCTCTTTCAAATTGAATAATAGCTTGTTACTTCCGGCTTCTATCTTTTCTCCTACTTCTTGGATCATGTCCTCTGCTTCAGAGATATCAAGAATTCTGCCTTTTGGCTTGACGGTGGTTAGCTTTCCGTCTGTACTTAATTCATAAGAAAAACTCATGTTGATTCGTTTGATTGACGGTTTTCACAGGAACTGCAAATTCCGTATAAATTTAAGGAGTGATGCAGAATATTAAAATCCAGCAGTTCTCCTACAGTAGATTTAATATGTTGGATCCTTGGATCGCAAAACTCGATTACCTTATTGCACTTGGTGCAAACAAGATGATCGTGTTGTTTGTAAGCATATGAACGCTCAAACTGAGCAATATTATTGCCAAACTGATGTTTGCGAACCAAATTGCAGGCCAATAATAAATCAATAGTATTGTACAGGGTAGCGCGACTAACCCGATAATTCTTATTCTTCATTGAGATATAGAGAGACTCTATATCAAAATGCGCTTCCTGATCGTAGATTTCATTTAAGATGGCAAAGCGCTCCGGGGTTTTACGGTGCCCGTTCTTCTCGAGGTAAGCCGAGAAGATTTCCTTTACTTTTTCTAGTGTTTCCGCGCTTATAGACATCCTAAATGCAAAGGCACAAAGATACTTTAAATTCCCAAAGCTAACGGTAAATTAACCTTCAATCCTGCTCACATTGATCACACCATCTACCGACTTCAATTTGTCTATCAAACGAGTAAGGTGCTTGGTGTCGTGAACGTAAACCATAATGGTTCCGTCGAAGACCCCATCTTCTGAGTCGAAGCTGATCGAACGCATATTCACATTGAGCTCACCGGAGATCAGTCTAGTAATGTTATTCACCAATCCCACATCATCTATACCGGTAACTTTAATTCCAGCCAAGAAGGCAATCTTCTGTTGGCTAGTCCATCTGGCTTTTACAATTCTATAGGCATAATGCGACATCAGCTGTATAGCATTCGGACAGTTGGTTTTGTGGATCTTGATTCCTTCATTTATAGTAATGAATCCAAATACTTCATCTCCCGGAATAGGATTGCAGCATGGAGCAAGCTTATACTCGAAGTGATCCATTTCTTCGCCGATAACCAACATTTCTTCAGCTGGATTTTTCTGTTTTAGGCGCTCTTGAATTTCGTTAACCTCTTTGGTTTCCTGTACTTTTCCAACGATCTTTCCTTTGATGATCTCCAATTGTTCCACTTTTTTAAGTGGAATTTGATTGATCTCGAACTTATAGTACATCTCCAAGGGAGAAGGCTGTCTGAAGAGTGTTTGCAGCTCTTTGATGTTGTGCTGAGTTTTTCGGATCTCGTGCTTTTTAAGCCATTTCCCAAATTTCTTTTCGCCTTCCTCTGCCAATCGCTTTTTATCTTCTCTCAGGCTGGCTTTGATCTTGCTCTTAGCCTTACCCGTGATCACATAATCGAGCCAGCTTTCATTTGGCTTTTGCTTCTTCGAAGTGATGATCTCAACCTGATCCCCACTTTTCAATTCAGTGCTTAAAGGAACCAATTTGGTATTCACTTTGGCTCCCATACAGTGGGCACCTACTTCTGTATGGATCTCAAATGCAAAATCTAATGCGGATGCCCCTTTTGGCAGGTTTTTGATCTCTCCTTTAGGGGTGAAGATGAAGATCTCTTCTGCAAAGAGATTGAGTTTGAAATCATCAATGAACTCGATAGCATTTTCTTCAGGATTCTCCAACAGATCTCTGATCTTATTGATCCAGTTGTCGAAGTTGTTTTCTGAAGATCCTTCTTTGTATTTCCAATGAGCTGCGTATCCTTTTTCTGCGATCTCATCCATGCGCTTCGAGCGGATCTGTACTTCAACCCATCTACCGCCCGGACTCATCACTGTGGTGTGCAATGATTCATAACCATTGGCTTTTGGTGTAGAAAGCCAGTCTCTTAGTCTATCCGGATTTGGTTGATAGAAATCGGTTACCACGGAATAGGCATTCCAGCATTCAGCTTTTTCTTTTTCCGGCTTTGCATCGATGATGATTCGAATGGCAAAAACATCATAGATCTCTTCGAAAGGAATGTTCTTCTTTCGCATCTTGTTAAAGATGGAGTAGATCGATTTTGTACGTGCCTTCATCTCGAATTCCACTCCTTGTCGGGCCAATTCTTCTTGAATTGGCAGAGAGAATCGGTTTACAAAGCGTGTTCTAACGGCCTTGGTCTTCTTTAGCTTTGATGATATTTCTTCATATACATCAGGCTCAGTGTACTTTAAAGCTAGATCTTCCAATTCGGTTTTGATAGCGTAAAGACCTAATCTGTGTGCTAGTGGAGCAAAAAGAAAGACAGTTTCGGATGCGATCTTCAATTGCTTGTTCCTCGGCATGGAGTCGAGGGTACGCATATTGTGCAGTCGGTCTGCTAGCTTGATCAGAATTACCCTCACATCATCTGAAAGTGTGAGTAGGATCTTCCTGAAGTTCTCCGCCTGCATTGAAGCGGTGAAGTCAACCACTCCCGAGATCTTTGTCAGCCCGTCGATGATCACCCTCTCTTTAGGGCCGAACATTCTTTCTACATCATCAAGAGTAAGATCGGTGTCTTCAACCGTATCGTGTAATAAAGCACAAATAATGGAGGTAGTGCCCAATCCAATCTCTTCGGCAACTATCCTGGCAACTTCTATTGGATGGTAGATATAGGGCTCGCCACTCTTTCTGCGCATGTCTTTATGCGCCTCCAATGCAAGGTCGAATGCCTTTCTCACCCTGGCTTTGTCCTTCCTGGTCTTTACGTTATTACTGACCTTGAGCAGGGCTCTATAGCGTCTGGCAATTTCCTTCTTCTCTAACTCTTCTGTTTCTGTGGTCAACTCCATAATTTTTATAAAATTAAACAATGCGCGTCTTTCAAGGCATTGCTGCAGATAAATTGTATTTTCGTCATCCAAATTGATGGTATGGGAAAGATGGAATCATTCGATAGTCTCTTCGAGACATTTCAACCCACAACTAAGAAAGATTGGCAGGAGAAAGTAAAGGCAGACCTTAAGACAGATGATCTTGATGCCTTGAATTGGATAGATGAAGATGGGATAACTCATCAGGCATACTATTCTGCAGATGAAGCCGAATCTTCAAAACAAGCACTTCAAAAGGAAAATCCTTCTTGGGGTATTTTGCAATCCTATTCACTTGATGATTGGAAGCCAGAAGACTTGAGAGGGCATTTAAAGAAAGCCTTCGACAATGGATTGGAATATGCAATTCTCTATTCTGAAGAGTTTTCAAAAGCGCATTGGTCTATACTGGATTCAGCTCTTAAAGAGAGCGGACAATTAAAATACTTCGTCAAAGGAGGTTTTTCTGAAATAGCACTTTCTGAAAAGCAAGGAATGTTGGTTGATCCTATTGGCAAGATGATCAAGGATCGAAAGCTAGTCGATGGGCAGATCGAGGCTTTGAATGAATACTTTGTAAAACAGATCAGCGCATTCAATATGCAGCGTTTCTTGCTTGTGGAAGGATCCATATATGGCAAAATGGGCGCCTCTGCGGTTCAGGAGATCGCTTATTGTTTAAGACATACTACAGAGTATCTCGACTTGCTTACAGATGCCGGACAAACAGCTGATGCTATTGCACGCTCACTTACGGTGAATGTTTCAATCGGCTCTGCCTACTTCTTACAGATCGCAAAGTTCAGAGCGTTGAGAATGAATCTGAATCGACTGCTAGACTATTATCAATCAAAAGCTCAGATCAGAATATGGGCAGAGAGCAATCCCTACTATCTAGATCATGAGAATTTCAATAATAATCTGATCCGCTTAAGCGCCCAATCTATGTCGGCGGTTTTGGGCTTAGCAGATAGAGTTAGCTTAAGTGATGTTGGTGCCAAGTTAGATCGCCGACTCTTTGCCGATCGTATGATCAGAAACATCCAATTGATGCTCAAGGATGAGAGTCGCTTTGCCAAGGTGGAAGATCTTATGGAAGGGGCCTATTATATTGAAGATCTCACTAATAAATTGGCCGAAGAGAGCTGGGAATTGTTCAAAAGGATGGAAGACAAAGGAAGACTGTTAGACCAAATTGAAAGTGCCGACTTCCTTTCAGATCTCAAAGAGATGGATGAAAAGAGAAGCGGAGAATTCGCATCTACAAAGCGCAGCTTGATCGGAGTGAATAAGTATCAGAATCAAGAGGCTGAGAAAGGAGAGAAGGTGAAATCTGGGTATGAATCTCTCAGTCAGAAAATATCAAAATCATAAGGCTTTATGAGACCGGATTTTAGCGAGGATATAAAAGCAATTAAGTCGGAAAAGCCATCCAATTTGGAGAGATGGACTAGTCCGGAGCAGATCGAGATCAAATCGATCTACACAGCTGAGGATATCCAAGATCTTAAACATGTCAATTATACTGCAGGTATTGCTCCTTATTTGAGAGGACCTTATTCTACCATGTATGTGAAAAGGCCATGGACGATTCGTCAGTATGCTGGATTTTCTACAGCAGAGGAATCGAATGCATTTTATAGAAGGAACTTAAAAGCCGGACAAAAAGGTCTTTCTGTGGCTTTTGATCTTGCCACGCATAGAGGCTATGATTCAGATCACCCAAGAGTGCCTGGAGATGTGGGAAAAGCTGGTGTGGCAATCGACTCAGTGGAGGATATGAAGATCCTCTTTGATCAAATTCCATTGGATGAGATGTCGGTAAGTATGACCATGAACGGAGCGGTGATCCCGATCATGGCATTTTATATAATAGCCGCCGAAGAGCAGGGTGTAAGTCCGGAGAAACTTTCGGGTACCATACAGAATGATATTCTGAAGGAGTTCATGGTGCGGAATACCTATATCTATCCGCCAAAGCAATCCATGCGCATTGTTTCTGACATCTTCAACTATACTTCGCGCAAGATGCCGCGATTCAATTCGATTTCAGTATCGGGCTACCATATGCATGAAGCCGGAGCTACTGCAGATATTGAATTGGCATATACCTTGGCCGATGGATTGGAGTATCTAAGAGCTGGAATAGCTGCAGGATTGGAGATCGATCAATTTGCTCCGAGAATCTCCTTTTTCTGGGGTATTGGGATGAATCACTTTATGGAAGTGGCGAAGATGAGAGCAGCTAGAATGCTCTGGGCCAAATTAGTAAAGCAATTCGACCCTAAGAATGAGAAGTCGATGGCCTTGCGAACGCATTGTCAGACATCGGGCTACAGCCTAACTGAACAAGATCCATTCAACAATGTGGCACGTACCACAATTGAAGCTATGGCGGCGGTATTTGGAGGAACACAATCGCTACACACCAATGCATTAGATGAGGCAATTGCACTTCCAACGGATTTCTCGGCGAGGATTGCAAGAAACACTCAGATCATGCTTCAAGAAGAGCTAGAACTCACCAGAACAGTAGATCCTTATGCAGGTTCTTATTATCTGGAAAGCCTTACTTCAGAGCTGGCAGAGAAAGCCTGGACATTGATCGAAGAGGTGGAAGAAGCAGGAGGAATGGCCTCTGCAATTGAGAAGGGAATCCCAAAGCTAAAGATCGAAGAGGCGGCAGCCAGAAAGCAGGCGAAGATCGACAATGGCAAAGAGGTGCTGGTAGGTGTAAACAAATATCAAATAGCCGAGAAAGAAGAGATTGAAGTGCTCGACATCGATAATCAAGCGGTAAGGGAGTCTCAGTTAGCTCGGATGGATAAACTGAAAGCTGATAGAAATGATGCTGAGGTTGAGGAAGCTTTGAAGCGAATTGAAGAAGGAGCAAAGAGCGATGCAAATCTTCTTGAGCTAGCTGTTGATGCAGCCAGAGCCAGAGCTACTCTGGGTGAGATCTCTATGGCAATGGAGAAGGTATTTGGAAGGTATCAAGCAGAGAATCGAGCTGTTTCAGGCGTATATTCACAAGAATCTATGGAAGATCAAGATTTTATCAATTCCAGAAGTCTGGCCGATAAGTTTGCTGAAAAGGCCGGAAGAAGACCGCGTATTTTGGTCGCCAAAATGGGTCAGGATGGTCACGACAGAGGTGCAAAGGTTATTGCAACCTCATTTGCCGACATTGGATTTGACGTAGATATTGGTCCGCTCTTCCAAACTCCGGAAGAAGTGGTAAAACAAGCCCTTGAGAATGATGTGCATTTGATAGGTGTGTCTTCATTGGCTGCCGGACATAAGACTTTAGTTCCTGAAGTGATGAAGGAACTAAAGAAATACGATAGAGAAGATATTCTGGTAATTGTGGGAGGGGTAATTCCCGAACAAGACTATGATTTTCTTTGGGATCAAGGAGTAGCCGGAATTTACGGACCGGGAACCAAGATCTCGAAAGCGGCGCAGGAGATATTAAAGTTAATGTTGGAATAAAAGGGTCATTAAAGTCCCAGCAATTACGAATGTTCAATTACGAATTACGAATGGATTGTTGTCTCAAAACAATATTAATATTAGACAGTAAAAAAAATCATTTGTCAATCGAATTAGTATAGAATAAAAAATGGCCCTCTTGAGCAGAAGGCCATTCGTAATTTACAATTCGTAATTCGTAATTCAACAAGTCTAGGTTCTAGGCTCTAGATTCTAGACTCTTGTCCTAAATTTATTTCTTAACCACCGGATAGAAAATATGCGTCTCCACTTCTGCGCTATCTACTAAAGTAGGATCGTTGGCATAATACTCCCATGGAGAACCGGCCATCTCATAGCTGCTGGCAGTGATGTATTCGTCGATCATGATATGAAGACCTTCTGATGCATCATAATCGCCATAGTGAATGGCCTTTATTGCATCTCCAGCCATAAGTTCTTTCACCATTACTCTTCCTTTATTCTCTCCACTACCACTAATTGGCATTGCTGCTTCAAAAACAGCTTTGTCTTCTGAATACTGGTGCCAAATGGCCAATGGCATACCAGTAATCTCTACTCCCTCAGTTGATGAAGCATAGATTCCCAATTCAGTATACAACTGACCCAAAAGGGCAGAAATTCCTTCTGGATTTGTTGAATCTAGAATGCTGATGATGGGCTGAGCTTCTAAGGTTACGATTTCCAATTGCTCAGGCATTGGAGCTTCAGCTGGCATAGATTCCATTTGTTCTTTCAACATCTTTAAACTTTGTTGATAGTTCATCTCAAGTGCTGGTTTGATCAAGGCGTTCATCCATCCCATATAGAATGGCATATCTGCACCAATAAAGGTCCAACGTAATTTAGTGCCTTCTTCAACTGGCTCCAAGATCATTTCAGCATGAACTGCATCTTCCATTCCTTCGAATGTAAGGGCCACTTTCATGTATTCATTTTCGCGGATCTCCACAACTTCTTGGCGGCCGTTCCCCACTTGTGGATTCTCACTCCACCATTGGTTCCAGGCACCAACAACACCCATTTCTTCAGAAAATTCGGATCTCATATTGGTATCCATTTGATTCCAAGTAGACCAGTCGGCCCAATTGTTAAAATCGGAGATCTCAGCATAGACTTGCTCGACCGGTGCATCGATGATCACACTTTCTTCTAGTTCAATATGATCAGCTTGGGTAGCCGAAAAGATTAAAAAAACGGCAATCAGAATAAGTAGGATGATGCCAATCCATTTTAAAGCTTTCATTGTTAGTAGTTTGGTTGGTTTGTAAATGCTTAACGGGCTCTAAGGTATCATTAAATTTTCGTTTTTTTACATTCCCAAAATTTTAGCCTATGAATTCACATGATGTTGATTATCAGATTTTTGGTGACGACCTTCAAGCTGTTGAGATCGAGTTGGATCCCAATGAAACCGTTATTGCCGAGGCGGGCGGAATGATGATGATGGATGCTACCATCGAGATGAATACCATCTTCGGAGATGGCCGAACCAATCAAGGGATCATGGGGAAGCTTTTTTCAGCTGGTAAAAGGGTGCTCACAGGCGAATCGCTTTTCATGACCACTTATACTCAAAGAGGCATGGGCAAAGCCAAGGTTAGTTTTGCAGCTCCATATCCGGGAAAGATCATACCAATGGACTTGAGTGAAATGGGTGGTAAAGTTATTTGTCAGAAAGAAGCATTTCTATGCGCAGCTCAGGGAGTTGATATTGGCATTGCCTTCCAGAAAAGATTAGGAGTAGGTTTCTTCGGCGGTGAAGGCTTTATCATGCAGAAGTTGGAAGGTGATGGTTTGGCTTTCTTGCATGCCGGAGGAACAGTTGTGAAAAGAACATTAACAGCGGGAGAACGATTGACGGTAGATACGGGATGTCTCGTAGCTATTAGTCAGACCATAGATTATAATGTCCGTCTTCAGAAAGGAATCAAGAATACCTTATTTGGTGGTGAAGGACTCTTTTTGGTTGAACTTACAGGTCCGGGAGATGTATGGATCCAATCATTGCCTTTGAGCAGGTTAGCAGACCGACTATACCAACACGCTCCAAAAGCAGGAGGAAAGCGCAAAGGAGAAGGTAGTATTCTAGGCGGAATTGGAGATCTTTTGGACGGAGACAACTTCTAAGCCTAAGATTCGTTTTATCGATTATGAAATTTAGATCACTTCTCATATTCTTTTTTATTCTGGCAGCTTCTTTTCAGCTGAAAGCTGGTGGTGGCGGTGATAAGGATACCGTTCAGGCATTGGTGGTATCTACTAATGATGCACTTAGCACGGTAAGCTTCAATCAGATGAGCGGTGAAGAGATCATTGGAATAATTGATTCTCTTCTGGATCAAGATGAAGTGCCGGCAGAATTGGTAAGCAGGATCAATAATTATGTTGAAGAGCGTTTTATCAAGAGCGATTACTACATCTCCTTAACTGGCTTCTACGACCCATCCAAATATCCTTCTCAATCCTTGTATAAAAGTTGGGATACTTATAATCTCTACCCCTATAATGATGCATTGAGAAGAAATGATGATGAGATCGATCTGGTACTTCAAGACACTGCCAACTTTTGCAATTTTGTGCCGCCCATCAAAGGTTTGATTACTTCAAATTTTGGATGGAGAGATGGAAGGAATCACAATGGTATGGATATCGATCTTCAAGTTTGGGATCCTGTGAAAGCTTCTTTTGATGGCATGGTGCGCATATCTCGCTATCATCCTGGATATGGAAGAGTTGTGGTTATTCGTCATTACAATGGATTGGAAACCCTCTACGCTCATTTGCATCGTTTAAAGGTGAAGCCGGGTGATGTGGTTGAAGCGGGACAGGTCATTGGTTTGGGAGGAAGTTCCGGAAAGTCTACAGGGTCTCACCTACATTTTGAGGTGAGATTTAAAGGAAAACCGCTGAATCCAAGACATCTGATCGACTTCAATAACAATTGCTTGGTAAGTGATTCATTGAAATTGGTAAAAGGAAAATGGTCGTATAGTGTGATTCCTTTAGGAGTTGATTATCATACCGTGAAAAAGGGAGAGCACCTCTATGGAATTGCCAGAAAGTATGGTACTACAATTAGTAGACTTTGTCTTATGAATGCTATTCCAAGGAATAAGCCATTGCAGGTTGGACAAAAAATTAGGGTTGACAGCTAATGATTCAGGTCAACATCAAGGAACATCCCACCAATAATAAGAAGCGTGTGTTTTATTATAAAGATGCAGCGCAGGCGGATTATTTCGAGAATCTTCTAAAAGAGAATGCCCACTACTACGAGAAGCAGATCGATGTAGAAGGGGATCAGACAATCTATTTTGGAATTAGAAGTAGCGATTTTGAGAAGGTAAAGAAGCTGAACTATCTAACAATCGGACATTTTCGCAAGCCTTTTATTCCCGATAAGGGCTTTAGGTATATCTTGATCATAATTTCTCTTATCATTCTCGCTTTGGCGATAAGCGGAGCTATACTGAGTGACTGATTTACAGAAAGCTTACTTTTGAAGCATGAGCAAATTCCACTCTCTAATAAGCTTGTTTTTCTTCATCTCTCTGCTGGGCTTGATGCCTTTAGGAATATTTGCTCAATCGAATATCACCACTGTTGGTATTCAGCTTAAGCCGATAATTAGCGCAGATTTCTTGAATACCGGTCCGCAAAATGAAAAGATCGGTGATATCGACTTTACCATTGAGCCTACAAATGGATTTGCATTTGGTATGGTCATTCGCAAAGGCTTTAACGATCAGTTCTCAATTGAAACGGGAATCAATTACTCCAGAAGGAATTATGATCTTAGAATTACTGAGGATTCTACTGGCTTTGAGGGTAATTCAGACTTCTCCTATGTGATCTATGAGGTTCCATTACTGGCATTGATCTATGTGCGATTGGGAGAGAATACCTATTTGAACAATGCCTTTGGAATTAATTTGAACTTCCTTCCTTCGGATTGGGAGACAGCTGATTATTATTTCGAGCATTATTCTGCAAGGTCCTATTGGGTAGTGCCAGCTTTGCAGGCGAATGTGGGATTTGAATATAGAACCTATGAGAGCGGCTTTCTCTATCTTGGGTTTTCATATCATCAGCCATTCTCAAATATTACCACAGCAGGAGTACTATATAAAGACAACATCAATGAGCCTCCTAAGGAGACTGCATTTTTTGATATACAAGGAAATTACCTCACTATAGATTTAAGGTATTTCTTTCACGAACCCGCAAAACGTCAAAGAAGATGATCGGAGAATATCGTCGTCAGTGGATTAACTATTTCGAAGAGTTAGGTATGCAAGATTTCCTTGCAGAATCTCTTGTGGTCATGATCATGGTAATAATTACTGTGATGCTCGGATTCATTATCGATAGGATTACCAGAGAAGTATTATTGGGACTTTTTGAACGCATTGCTGCCAAGAGTAAAACGGATTGGGATGACTTACTTATCGAAAAGAAGGTCTTTTCGGCATTGGCTCACCTTGCGCCAATTCTGTTCATTTTTAGATTACTTCCTGTGATTTTTGAGGAATATCCAGCATGGCATGATGGATTTATTACTATTTCTAGATTATTCCTTACCATTTTCTCCATGGTGATCATCTTTAGAATACTGGATGCTGCCAAGGTGATCGTAAGACGTTTCGAGAATTTTAAAGACAAGCCAATTGATAGTTTTTTCCAGCTGGCAAAGATCATTATTGGGATCATCCTTGGGGTGTTAGCCCTTTCCATTCTCGCCAATAAATCAGTTGGTTATTTCTTCGGTGCCTTTGGGGCAATGACGGCAGTGACCATGCTTGTGTTTAGGGATACTATCCTTGGGTTTATTGCCAGTATTCAACTTTCTGCCAATGATATGATACGAGTAGGGGATTGGGTGCAAATGGAAAAATATGGTGCCGATGGAGATGTGATCCAGATCAATCTTACCACTGTAAAAGTGCAGAATTGGGATAAGACCATTACTACGGTTCCAACCTATTCTTTTATTTCAGACTCATTCAAGAACTGGAGGGGAATGGAGGAGACGGGTGCTCGTAGGATTGCCCGATCCATCCATATTAATCAGCATTCAGTGAAATTTTGTACGCCTGAAATGCTTGAGCGCTTCAAAAAGATCCACATTCTTAAGGGTTATGTGGAAGGCAAAGAAGGCGAGATCAAAGAATATAACGAGCAACAGAAAGTAGATACTTCTCACCTTTCCAATGGGCGCAGAATGACCAATCTTGGGACTTTTAGAGCATATTTATTGCGCTACCTTCAAAATCATCCAAAGATAGATCAGAATCTCACTTTATTGGTGCGACAGCTTCCGCCGGATGAACATGGTATTCCCATCCAGATCTATTGTTTCTGTAAAGACATTGCCTGGGTGAATTATGAAGAGGTACAATCGGATATTTTCGATCATACTTTGGCGGTGATCCCACAATTTGATCTAGAGATCTTCCAGACTCCTTCGGGAAGTGATGTTAGGGATTTTGCTGAGAGATTGAAACCTTAATTCAATTCCATCAGAAACAAGTACAAAATTGGTTTTTTTATAGAGTCGATGTAGGCCGATAGCCGATGGCCGAGGCCGTCAATCTAATTCATATACTACATTCTTAACATAGAGAACCTTAGCGAGACCTTAGTGAACCCTTGTGCAACAGCTAACGACTCACCATGAGATTTTCAAGCTCTATTCTGGATAACTCTTTCAACTCTCCAGCTTCGAATTTCACAGCCAAGCTCTCCAATTCCATTTCTTTTGGAGCTTCATAATTGATATAATCCACAAATCGAATGCCCTCGATTACCCTTTCATTATAAGCCTTTCTAAATCGCAGTCCACCGTCATCTGTCTCGTAGGAATAGGCCAGATAATCAATGCTGAAATCTGTCTGATCAAACCAATAGATAAAAACATCTTGAAAATCCTTTCCACCACCATTTTCTTCAAATCTCACTTCTACTTTATAGTATTTCTTTCCTTCGATCTTCTCATCTTCTAATCGCTCGGCAATAACCGCGGCATCATCTAATTTATATGGTAAGAGCGCAAAATAGAAAACAGAATTGATCGACTCCTTGTATTTGGCAATCATGCTGTCGGCCACTTCTATGGCCTTTCCGCTTTTGGATCTTGTGAAATTTTGAGCAGAATATCGATCCATTGTAATTCCAGTAGAGTCGGTCTTTATTCTTCTCATTTCCCATTCACCCGCTTTTCGCATCACTACATAATGATGCGTTCTAAAATCGAATGATATCGTAGAATTATCATAAGCTTCACCACCAGAATTGGCAATAGATTGCTGAATGATCTCTTCGGCATTTGGGCCGCTTTGGCAAGCTAGAAGGGCAATGCCTATTAGGGCAAGAAGGAAGGTGTTTTTCATGGGGTAAATTTAAAAAACTCTAATGTTCCCGCGCGCACATGTCGCGGGGGATGCATATTAATCCAAACTTCACTGTTAACAAGCTACTGAGTCGCATTGAATGGATAGTATTTACTCTAATTAGTGTTTTTCGAATTCTCCACTTATTGGTATTGGGTAAGTCTCTCCATTGACTGAATATACTTGATAAAAACCATTCCAACGGATTGTCCCTTTTTTGTTGGTTAAAAATTCTATTTCCGAATAAAGCCCTCTGTCGATAACATTTACGCCAATGTCTTCAGTAGAGTCATCTACAAAAACAGCTTTTATCTCTATCCGATTAATTTTATTTGATAGACTATCTAAGAGACCAAAAGTCAGATACTCTCTATTATTAGTATTAAAGTGTAGAATCTGTAATTCGTTCAAAGTGGCACATCCTAGTTTTTTATATGTTAGTTTCTCGAGGATCAATTTTTTATATCTCAAAAAAGAAAGATTTCTCATTTTCTTATTGAGTGAATCAGACCAATTATTGATACGTTGAAGCGGGAAAACTGAGCTGAAACTTCCTTGTTCCAGTCTTAAAAGAGGTCCATTGGTTAAACTATCCAACCTTGAGATTGAATAGTCTTTCTTGTCTATTTCTAAATGAATTGATTCAAGTTCAGAGTTTATTGAATTGAGAGTTAAGTAATTTGAACTATCATAATACTTGTCGATAGAATTTAGCTGTCGATAATCAATCTCTAGCATATAGATATCTTTTCTTATTTGTTCGATTTCAGAATTAAAGTATCTCGATATTTTTTTTTCTTCTTCAATTGATGTTCTAGTGCAAGCCACAGTTAGAATCAATAAGAGAAGAGTATAAGTATAACTCCTCCTTACTGCGCTACTGCATTGCGTAGAATTATTGTTGCTACTAGTAATTCGCAGGTATTTTTGCAATAATATCAGGTCCATTTTTCGTTTTTTCAACCAACCAAACTTCTCTTTCAGATTTACCCCCTTCCTCTTTGAAATTGATTATTACACTGAATGTTGAATCTATTTCTTTTTCGATGGCACTTGTATTGAATTTAACCTTGAATGTATAATCTCTTGGTTCATTATTCAATTTGAGCTCTTCTTTGACCAAGAAGTCAAAATCAATTTCAGAGCTTCTTATCTCAATCAGATTGTTGTTTGATTGGAATTTAAAGTATTCAAAAGCTAGAAAGCCCAATATTCCAATAATGATCAGGCCTAAAACAATAGAAATCTTAATCAGATATTTCATAATGCGTCAATCTCTTTCTTCAGGCTTTTTAGTAATACTTTCTTTCTTCACCCTCGTTACCGCGCGACTGAGTCGCGTGGGATGAATATAATTTCAAACCTCCCTGTTCTCGCGCGATTGTATCGCGTGAGATTAAAGCTTAAATTTAAGTAAAGCAGGTATGATTGAGCAGAAATTATAAATTCCATAATCCTGAAGGGCTCTACTTTGTAAGTTTTGCAGTAGTCTTTTGGCTTGATGTTTTTACTAAGCCTACTTACAAGTATTTGATCATTGATAGTTTGAGGTACTGTCAGTAGAATAAAGGTATGGAGATTATAGCATGGTGTATTATGACCAATCATTTACACTTGATCTATAGAGCAGTTGGCAAAGACAGTCCTGGAGAAATCCTTCGCGATTTTAAGAAACATACGAGCAAGGAACTGGTAAAAGCAATTCAGGAGATCCCAAAAGAAAGTAGGAGAGAGTTTTTGCTCAAGAAATTTAGACAAGCTGCAAGAAAAAGTTCAAACGTCAATCAATATCAGTTTTGGAGACATGATAACCATCCAATTGAGCTTTGGAGCAATAGAGTAATTGCTCAGAAGGTGCGATACATTCATCAGAACCCTGTAAAAGCAGGCCTAGTTTTTAGAGCAGAGGATTATCCATTTAGTAGTGCAATTGACTATGCTGGAGAGGAAGGATTATTGGATGATATTGTCGTTGCTGTGCTTTCGGTTCCTTAAGGACTTTAATGGTTTTTAACCACGCGACGCAGTCGCGCGGTAACGGGAGGGGTACTTTGAATAGAATTCTAAGAAGAAATTTTGAACTAGCTGGTTCACTCCTGCCTTCGGCAGGCGGCACATGGGAACAAGACTACACTCTTTTATTGTCCTTTTTGTCTTTCAAAACGATTCCATATTTGGATTCTAACTCAACTAAAGTGGAATAAAAATTAGGAGGAATTCTACTGAATTTACTTTGGTCGTCATCCGTAAGATATAACTCATTTAACACTGTCATTCGATATTTGAAATTGCCAGCGCTAAATGAAATTGCTATTGCAGTTGCATCAGATAAGTTACTATAAGGGCTAAGGTTATATGAATCAATTCCTATCCAACAACGAATTGATTTAATCTCACTGATTGGAATCTCTTTTATTAAAGATCCCTTTTCCATCAACAAGATTTTTTCTTCTTGAAACCAAATGAATTGATCTAATCTGTCAAAGGGAAAAAGCTCTGGAGCAAGTATTGGGTATAGCACAAGCCATATGATCAGTATTATACCCAGAATAATGAAAAGGCTATCATATAAAAATGGTATGTAAGCAAATGAACCAATAATAAGCACAATTACGATTAGCTTTCGCCAATTCTTATATTTTGGTTTAACCAATTGATACTTTCTCACAATAGCACCAGAAGAGAATTCAGAAAAAGCATCTTTCATTGATCTCTAACAAATTTCTCGATCTCCAATTTCCAAATGTGACATAGCTTGTTCGTTGAAGTGTAGGTGTACTTGATTATTGCGTCATCTTTCAATTCTATTCTCACTTTATCAACCTTTGCAGTATAAAGATCAACTACCTTTCCATATGCGATTCCATTTTTAAGGTTGTAGGTCATTGTCTCTTTTGAAATTGGATGCTTCTTCATGTTGTAATTAATTCTAAACTCCTTAATTAGTGTATCAGAAGGGTAGAAATACTCTATTCTAGAAAAGGGAAAGCAACAATGAACACTTTCTGATCCAGCTTTGATGATAAAACTATCTGTTGAATCATATATGTAATTCCAACTATTGCGTTTAATTAGTAATCCAGAAGTACTGAATTCATAGTAGTTTTCTGCGTATGGACGTAACTTTTTATCTACATGATATGGAAAGCCAAGTGAATCAAATAAATAATATTCATTAAATTTTTTTCGAGCAGGAGCGTTTTTTTTGGCATTATAATAATATACTTTGATTAACATCTTTGCTGAAGTGTCCAGTTCAATAGTTTGATAAATGCACGAGTCCAAATTCCCACTCAGCGTATCCCTGCTATATCCTATTAAGGTGCTTTTATAGAAGTTTGTTGCTTGAAGCCATTTATAGTTTTTTGTCTCTATTCCTAGTGCCCATTCACTCAATTGTGGGTTTTGTGCAGAAGATAAAAACGGCACAAAAAGCCATACAATTAGATTTACCCACATTAGTACTCTATTATATCGTGGGAGTTTTAAGCTCATAGATAACCTCAATAATTCCTAATTCAATTTTACTTCCCAGATGAGGTATCTTCCAAAGATGTATTTGAAAACAATCTCATTATTAACACCATCTACTTTGAATTTAACGACATGTTTGGGGTCTTGTCCCATCGATAATCTCATGTTCTCTTCATATTGAAGACTATCATTAGGATCTATTTTATTGAGCATTTCAGTTGTTTCATTTATAAGCTTGAATATGCCTGACTTATCGTTCTTTACTTCTTTGTCCCATGAATGTTGGAAGAAGTAGACTTTCTCATTCTTATATATCTCAATGCTCGGAGCAATAAGTTCAGAGACCGTTTTTCTATTCTTAGAGTTAAGCGTTTTGATAAACTCATTATAGCTAGGAATCTTATTCATATCTGGCTTAGGATAGAAGTCGACTGATTTATCAATGATCTTGATACCAGCTAATAGGCCTGCCGGACTAATTTCCAATGAATAGTTAGTTTGATCATATTCCCATCTTTTACCGTATGGTCCGGCATCTTCAATTGATGAGGGGTTTCCAATCTTTTTCTCAATTTCCGCCGTAGTCATTCCCAATTTCAGGCCTTTGAACGAGCAATCATATCCTTCTTTGTTTCCTGTAAGCTGGATAGACCAAATTGTTTGAAGATCATAGTTGGCGTATTCAAAGATCATATATGCAGAAGTATCTTGCTCTAATAGATAGATCTCATACTCAAATCCATCTTCGAATTTGTCTTGCTGTAGAATAGTCTTTAGTTCATTTTTTGGGACTTCTCTAAACTGACCAAGTCTAAAGCCATTTAAATCGGTTACGATTTCTTGCCCTATAAGTGATAAGGATATGATCGATGCTAATAATAGGACCAGAGTTCTCATGATAGGATGAAATATTTAAAAGATATTCCTCTGCAATATACCAAAAGCCATTTCCTTTAACCCACAAAAAAACCGCCCTGATTTCTCGGGACGGTTGTAGTCATGATTCTAGTCTCTGGTCTTGGTTCCTGAGCCCTTCGACAAGCTCAGGATAAACTCCGCCGAAGGACTGGTTTCCGCCAGCCAAAGGCAGGCACCAAGCCTAAAGGTGCCGATTATCTAACAGTGCAATCATCAATCAATGACATTACATCATCGGCTGACTTCATCGCCTTTTTGGCAAAGTTCTTTGTATCATTCATACTATCAGTGTCGTAGCCTTGCTTCGCATATTTATAAGCATCATTTGCAGCTGAATTAGCATTTTGACATACACAATCACTGGCAAAAGACTTTGCGTCATTTGCTGATTCCATTGCTTCTTTTAAGAGTGATTTAGAGTCTTTCCAACTATCTGATTTGTATGATTTTTTAGCAAGATCCCTTGCTTTCTCTGCTGCAGAATAGGCATCTGCGCATTCCGACTTGAATTGAAATGAAGAGATACCAATAAGTAGTATTAATGTAATCGTTTTCATAGTAGTTTGATTTGATGAATGCTAGTGGCTCTGCAAACAATAATGTCCCGAAGGAGATGTTTTGCTAGCATTCTTTGCTTGTCGTTTTTATATTATTGTAATCTAAGTTCTAAAGCCCTTCAATTCTCATCGAACCCCCCTTTAGCATGCAAGAATGCAGCCTGTTTGGGTGAGTTGAAAGGTCAACACTTAGTTTAACAATGATTTTATACGGCTTTTCTTTCCATACGGATTCAAAAAAGATCAAAACTGGTCTTTTTGAAGCATTTCCTTAAGTTCAAAGAAGGGGGTTTTAAGTAGGGGAGATAGGACTATCAATATTAAGTAGGGGAGCGGTAATGTGTTGCTAAACAAATACCGAATAACAAATTCATATTCTTGATGAGCTATCAAATGATTTGTTTAACCAAATGTTTCTACTACAAGATACCAAAAGCCATCCCTTTTAACCCACAAAAAAACCGCCTTGATTGCTCGAGGCGGTTTCAATCTCTCATCTAGCTTCTTAAATACTAAAAACTGATCGTATAACTGATTACAGGTAAAGTAGCTAGTTGGGGAATACTCTCAATTTCCTGAGTAGTTTCACTAAAATAGTAATCGATAGGTGTTTGTGCATTTAGTACATTCTGCACATCAATCTTAATTTCATGACTCAGATTGGTTTTTTCAATTCTATAGCTAATTGCTATGTTTAGATATGATGCGTCTGGTGCTTTCTTTGCAAATGTTTGATCTTCAAAGTTCACCTGTTCGCCAGTGGCAATGGATGATTCTAGATCAATTGGCGTATATCTTCTGCCTCCGATCAAAGTCACTCTGGTATTAATGGCTAAAGTCTTATTGTCGCTTTTCCCCACATTGAACTCTTTTCCAGCCAGTAAATTGGCCGTGTAATTTCCGTTGTAGCGAGATTCTTCCCATTCTCCAGAATAGGTTCTGTACTTGGCATCGTAAAGAGATCCTGTGATCAGAAAATAGTAATCATTGCTAAAGAATCTCTCCAATGTGAACTCAATTCCTACATTTCGCCCCCTTCCTTCGCTAACCAAAGCCACATCTGTGAAAGGAGAGTCTTGATTGATTACCGAAAAATCACTGTTTACATCTTTCTCAACTGGAATATTGTAGAGATCTTGATAGTAGGCTTCTAACTTTAAGAAAAGATTTGAACGAAGTGCATTTTCATAGCCTATCACATAATGCGTGGCTCTCAACAATCCAAGATTTTTGTTTGGGAATGAGTATTCCCCATTCACATCCTGTACCGCGGCAAAGTGATTCGGCAATGCCGCCATTTTGCTGTGCATTCCAAAGCCGGCAGTAAAGGTCTGCTTTTCGTCATATTGATAGCGCAATGCCGTTCTTGGCTCAACTATAAATTGTTCGTTCAATGAGCTTTTTGAGAAATGCAATCCACTAACTGCTGTAAGTTGCTCTGTCATTCTCCATTGCCAGCTGACAAATGCACGATTTAGATTTGCTCTACCTTTATTTTGCTGTCCAACATAATACTCATCTGTCGATAGCTCGTAATACTTGCTATAGAAGTCGAATTTGT
>PALM01000009.1 GCA_002706365.1 Flavobacteriales bacterium | reverse complement strand
TCATGGAGAAACTCTCGAGCCGCTACAGCAATAAAAAACCAGCTATTGAATCAAAGGTTTTGCAAGGTGATCTAGCTGATCAAACCAATGCCCTTGCTAAAGAGCATAAGGCCGATTGCGTGGTTATGGGCACTAAAGGTGCCACTGGTCTTAAGGAAGTCTTGATCGGTAGCAATGCAGTTAAGCTTATGAGCTCATTAAAACTTCCGATGTATGCAGTTCCGGCTGAGCATGAATACAAAGCGATCAATGAGGTTTTGGTGGCTTATGATGGACAAGAACCTTTTGAAGACTCTTGCAAACCAATTAGCACATTTGCCAAAAGACATCACCTACCAATTACATTCTTTCATGTAATGACAAAAGATGGGAAGGCTGTTGACAATTGGGATAAGATTCAAGAGCTTTTCAGCGATCTTCATACAGAGCTGGTTGAAATAGAGGCAGATGAATTCGAAGAAGGATTGGAGCAAATAACTGATGATCGTGAAGCTTTATTGGTCTTGATCCGTCATAAGAAGTCGTTCTGGGAACGCCTTTTCAATATCAGCGATAGTCGCAAAGCACTTATGCATGCGAAGTTACCTGTCTTGGTAATTCCCGAATAATCTAAACTGCTTGTCCTTCCGACTTGAACTGAAGCTCAAATAGCTTACGGTAATGTCCGCCTTGATCGAGAAGTTCTTGGTGGGAACCTGATTCTATGATCTTTCCTTTCTCCAAAACCACGATCTTATCTGCATTCTGAATGGTTGATAAACGGTGGGCAATCACAATGGAAGTCCTACCTTCGGTAAGCACTTCTGTTGCCTTTTGAATGAGCAATTCAGACTCAGTATCAATGGATGAGGTTGCCTCATCTAGAATTAATATACTAGGATTGTGTACATAAGCTCTGATGAATGAGATCAGCTGTCTTTGTCCAACCGACAACATCCCACCTCTCTCCTTCACATCATAATGGTAGGCACCTGGAAGTTTGGAAATGAATTCATGCGCACCGACTTTCTTAGCAGCTTCAATCACTTCTTCCTCGCTAATCTCAGAGCTATTCAAAGTAATGTTGTTGTAGATGGTGTCGGAAAATAAAAAGACATCTTGAAGCACAACCGCCATATTCCTTCGCAAATTCTCAAGATCATATTCGCGAATAGATCTACCATCGATAAGGATATCTCCTTTTTGGAATTCATAGAATCTTCCCAAAAGATTAATTGTCGATGTCTTTCCAGATCCTGTAGCACCCACAAAGGCAATGGTTTCTCCGGCCTTCACCTCAAAAGTGATGTTCTTCAGCACATAATCTTCATCGATATAGGCAAAACACACATCTTTGAAGCTGATATTCCCATCTAAATGCTCCTTCTTGAAGTCCCCCTGATCTTCAATCGTACTCTTGGTATCCAAAACCTTAAACACCCTTTCTGAACTCACCATACCCATCTGAAGGGTATTGAAACGATCGGCCAGTTGACGAATAGGGCGATATAACATATAGATATAAAGGATGAAAGCATTTAGGACCCCTAGGGTGGTAATTCCCGCTATAACGCCTTTAGTACCCCACCACACTAATAGGGCTAAAGATGCGGCTGACAAAAGTTCCACAACCGGAAAGAAGATAGAATATGCCCATACGGTTTGGATGTGCGCATTACGATGCAACTTATTCATCTTTTCAAAGCGACTCTTCTCCACTTCTTCGCGATTGAAGACTTGAATGATCTTCATACCACTTACTCTTTCTTGAACAAATGCATTCAATCTTGAGACTTGGGTTCTCACCTCTTGGAATGCTTTCTTGATTACCCTTTTAAATACGCTTGTGGCAATGATCAATATTGGAATTGGTATTAAGCTTATTAAAGTCAGTACCCAATCGATATATAACATATATCCGATTACTGCAATCAGTTTTAAGATATCGCCTACGATCACAATTATTCCCTGAGAAAAGATATTCGCAATGGTTTCAATATCTGAAACTGCCCTGGTCACAAGGGTTCCAATTGCCGTTTTGTCGAAATAGGAAAGTTTGAATTTCAGAATATGTTCGTAGAGCTGGACCCTTAGATCCTTAATGATGGTTTGTCCCAGCCAATTCGCTAAGTAAGTCTGGTAGAATTGCACCACAGCCTCAATAATGAGAACCCCAATCAATACCAATACTAAGTTTAGCACACCTTGAGTATCTCCTTGAGCTACTTCAACATCAATAATGACCTGAATAATCTTTGGTCTTACCACCGCCAGTCCGGCAAGCAGAACTACGAGTACTAGGCAGATATAGAAGGTAAGTTTATAAGGCCCTACATACCTCATCACCCGCTTTAGAAGGGCCGTATCCCAGGCCTTACCGCTAACTTCACTCATGCTTCAAAGTTATTTAAATAAAGCCCTCCTCAGGGTATTCAATATGATAGAGATACAATCCTTCAGCAGGTACTGAATATCCCGCTTTCTTTCTGTCTTTAGAGGCAATTAGTTCCACTATGGAGTCTACTGTTCGTTTGCCTTGTCCAACTTCGATCAGCGTTCCCACAATAGCCCTTACCATATTGCGCAAGAAACGATCTGCCGTGATCTGAAAGTACAGTCTGTGTTCATTTTCTTGAATCCAAAGGGCTTCTTTTATATCACAGTCATTGGTAAATGTTTGGGTATGAGCTTTACTGAAGGAAGAAAAGTCCTTCTTACCCAATAATAGCTTAGCTGCTTCATTCATAGCCAGTAGATCAAGCTCAGGTCTAAAGAAATAGGAAGCATCTTCCTGAAAGGGATCTTTTTGTCGGTGAATATAATACCTGTATGTCCTAGTTGTTGCCGAAAAACGCGCATGGAAGTCGTCTTTTACTTTTCTGATCTTCCTAAAAGCAATATCCTTAGGCAGAATGGAATTCAATTGAAAAACTGCCGATTGAAGATCAACTTCCTTATCCAAATCAAAATGCAGCACCATATGAGATGCATGCACTCCGGTATCTGTCCTGCCGGCACCAACCACCTCTATCTTTTCAGATAAAAATGTAGACAATGCATTCTCAATCTCCTCTTGAACGCTGTGCGCGTTTTCTTGTCGCTGCCAACCGTGGTAGGCAGTTCCTTTAAAAGCTAGATCGACAAAATACCTCATACTAATCTTAAAATTCGATGAGTTTCTGCACTTGGGTTTCCAATAGCTCCAAAGTGACCTTATCAATGATCTTCTCACCATCAACAAGCTTGTTCAATTGAGATACAGGTAGTTTGTGCGGCATCACAGTCACTTGAAGATAATGTAAGATGTCTGTTAGATGGTCCATTCCTCTTAAATTACCTGCTCTGCCAGCAGAAACACCGATCAATGCAGCCTTTTTACCTTCGTAGTTTCTAGGGTGAATAGCATCGATGAACAATTTTAGGATACCCGGAAAGCTGCCATTGTATTCTGGAATGATAAATAAGAACTTATCAACATTTTTAAAGTACTTTTTTGCATAGTCGGCAAAGACAGAAGTGTCGTATTCATATACCGATTGAAGAGCCACTTCTTTGGGTAAGCTATCCAACTCTAAGAGCTGAACCTCAACTCCTTTCTCCTTAAAAAGCTCTTCGCATTTTTTAGCAAAAAGGGAAGTGTAATTACCCAATCTATTACTGGCTGAAATTATGGTGACCATGCTCCTGTTAACAAGATTTTGTTTAAAAAAATGACCTTAAAGAGACGGCTCGGGAGACTGTTTAGAAGTACTTTTAACCAAAGCCGGTCTCGGTTCCAATTTGTGCAAAGGAACTGAATAATACTTAGCCAAAACAGTCGAGATGTCGATTGGTTTGGCATTTTTTTCCCGGAAAATCGAGATAGCCAATAGAAAGAATTAAATTCGTGCAGATGGGCAAAATTATATCAGTAGCAAATCAGAAAGGCGGAGTAGGTAAAACTACTACAGCTATTAATCTAGCAGCCGCTTTAGGTGTGTTGGAAAGGAAAGTATTGTTAGTGGATGCAGATCCACAAGCAAATGCTACTTCAGGCGTGGGCATGGATCCACGAAACGTGAAAACAAGCATTTACGAATGCATTATCAATGAAATTGAGCCCAAGGATATCATTCTGGAGACTGAATCTCCAAATGTGCATCTTTTGCCAGCCCATATCGATCTAGTTGGTGCAGAGATCGAAATGATCTCACTGCCCAGTCGTGAAAAGATGATGCGAGTAGCCTTGAATAAGGTAAAAGACGACTATGATTTCATCATTATCGACTGCTCCCCTTCATTGGGATTGATCACTTTGAATGCTTTAACGGCTTCTGATTCTGTGATCATTCCGGTTCAATGTGAATACTTTGCACTTGAAGGCCTAGGAAAGCTATTGAATACGATTAAGATCGTTCAATCCAGATTGAATCCTGAATTGAGTATTGAAGGCTTACTGCTTACCATGTACGATATTCGCTTGCGTTTGTCGAACCAAGTAGTGGAAGAAGTGAAAACCCACTTTCAGCAAATGGTTTTCGATACCATCATTCAGAGAAATACCAAATTGGGTGAGGCTCCTAGTTATGGTGAAACCATCATCATGCACGATGCAAGCTGCAAGGGGGCTGTAAATTATCTTAATTTAGCTAGAGAAATTCTCCAAAAGAACAACCTTACGCAGTTCAAGAATTCGGAGAAGGAAATTGACCTTGAAGAGAAATGAAAAAACCAGCACTGGGAAGAGGCTTAAGCGCCCTACTTGAGGATGAGAAAACAGACCCCACCGAGAAAGGCAAAGGGTCTGGAAGTAGTAGTACTGTTGGATCTATTTCTGAAATCCCTATTAAGAATATCGAGGCAAACCCATTCCAGCCTCGTACACATTTTGAAGAGCAAGAGCTTGAAGAACTCGCTCAATCGATCAAAGAATTGGGCATTATTCAACCTGTTACACTTCGTAAACTAGGTTATGAGAAATTCCAGCTGATATCTGGAGAACGTAGATTTAGAGCGTCGCAGATGGCTGGTTTGGATAAGATCCCAGCCTATATCCGAATTGCGAACGATCAAAGTATGCTTGAGATGGCGCTTGTTGAGAACATTCAACGTAGTAATCTCGATGCAATAGAAGTGGCCATTAGCTATCAACGACTGATCGACGAATGCAGTATCACTCAGGAAGAGTTGAGTAAGCGCGTTGGTAAGAAACGAAGCACTATTACCAATTATTTGAGATTGCTTAAGCTTCCGGCTGAAGTTCAGGCTGGTATTCGCGAGCGACTCATAGCAATGGGTCATGCAAGAGCCTTAGTGAACATTGAAGATCCTAGAGAGCAGATCAAAGTTTTCAAGCAAATTGTAAAAGATCAATTATCAGTTAGGAAAGTTGAAGAGATCAGCAAAGGATTGAAGGAAAGTAGCGAGAAGCCAAAGAGCACTACTGACAAGAAGTCTTTTCCTCTATCTCTTACAGATAAGAAGCTCAAAGCAGAACTCTCAGACCTATTGAATGTGAATGTGCGTTTCCAAAGAAACGATGTGGATAAGGGGAAGATTGTGATCCCTTTTGATTCAGAAGAAGAATTGAGTCATATACTCAACTCTCTGAAGAGCTAAACACTCTATGATGAAACGTCTGCTCTTAGCAGCTATATTAAGCTTGATGATTTTCAGTTCTCAGGCTCAAAGCGATACAACATACATCGACTCGGTGCCTAGGCACTCTCCTACTAAAGCTACACTTCTTTCATTGGCCTTACCTGGAGCCGGACAAGCTTACAATAAGAAGTATTGGAAAATACCGATCGTCTATGCAGCTATTGGCTCTGCATTCTATTTTGCGAGAGAGCAAGACAAATCATTCAATGAATTCAAAGACGCCTATGTGGCAAGAGTAGATGATGATCCTAACACTGTAGACGACAAATATCAAAATGTATATTCTGATGAGAATCTACTCTCACTAATAGATTATCACAGAGAAAATAGAGACTTGCTCTATGTGCTCACGGTAGTCGCATATGTGCTTAATGTAGTTGATGCAGCCGTTGATGCTCATCTCTATTATTTTGATGTGAGCGATGACCTTTCTGCTAATCTGAGACCAAACATTCAGTTTGAACCCATGCAGAACCAATTGATCCCATCCCTAACCCTCTCGTTAAAATTTGGTAAAAAGCCCCGTCAGACCTACTATTAGCTTCTGTATTCTCGTAGTATAGAAGTACTTTTGGGGCATATTCAAGATATGAAGATCGCAATTATAGGTTATGGGAAGATGGGCAAGGCTATTGAAGCTATAGCTCTTGAACGTGGACATGAAATTCCGCTCAAGCTTGGAAGTGAGAATGCCAATGACTTTGATATGGACCTACTTGCTTCTTGCGATGTAGCAATAGAATTCAGTCGCCCAGAATCTGCAGCCAAGAACATTGAAAAATGCATTCAAGCTTCTGTTCCTGTAGTTGTGGGAACTACCGGATGGTATGATCAATATGATAGATTGTCGAAAGCAGTAAAAGATGCAAATACTGCATTACTAGCTGCTACCAACTTTAGTGTTGGGGTAAATCTATTCTTCGCTTTGAATAAGAAACTGGCTGAATTGATGTCGGATCAGTCCGATTATAAAGCCAGCATGACAGAAATACATCATTTACAAAAACTGGACAGTCCTTCAGGCACGGCAATTACCCTTGCAGAAGGATTAATTGAAAACCACCCTGAATATTCTAAATGGGTGAATGAAGCTAGCTCACAGTCAGAAGTTCTGCCGATCATCTCTGAAAGAGAGGCCGAAGTTCCAGGAACCCATATTGTAAAATACGAATCAGAAATCGACAGCATAGAGATCACACATCTGGCAAAAAGCAGAAAAGGTTTTGCTTTGGGTGCCGTGATTGCCGCAGAATTCTTAAAAGACAAGGAAGGGATCTATAACATGAAAGACGTTTTAAATATTTAAAGAATGGATCTACTAATCATTATCCTTAGTGCCTATTTCCTCATTTCGCACATCGGTTTCTATCTCATCTTTGAAAAGGCGGGTACCCCAGGCTGGAAAGCACTTATTCCTTTCTACGGCACATATGTAGCAGTAAAACTGATCAGACGACCAATATGGTGGTTCATCGTTTATTATATTCCTTTTATTGGATTCATCTCCTGGGTTGGAATCATTGTGGAGCTCTTAAAGCATATGGGAATTCTCAAATACTGGGAACATGCCCTAGCTGTAATATTTGCTCCCTTTTACCTTATTTATGTCGGCTTTAACAAAGAAATCCAGTGGAAAGGATATGAGTTCATGGATAATTACAAGAAGCCAACTAGTCGCGAATGGGCTGATGCCATTTCATTTGCAGTGATATTGGCGACGATTATCCGCGCATTGTACATTGAAGCATTTACCATTCCAACCTCTTCAATGGAGAAGAGTCTATTGGTGGGAGATTTCCTCTTCGTGAGTAAAGTCCATTATGGAAGCAGAGTGCCTAACACTCCTATCTTCTTTCCCTTTGCTCATCACACCTTCTGGGGAACCGAGAAAGTAAAGTCTTATTCTGAGCTTATCCAATTGCCCTACGCCAGATTGCCAAAGTTCCAAGATGTAAAACGAAATGAAGCTGTGGTCTTCAACTTCCCGGCAGGAGATACGGTAGTGGTGCAACATCAGGATCAAGTCTACGATCAAATGGTTCGCGATCAAGGAAGAGAGCAAGTGTGGAAAATGAATGATGTGATCACACGTCCTGTAGACAAGCGAGAGAACTACATCAAGCGTTGCGTTGGTCTACCTGGAGATATCCTTAAGATCGAGAACACTGATCTATTTATTAATGGAGAGCAAGCCTACCAGTCGGAAGGTTTACAATTTGGTTATTATGTGGTGACGGATGGTTCAGGTTTCAATACTCAGGAATTGTTAGATAGAAATATTACTGAAATCTATCTTACTTCTATGAAGAATGTGTTGGAGATGCACCTTACTGAGGAGAATCTAGCTTATATCAGAAGTCTTCCGCAGGTAGAAAAAGTAGAAAAGCGCAACCGTCCTAGAGGGTACTATGAAAAGCACGGAAGGTTTAAGAATAACATCTTTCCCAATACAGATACTACCGACTGGACAGAAGATAATTTCGGTCCATTGGAGATTCCATATGCAGGACAAGTTGTGGAGCTTAGCTTGAAGAATCTTCCCGTTTATGAAAGGATCATTAGAGTCTATGAAGGAAATGAGCTGAAAGTAAAGGGAGATGATATCTACATCAATGGAGAAATTGCCGATTCATATACAGTGAAGATGGACTATTATTGGATGATGGGAGATAACCGTCATAACTCTCAAGATAGTCGTTTCTGGGGCTTTGTTCCGGAAGATCATATTGTGGGAAAGGCAGTATTTGTTTGGCTGTCATTGGATCCAAACAAGAGCTGGTTTAATAAAATTCGTTGGAATCGTTTATTTTCCATCATACATTCCGATGATGGAGCATATCAAGAAAAATAAATTTTCTCGAACAATCTGCCCCTTTGGGATATTGAATAGAGCGTGATTTATGAGTGAGAAAGTATTACCATACAAAGAGAAGAAAAGTGGCAAAAAGGAGCAGGTTGCAGAGATGTTCGACAATATCTCTAAACGATACGACTTCTTAAACCACCTTTTATCAATGGGAATTGATAAACGTTGGCGAAAGAAAGCAGTAAAACTGCTCTCCGAAGACAATCCCAAGCGCATTCTAGATGTGGCTACCGGAACAGGTGATTTTGCCCTTGCATCAAGCAAACTATCTCCACAATCGATCAAAGGAATTGATATAAGTGAAGGAATGCTTGAAATAGGCCGACAAAAAGTCGATAAATTGGGTAAAAGCGAACAAATTGAGCTCATTTATGGCGATTCTGAAGACATTCCCTTTGAAAATGAGACTTTTGACGCTGTTACTGTAGCTTTTGGGGTTAGAAACTTTGAAAACCTCGAAAAAGGCTTAAAAGAGATCAATAGAGTGATGCAAATTGGCTCTAGGTTGGTAATCATAGAGTTCTCAAAACCAAAGTCCTTCCCATTCAAGCAACTCTACAATTTCTATTTTAATCACATCTTACCGAAGATTGGTAAAATGGTCTCTAAAGATGATTCGGCATACACCTATTTACCTGAATCTGTAAATGCTTTTCCGGAAGGCAAAGAATTTGAATCCATACTTGAAAATCTGGATTTTAAATTGCTACCTACTCATTCTTTATTTTTTGGAATTGCCTCAATCTATCAGGCTAGAAAAATAAAATAGTAAAGCGTACGTTTGTGGCGATAGATATGAGAAACCTAATCCTAACCATTCTTTTATTCAGTTCCTGCTTTGCTTTCTCACAGAAGATCAAAGTGGAGAATTTGCAACGATTCGATCAAAAGAAAGTACACTTTGGCTTTTCATTGGGTATTAACAATGGAGGATTTTCACTCCACAGAAAACCCATTGGTGTGCAAGATTCACTTGCCAATATAGAAGTGATCAACCAATCTGGTTTCAACCTTGGAATTGTATCTGAAATACATTTGAATCAATACTTCGGGATCAGATTTCTCCCAACCTTGGTTTTTGGCCAAAGAAATCTCGACTTCACCTTCGTAGATCCGACTGGAGATGTAGAAGTAGTCCAAAGGGTTGTTGAATCGACCTATTTAGACTTTCCAATCCTAATGAAATACCGTTCTGCTCGTCTAAATAATTTTGCAGCTTATGTAATAGGTGGAGTTAAATACTCAATAGACCTTGCTTCAAATGAAGATGTGAATAATGAAGACATCCCTGAATCGATCATAAAGCTCAAGCAGAATACGTATTCAGCTGAAGTAGGTATTGGAGCCGATTTCTTCCTTCCTTATTTCAAATTTGCCATAGAAGCAAAGATGTCGTACACTTTGGATGATGCGCTTATTCCTGATAATACCGAGCTGTCGACTCCAATCGATCGTATTCTCCCAAAAATGTTCTTTGTCACCTTCCTATTTGAAGGTTAAGCAGCAGAATACTACCGAATATCCAGAGTGAGGGTAAACCTCAGAATCCTTCCATTTCCCTGATCAGCAACATAGAGGATATCATCCTTATAGGCCACAGCAGAAGGCTTGTTGAATTGAGTTGGCCCAATACCTGTTCCTCCAAATGAAGTTTTCACATACTTGGTTTGACCTGATGCAGGAGGAGGCTGAACCCCTTCCAATCCGTTCGAAGTAAACTGATACAATGAATCAGTTGCTCTGTCTACAACGAATATATAGTTGGTTCCATCTCCAGCAAATTCCAATCCTACAGGCTGTTTGAATCGAAATGGTTCATTGATGAAATTATCTGCTAATGAAGTATCTGCACTCCAATCTGTTTTAGGCAGATAAGCACTTCCATCTACTGAAAACTGATTCTCTATATACTGCACTTTTAAAACACCATTTGGATCTAAAGAGCTGTATATAAAGTCGTTTCGTTGATCCACACTTAGCTGTGGGGGTTTTGCCAATGTGGTAATTGAAAAGGGCTTCTTGAAGAAATCGTTGAATTGTCCGCCTGAGCGACTTGCAATAGAAATTGGTGTGATCAATTCGTCTTGTGCATCGAATAGAAGTACAGCATCATCCGGTAGTGTTGTGGAAACCCTGGGACCGCTGCGAGTGACATAATAAGTATTATCCCACAACACGCTAATTCGGTTGAATCTAGCCGCAGCGTTGCCACTATTGATCACACTAATTCCTCCATAAAAAGGATGAATTAGTTCGTTCTCAATGCTGGCATACTGTAAACCGAAACCGTCTGGAGAGCTTAGATCTAGTCTATAGATACAGGATTGACTATAAGGGGTACTGTTCACAGTGGTGTCTTTTAAGCCAATCACTAGCAAATCCAAACCTCTATCTTGAGCAATAGCCCTTGCTCCTCTTACAAACTTTCTAGCCAGCTCCCTGCCACTCTCATCCATTGCAATTACTTCTTGTGTTGCACTATCAACCACATAGATCAGCTCATCAAATCCAGCGATAATGTCAGTGGGCTCCATGAACTGGTTGAGTATTGGTTGTACCGGAACATAAGCTACTTCTCTGTAAGTCTGTGTTGGGACTTCAATAAAGTCGAGATCCGTTTCTTCACCCAAATAATCCTCACAACTCATCAAGCCCAGCATTGATAATATGCCAATGAGTAGGAAGTATTTTTTATATAGCTGACTATTCACGCTCACGACCCTCTTGATTAAAAGTGAATGTAAAACCAACAGTATGTTGCAGACCTAAATAATCTGTCGGATTTGCAGCATAACTAATGTTCATTGGATAGCCAAAGAAGCGATGACGGATTCCCAAACCCAAAGTTGGGAGCGACTGTCCATCTACATTCAGCATATATCCAGCTCTTAGGTAAAGTAATTTCAAATACTCATACTCCAATCCAAATCTGTAATTCTCTGCGTTATCGTTGGGGTGATTCAATTGCACACTCACTAAAAGTGACTGCTGATCTTCTTTCCATGGAATCATGGTTGCACCTAAACTGAAGACCGTTGGGACAGAATAATTATCGGCATCATATTGAGCTGGGCGATTGAAATCTGTGATCAGCTCTCCCCCGTCAAGTGCTGAACTTCCACCAAAATTCCTCACCATCACCGCAAACTTCAGGTCTTTATAATCTGTAGTGTACAGGAAGCTCACATCAGCAGCAGCTGTTGAATTTGTGAAGTCGGATACTTGCTCATAGATGTATTTCAAGGTAACTCCAGCCGCGAACATATCAGAAAGTTTTTGAGAGTATGTGAATCCAGCAGCTAGATTGGTTACATAGAACTTCTCCCCTGTACCTTCCGGTTGGAACTCAGTTCTCACATCCATGGCACCGCTATTAAGCATATTCAAAGAGATACCGTATGATGCTTCCCTACTTTTTCTCGGTATTGTAACAGAAACAAATGATTGTTGAATACCCGCACCCACTGTATAGTTACTTATAGCTGTTGTTGGTGATGATAGGTCTGCGGCTGCAGCCGGATTGGTATACAGTGCGAAAGGGTCGCTGTCCAATGCAACACTAGCTCCTGACATAGCAGCTGAACGAGGATTGATATCGTTCTTTAGAAAGCTCAAAGTGGATAAACCAGCCCTTTGTCCGCCAAAGTTTGGAATCAGCTGTGCCTTTAATCCACTGCTGAAACAGATTGCGAATAGAAACAGATATGTAAATAAACTCTTCATTCTAAAATCTAAAGGCTATGCCATAAAGCACTTGTCTTGGCTGTAAATATCTAGCTGGATCATTTGGTGGCACACCAGTTTCAAATGGACCAACATACCTTGGATCCCTCCAATCATTCGGCACATCATCCCCATCCTCATAGGCTCTCCCCGTAATCGGGTTGATGATCTGTCCATTCTTATAATCCAATAAGTTTCTAACTTCTATACTAAGGGTTAGACCGGTGTTATTCTCAAACTTAAAGGTCTTACTGATCTTCAAGTCGGACCGCCACCAAGCCTTTGAAATCTCTGAGAGATATTGCTCATCAAGTCTTACAAACAATGGTCTTCCCAGATCATTTTGGCCATCTTGCTCATAAGGAGTATATCTCAGACCAGATTGATAATTCACTGAGATGAATACATTGATTCCATCAAGGGCTTTACCTCTTATCTTAAATGTGCTATCACTGTTGAATACAAATCCAACCGTGATATCCCATGGACGGTCAAATGCAAGATACTGCTCGGTGGTTAAGGAGACCGCTCCATTCTGTTCGATCTGCAAGCCGGATTCTCTTGCGGTGTTCGACTTACCTCTAGCCACCTGATAAGTGGCATTTACAAAGGCTCGGTAGTACTTTGCAAATCTCCATGATAAGCCTGCTTCCATTCCAAAGATCCTAGCATAGTCTTGATTAATGAACATACGCTTAGTCACCGGTCGGCCCGTCTGATCTTCTACGATCACCCTTCTTTGCACGATGTAATCAAAACGGTTATTGTTAAAAGCGGCAAGGGTTAGCCCAATATCTCTATTGATCTGTGTCTTGTAACCTACCTCATAAGAGATGTTTACTTCAGGATTGATGTCTGGATTACCTAAGTTAGAAAGGAATGATCTATCTTGATAAACCGGGTCTAGGCCTGCATAGACGAATCTAGGATGTGGCAAACGCATTTTGTGACCGTAGTTGAAGTAAAGCACATTATTCTCCGTAACAGGGAAAGAAACATTGATAGAAGGAAGAATTCTAGCCTTCATTCGGTATCCGAATAGACCAAAAGTATTGTTGTTATAATCAGTTCTAACCTGATCGATCACCGGCGATTGAGGGTTCTCTACCGCATTATCGGCAAACTTACCAGGAGCCCAATAGCTCAATCTCATACCGAGGGTAGCTATAATTCCTCTATAGGATATCTCATCTGAGATGAATAATGCACCATTGAAAGGGTTTACCTTCCAAATATCATTCGATGAACCTATGCTGGTTGTAGGAGAGGTAGTATTCGAATCGATCACAATTGGTGCACCAATCCAAGGACTACTTACATCAACCCATTGATACTCTTTTAGAATATGTTCAAAACCGAAGGTGAGCACATTATTTTGATTCTCTGAATATCTGCTAAACCTACCGCTGATTGTATACTCCCTAGCATAGTGATCATGCCATACAGGGGTGATTCCACCATTATTTACCAAACCCGGACCTGGAAGTACAAACTGTATTGGATCTCCAGGATTGAATATGCTTACCGGATCAGTCACAATTGAGGCTTCATTATAGATCTGATCGATCGTTTCTTCGCGGAATGGCCTTCCATTGGCATCTGCTCTAAGATTTGTAAAGAGTCGGCCTAGAGCTGCCTTAAACAACCACTGATCATTGATCACCTTCTTGTAATTGAGTACCGTTAAATTTGAATGGTGCGTGTAGGTGGTGGCATTATCCAGATTCAAGCTTCTTTCAAACTGGAATCCAGGCTGAAGAATAGCATCAAAACCAACGATCTGAAGAGTCCTAGAGTTCTGGTTGATATTCAAACTATGCTGATTGGTAATGCTAATGCTACTCCCTCCTTTTAACTGATAGGATAGTTTTATGGTGTGTGTAAATCGATTGTCCTGACGGGGAGCCCAGAAATCTGGATTGTTGCTAAAGAGGGAACTATTCAATTGATTGGCTTCTGAACCGAAATAGGTATCGTTCATGTTGGCGGTAAAGTTTGTAAAGAAGCCCATCTTCTTCTTTGTTCCGGGTACCGGTCCGCCTATAGATAGTTCAACAATGTCCGTATTCCAGGAGTCAGCATCATTGGTGTTAATGCCGAGGTTATCTCTTTGCCAGCTCCCTGCGATTTGCAATTCATCTCCACCTTCCCTTATCGTTGTAGAGATCACTCCAGAAGATCCATCTCCATATTCGGCACCTGCACCACCAGTGATGATATTCAATTTGCCAATTGAACTGGAAGCCACTTCCACTCCAAATCCCGTTCCTGCAAGTGGATCTTGAGCTGATACTCCATCAATAAGGTATTTGGTCTCATATACCCTAGCACCCCTGATTTGCAGTCCGTCTGGAGTCTTATTGATACCGGTTTGCATGGATGCAATCTCTTGTACATCTCGCACGTTCATTTGGCTGATCTCTTCCTGACTGATAGTGACCTCTGATTTAGCTGATTCCAGATTAACTAGATTTCGTTCACCAACTACCTCAACTGTTTCAAGATCGGTGCTACTGGGCGACATAGTAGCATCGAGTATTTTGGTTTCACCAGCCTCGATTCTAATTCCGTTAAAGATCTTCTCGGTATAACCTATGTAAGTGAATTTGATGGAGTAATCGCCTGCTTTGATGTCTTCAAAGTAAAATCTACCATCTAGATCCGTGCTTTTTCCATTGTAAGTTCCCACCACAACCACAGTTGCTCCAATGAGAGGCTCACCGGTTTCCGCATCTGTAACTTGCCCCTGAAGATTACCCGTATTCTGAGCTAGAAGCTGGGAAGTAAAGAGCAATAACAGTATGGATAGGATCTGTTTCATTCTTCTAGTTAAACTCTACATTAAAGATTTGGTCGAATAGAGCTTCTAAAGCCAGCTGGTCTCCATCCAGTTCAAATAGCTGCATGCTGAAGAAGATCTGATTCAAATTTCCATTCAGCCTTCGAGCCGAAGCTACGATTTCTGTATCTGGCCATGGTACGGTTCTACTTCGATCTGAAAGCTGGGCTGTATAGAGCACTTCAGTATCTGTGGAATCAATGTTGAACACTCCTACTCCACTCAGTGCAAATGAAGAAGTGCTAAGAGTGGGGAAGCTTGCTATTTCGGGAAGTACAGCTGAGTCGCCATACAATCTAGCATCACCGTAGTTCTTGGTAGAGACCGACTGTATAGGAAGTACTCCTCTAAATCCATCTATATTAGTGTTCCAGTCGAAAGATGTGGAGATCAAATACTTTCCTCCTGAGTTCGCATATTCTTGAAGTGAAGCTGCGGCATATTCCAATAGCAACAATCTTAGATTGGTGTAAGGATTCAAGAAAGTAGTTTCATCTGAATAGAAAAACAACTTATCGTAAAAAGAAAGCTGCAGACGGAATGTAATGTTCCAGAGGTTTGGACGGTAAATACCATTCGCTATAGTAAGATTGAGGAAATCGTACTGCAAATTCACCGCATTCATCAGATTGAGATAATCAGTATGGGCTGAAGCTACACCTCCTACCACAAGAATGTCATTTTGCTTTGTGCGCATGAAGAAGACCTCTGAAGTATCTACTTTACTTTCAGAGCCTGCTTGGTCAACTGCTTTGATATAGATCCTGTTGGTATCGTCTAGCACCAAACCGTCGATTGGTTGTGCTTCAGGATTGGTTCTACTTCCGTAATAGATCAAGGCAGATGTGGTATCAGTGGCATTAAAATCCTGTGGAACAAGGCTAAAGATCCTTTCAGATCGGTTCATAGGATACCATGCTTTACCATTGATGCTCAGATAAACATCGGTTATGGTTTCATCACCATCAAGGTCGGAAGCTGTCCATTCTGTGGTGGCGACTAAAAATGTAGAATCCGGTATGCTCAAACTATTGGAAAACTCAATAACCGGAGCGGTATTTCTTATGGGAACTCTTAGATAAGATGGAGTTGGATCAGCAAGTCCCTCATTATCGATGGCTCTTGCATAGAGATCAATATCCACAGTATCTGAACCCGAAGATATTGTAAATTGAAAAGTGGAGTCTTGTGAGGTGGTATAGGTCCAATTGATCTGGTCAGTGGATATCTCATATCCTTTAACATAACCATCGGCATCTCTACCGTACCAGCTTAATCGGACAATACTATTCAAGCGATCTTCTCCACTAAGGTTGATCGCATCAAGTGAAAAGGAAGTCTCAGGAGCCTGATTCTCCTCTTTATCACCCTCATCCCTGCATGAGCTTAGAAAAGCTAGGGATGAAAAAGATAGAAAGATATATAGAAAAAGTATTCTCACTTAAAAATTGAAAAGGGAGTGCACCGAAGCGCACTCCCATTGTTAAAGTCTAACTGAATTATTCAATCACCAATTTTGAATTATTCACCACTTCGCCTCTAGTAGTTACCTTAACAAGGTATACACCTTTGTCAAGTCCTGCCAGATTCAAAGACATTCTACGAACTGAAGATTGAGAGTAGATCACTCTTCTTCCTTGCAGATCGAATACTTCCACATCTAGGATGTCGAAGTCAAGATTTTCATCAACTTCAAGATATACTCTATCCTGAGCTGGATTTGGATACATGCTCAATTCGTACTCCTGAGCTTTAGCTTGCTGCTCAGCAAGAGAAACCAAGATGTTTCCGAAATCAGCATTGTTTCTAGGAGTCAATTTGAAGTTACTGAAAGAGAAATACATCATACCTTCTAGATAATCCATAGAAGTTGCAGTATTCACTTGAATTGGAGTAACATTCAATCCAGAACCATAAGCTGCAGTATCAGAGATGTAAGATACATCTAAAGAAGACTGAGCTGAAGTACCAGACTGACGACCAGCTAATACTCTAGCGCTGTTCGTTGCCGACTGGCCAGAACCAACAGTGTACTCACCAAATCCTCTATCAGGATTGATCACCCATACTTGTCCGGCCATCATTGGATTCTCAAATCTCACCAACATACTTTCGTAAGGCTCAACTGCATTAGTGCTAGCGCCATTTGAACCGAAATATGTAGCATCAGAAGGATCAAGAACAACTGGAGTGATTGTACCTGTATTAGAAGTAGCAACCGCATTGGTAGCTTGGATCTTGGTAAAACCAAACTGCTCAGCAACTACACCAGTGATAGTAACCTCATCACCTCTATTGAATCCGAAAACTGCTGTAGGACCACCTTCAACGAAGATACCTGCATACTGGGTAGCAGATGGGTCTTGAATATACAAGTAACCCAGATCACCAGCCTGATATGAAGCAGTAACAATACCAGTTACTGTAACAGTATCGCCTTCAAGTGAAGAAGTGGTTGGAGTTCCAGGTAATGTATACTGGATGTCCATGATCGTAGCACCATTAGCTCTAACAGTATAGTACTCTACACTACTAGTAGTCACATTAGAACTGTCATCAGTTGCTTCAATGTAATAACGCACGATTGAATCCAATGGAAATGCTGGAATTGTTCCAGAATATTCGATTCCAGTAGTGTTCGTCATCGCTACAGATTGGAAAAGATTCAAAGCAGTTGAAGTATCTGCGCTATAGTAAAGAGTTGCACCTGTAACTACACCATCATTATCAATGATATCAGCAGTAACTGTAACCGTTTGAGATGCATTAGGTACAGACGGGTTTCTTCTCACATTGCTCACATTTGCTGGAGATGCAGCCTTATCAAAATCTGTTGAATCGAATGGGTTGATCTCGTATCCACCGGCAAACTGGCTAACTCCCTGACAACCATTCTCATCTTGGAAGATCAAACCTCTAATGTGATTGTACACAGTGTTAACTGATGGAGGAACAAGGGTTCCGAATGAATCAGGTGAATTTGGATTCACCGTAGGGATATTGTTAACCACCATTGGTAGATATCTATCAGCTACCAATACTTGATTGCCATTTGCATCGGCAACAGTAAACTCGCATCTAGATCCAGAACTGAAGATACTCACATTGGTAACGGTCATGTTCTGTAGCTCAACATAAGCTCCTTCCCACTGCTCACCTGTTGGCAATACATTATTACGCTGATTATCCTGAATATCTCCAGCGCTAATGGTTCTGAAAGTAGGTGCGTTTGTTTGTCCTACCAATTGAACTGAAGTAGAGCTGATAGGAGCCAATTGGATCAATCCATTGAACTCAGAAACCTCAACTGTCATTTCAAGAATATCACCTGCAACTGCGTTCTCGATATCTGAAACTGGGATATTGGTAGAGTTCACAACTCCCATTACAATGATACTTTCAAAAGGACCACCTGATATACCATTCCAGGCAGTATCTACTATAGAGATGAATGGACGGCTTCCTCCTTGAACTGAGCTAGATGCCACTTCAGAAAGATTTCCGTCTACAATTACTACTCCTCTTGTCACCACTGTATCCCCTAGATACTGTGAAGAGTCGTTACAGTTTTGCAAATCCATCTGACTTACAAAACCAATCTGATTTACGTCTACGTAAGGGTATGTCTGCGCCCCAAGCAAGGCCGACAAACAAATTCCGAAGACAGATAATAGAACTTTTTTCATAATAGTTTCAATTTAATTTAGATTAGGTTTAAGGGTAATTTTTAGTTTAACAAAAAGACGATCAATGAATTAAGTGTGTGTTTCCTGATTATTTTAATATTGTGAATTTTCCTTTTCTCACTTCTCCGGTCTCTAGATCTTCCACTGCAAATACATATACTCCTCTGCTTATGATCTGCGTGGCCGAGGACAATAGATCCCATGCATGCTCGCCTCCTGAGAATACATTCTCTTCAGAATTCTCTGCTCCAAATGTTTGGTACCATCTAATATCCTCTCCCTTATAATCTTGATCGTGATAGATCTCATCAATAAGATCTCCCGCTGGAGTAAATATTCTGATATAGCAACGCTCCGGAAGGTTGGCAAATATCAATTTGCGACTCTGTTCCTGGAAGTTACTTCTCCCTTCCCATGAGGCGCCAAAATAATATGGATTAGGATAAGCATAAGGTGCACTCTTCTCTATGTCGTCATTGACAGCCTTGCCCGGAAATACTCTGAAGTTATTTCCCAATAAGGATGACTCTAGTGGATCGAGATTCTGCTCATCATTACCTCTATCAAAAGCCGAAACAGCAATCGCATACTGCCAACCATTCAAAACCTTGTCTATGGTATATCTGTATCGATATACATTCGTATCTCCTTCAAATGTCACCGGATCCTCAAGCTGGATTGCATCCAAGCCCACCTCATTGGCAAAGCCATTGTTGGCAATATCATACTCTCCAACTTGAACCAAATCCTCTAATAGGTTCGGAACTCCTACCACATCAAAACCAAGCTTCGATAAATAAATTCGATATCCTTCAAAATCCTCTATTCTCGAGATTGGGTCAACCGAACGCTCTGAATTATCAGTCCAATACACATTGATCTTTCCTTCTTCTGCTTCAACTCTTGTTTTTGGGATTTCTGGAGGTGCAGGTAAAATAAAACGAGTGATCACCCCATTGTTATCCTTATCCTCTCCTTCATCCAAGACGCCATTGAAGTTTGCATCTTCGCCATTGTATGCTGTTTGAGCTCTTTGTGCATTGGAGATCAGCTCTGCTCTTTGAGCTTCGGTGTTCGCAGTATAAGAATTGCCGTCTTCGAGCTTATTCGCCAAAACAAAGGCGTAAGCAACTTTGATGGTATCTCCGCTTCGGAAATCTCTAAAAGGACCAATAGATACTAAATCAGACCTATTTCCTTCTCTATTCAATTGATCTGGAAAGGTTCCTCCACCGCAATTGTTGTCAATTGTCCAACAAGGATCATCTTCTACTCCTCTACTTAGCTTTTGATAACGTTGGTTCTCTCCAGCCGGTGCTTGAAAAACCCCTGTACCGGGATTATTGAACTGCCACACATTGTAATTCGAATTGAATGTGGAATCCAATCTAGGGTGATGGAATCCAAATTTATCTTCAGCACCTAAAAACTTCTGTGCTACATAGGTATTTGTAAATCCAACATCTCCTGAATAATCATAACAATATGCCATATGCAGAGAGGTGTCATAACCATTGCCTCCTTTATTATAAAAAGCAGCACCACCCGAACCAGGAGGAGTGACATTGATATTTCTCACTACAGTATTCCCCCATAGACCAAAGAATAGACTGTCGATCACATTGGCACTACCTTGATTTCCCAAATTGATGATCTCCATATCCACAAAGACCACAAAATCACTGAATGAGAAGTTGAAGTTATAGGTCTTCAAATTGACCTGTACAAAAAGTGGATTGGTGTGATTGACAATTGGTGTACTGGTGCCTGGAATGATCAAGTTTCGATCAGTGAAAGTGCAAACGAAATCTTGCTGACTAATTGCTTCCGGAGTAAAGAATGGACTATCTCTTAAGCTGGAACGCTCTGTTAACTGAGCCCCCGGAGCCGCTGTGAATTCAAAACCTGAATTACCGGTTTGATACCCTTGAGGAGCATCTACAGCAGCAGTGGATACTCTAACTTGAGTTCCATCCTGAAGTCCGCCAATCCAGATGCCCGATTCAAAAAGATGCTCAATACCTGAACCTGCCGGATATTCACAGGATTCATTAGAAGTACCATCTCTATAGCCTCTAAAGGCATTACCAAATGTACCTACATTGGTTACTGCTAATCTTACATTGGAAGCGGTGGTTACCTTTTCATCAAATGAGGTCTGGCTCCTAAGTAGGGAGCTGGCGATTAAGCCCAGTATCAAGTAGAATAACCTCATTAGCGTTCTTTAAGTACAATACTTATCAGTCCGCCGTTTATCAATCCCATAGAAAGGGATAGGTGCCTTGACTGGAAAATTGGCACAACAAAAATCGAAAATCAGCCCACTAAGGCAATCGATTCAATGTTAAATCTTTATTAATTTTTGAATGCTCACTTCACCTTGATTTCCAATTACTTTAATGAAGTAAACACCAGCCTTAAGATCACTGCAATCTTGTTCGATTTGCCTAGCTTCAGGACGTAACTCCCAAATGACTTGTCCGGCCATGTTCAGCAGTTGAAGTCGATTAATTTGTTGTGGATCTTCGACCCTAATATACAACAATTCAGCAACTGGATTATTAATTCCAATATTCAGGGCTTCAGTCTGTTCCGCCAATGAAGTTGATTGAGGATAACTCAACTCCAAATCGATCTGCACTGCTAAGTGATCACTTAAACTTTCCATGGCCTGTAAGACAGCTGTAGGAGCTGAATTATTAGTAGGAGTGCCTGTAAGTGAGCCGTTGAATCGAAATCCATCCTGACCAAGAGCCTTATATGAGTTATTAATATAGCGCAGGCTGTCAGTGCCATTCATGATCTCATCAGAAGCGAGTATAAAATCGAAGCGATCATCCATACCTCCTCCTGCTCCGCAACCGCCAGTAGTTCTAGTGGATTGGGTATGAACTATTGCAAAAGGACTGTTATTCGACCAGTTACCTGCCACATTTATAGGGTCATAGAATCTCAGGGCAGGTACTGAATAATTGATCAAGTTTTGATAGGCATTTTCGGTGGCTGTGTATAAATTCAAGTCGCCGGCAAAAAGATAATTTCCACTGATGTTGTTACTATCTAAATAGGCCATTACCGCATCCGTTGCCCAATCTCTCTCATTTCGGTCTGCAGTGGTATTTCCCGCTTTCAGATGTGCGATGAATATGTTGATGAAGATGGTATCTCCATGCACAGCCAAATTGGGGTCTTTATAATATAGGCGATATAGATCGATCACACGAACTAGTGCCCTATTAAAGGGATCGAACTCGATATAATCACTGCTGTGCAATTCCAGTTTTCTAGTATCCCAATAGATCATATTTCCAGTTGCAGAGCCATTGTTATTTTGTCGCGCTCCGGTCTGCATATTGGTCAAATTGTAATAGGTCCTTCCGTTTTGATTCAATGCATTCTGAAGGATTCTAAAGGAAGCCGCTGGATCAGATGTCCCAATTTCATTACACACTAATATCTCTGGAAGATAAAAGTCAATGATCGTCTTTAGATTATTCTCTTTCGTAGAGGGATTGTTATTTGTGTTGCTGCATCCACTTATGCTGTTATTCCTGTAGTTGAGGAGATTATAAGACATCACTCTGATGGTATCCAAACTCTGAGCTATGGCTGCTGAACTGAGTAGAGTGAAGACTAAAAGGAATGTAACTGAAATTCGAAACGACATAAGTAGTTGAAAAATAGGTCTATAAAAAACAAAGGTAAGCAGCTGAATATGAATAAAAGCTTAAGTTAACTTTACCGCTTCATGCAATTGACCATTGATCTCCAACTATCTGCGCAAGCAGCATATGAACTTCAGGACACTGAAGGCAATGATGCAATCGAAAAACTCAGATCGATCTGCAGTAAGCATGGTGGTGTTCCTGAGGCTGATATAGCCGATTGCAAAGTAATTCGCAGATCCATTGATGCAAGATCAAAGCAGGTTAAAGTGAATCTGCGTATCCAATATTCCACTGAAGGCAAATTAGAAGATGTGGATTTCCCCTTCCCTCCCAATAATGTGAGCAATGCTCAAGAAGTGCATATCATTGGTGCCGGTCCGGCCGGATTGTTTGCCGCCTTGGAGTTAATTCAGAATGGACTTAAGCCTGTAATCTTTGAAAGAGGGAAAGCAGTTAGAGAAAGAAGAAGGGACCTGGCCAAACTGAATAAAGAACAGGTCGTTAATCCGGAATCTAACTACTGCTTTGGTGAAGGAGGTGCAGGAACCTATTCGGATGGTAAACTATATACACGCTCCAAGAAAAGAGGTGATGTCGATAAAGTATTAAGAGCTTTAGTTCAATTTGGAGCTGAGGAAGGTATATTGGTTGATGCGCATCCTCATATTGGCACCAATAAGCTCCCTAAACTGATCGAAGAATTGAGAGAATTCATTCGATCCTGTGGAGGAGAAGTGCATTTTGAAAGGAAACTCACCGACTTAAAAGTCGAATCCGATCGCATTAAAGCCATTGAGATAAATGGTTCAGAATGGATCCCAGTAAAACAGATCATTCTAGCCACTGGTCATTCAGCTAGAGATATCTTCCAACTTCTTGAAAAACATAAGATCCAGATCGAAGCAAAGCCTTTTGCATTGGGAGTGCGCATTGAACATCCACAAAGCTTGATCAATCAGATCCAATATGGCGATGCTTTAGCCAAATACCTCCCACCTGCTTCATACAAATTGGTAAAGCAAGTTGAGAACAAAGGCGTGTATTCATTTTGTATGTGTCCGGGGGGAATCATTGCACCTTGCGCTACTGCTCCGGCCGAGATCGTCACCAACGGCTGGTCTCCCTCCAGAAGAAACAATCCCTACGCCAATTCAGGAATGGTGGTAGAAGTGAATGCCAAAGATTGGGGCAAAAAATTCAGCGGAGATCTGGCCGCTATGCAATTCCAGTCGGAGATCGAGCAGAAAGCTTTTAAAGCCGTCAATGAACATGCTGAATTAGGCCAGATTGCGCCCGCTCAACGCATGAGCAATTTTGTAAATGGTGGCAAAAGTGGTAGTCTTCCAAATGCCTCTTATTTCCCGGGTTTGAAAGAACATCCGCTTTCAGAGATCCTACCGGCCTTTATTCACGATAGTTTAAGAGAGGCATTCAAATTCTTCGGCAAACGCATGAAGGGTTTTATCAGTGATGAAGCCGTTGTTGTGGGTGTTGAAAGTAGAACTTCTTCTCCTGTAAAGATCCCAAGAGATAGAGACGGTCTTAATCATCCTCAGATGCTCAACCTCTACCCTGCAGGTGAAGGTGCAGGTTATGCGGGTGGAATTGTCTCCGCAGCCATGGATGGAATGAAGCTAGCAAGAGCCATCAAAGCGGAAATTGACGCCTAAACTCAGCTAGAATAACTGCAGCAGAAACTGCTACATTCAAAGACTCCAAGCTTTTTGCAATTGGGATTGACAGTGTTTTGATCTTAGATTGAATATCGTCCGACAAGCCTTGAGATTCGTTTCCCATTACAATCACTGCTGGCATTCCTAGTTCATATTGATGAAGGTTCTCTCCATCCATATCGGCAGCGTAGAATGAATAATCATTTGAAAGCCTTTTATAGAGTGATTCAAAGCTTTCAACAGCCAAAGGCAATCGAAATAATGATCCCATACTTGCCTGAACTACCTTCGGAGAAAATGGGTCGACACAATTTGGAGAAAGAACCAATTGAGAAACACCAAAACCCTCTGCTGATCTAATGATCGTACCCAGGTTACCTGGGTCTCTTACTTCATCAAGATAAAGAACTAAGTCTCCAGTAATTAACTCTTGTTCTGGAATTTTGGCTACAGCTAGCACTCCTGGAGGGTTGGTCAAAGATGAGATCGACTTCATTTGAAGCTCACTGATCATAGTTGCCTCAATGTCTATCTTTTCCAAATCATTAAACTGAATAGAATCTGTTGTATAGATATATTCTATCTCTAGATCACTATTTATCAATTCATTTACCGACTTCAAACCTTCTACCACAAAGAGCGAATGCTGTTTGCGGTACTTCTTCTGCTGCAGTGATCGAATTAATTTTTCTTGCTTATTACTCCACATTGACCGAAATACTAACTTCGCAAAAGAATGAATTTTCCCTTAAAACGGCGTTCTTGTCTAAATAAATGCCTCTTTGGCATAAGTCTGCTATGGCTAGTAATTTCTTTTACAGCTTGCGGTCCCGCACGTCATTTAGAAGGTGATCAACGCTTGTTGAAGAGAACAAAGATCAGTCAAAAGAAGCAGGCAAAATTTCACGACGAGCTATTTTCACTCACCAAACAAAAGCCAAATAGAAAGCTCTTAGGCCTTTTCAAGGTCTATTTAGGAGTTTACAATCTCTATTATCATAAAGAAGACAGCAAGATCAAGGAAAAAATCGGTGAACCACCGGTAGTTTTCGATTCAACCTTGCATAAGGAGAGCGCTAAGCGGATGGAGACCTATTTGAACAATCGCGGTTATTACGATAATGAAGTCGACTTTGAGGCGAAGATCACAAAGAAGAATGCAATCGCTAAATACAAAGTTGATAAAGGAGAACGCTACTCGATCGAAAGTCTCGATTATATCATCCCAAACGAACGTATGCGCGAATTGTATTTTGCCGATAGCAATAAAGCCGTTCTGGCGGTTGGAAAGCCTTTTGATCTTGAAAGACTCAAGGAAGAAAGGAGTCGAATTGAAAAGATCATGAAGAATAAAGGTTACTATGAATTCTCTAGAGAGTTTGTAGTCTTTCAGGCAGACACCTTCATGAATAGAAAAAGCAGCCGCCTCAAGCTGAACATCAAAAACAAGCAGGAAGAATTAGGTGCTTCTGATAGTCTGATTGAGAGTCCGCATGAGATCTTCAGCATTAGCAAAGTCTATGTTCGAATGGATTTCGATGAAAGAGGGATGGTAAACGTACCTATAGACACCACTGAAGTTGATGGTTTGATCTTCACAGAGAGCGGTGAACCCCAATTCAGATATGAAGTGGTAGCGAGATCAATCTTCATTAGACCCGGCCAACTTTATGAGCTAAAGCGACAAGAAGATAGCTATAGAAACTTAACCTCATTGGGAGTATTCTCATATGTGAGTATTAAATATGAGCAAGACTACAGTAAGGCCGGTCCGTATTTGGTGGTGTATATCGACTTGAATCCAAGAAAACAAAAAGCATACACTATCCTTACGGAAGGCACCAACAATGGTGGGAACCTTGGGATCAATGCAGACTTAACATTCCTTAATCGAAATACATTCAGAGGGGCAGAGTTGTTGAATGTCACATTAAGTGGAGGTATTGAGGCACAGCAGCTTCTCACGAATCAAGGGGATGAGAGAATTGCCGGTGAGGTTCTGCCTTTCAACACTTTAGAGTTTGGACCAGAGGTATCTTTGAGAGTTCCTAGATTTCTTCTACCAATTGATATGGATAAGTTCTCGCCAAGGGGTAGTCCCAGCACAACCTTTGGTATTTCGTATAATTTTCAAAGAAGACCCGACTTTAGAAGGAATGTAACCAAGACTTATATTTCATATTCCTGGAATGAAACTCCGGCCAAGACGCATATCATCACTCCATTTGATCTCTCATACATCAACTTAGACCCCAGTCCTGAGTTTGAAGAATTATTGGAAGATGTGAATGATCCTTTCCTGAGGAATTCATACACAGATAACTTGATTCTTGCCTTCAGGTACAGCTACATTCTCAATACTCAATTGGATGACAAATTTGGCAATCACGACTTCTTCTTTAGAGGAAACATTGAACCTGCGGGGAATTTACTTTCTCTGGTCACCAATGAAAATAATCTAGAAAAGAATGATGAAGGTGCAGCATTGATTGCAGGTACACCCTATGCCCAATATGTAAGAGGAGATTTCGATTTCCGATATTATAGAAAGTTCTTTTACAACACCGTGGTCTATCGCTTTGCAGCGGGATTGGGAATTCCCTATGGAAACAGTTCAGCCCTACCATTTGAAAAAAGCTTCTTTGCCGGGGGTGCAAACGGAATTAGAGCTTGGTTAGCGAGGGATCTTGGTCCGGGAACTTTAAATGATTCCATTCAATCCAATGTGGATCAAATTGGTAACCTAAGCCTTGAGGCAAATGTAGAGTTGAGATTTCCAATTACAGACATCTTCGAGGGTGCAGCCTTTGTGGACATGGGTAACATCTGGAACTACAAGCAAGATAACAGTCGGGAAGAAACTCAATTCAAATTGGGAACAGCTTGGGATGGAACCGCAATTGGATTGGGAGCCGGACTGCGATTGAATTTCACCTTTTTCATATTGCGATTCGACTTTGCAGCCCCATTCAAAGATCCCGGAAAAAACAATCCAAACCTGTTGAAATTGTACTGGAATGAAACCAATTTGAACTTCGGAATTGGCTACCCATTCTAGTCATCAGGATAATCTCTATTCATACTTCCATAGCCGCATAAATTCATTAGCTTTGTCACCGCTTTTTTAACTAGCAGAAAAGATGTCTATAGCAAAGATCGAAGAACTTTTAGGGTCGGATAGAGACTCACTACTCAATCACGAGTGTAAAACAATTAGTAAAGATATGATCCACCTTCCGGCTGCGGATTTTGTGGATCGTGTATTCAAAGATTCAAATCGTTCAGTACAAGTACTGAAGAGTTTGCAAAGCATTTATGATCACGGTAGATTAGGTGGAACAGGTTATGTTTCCATTTTACCTGTAGATCAGGGTATCGAGCATTCAGCTGGAGCTTCATTTGCTCCAAATCCGATCTATTTTGACCCGGAGAATATTGTAAAGCTCGCTATTGAAGGAGGTTGTAATGCCGTTGCTTCTACTTTTGGAGTTTTGGCTTCTGTTTCTAGAAAGTACGCTCACAAGATCCCATTCATTGTGAAACTGAATCACAATGAGCTATTGACTTATCCTAACACCTATTCCCAAATTCAATTTGGAAGTGTGGATGAGGCTTGGAACCTAGGAGCTACTGCTGTTGGAGCAACCATTTATTTTGGATCTGACGATAGCAACAGACAGATCATTGAGATCGCTGAAGCATTTGAGAGAGCGCATGAGTTGGGTATGTCAACCATTCTTTGGTGCTATTTGAGAAATAGTGACTTCAAGAAAGATGGTGTGGATTACCATACGGCTAGTGATATAACAGCCCAGGCAAATCATCTTGGAGTTACCATTCAAGCAGATATCATCAAGCAAAAGCTTCCGACTAATAATGGTGGTTACAAAGCCATCAATTTTGGTAAGACCCACGATAAAGTATACTCTGAATTAAGTAGTGATCACCCGATTGATCTTTGCAGATATCAGGTGGCGAACTGTTATATGGGAAGAGCTGGATTGATCAATTCAGGAGGTGCTTCATCAGGAGCATCTGATCTAGCAGAAGCAGTAACAACTGCTGTTGTGAACAAGAGAGCGGGCGGTCATGGATTGATTTCAGGAAGAAAGGCATTCCAGCGACCAATGAACGAAGGAGTTGAATTGCTAAATGCGATTCAAGACGTTTACCTTTCGAAAGAGGTAAGCATTTCCTAACTTTAAACTGTATTAGATAATTCATGAGTTGGTTTAAGCGATTAAAGCAAGGGGTAAGTACTCCTACTAAAGAAAAGAAAGAAACACCGGAAGGACTGTGGTATAAGTGTCCGAGCTGTAATGCCGTGATCCCACAGGAAGACCATGCTGAAAATCTTTTCGTATGTCCTGAATGTGAACATCACGAAAGAGTTAGTTCAGAGGTGTATTTCAATATTCTTTTCGACGATCAGAAGTATTCTGAGATCAATAAGAATCTCAGTTCTGCAGATCCTCTAAAATTTATCGATACCAAAGATTATAAGAGTCGCATCAAGGCCAGTCAGGAAAAGACCAAGCTAAAAGATGCAGTGCGTACCGCACACGGAACAGTAAATGGCAATAAATTAATGGTTGCCGCCATGGATTTCTCTTTTATCGGTGGATCTATGGGATCTGTTGTTGGTGAAAAGATCGCCAGGGCAATTGATTACTGTCTTAAGAATGATATGCCTTTCATGATGATCTCCAAGTCTGGAGGAGCCAGAATGATGGAGGCAGCATTCTCATTAATGCAGATGGCTAAGACATCAGCTAAACTCACCCAATTAGCAGAGGCTAAATTGCCTTATCTTTCAATGCTCACCGATCCAACAACCGGAGGTGTTACCGCATCATTTGCAATGCTGGGTGACTTCAACTTTGCTGAACCTAACGCCTTGATTGGTTTTGCAGGACCTAGAGTTATCAAAGAAACCATTGGTAAAGACCTACCTGAAGGCTTCCAGAGATCCGAGTTTTTATTGGAGCATGGTTTCCTCGATTTTATCGTTGAACGTAAGGATCTTAAAGACAAGCTAGCTCAATTATTGAGTATGTTAAAAAAAGGCGATAATTAAAGATTTATTACTACATTTGCAGCCTCAAAAAAATTAATAGAAACACATGGCCATAACAAGCGAGAAAAAAGTAGCCATTTTCGAGAAGTACGGTAAAGGAAAGAATGACAGCGGAAGCACCGAAGGTCAAATCGCTCTTTTTACTGAGAGAATCAACCATTTGACAGGACATCTAAAGTCTAATCAGAAGGATTTTGCCACTGAAAAGGCATTGGTTACTTTGGTAGGTAAGCGCAGAAGATTGTTGGATTACCTAAAGAACAAAGACATTCTCAAGTACAGAGAACTGATCAAAGAGCTTAACATCAGAAAGTAAGCTAGCGTAAGCATTTTCGGCCGTCTTGGCCAATAAATAATATTTCATGTAGAGGGGGGACAAGTGAAACACGTCCCCCTTTTCTATTTATACATCGAGAAGAAAAATAATAGTTTAGAATAATAAATAATATGTCAGTAAAAGGAATAACACAAACAATGACACTCCCTGATGGCAGGGAGATTAGCTTAGAAACAGGTAGGCTAGCAAAACAGGCAGACGGATCTATCGTCTTAAAAATGGGTGACACCATGTTACTCGCTACGGTAGTTGCAGAACAAGAAGCAGGAGAAGATGTAGACTTTCTTCCTTTGATGGTTGATTATCGCGAGAAGTTTTCAGCAATCGGAAGATTCCCAGGAGGATTCCTAAAAAGAGAAAGCAGACCATCAGATGGAGAGGTATTGATCTCAAGACTAGTTGATAGAGCATTAAGACCACTATTCCCAGATGATTTTCACGCCAGTACGATCATGTCAATTTCTCTGATCTCAGCAGAAGAGAATGTAGCTACAGACTCACTTGCATGTCTAGCAGCATCAGCTGCACTTATGGTTTCAGATATACCTTTCAAAGAAGCTACATCTGAAGTAAGGGTAGCAAGATTGAATGGAGAGTGGAAGATCAATCCAAATTTGGATGAGCTAGAAGATGCAGATATCGACCTTATGGTTGCCGGCACAATGGATAGTGTGGTAATGGTAGAGGGAGAAATGAAGGAAGTCTCTGAAGCAGAAATGCTAGAGGGAATCAAAAAGGCACATGAAAGCATTCAAGCACAGTGTAAAGCACAGAATGAGCTAGCTGCAAAGGTTGAAAAGGCCAAGACAAAGAGAGAGTACAATCATGAGAAGAGCGATGAAGAGCTCTACGAAAAGATAAAAGCTTTTGCTTACGATAAGTTTTATGCTATTGCTAAGAAAGGCATGAACGATAAGCATCAAAGAGGATCTGAATTCGGAGCTGTTAAAGAAGAGTTCATTGCCGGTCTTGAAGAAGACTATGCAAAATCTAATGGATTCTTGCTTAAGCAATACTTTTCTAAAGTTCAAAAGAATGCGGTAAGAGATTGCATGCTTAAAGAGAAGATCAGATTGGACGGAAGAAAAATGAATGAAGTAAGAGATATCTGGTCGGAAATTGACTACTTGCCAGGCTCTCATGGATCTGCAATCTTTACTAGAGGTGAAACTCAATCTATGGTTTCAGTTACCTTAGGTAGCAAAATGGATGAACAAAGAGTTGATAGAACCTTGATCACAGAATCTGAAAAATTCATTTTACATTATAATTTCCCTTCATTCTCTACAGGAGAAGCAAGACCAAATAGAGGTCCTGGAAGAAGAGAGATCGGACATGGAAACCTTGCCATGAGAGCATTGAAGCCAATGATTCCTACTGGTGTAGATAATCCATATACAATTCGTGTGGTATCAGATATTCTAGAATCTAACGGTTCTTCTTCTATGGCATCAGTTTGTGGTGGTTCACTAGCATTGATGGATGCAGGTGTTAAATTGAAGAAAGCTGTTTCAGGTATTGCTATGGGATTGATCAGCGGAGAGAATGGTGACTATGTTGTGCTTTCTGATATACTTGGTGATGAGGATCACTTAGGAGATATGGACTTTAAAGTAACCGGTACTAAAGATGGTATCACTGCTTGTCAGATGGATATCAAGATAAGTGGACTTTCATTTGAAGTATTGGCTGAAGCCCTGAATCAAGCAAAAGAAGGAAGATTGCATATCCTTGGTGAAATGAACAAGACCATTGCCGAGCCAAGAGACAACTACAAGCCGAATGCTCCACGTATCATCCAGATGAGAATTCCTAAGGATATGATCGGTGCAGTGATCGGACCAGGTGGTAAGATCATTCAAGCGATCCAAGAAGAAACGGGAACTACTATTGTTCTTGAAGAAGTAGATAATGAAGGAGTAATTGATATCGTTTCTACGGATCAGGAAGGTTCTGATGCGGCAGTTGCTAGAATTAAAGCAATCACAGCAGTTCCTGAAGTTGGTGAGACTTACAAGGGTAAAGTGAAGTCGATCGTGGCTTTCGGAGCTTTTGTTGAGATCCTACCAGGTCAGGATGGCTTGCTACACATCTCAGAAATTGCGCATAAGCGAGTTGAGAAGGTAGAAGATGAATTGAAAGAAGGTGATATGGTCGAGGTCAAATTAGTGGCTATTGATCCTAAAACTAAAAAGTTCAAATTATCGAGAAAAGCCCTGCTGCCAAAACCTGAGCAACAGAACTAAGAATCAATATTTTAGCATAGAAAAGGGGCTTGCCAATTGGCAGCCCCTTTTTTTATTTAGTCTGAATCTATTATCATTATCTGACAAATCAGCGCTTTTTTTCTCTATTTTTATAAGGACTTATCTACCAAGTCATTAGACTACTAACCATTTACTAACCAATTTTAACAGGGAATATGCGACAACTCAAGATCAGCAAGAGTATCACTAATCGCCAAACAGTATCTCTTGATCGTTACCTACAAGAAATCGGACGTGTTGACCTCATTACAGCAGAAGAGGAAGTAGAATTAGCCAGAAAAATCAAGCAAGGTGATACCGAAGCACTAGAAAAGCTAACCAAAGCAAATCTTCGATTTGTAGTATCAGTTTCCAAACAATATCAAAACCAGGGATTGAGTCTGCCCGACCTTATCAATGAAGGTAATCTGGGTTTGATCAAAGCAGCACAACGTTTCGATGAAACCAGAGGGTTTAAATTCATCTCCTATGCAGTATGGTGGATCAGACAATCTATTCTACAAGCATTGGCTGAACAATCTAGAATAGTTAGACTCCCTCTAAATAAGATCGGAGCCATCAATAAGGTGCGAAGAGCGTTTAATGAACTGGAACAAGAATTTGAAAGAGAGCCTCAAGAACATGAGATTGCAGAAATGCTCGACCTTCCTGAGATTGATGTAAAGATCTCTATGAAGAATTCCAGACGTCATGTATCCATGGACGCTCCCCTATCCAATGATGAGGATAGTAGCACCATGTATGAGCTCATGACCAATGAAGATACTCCAGACCCCGACAAAGAGCTGGTGAATGAATCTCTGAGAAGTGAAATCGAATCCATGTTGGTATCTCTTCCCAAAAGAGAGGCGGAAGTAATTCGTATGTTCTTTGGCTTGAATGGAAGAGCTCCAAGAAGTCTTGAAGAGATCGGAGCAATCTTCGAACTCACAAGAGAAAGAGTACGTCAGATCAAGGAAAAGGCTGTACGCCGATTGAAGATCAACGCCAAATGTGAAGTCTTAAAGACCTATTTGGGATAAATGCTCAAGACATAAAGCGTAATTTTGCGCTAAAAATGGCCCACTTAGTTGCTCCTTCCATACTTGCTGCAAACTTTGCCAATTTACAGGCAGATTGCGACCTAATTGAAGCTTCTGAAGCAGATTGGTATCACATTGATGTGATGGATGGAGTCTTTGTACCCAACATTTCTTTCGGGATGCCCATCATCAAGGCCATCAAAAAGAAGTCGAAAAAGCCTTTTGATGTGCATTTGATGATCGTAGAACCAGATCGCTATATCAAAGACTTCAAAGCAGCCGGAGCGGATATTCTAACAGTTCATTATGAAGCTTGCAATCACCTTCATAGAAGCTTACAAGCAATTAAAGAAGCTGGTATGAAGACAGGAGTGGCACTAAATCCGCACACCCCGGTTCAAGTACTAAAAGACACCCTTGCCGATATTGATCTGGTTTGTATGATGTCTGTAAATCCAGGCTTCGGTGGACAATCATTCATAGAGAACACCTACAATAAGATCGGCGAACTCAAAGAAATGATCGAAAGACAAAACACCAAGACTCTAATTGAGATCGATGGTGGTGTTAGCGATAAGAATGCCGCGAAGCTCGTTCATGCAGGTGCTGATGTTCTAGTGGCGGGTAGTTTTGTGTTTGGGTCGGATGATCCGGTGAAAACGATTGCCGATTTGAAGTCGGGAATTTAAAATCTAAACCCTTTCCTAAAATTCATTTATTAGCTGTTACACAGAGGTTCACGGGGGCGCTTCGCTTTCTCAGAGGTTCACAGAGACATTTAATAAGAAATGACGATCTAAGTTAAAACGAAATTTCTGAACTCTGATTTCTGATTTACATTGGCTGAATTCTATTCCTCCCCATCCACATAATCCTGCAAATATTCAAAATCCGGCTTCAACTTCCCTCCTTCTGCAATTGTTGCTCTGTCGATAACTCTATCATTATCGCTACCAAATAGTTGAGGTAATACTTTATCTAACAAAGCTTCACCGAAGTCGGCTGAGGCCTCTCTCGGGAGCTCACATGGTAGATTATCCACTGCCATCACACTGACAGTATCATCAGAAGGGCCATCTACTTCTTTGCGACTCTTCTTGTCAACATCATATATAGGTGATTCTATGGTGCTAGGACGAATTGTGGAGGCAATAGGGTCATCAATATCGCAACTGATATCGGCTACGACTTGAATATTGAAATCTGGATGAGCTAGCTCTTCTGCAGTAATGAATCCAGGACCTTTATCATCCCAATAGTGACAAGGAATAAATATATCAGTCACTTTAGCAAACTTGAAGAAATCACTTTCAAAACGATCTGCATGATCAAAAGCTTCTTTTCTTTCAAAGCTTTCGCCAGATGGTTTTTTGAAGTAGTCTACTACAGACAATTGAGTGAATGTTGGCTCATTGATCTCTCCGCTTAAGAAAGTGTCTGGGTCCACTTCATTCAAATCTAGTTTCTCAAGGATCTCCCTTGCTCCGCCAGCTACTCTACCAAATCCTGATATAGCGATCTTGAAAGAAGGTGGTAAACTCACTTTACTTAGCTCAGACTCCATCTCTTTCTGATCCTTGCACTGATGAGCAGCTTTGAGCTCAAACCTTCCACTTCTCTTACCATAGGTAAGAAAAGCATTATAAGCTCCTACTATCCCGGCAAATCTTCCAAACCCCAATATCCTACCTCCTTTTGCCTCTGTAAGGCATTCGTAGTCGACCAGCTTTATATTCAATTCAAGCACTCTTCTCAAAAGCTCGCGATTGTATGGCTGCTTCTTGATGGTATGCGAAAAGAAGAAAAAGGTTTTATTTGGAATTAAGTCGGCCAGTTCAACCTCCTTTACCCCAAAGATCACATCCGCTTCTTGCAAGTTATATACAAGACTTAAGCCTTCAATTTCATACTCTTCATCGGTAAATGCTCTCACCTCGCTTTTCTGTACCAACACATCTACTTGTGGATATCTGGCTTCGATCAAATTGCACTGTTCAGGAGTAAAAGGTACTCTCTTATCTGGTGGGGTTTTACCTTCGCGGATGATGCCGAGCTTCATAGAAAAAAATTTTTTCAAAAGTACTCTTTCAAGAGGGATTCTTTAGATTTGACAAAAGGACTTATGCGCATACATCTTATCGCTATTGGGGGCAGTGCCATGCACAATGTTGCACTTGCACTACATCAAAAAGGATATCAATTGAGTGGCTCAGACGATGAGATCTTTGAGCCGTCGAAAAGTAGACTTAAAGAAGCTGGGCTATTGCCTGAAGAGATCGGTTGGGATCCAGATAGGATCACAGAAGACCTTGATGTTGTAATCCTTGGGATGCACGCCAGAAAAGACAATCCTGAGCTTCTAAGAGCACAGGAATTGGGTTTGAATGTGGTTTCCTATCCTGAATTCATCTATCAGCAGGCTAAGGACAAGAAACGAGTGGTAATAGCCGGAAGTCATGGAAAAACCTCCATGACAGCCATGATCCTTCATGTGCTCTCTAAGCTGAATATCAATTGCGATTACCTTGTAGGTGCACAATTGGAAGGATTTCACACCATGGTAAAATTGAGCGATGCCCCGCTCATGATCATAGAAGGGGACGAATACCTCTCCTCTCCAATTGATAGAAGGCCAAAATTCTTATGGTACAGGGCAAATATTGCGGTGATCAGTGGGATTGCCTGGGACCATATCAATGTCTTCCCAACTTTTGAGGACTACAAATCTCAATTTGCCGCATTTGTTAATTCAATAAGTGATGATGGCAGTCTGATCTACTACGAAGATGACGAACAAATCAAATCGATCTTAAAATCACAAAAGCCTACATTTGAGCTAAAGGCCTATAATACACATCCTTATCAAGTAGAAGATGGAAGGACATTACTTCTAGATAATGGAGACAAACATGAAGTTGAGATCTTCGGAAAACACAATCTGCAAAACCTCAATGCTGCACTAAATGTGTGCTTGAAACTGGGTGCAGATAAATCAGACTTCTATGATGCCATTGCTACTTTCAAAGGAGCGGCAAAAAGAATGGAGTTAATTGCCGAAAGTGCAAATAGTAAAGTATTTAAAGACTTTGCTCATGCTCCTTCTAAGCTAAAGGCAAGCGTAGCGGCAGCTAAAGAACAATTCCCGAATAAACGATTGATCGCATGTGTGGAGTTACACACCTTCAGCAGTCTTACCAAGGCTTTCTTGGATCAGTATTCTGGAAGTATGGATATGGCCGACCGTGCAATGGTTTATTACAATCCGCATACCATCGCTCACAAAGGATTAGAAGAGATCAGCAAAGAAGAAGTAAAATCTGCCTTCTCCCCTTCTGATATCGAAGTATTCAACGATTCATCTGAAATTAGAAAGAGTCTGGAAGCAGAAAACTACGAAGACACCATTTTACTTTTGATGACATCGGGCAATTTCGACGGCATTAAGCTGGATGATTTTGGCAAGGAGTTGCTAGCAGATCAGTCGTGACGGAAACCGCTGAACTTTCTTACTAAGAAAGCGATAATTGCCGAATAGAAACTACCTAAAAACAAATACCCTAGCAAGCTAGATGTACTCCATATATATGGTGAGTAGATCAAGTCGAGCATTTCCCTAGCATTGTCCTTATCGATCTGATCTAAGTTCTGCATGCTTTCAATTTGAGTTTGAATTCTGATATCAAAGTATGAGGAATCGATATATGAATAATAAACATAAAAGAAAACGGAAATCAGGAGTGCATAAATAGATGCCACGCGCATACCTGCTTTGAAGTCATCAAAAAAAGATGTAGCCTCCTTTTGATTGCTCTTGAACAAGCGAATACCAAAGAACACTCCGGTCATTAAGACAAAGAGATTGGCAAATATTGTCACATTTTCATATGTGCTGAATTGCAGTCCGTTGAAATAGACCGACAGTTTCAACAAAAAAGAAATGGCCAGCATGCTGGCCACTATTGATCTTCTATTCTTAAATGCCATACTAGCCATTCATTGAAATGAGGAATTCCTCATTGTCTTTGGTTTTGCCAATTCTGTCCTTCAAGAAGTCCATTGCCTCAACTGGATTCATATCGGCGATGTGGTTTCTCAATACCCACATACGTTGCGTGATATCCTTACCGAGCAGCAGATCTTCTTTACGTGTAGAAGAAGAAACAATATCGATAGCAGGATAGATTCTTCTATTCGAGATCTTACGATCCAACTGAAGTTCCATATTACCTGTACCCTTGAATTCTTCAAAGATCACTTCATCCATCTTAGAACCGGTCTCTGTTAGAGCAGTTGCCAATATGGTAAGTGAACCTCCATTTTCGATCTTTCTTGCCGCACCAAAGAAACGTTTAGGTTTGTGCAATGCATTTGCATCCACTCCACCTGAAAGTACTTTTCCTGAAGCAGGAGAAACAGTGTTATATGCTCTTGCAAGACGAGTGATCGAATCCAATAGGATTACTACATCATGTCCACATTCTGTCATACGCTTAGCCTTCTCAAGCACGATGTTGGCCACTTTTACATGACGCTCAGCCGGCTCATCGAAAGTAGAAGCAATAACCTCTGCATTCACACTTCTAGCCATATCCGTCACCTCTTCCGGACGCTCATCGATCAATAGAATGATCAAGTATGCCTCAGGGTGATTCCCAGCAATAGCATTGGCTACTTCTTTAAGCAAGGTTGTCTTACCAGTCTTTGGCTGAGCAACGATCAATCCTCTTTGTCCTTTTCCAATTGGAGTAAAAAGATCGATCACTCTAGTTGAAAGCGATTCATCTTTATGTCCGGTTAGATTGAACTTCTCATATGGGAAAAGCGGAGTTAGATAGTCGAATGGCACACGATCTCTAATGAAATCTGGCTCTCTACCGTTGATCTCTTCCAACTTGATCAATGGGAAGTACTTTTCACCCTCTTTAGGAGGACGCACAGTACCGCGCACTGTATCACCAGTCTTCAATCCAAATAGTTTGATCTGCGACTGAGAAACATAGATGTCGTCTGGAGAATTCAAATAGTTGTAATCTGAAGATCTCAAGAAACCATAACCATCAGGCATCATCTCTAATACACCTTCACTGCTAATGATTCCATCAAAGTCGAATTCCTTCTTCTTTTCAGCTGGCTTCTGCTGTGGTCCGCGATTCTGATTCTGGTTCTGACCTTGGTTTTGATTTTGGTTCTGACCTTGATTCTGATTCTGAGGTCTAGACTGATTTCTTCCTCTATTCTGATCAGAACTCTTGTCTTTTGATTGCTCTTTTGAATCCTTAGAACCTTCTTTATTTGCTTGGATCTGAGGTCTAATCGTTCTTTCGGAAGCAGGCTTCTTAGGATAGGCTACCTTTTTCTCAGAAGAATCATTCGATTCAGCATCCGACTTTGAATCGGGTTTTGAATCCGACTTCTCATTGCGGTTTTGATTGCTTCTTGGGGCTCCTTTGCTCGATTTGTCTTCGCCATTGCTCTTCTTAGGATTAGAAGATGATTTAGGTTTAATGGCTTGTTGATCTAAAATTGTGTAGATCAAATCCTCTTTTTTGAGCTTTTGGTATTTTTTTATATCCAGTTCTTTAGCGATCTCCTTAAGGTCGGCGACCGTCTTCTGGTTAAGTTGTAAAATGTCGTACATGAAAAATTATGAAATTGAAAATACTATCGTATTAGGGTAATTCTAGGGGAATTGTGATTTCAATGAATTTGAAAAGAAAGATAAGAAAGGGATATCCCGTTGACAGGGACATAGCAATATTACTAAAATTTAATCAATATCCTTCTGACGATAAATATTTTCAATGATCTCAACCACCTTCAAGCCTTCTAAACTGTTGGTGCTCACGATTTCTTTTTGATTTAGGGTATTCACCACATTCTGGATCACAAATTGGTGATTTGCTGCACTACCCTTGTATTTTCCATAATCATTTGGCGGCAGTGTATCTTCTAACTCAGGCATCTCATAGTTCTCGATATGACAGTATTCTATGTCATTCATATACTGTCCGCCAACCTTCACAGCACCTTTCTCTCCAATAATGGAAATACTACTTTCCATATTTTGTCCGTATACCGCTGTGGAGTAATTAAAACTACCCGAACCACCCTTTACAAAATCAAAGTGCACAAGCCCAGAATCTTCGAATTCTGTAGTCTTTTGATGATTGAAATCGTAAAAACTAGCTTTGATGTTCTTGATATCTCCCATCAGCCAGAACATGGTATCCACGAAGTGACTGAATTGGGTGAATAGAGTACCACCATCTTTGTCCTTCTTACCCTTCCAATAGCTAGGATCCCCTCCTTTATAGTAATCGTCATCTCTATTCCAGAAGCAATTGACGTTCACCATATAGATCTCGCCAAGCACACCGGAACTAACTACTTCTTTCAACCATCTAGCGGGCGGACTGTACCTATTCTGCATCACGCAGAATACTTGTCGGTTGTGTTGAAGTGCACTGTGGATCACCTCTTCTGCATCAGCCTTGCTAAGTGCCATAGGTTTTTCCACAACTACATGATGACCGGATTTTACAGCTGCAATTGATTGCGATGCATGAAGGTAGTTTGGAGTACAAACATTGACGATATCTGCTTTAATATCACTATTCAGATAGTCCTCCATACTGCCAAAGAAAGGACAATCGAATTCAGTCTCTAATTCATCTTTTAGATAGGTATCTATATCTACCATGGCTACTAACTCCGCACCTGGGTGCAGTTTTACCATACTAGCATGTCTTCTTCCAATCCTACCAGATCCTACAACTACAAACTTCAAACTTTCGGCCATTTCTAAGGGGATTTATAGAGCTGCAATATTAATACTAATTGGAGAAAAGGTACTTTTGGTAGTTCAATATTTGAGAATGATTCTAGTTAGCGGAGGTGCCGGATATATTGGCTCAAACACCATAATTGCATTGGATGAAATGGGATTTCAAGATGTTTTATCGGTAGATAATTTCTTGAATTCCAAGGCCGACTCATACGATAGATTGGAAAAGATCATTGGCAAAAGAGTTAGCAGTGTAGAATGCGACCTTGCCGATAGGAATTCTTGTCTTGAACTGTTCGAGAATCACAAGATTACCGGAGTAATTCATTTTGCAGCACTTAAATCGGTACCAGAATCAGTTGAGAAACCAACTCTGTACTACAGGAATAACCTAGACAGCCTGATCAACCTGCTAGAGGCCTGTAAGACCCATCAGGTAAATAAGTTCATCTTCTCAAGTTCTTGCACAGTGTATGGAAATCCAGAGGAAATTCCAGTCTCTGAGGAAAGCCCATTTGCGAAGGCAGAATCTCCATACGGACTTACAAAACAGTTAGGAGAAATGATAATTGAAAATTTCTGCACATTAAATTTAGAGTTCAATGCCATATCTCTTCGCTATTTCAATCCTGCTGGAGCGCATTATAGCGGACAGATTGGAGAAACAATCACTGGAAGGCCAAGTAGCTTAGTTCCTATCCTCGCTCAACAGGCAGCTGGATTGAGAGAGAAGGTCGTTGTGTTTGGCGATGATTACGATACAATTGATGGTAGTTGTATCAGAGATTATATACATGTTTCAGATGTAGCTGAAGCCCATGTATTGGCTTTCGATCATCTCGATAAGATGGACTCCAATTACGATGTCTTCAATCTTGGCAGCGGCAATGGAAATAGCACATTGGAAGTGGTAAAAAGCTTTGAGAACGCTAATGCTCTAAAGCTCAATTATGAAATCGGTCCACGAAGAGGCGGAGATGTAGAGAAGATCTATGCTTCAAATACGAAGGCTGAAAAGGTTTTGGGTTGGAAGCCAAAGAGAAACCTCAATGATATTGTAACTTCTGCCTGGAAGTGGCAGCAGAACTCCCCTGACCGCTCTTAGTGGTGGTATTTCTCTCCCTTGAGAATTGTAAAAGCACGATACAATTGTTCAGTAAAGAACAATCGCACCATCTGATGAGTGAAGGTCATATTGGAAAGTGAGACCTTCTTGTATGCCTTCTGGTAGACGGCATCACTAAAGCCAAAAGCCCCTCCAATGCAAAAGTAGATCTCTTTGGGACCGCGATTCATCTCTATTTGAAGAAAACGAGCAAAATCTTCCGACTTCATCCCCTTCCCTCTTTCATCTAATAGAATTAAAGGCGCCTGAAGGTTCAATTTCGATAAGATAAGCTCTCCTTCAGCTTGTTTCTGCTCATCTTCACTCTTTCTCCTCATTTTAGAAGGCAATTCAATTACGCTCACCTCAAACTTGATATAATGTTGAAGCCTTTTCTCATAGTCGATAAGTAGATTCTCAATATCCCGACTGTTGGTCTTCCCCACACATAAAAGAGTGATTTTCATGGGGAAAAAATAAGGAATTCAATTCGAGCATCATTTTTTGATTGCTTAAAAAACTCTACTTTTAAAGTATGCGATCAGTTCTACTATCTCTTTGCATTTGCCTTGGAATAAGCTTAAATGCTCAGGAAAATTCAAATTTAGCTACTCTATTCGCCAATGGTGATGCCAAGGGTATTGCAGCTTTTTTCAACAACTCAGTTGAAATGAATTTGCCTGATCACAATGGTATTTATCAAAAGGAACAGGCCACAATGCTCTTGAAGAACTTTTTTGCCGCTAATCCTCCAGTATCATTTGAGGTGAAGCATGAAGGGGGCTCTAAAAGGAAGTCGAGCTTTCAGATCGGCAAACTCAAATGCAAAAAGGCTGAATATAGAACTTACCTTATTTACAATTCAGTCGATGGAACGATCCAAATTATCGAACTTCGCATCGAAGAAGAGTAATTATGCTGAATTATAAGGAATTGATCAGTCTGGCGATAAAAGAAGATATTGCCGACGGTGATCATACCACCCTTGCTTGTATTCCGCCTTCTGCAAAGGGAAAGGCGAGACTATTGGTAAAAGAAAAAGGTGTATTGGCTGGAATTGAGATCGCCAAAGAGGTCTTTCATCAAGTAGATCCAAGTCTTCAGATCGATCAATTCATGAAAGATGGAGAAGATATCAATGTTGGCGACATTGCCTTCGAGATCAGTGGATCATCTGCATC
>PALM01000008.1 GCA_002706365.1 Flavobacteriales bacterium | reverse complement strand
TCCAAGGAGTCCCTTGGAGCTTTTCTCTTAGCTAAGCCTCCAATTCGCTCCAACAGCAATTTCCTGTGAAGCCGATTGTATCTTGCCTTTGGCAAGATTCTACGTGAATGAAAAAGCGGCATCTAGAAAATTTGCTTGAGAATCAAAGCGAAGCTTTTAGTGAGACCGAGAAGTTCTGAGCTACGCCGAAGAAATCACTCGGCCGAACTTAAGCTTTGCAAAGAGGCGAAAGTGAATTTTGTAGAGCCTTGACTTTTTTGGTTCTTTTTGTGTCCAAGACAAAAAGAACATAAAGAAGACAGAGAGGGCGGAAGAATTGATGGTTCAATTTACACACTTATGACGAAGTTTAATCTATACTCTATCTCGCCGGAGTGAGATGAAGGTGGTATAGATGAAAAATCTATTTAGAAAGTTTTAAATCTTATCAGAATAATACTTCTTTCTTAAATAAAGAGATAATCGTACTAATAGTATCAAAGCCGGTACTTCAATCAGCGGACCAATCACTGCAGTGAAAGCCTGAGCCGAATGCAAACCAAATACAGCAATGGCAACAGCAATAGCTAACTCAAAGTTGTTTCCGGCGGCAGTAAAAGCAATGGAAGCATTTCGATCATAGGGTATTCCTTTTGCTTTACTCATAAAGAAGCCGATCAAGAACATCACAGCAAAGTAGATCAATAGGGGTATGGCAATTCGAACTACATCCAGTGGCAGCTCGACGATCATTTCCGCTTTCAGCGAGAACATGAGAATAATAGTAAGTAAGAGCGCGATAAGTGTTAAAGGTCCTATATTGGGTAAGAAGCTCTGCTCGTACCAAGCTTCGCTTTTGATCCTCGGTAGGATCAGTCGACTCAACCAACCGGCGACAAAGGGAATACCCAAATAAATGGCAACTGATTGAGCGATCTCCCAAATGGAGATATCTACTGCACTACCTTCATAGCCAAGAAGAGGAGGGAGGTAGCTGATGAAGATCCAGGCGTAGAAAGAATAGGCAAAGACTTGAAAGATAGAATTCAAAGCCACAAGGGCAGCACCATATTCTGAGCTTCCTTCAGCCAGATCGTTCCAAACAAGCACCATTGCAATACATCTTGCCAAACCTATGAGTATTAAACCGGCCATGTATTCTGGGTAATCACCGAGAAAAATCAAGGCAAGGACAAACATCAATATTGGTCCTACTATCCAATTGAGAATAATAGAGATACTAAGGCTCTTTACATCTAGAAATACCTTTGGAAGAAGTTTATAGTTCACCTTAGCCAAGGGAGGATACATCATTAGGATCAGCCCAATTGCTAAAGGAATGTTGGTTGTTCCTGTGCTTAAACTATCTATACTATCTGCAAGTGAAGGAATAGTTGCACCTAGGATGAGTCCAATGAGCATGGATAGGAATATCCAGAGGCTAAGGTAGCGGTTGAGAAAGCCTAGTTTTTTCAATTTTGTTGGTGTTTTTGTGCTTCAGAGAAGACATAATTGATTTCAGATCCAATCAGCATCAAGCATTTTTGATATGCTTCATCTTCATTAGGACTGCCATCTGCATGCTTTGGGTCTTCGTAATTGAGAGCTACTCTCAATTCTGTTCCCGGAACGAAAGGACAAGTCTCTTCGGCCTGAGAACAACACATTAGTGATGCAAATGAAGGAAGTGTATCGCTAATTTCTGAGAATAACTTGGAATAGAGTAAGATCTCCTTTTTGCCTTCATATACTAGTCGATACCTAGGATTAGAAGCATTAGATCGATCAATTTCAATAGTAAAATCGAGTCCTTCTATGGCTTTGGCAGCCTGAGGAGCTAATTTGGTGACTTCAGTACCTCCTGAATATGCAGATATTGGCAATTCAAAATAATCTGCCAGATATTGAGCCCAGAATTGAGCCATTTGTGATCTGCGCGAGTTATGTGTGCAGATAAAGATCAAATGGCTCTCTTTTGACTCACGGATCTTATTTAAGATGTAATCCACAATAGGATTAAGTAACTGCTTCCTTTTTTCTGACACCTTGTGTTCATCAAGGAGTGCTAGAATTTTCTGAGAAGTACTTTCAGACATAGTGATGCTAACAGCAATTTGAATTAGGATCACAATAAGCTTCAGACTTGCCTATTTCACTCAACTTTACTTTCGGTTTTTCAATACCACAACCATCTTTAGCCAAGCAATCAGTTTGGGTGGAAGTCATTTCGAAACCACCTTCCATGGCTCTTAGTCCGTATTTTTCTATAGTTCTGCCTTGATATTCAACTTCTACTTCAAGGTCATCTAAAGCTAGCTTCGTTTCGCAGCCTTCCACTATGGCTTTTGTCTTAGCTGCAGATAAGCGATGATCGAAGTCTTCAGCAATATATAGCTGCAAGCTCACTTTGCTTTCTTCTCTATATTTTCCTCCACAATCGATGAATGCTTTACTTATTTTTCCCACTTCAGTGATATGGTAATGTGGGGCTACTGTTTCGCCTGAGGGAAGTTTAAACTCCATTTTGCTAAGAGTAGAAAGGTGTGCTTTGAATTGACTTAGTTTCATGATTTCTATTAGCAGCAGTCGCCATCTGCTGGATTTTTATATTGATCGAATAGTGTATTCAGATCATTTCGGATCTCGTTCCATTTTTGGGGATTAATGCAGTAAGACATCCGAACACCTTCAATGGTGCCTTGGATAATACCGGCCTCTTTAAGTTCTCTTAAATGCTGACTAATAGTCGCTTGGGCCAATCCCAGTTCTTCAACCAAATCTCCATTGATACACGATTGAGTTTTTAGCAATTGCTCAATGATTGCGATCCTAGCAGGATGAGCCAATGCTTTGGCAGATCTCGAAAGCTCATTTTGACTTTTACTGAATAGACTAGTCCGTGTTAATCCCATGACTCAATTATTATATCGCAATATTACGATGAATATGAATATAAAGTTTAGAATCGGCAAAGAATATTTTCAAGAATTACTCTCTAGTGAGTTCGTATGTGGCTCCCATCTGTTCAAAAACCAGAGTAGATTTCTCAGGATTGAAAGTCACTACAAGACCGGCACTTTCATATTGGAACTTGTGATCTCCCAATGGTTCAAGTATAAAAGATGGCTGTCCTGTTCCTTGAGCTTTCAATTGATCATTCTCAGCTGTAATTGTCAATTTCATTGGAAAACCTTCTGAAGAATAAACACCATTGTACTTTTCTAGATCAGCAGTTTTCATCACAATGGTTTCAGAAAATTCTGGTAGCTGATAATCCATTCCAAAATAGATACTCAATACACCAATCATCAAATTATTGATCGGACTCTTCATTCCATTTGAAGTGTAGGAAACAGAAAGATCTTCATCCATGAAGTGGAATGCACTTGCATTAAAGCCATCTATTCCCCCTGTATGTCCGTAGCCTTGTTTATCGTAAAAGGGTACAGTGAACATACCTATTCCGAAATTATCTTCTAGTTCCATCATTTGACTCAAGCTCTCATCACTAACTAGATTCCCATTGTAAAGACATTCTAGAAAGTTATTTAATTCGCTTGGAGTGGAAACCATTGATCCAGCTCCTAAGGGTACCGACATATCTGTTTCTGATGCCAAGTTCCATGGATTAGCGGGAAAATAGGAGAGTGCCTCATTCTTGTCGGTCTCAATTCTATCACCTACTTCAGTTCGTTTTAAGTTGCAATGATCGCATATTTCACTATTGAGTAGCTCGGTATAGCTGATGCCATTGAGCTCTTCAAGAATATATGTAAGGAGGATGTAGTTAGCATTACTGTACTCAGCTTTTGTTCCTGGTTCGAATTGAGATTCAAAACTTGTGATCTTATCCAACATCTCCTCTTTATCAATCGATTTTTCATTCCATTCCAAATAGTCATCTGCAGCAGTGATATTGAATATTCCGCTTCTATGTCTTAGCAATTGTTCAATACTTATCTTCTCAGAATTTGGGACTGTAGGATAGAATTCCTCGAGTTTTTGATCAAGATTCAATTTCCCGGCTTCCACCATTCTCATAACCAGCACTGCGGTAAACATCTTTGTTATAGATCCAATGCGATATTGAGTGTTATTGTTTGATTTGATTTCGTTTTCCAAATCAGCATAGCCAATACTCTTTTTGTAGACCTCTCTTCCATCTTGAAAAAGGCTTATACTGCCCATTCCTCTATTGTATTCTTCATAGATCATAAAGAGGCTATCCATTTTCTCTTTATTGAAATTCTGAGCCAAAGTCTGTCCAAGGCTCAATAAGCATATTAAAGTTGTTACTATCGTATATGTTAGAGTCTTATTCATTCCTCGAATTTTTTCTTAATGGCTTTTTCAGTTCTGTTGAATAATGCGAAGCAGATGATTATCATCCAAGCAACTCCAATGAGTGTTTCTGCGATTTCTGAGAGCTCTAATTGCCAACCAATAGGAGCGGCGGCCATGGAAGCCAAACCTAAATAGATACTCACATTAGCTGAATATTGATGTGCAAAATCCCAATGTGCCTGATCCTTCATGGATCTGACAGTTCTATAGCCGTAAATGGAGTTTATCTTTCTAGGCGGTTTTATCTTGAAAAGTATCCCCACCAATATCAATATGCCACCAAAGAGAATAGAAATAGTGGCAATTGGCTCATGACTAAAATATTCACTCATGATCTTGATTCAATCAATTTGAAACACCGTAATTGTCTATGAAAACAGGATTGACATTTGAAGTTGTAATGGATGTCTTTACCCAATTGGTGCCTTCCAATCCTTGCATCTCAATAAGCATATTAGCAGGCTGTATTGTAAAGGAGAATTTCAAATCCTTCTCATAGTTGATCGTACCATCTTTGTTGTACGAAACTGCACCACCACCTTTTTGATCCAACATGAAGATGTCACCTTCTTGATAGCTAAATGCTAATTTCTGCCAATTGCAGCCTTCTTCACAATTGAGTAAAAGACTATCTGGTGTTTGGATCACACTGATCTTGAATTCAATCTTCATTCCTTTATCTTCTTCTTGTGCAATGATTGTTGTTGCAGAAAAAAGAATGATTATTGCGCTTAATAGGACTTTCATATTTCTTTGTTTAAATGGATCCTAAATATAAGGCTTGTTTTGGAGTTTGGAGAAGGGAGATGAAATACGAAATATGAGATATGAAAGATTGGAGTTTGAGTTTGGCGAATAGGGTATGGAGTTCGATAAGATATTTTGAAAATCTCTTTGAGATCCCTTGAGTAAGCGAAGCGCCTTAGTGAACCTTCGTGAAATAGCTATAAATGTTGTTATGACACAAGGGTTCACAATGGTTTCCTGCCTTCAGCAGGCAAGCTCAAAGGTTCGCAAAGAACTATAAATGGCTAAACTCTATAATCTTACTTAAACGCTTTCTTCTTGATCATACCACCCTTGGTATCCTTGATGGTATGCATGACAATGAATGCAGAAGGTTCGATCTTCTCGACTTCCAAATTCAGTTTGTTGATTTCCAAACGGGTGATTACAGTGTAGACGATATCCACTTCCTGATCTTCCCCCTGATTGGTCATTCCTCTCTTACCCTTATAAATGGTTACCCCTCTTCCCAGCTTGGTGATGATCATTTTGCGAATGTCTTCACTGTGATTTGAAACGATGGTTACCCCAATGTATTCATCCAATCCCTCTACAATGAAATCCAGAGTTCTTGAAGCTGCCAAATAGGTGATCATGGAGTATAGGGCAATATCGATACCCAAAAGATAAGCCGCAGAAAGAAAGATGATCACATTGATGATAATAATGATATCACCGATGGTAGTTCCAAACTTTCTACTCATATAAATGGCAAGTATCTCTGTACCATCAATTACTGCTCCTCCTCTGATCGAGAATCCAATGCCCGCTCCCAGAAAGAAGCCACCAAATACAGCAACTAATAAATTATCGTTGGTGACATTGGGAAATTCCACTAAAGCAAGAATAATGGCCAAGCCGATAATGGCAAGGACGGTCTTGACGGTAAAGCGTTTTCCCATGATCTTATATCCCATGATGATAAAGGGAAGGTTGACCAGAATGATAAGAAGATAGAGTGGGTAGCCACTTACAGCGGAAGTTAGCAGGGCAATACCGGTAGCTCCGCCATCAATGAAATGATTGGTGAGCAAGAATCCTTTAAAGCCAAAAGCAGCGGAGAAAATACCAAAGAGAATGAGGGTAAAATCCTTGACATTCCCCTTGGCAACCACCTTCATTTCTCGATAAGCTTTCCCCAGTCGATAATCTGAAACTGAGCTGCTTTTTTGTTTCGTGTCTTTAGCTGATTTCCCTCTATTTATCTGCTTTAGCAGTACCGTTGTCCAGAATGGATTCATCTTGTAAAGATAAGGGATTTGGGAGTTGGGAGATGAGATGTGAATTTAGGAGTAAGGAGTAAGGAGTAAGGAGTAAGGAGTAAGGAGTAAGGAATAAGTAGTAAGGAGAGTGACTAAAGGCTCTATCTTAAGAACTTACTTAGATGATCTTATAGCTGATTCCAAACCCTAAACCCAGTGAACTGATGGGATATTCATTGCTGTCTTCTACAGTAATCCTAACTGCAATACTATTGGAAAATAGCTGGCCTAGTAATCTCATTCTTGAATCAAATTAAAGGCTCCTTTGGTAATGAACTTTCCATTCTCGGGGATGTCATTGAGGTTTTTGATCGCTACAAATTCTTCACTTTTCTTTAGGGGTAGGATCTCCAATTCTTCGATTATAAGCTGCTCTTGCTTCTCTTCTTTTACTAAGGCAATGTAGAATCTGTTATTCTTTTCCACCACTGCTTCGCTGCTTATGGCAAGCAAGGTGTCGCTTGAGGTGAGAATTTGAGCCTCTACATACATGCCCGGATAGAGATCTTCATAAGTGCTGTCTTCGGCTATATGGCCATGCAGTTGAAGGCTTCGTTCTTGCGGATCAATTTGTCGGTTGATCAAATGAACCTCTGCTTCATATTCTTTTTCAGGATCATTTTGTAGTCTGAAGTGAATTTTTTGTCCTTCTTTGATCTCCTTCAAATCCTTTTCGAACAATTTAAGCTCCACATGCAAGTGTTCGGTATTGATGATGCAAATGGCCTTTTCGGTAGGTTTTAAGTAGCTCCCTAATTTTAAATGCATTTCACTAATGGTACCGCTGATCGGCGCCTTTACTTTTCTAATACTACTAATCGATTGAGCAGAGAGTCTATCTGGATCAATGTTCATCAGCTTTACCTTTTCTCGAAGAGATTCATACTTAGCCATGGCTGATTGATAAGCTTCTTCAGCTTTTAAATATTTCTTCTCAGAACTGATACTATCGGCCCTTAGTGATTTCTGTCGCTCAAAATCATTCTTCAGGTATTTGAGAGCATCCCGACTTTGGAGGAAGTCACTTTGTATTTCTAGGTATGCCGGATCTTCCAGGACAAAAAGCACATCGCCTTCTTTAACTCGATCACCTGGAAGTAGATCCACCTCTTTCACATATCCGCCGAAATACACACTGAGTTCTGCTCGTCTTGAGGGTGGAACATCTAAAATTCCGGTTGCCCGTACTTCCTTGTAAAATACGGCCTTCTCAATCGATCCAATTTCCATATCGGCTGCTTCGAATTGAGTCCGGCTAATCACGATTTCATCTACCGATTCACTTGACTCACTTTCAGAAACCTCACTATCACCTGAATTACAAGCGAATAGAGTCAGGCCAATAGTGAACAATGATAGTAGTTTTATATTCATGCTTTTGAAGATCATTCTCATCGCATTAGTTGATCAAATAGTTGGCTTCCAATACGGTTATATTGTACTGAAAGAGTGAGAGTAAGTAATTTAAAGTGATCGTTCTTGAACTTTCTAGAGATTGAATGTATTCCAGATAAGAGATCTCCCCAGAGCGATAAGCCTTGATTGCCTGGGTCTCAAGTTCAATAGCCAATTGCTTTCCATTTTTTCGATAGTAATCGAGCTCTTCTCTATACTTTTTCAAGTCGGACTGTAAGCTCATACTCTGAGCCAGGAGACGAATGCGGATGTCTTCTGCCTTAGCTCTCATCATGCTGTTGCTAGAGCGCGCCGCATCGATCTTCGACTTTTGAGGACCAAACCAGAGGGGAATGGCTACGCCTAACTGAAATCCGGAAAAGACTTCTTGTCCGCCTGCATTGTTGCTTCCCCTGAATACAGATACATTCAAATCGGGCCAAAGGTGCTGTTTAGCCAATTTGAATTCTCTTTCAGCGACTTGAGCTGCTTGATCATAGTACTGAAGCTGTGGATGGTCTATGGTATCTAAACCTATGTACACCAACTCTTTTAAGCTGTCTTCTTCTACTAAATAAATGGTGTCTGCCTGAAGCTTGGAGTTGAATTGGATGTAGGCTTTGTTCAAACTCTCTCTGATCTGATTCATTTCAATCTCTACTTCTTTTCGTTTGCTCCTCGCCATTAGGCTTTCCAAATAGTTACTTTCTCCTTTTTTGTATTTCTTCTCTGAAGCCGATTCAAATTCACTATAGAGACTATCGAGGTATACGTAGTGCTTTAGCTTGTCTTGTTCGTATACGATCTCATAATATGCTTTAGAAACCTCAAGACTCAGCTTTCTCTTCTCTAGACGATAATCTTCCAAGCTTAGCGTGCTCTTTGCTTTGAGCATCTTTCTTCTCGATGAATAAATGGTTGGGAAACGAAACGATTGGTTGATGCCGATCACATCCAATGCTTCATTATTTGGCGCAATATTAGCCTCGTCGAACATATAATAGATCTCGGTCTTCTCCAGATCGAATCCATTGCCAATCATTTCCTGACTGTATTCATAAGCTGCTTCACTGGCTACAATTCCGCGATTATTTTCCAGTGCAATTTCAATAGCCTTCTCTAAATTTATCTTTTGCTGAGCGCTAAGAAAGGTGGGCAAAGCAATTAGGAGCAGAAGAATACTTTTGAGACTTAAACCTTTTCCTACTTTAAGCTTTATCTTCTTATCGCCAAAGATGGAGTAGAGTACAGGTAGCACGATCAAGGTGAGGGCCGTAGCCGAGATCAAGCCTCCGATGACCACTGTAGCTAGTGGACGTTGGACTTCAGCACCTGCAGATGTAGATATAGCCATGGGCAAGAATCCTAGAGCTGCTGCTGAGGCAGTTAATAAAACGGGTCTGAGTCGATTGTGGGTGCCTTGCATGATTCGTTCATTGATGTCTGCAATGCCCTTATTTTTCAACTCCTTGAATTCTTCAATTAGTACGATCCCATTCAGTACGGCAATACCAAAGAGTGCGATAAATCCCACCCCTGCAGATATACTAAAAGGCATTCCTCTTAAACTAAGCATTATAATGCCACCCACTGCCGAGAGGGGAATTGCGCTGAATATGATCAAGGCATCTCTAGTTGAATTGAAGGCGAAATATAGAAAGATAAAGATCAAGAGCAAGGCAACTGGTACTGCTAAGCTAAGGCGCTTGCTAGCTGCTTCCAGATTTTCGAACTGTCCGCCATACTCAAGACTATAGCCAACAGGAAGTTTAACATTTTTCGCAATTTTTTGCTTCGCCTCATCCACCACCGATTCCAGGTCGCGGTTTCTCACATTCACACCCACCACGATCCTTCTCTTGGTATCGTCTCTTGAGATTTTAGCCGGACCTTTCTGATAGCTAATATCTGCCAGCTCACTCAAGGGTATTTGTCGGCCATTAGGTAGAGGGATACTCGCATTTCTAAGGTCCTCTATACTTTGATGATGTTCTTTGTCGAACCGTACCACTAGGTCAAATAGCTTCTCACCCTCCAATACGGTTCCGGCAGATAAACCGGCAAATCCCATACTGATGATCTGATTGAGATCGCTGACGTTCAATCCATAAGCAGCGATGCGACTTCGATCATAATCAACCGTCATCTGCGGTAATCCCTCGATCTTTTCCACTGTAATATCGGCAGCTCCTTCAATTCCCCCTATGATCGATCTTACCTCTAGGGCTTTGTCGTAGAGGATCTCCAGGTCTTCACCGAATATTTTGATGGCCAGGTCTGCTCTTACCCCAGTGATCAATTCATTGAAGCGCATCTCTATGGGCTGAGTGAATTCGTATTCTATGCCAGGGAGTACACTGAGGGTGTCTTTAAATACTTCGGCCAATTCATCTTTACTGCTTGCGTTTTTCCATTCGCTGATCGGACTCAGTTTGATGATGCAATCGGTTTCCTCCATAGACATAGGGTCGGTGGGGACTTCAGCTGCTCCAATCCTGCTCACTACCTGCTCAACCTCCGGAAATCCCATCAAGATCTCCTCGATTTTAGTCATTATCTGCACAGTGGCTTCCAGGGAAGTTCCGGTCTTTAACACCGGTTGGATCACAAAGTCGCCCTCGTCCAGAGTGGGTACGAATTCACCACCCATTCTGCTAAAGATAAAGCCGGCAATAATCAAAAGTGCAATGGCACCGCTAAGCACCATTTTCTTGCGAACTAGTGCCCAATGGATAATAGGTCGATAGGTGCTTTGCAGCCAACTGATAAGACGGTTGTAAAATGAATTGGGGTTAGGGGAGGAGGGCTTGATGAACAAGGATGACATCACCGGCACATAGGTAAAACAAAGCATCATGGCACCTACCAGGGCAAAGCAAAAGACCATGGCCATTGGTCTGAACATTTTACCTTCTACACCAACCAGCGATAAGATGGGTATGAATACGATGATAATGATAAGCTGTCCGAAAACTGCAGAGTGCATCATTTTCTCAGCACTCTTTTCTGCAATACCATCCTTGTATGCTTGTCGCTCTGACAAGGGAAGCGCGACAAGCTCCTCTCTTTTTGAATTGATATTGAAGGAAATGAACTCCACAATGATCACCGCTCCATCGATGATAATACCGAAGTCGATTGCTCCAAGGCTCATTAGATTGGCATCAATGCCGAATAAGTACATCATTGAAAGTGCAAAGAGTAAACTTAGCGGAATTACCGAGGCCACTACTAGACCTGAGCGCAAGTTTCCTAGCAATATAACCACTACGAAAATCACGATCAAGCATCCGAGGATCAAGTTTTCTGCAATGGTAAAGCTGGTTCTGCCGATTAATTCACTGCGCTCAAGGAACCCATTGATGCTTACACCCGGTGGCAAGGATTCTTGGATCTGATCAACTCGTTCTTTAACTGCATCAATGGTCTCTTTGGAGTTGGCTCCTTTGAGCATCATGACCTGTCCCATCACTTTTTCTCCTTCACCATTGCCGGTAATGGCTCCAAATCTAATAGCATGTCCAAAGCCCACTTTTCCCACATCTCGCATAAAAATGGGGTTTCCATTTCGATTTTTGATCACGATCTGTTCAATGTCTTCCAGATTTTCAACCAGACCTTCACCTCTTACAAAGTAGCTTTGTTCAGCTTTCTCAATGTAACCTCCACCCGCTACATCATTATTTTTTTGAAGGGCTTGATACACTTCAGCTAAGGAGAGGTTTAGATTTCTCAACCTCACCGGATCTACTGCCACCTCATATTGTTTCAGATAACCACCCCAGGTATTCACCTCTACTACCCCGGGAATGCCGGAAAGTTGACGTCTCACGATCCAATCTTGTATGGTTCGAAGCTCCATTAGATCATAATCACCTTGATGAGCAGAGTCTACTTCGAGCACATACTGATAGATTTCACCTAGACCGGTAGAGATTGGTCCCATAAAGGGTTTTCCAAACTGCTCAGGAATATTCTCAGAAGCCGATTTGATCTTCTCAGCGATCAACTGTCTTGGCAGGTAAGTGCCAATCTCATCATCAAAGACCACGGTTACTACCGAGAGCCCAAATTTGGAAACTGAGCGGATCTCCTTCACATTCGGAAGATTGGCCATCTCTAACTCAATCGGATAGGTTATAAATCGTTCTACATCTTCTGTGGCTAGGTTTCTGGAAGTGGTAATGATCTGAACCTGATTATTGGTAATGTCAGGTACCGCACCGATTGAGATATGACTCAAAGAGTAGAGTCCAAAGGCCACAATCGCCATACTGAATAGAAAGACCAGCAGTTTGTTCTTGAGACTAAAACGAATAATTTGGTCTATCATGGAAAGTCAGCGGTTGTCTATAAGTAAAAGTAAAATCATTTTTTGGGAATAATGAGGATCAGATGTGAAATGTGAAATATTTAGTTAGAAGAATGGAGTAAGGGGTAAGGGGTAAGGGGTAAGGAGTTGGGATGTGGGAGTAAGGATTAAGGAGAAGCGAATCCAATCCTAAGTGTAAGTCTGCGAGAATTTGCGGTACAGCTTAAATGACCAATGGCCAATTTTAGCAGACTAATCTTTTAAAGAGAAATACTTCTCAATTCCTCTTCCTACAAAATACACTATGATAGAATAGATGATGATGATCGGAATTTGAAAGATGACCTTCAATGGCCAGCCAATTCCCATATCTTCTGGATTATCTTGAACATAAGCAAAATAATTAGCCAGTAAGGTTAGTGTCAATGTAGAAGTGATGATGAAAATAAGAAACCTCATAGACCTTTTATTTCTCAATAAATAGAAGATCATTGCTGGAGAAATAAAAAGACCTAGCAAGGCTGCGTAAGCAAGAATATCAATCACAATTTGGTTATCCATTCAACTTCTAGCTTAATTACTCTGTGAAACTCTGAAAAAAAACTCTGAGCGACTCTGCGGTACAGCTTAAAAGGCCGATAGAAGATTTATTTTATTGAGTAAAGAATTCCTACTCCTTACTCCATGCTTCATTCTCATACAAAAACACCCCGCTTTCTCCATCGGCATTGATAAAGCCTCTATACATGCCGGGAGTATTGAAAGGCATGGCATGATTGCCATATTTATCCAGAGCGATCACACCGCCGGCTGCTCCCATATCCATCAGTCGGTGGTGGATCAATTCATTAGCCGCTGAATCTATGCTCAACTCTTTATAGAGAAATAAAGCGCTGATCTCATGGGCTACGTTGGCTCTGATGAAGAATTCTCCATGTCCGGTGGCAGAAACTGCGCAACTTTCATTGTTGGCATAGGTTCCTGCTCCAATAATGGGTGAATCGCCAATTCTTCCCCAGCGTTTATTAGTCATTCCACCGGTTGAAGTTCCTGCAGCCAAATTTCCTTTCTTATCAAGACAAACGACGCCTACAGTCCCAAATTTATAGTCTTCTGAAGAATATGCTGAAGCTTCTGCAATTTGATCGGCCTGCTTTTCACGCTCCCTTGATTTCGCTCTTTCTAAGGATTCAAAGCGGTCTTTGGTATAGAAGTAGGAGGGATCCACGATCTCCAAGCCTTCTTCTTCGGCAAATTTATCGGCTCCTTTACCACTCAGCATCACATGCGGAGAGGCTTCCATAACCTTCCTGGCAGCTGCGATCGGACTCTTCACTACAGTTACTCCTGCTACAGCGCCCGCATTGAGATCACTACCATCCATGATTGAGGCATCCATTTCATTGGTGCCGGCATTGGTAAAAACTGCTCCCTTCCCGGCATTGAAGAGGGGAGAAGCCTCCATGATCTGTATGCATTGTTCCACCGCATCCAAAGCCGAACCTCCTGAAGCCAGGATTTCTTCACCTTTCGCCAGTACTTCACTGAGCTTGTCGCGATAGGCCTTCTCCTTTTCAGGAGTCATATTCTCTTTCAAGATGGTTCCTGCTCCCCCATGAATTACCAGAGCCCATTCTTTCTTCTCGATGTTTAGCTCTTCAGTTTGTGAAGGAGCTGTAGTAGTGATTTTATTGTTATCCGTTTTGCATGCCGATAGAAGAACTAAGAGCACAAGGATTTGATAGAAGATTTTTTTCATGATAGAGTAAATGTGAAATTAGGGTTTTGGATACTTTGATTTGACTAAAAAACTCGCACGGACAACATGTCCGCGCTATCGTTCAAAATGAAAATTCTGAAGTTTCGGCTATCGGCTATCGGCTATCGGCTATCGGCTATCGGCTATCGGCTATCGAATCTCTAGCCTCCAGCTTTCGGCATCTAGCTTCCTTACACCTTACTCCAAACTCCAAGCTCTATTCCAGTATTGAATAACTCAACACCACTTTTCTCCGCTCCAAACTATCATCCACAACCTCCAAGATCAAAGAATCTGGAGCTTTGCCAAGCAGGTCTACGTAATCACAAAAGTTACTGCCATTTTCGAAGTCGAGCTGATTTGCCTTCATGATTTGCATTCCACCATTCAAACCAATACTATCGGCTGCAGTACCTTTGAATACGGCTAGAACATACACTTCCTTTTCGTCTGAGTGACCGGAATAGAAACCATAAGTACGGAATGGTTTATCATAGTCAAGGGAAGGGGAGAAGTGAATCTTTTTCTCATTGAAATTTATTCCCACGACTAACTTCTCCAAAGCTTGGGTTCCAATTACATCATTACCTCCGATCTGAACTTCTATGTCGTTGACCTGTAGGTCTCCCAATAGCAATGAATCACTAATACTAAGCTTGCGTTCAGATTGTACCACTTCACCTAATAGACCGGTTTGTTTTTCCCCAATGATCTCGTAACCTTGGTGGATCAGATGATGATTCTCAAGCGATTGGAATTGAATCCTAGGGAGGTCCAATCCACCATTGGAGCCATAATCTAATTTTATCTTCTTAAAGACATCGCTACCCAACTGCAGATCGAGCTCTATATCGTATTGAAAATCTGTGTTAAACGTTTGTTCCCCCTCCATGACTTGGAAAAACTCATTCAGATCACTGCCAAAGAGGATCTGTTTGTTGCTCATATCGATCAACCAATCTGCATGTCGGATTAGATTAGACCCTACTATACCATCAATTTCAAAACAATTCAGGACGGCGTTTGCTTTAAAATCAGCCACAAAAGCAGTTTGATCGATAAATTCAGTTTTTCCAATGATGGTATTTCCCACACTCACATAATCCACCTTTTCACGGTTATTGTCTGAGTCGATGATATTCCCCTTGCTGATCAACTTAAAGTCGAATTCATCTTGGATCTCTCGAGATATACTAAATGGAGCACCGGTATCAAAAAGGAACCTATACGATTTACCCTTAATTGTCACAGGAACGATGATAAGTCGATTTCTCAGCTCTACATTTACCGTATCTATATAATCGCTCTCCAATACTCCACCATATTGCAGCACAACTGGAGGTTTAAGCAGGCAAGAGTATGCTAGACTGATTATAAATAAAGCGAGCGCTAATTTCGTTTTTGCCATTCTTAGCGATTTAGTTCATACCAATTATGGGGTCTATTCCAATGATCAAAAACTTCTACTAATTCAAGTCCAGCTTTCTGCAATACTCGATTAGAGGCAATGTTCTTTACATCCGCACCACCATTGATCTTCTCCAAATTTAACTCATTAAAACCATAGTCTACAGAGGCTAGGGCGCTCTCGGTGGCATAGCCCTTCCCCCAATAGCGTGGGATCATACGGTATCCCAGATCATAGTAATTGGTGAACCCATTGGTTTCCAAGGGCTCTAATTTTAGACCAGTCCAGCCCATTAGTTCACCACTCGACTTCTCGATCATCACCCAACGACCGGTTCCATTGTCCTCATACTGCTTTTGAACGCGCTCAATAATTGGGTAGATCTCATCCAACTTCTTTAATGGTTCTACCTCCAGATATGTAAGCACTATTGGGTCGGATTCCATCTCGAAAAGGGCTTCTGCATCTTCTTCGCGGAACTCGCGCATGATTAGGCGAGGGGTTTCTATGCGGATTTGATAAGACATGGGGTAAAGATAGATCGGAATTTTCGGATAAGGGAGATGGGATGTGGGATATGAAATTTGACAATATTATAACGCTTGTCTTTTTCCCGCTGATTTCGCAGATTTATTTCGCAAATCCCGCTGATTCTTGGAATGCTATAAATCGAATTAAATAACGAATAAAAGATCTGCGGAATCCTAAGCACATCAGCGCTAATCTGCGGGAGAATAAAGAAACTCCAAGTATTTCAAATACTTCAAGTATTCTTAACTCTCCTAACTACCAACCTAACAAGTAGGCGAATATCAAAGGCGCTACGATGGTGGCATCGGATTCTACGATGAACTTTGGTGTATCGGCATCCAACTTACCCCAGGTGATCTTTTCATTGGGAACCGCTCCGGAATAGGAACCGTAGCTGGTGGTGGAATCCGAGATCTGACAGAAATAAGACCAGAATGGGGTGTCTTCTCGCTCCATATCCTGATAAAGCATGGGAACCACACAGATTGGGAAATCACCTGCGATACCTCCTCCAATTTGGAAGAAGCCAATGCCATTATCTTGGGTGTTGTCGGTATACCAATCGGCCAGCATCATCATATACTCAATGCCCGATTTCATAGTTGATGCTTTCAATTCTCCCTTGATGCAATAAGAAGCGAAGATGTTACCCAAAGTAGAATCTTCCCAGCCCGGAACAACCATAGGCAGGTTCTTTTCGGCTGCAGCCAACATCCAGCTATTTTTGGGATCGATCTCATAGTATTGCTCCATCTCTCCTGAAAGCAAGAGCTTGTATAAATACTCATGCGGGAAATAGCGCTCACCCTTGGCTTCAGCTTCTTTCCAGATCTTGTGAATGTGCGATTGAATTCTTCTAAAGGCTTCCTCTTCAGGAATACAAGTATCAGTGACTCGGTTCAATCCTTGATCCAATAATTCTCTTTCTTCTTGCGGACTAAGATCCCTGTATTCAGGAATGCGCTTGTAATGTGAGTGTGCTACCAAATTCATCACATCCTCTTCCAAATTCGCTCCGGTACAAGAAATGATCTGCACCTTATCTTGACGGATCATTTCAGCCAATGATTTTCCCAATTCAGCCGTACTCATTGCACCGGCCAAAGTGATCATCATCTTATTGCCGGATTTTAATTGAGCTTCATAGCCCTTTGCGGCATCAATTAAAGCGGCTGCATTAAAATGTTTGAAATGTTCTAGGATAAAGTCGCTGATCTTAGTCATGCTTCTGAAATTTATAAGAGAGTAATTTATAATAAAGTTTGGCTACCAGAAATTCCGGAGCAGATAGTCCTTCGATCGGAGCTAACTCCACAATATCGAATCCAACCACCTCTTTTTGCTCAAATACTTTTCTAAGATAGCGCATTACAGTATACCAGTCCATACCACCCGGCTCAGGGGTGCCTGTTGAAGGCATGATCGATGGATCGAATACATCCAAATCTAGGGTTAGATATACCTTATCTCCCATCATGGCAATGCTAGCATCCATCCAATCTTCTTCGCTATCCATTTCTTCTGCCAAAAAGCATTTCGACCAGTCGATATACTGCTTTTCAGACACATCCATACTGCGAATACCCACCTGTATCAAATTGGTGGTTTTACTTGCTTTGTGCAAGGCACAAGCGTGATTGTATTCAGAGCCCATATAGCTTTTTCGAAGGTCGGTATGCGCATCTAACTGCAAAACAGTTAAGTCATTATACTTTTCGCGAAAGGCTTCGATCAAGCCGATACTAATGGAATGCTCACCGCCAAAGAAGGTTGGGAATTTACCGGTCTTCAATGCCTCTTTGCCCGCTTTAAGACATGCTTCATAGACTGCTTCTGGACTGCTATCCTCGCTTACTTCAGGCAAAATATGAACGCCTTCTTTATACACTTCTGAGTCGGTCTCTATATCGTAGATCTCCATATTCTCCGAAGCGTGCATAAAGGCCTCAAAACCTTTGTCGGCACCCTTCCCCCAGCTAGATGTGCCATCGTAGGGTATCGACTGCAAAAGGATCTTTGCATTCTCGAATTTGGCGTATTTATCTTCTATGCCTGCGTAGTTATTCTTCATGACTGATATCCCAAAATACTCAACATTTCATCAACCGACTGCTCCTCACGGTATACCGTATCAACGATATTGCCTTTCTCATCCCTATCGATGATCACGTGTTTAGGTGAGGGGATCAGACAGTGCTTGATACCACCATATCCGCTTACCGAATCCTGATATGCACCGGTGTGGAAGAAACCTACATAGAGCGGCTCTTTGTCTTTATCGGAGTATTTTGGCAAGAGTACCTCTTGATTGAAATCCTCTGAATTATAATAGTCGGAATGATCGCAACTAATACCGCCAATATTCACACGGGAGTATTCATTGTCCCATTTATTGATGGGCAGAAGAATGAATTTTTCTTGGATCGACCAAGCATCTGGAATGGTATTCATCAAGCTGTTGTTGATCAAGTACCAGAGCTCGGCATCGTTTTGCTGCTTTTGTTCCAATACTTCAAATACGATAGCTCCGGCTTCACCCACAGTGTATTTCCCAAATTCGGTGAAGATATCCGGCTCATCGATATTCTCATCTTCACAAGTCTTCTTGATATTGCTAATGATTTCATTGATCATGTATTCATAATCGTACTCGAAGCCCAAACCATTACGAATAGGGAATCCTCCGCCGAGGTTGAGAGAGTTGAGGGTAGGACAGATCTTCTTCAATTCCACCATCAATTTCATGGCTCTTTGGAATTCGCCCCAATAATATGGCGTGTCTTTAATGCCGGAATCCACAAAGAAGTGAAGCATTTTTAGTTCGAATCCCTCATTCGACTTGATCTTTTCCTCATAGAGTTGAATGATCTCTTTGGCAGGGATGCCGAGGCGTGAAGTGTAGTAGGCCGACTGCGGTTCTTCGTTCATGGCTAGTCTCACACCCAAATTGATCTTCATTTTAGGCTTCATGGCGACCAATTGATCGAACTCTGAAAGGTTGTCAAGCACTAGAATATTATTCTTAAACCCCATCTCAGCCAGATCCACGATCTTTCTCAGATAATCCTTGGTCTTATAGCCATTGTGAACGATTGCAATGTCTTTCTTGAACTTGCCTTTCTTGAAGAGATGCAAGATCAGATCAATATCGAAAGAAGAAGAAGTCTCTAAATTCACATTGTGCTTCAAAGCTTCATTTACCACATGTTGAAAGTGGTTACACTTGGTACAATAGCAGTAGTAATAATTGCCCTTGTACTTGTGCTTTTTGATGGAGCGATTGAATAGATTGCGACACTTCTTGATCTGATCACCGATCTTCGGAAGATAGATAAAGCGAAAAGGAGTGCCGTACTTTTCGATCAAATGCTTTAAAGAGACCCCGTGAAAACTGAGATATCCGTTTTTCAGATCAAAGCCTTCCTGCGGGAAGTAAAAGCTTTGTTCAATGAGGTCGAAATATGAATTCTTCACTAAACCTTTTTATTATTTAAGGTAGCAAAATTGCAACAAAAATTAATTGGATAATACGTTTTTGAAAATTATGTAAGAATGAAGGATTGCGTGCTAAGGATATGGGTGATTGACTTGAGATCGAAAGACTATTTTAACCACAACCCCGACTCTGTCGGGGCGCAAAGAAGGCGCAAAGGTCGCTAAGTTAGGATCTGCGTATTTCTGCGAAATCTATGGGTGAAAATTCCCAACTCTAGCGCACTTACTTTAACTGACTCATCACCCCCTTGTCGAAGATTCGATCTCCAAACCACTTTCTCATGAACATTAGGGGCTTAGCCAGTTTGCCAGCAACGTATCTAATCTTGGGCTTTTGGCTTTTGACCGCTTTGGATATTACTTCTGCAATCACAGTTGGAGGTGAACTCTGTCCTGGTTTCTCATACATTTCCTTTGAAGAGCTGGCAATTTTAGTTGCCATTTCAGAGTATGGACTGTTTTTCGCACTTTCAACCATAGGATCATACATCACATCCATGAATTCGGTTTTAATGATGCCCGGTTCAATGATCACCACATCTATTCCAAATGGCTTCAACTCTAATCTCAAGCAATCGCTCCAGCCTTCTAATGCGTGCTTAGTCCCGTGATACCAAGCTCCAAAAGGAGTATAGATCTTTCCACCCATGGAACTCACATTAATGATCTTTCCACTTCTTTTCTCGCGCATATGTGGAAGAACTTCCTTAGTAATGGCTGCTAGGCCAAATATATTGACTTCAAATTGTCGTCTTGCATCATCTAAGCTAACTTGTTCTACTGGTCCGTAAACTGCATAACCGGCATTGTTCACCAAAACATCGATCCTGCCTTGCTCTTTGATGATCTGATCAACGCATGCTTTTACTTCAGCCTCATTAGTCACGTCCATTTGAATGGCATGTCCACCTTTTAGCTCAAGATCCTTCATTTTGTCGATCCTTCTAGCTGCTCCGTAGACTATATGTCCGTCTGCGATCAATTGCTCGGCAGTAGCCTTTCCTATTCCGCTTGAAGCGCCGGTGACTAGTATAACATTCTTCATTTCGATCTGATTTTAGGCATATTGATTTAATCTACCATGATAACTCCTAAAAGCTCTTAAAGTTTATTAAACTACTCATTCTCATTCAGCTTTAATCCAATTGATTAGTATCTTGAGCGTCTTTTATTTTTCTATTATGAAGAACTTACTCATCCTATCCTTAAGCCTATTTATGCTTGGCTTTAGTGCCGACCTATCAGCCCAAAAAAAGAAAAAGAAGAAATCAAAAGAATCTGAAGCCCCGGCAAAGAAGAAGTCAGACGGTTTAAAGTCCTATTCAGAATTGATCACGAAAGAGACCAAGACTGATAGCGGTTTATTCATAGTGCATCAGAACAAAGAGGATTATTATTTCGAGATACCATTTGAACAGCTCGAGAAAGATGTCTTATTGGTAAGTCGCATAGCTAAGATACCACAAGGCCTAGGTGGAGGATATGTGAATGCTGGATCTAAGACCAACCAGCAAGTAGTGCAATGGAGTAGAGAAGGAAGCAAATTATTGCTTCGATCTATCTCTTACACCAATGTAGCAGATGAGAGCTTGCCCATCCATCAATCTGTAGAAGTCAATAATTATGCACCCATAATTGCGGCATTTAAGCTAGAGGCCTTGAATAAAGATTCAACTGCTGCCTTGATCAAGGTAAATGATCTTTTCTTGAGTGATGTGAGTGCGTTAAGTGGTATGTCGGCCGGTATGAGAAAAGCTTATCAGGTGAAAAACCTAGATAAAGACAGAAGTTTTATCAGCCGCATGCAATCATATCCTGAAAATGTGGAAGTGAGGCACGATATGACCTACAACGCCACTAAACCACCAGCTGATTACAATAGCGGGACTATCAGCATGCAGATGAGTCAGTCATTCTATCTCTTACCAGAAGAACCTATGCAGCCAAGGCTTTTTGATGAAAGGGTTGGTTGGTTTACTGTCCGCCAAGTAGATTTTGGCTCAGAAGAACTTAAAGCAGATGAGAAGAGATATCTAAGAAGATGGAGAATGGAGCCTAAGGATCCCGAAGCTTATGCAAGAGGGGAGTTAGTTGAGCCTGTTAAACCGATTGTTTACTATCTAGATCCTGCAACTCCCGACAAATGGAGACCATATATCAAACAGGGGATTGAAGATTGGCAAAAGGCTTTTGAAGTAGCAGGTTTCAAGAATGCCATCATAGCCAAAGATGCACCAAGCAAAGAAGAAGACCCCGATTGGAGTGCTGAAGACGCCAGATATTCAACTATCCGCTATGTGGCAACAACTACGCGTAATGCGATGGGGCCATCGGTAAGTGATCCAAGATCCGGTGAGATCATAGAAAGTGATATTGTATGGTATCATAATCACTTGCGATCTTATAGAAACAGATACCTATTGGAAACGGGAGCGGCTAATCCGCGAGCAAGAACATTGGAGACGCCCATGGAAGACATTGGTGAAATGGTGCGCATGGTAATTGCTCATGAAGTAGGGCATGCCTTAGGTCTACCACATAATATGAAAGCCAGCTATGCCTATCCTACGGACTCTTTAAGATCGCCCAGCTTTACAAATAAGTGGGGATTAGCAAGTACCATTATGGATTACACTAGATATAATTATGTGGCTCAGCCAGGAGATAGCGGGGTGCGCTGGGTGAGAATGTTAGGTCCCTATGATCTCTATGTCATCAATTGGGGGTACAGATACATTCCGGAAGCTAACTCAGCTGATGATGAAGTGGCAATTCTGAATGGATGGATAGAAGAGCATGAAGGAGATCCAAAGTATCTTTTTGGGGCAAGGAATTCTTATGATCCAAGTTCACAGACAGAGTGTGTGGGTGATGATCCGGTTAAATCTTCAGCCTATGGGATTAGCAATTTGAAGATCGTTGCAGAGAATCTAGCGAAATGGACTACCAAACCAGATCAGGGATATGATGACCTTAAGGAATTGTACACTGAACTTACCTATGTATGGTACTATTATCTCGGTCATGTAACCACTGTGATTGGTGGAGTATATGAGGAATTACTCACCTCAGATCAAGAGGGTGTTCGCTATACACACATTGATAAAGCTGAACAGCAAAGAGCAATGGATTTCTTGATCAAAGAAGGCTTTAGTAGTCCGGATTGGCTTATTCAAGATGAGATAGTGAGAAACATCGACCCTTATAATCTGGTTGAGCGCCTTCAAAAGATGCAAGCCCGATTCCTCAATGGTTTATTGGATGAAGAGCGACTGCAAAGAATGTTAGAAAACGAGGCCTACAATGGAAGTGGAGCATACAAGCTGACTGAAATGCTTGAAGACTTGCGCAACGGATTATGGTCGGAAACAAGAAGTGTTCGTCCAATGAATGTCTATCGAAGAAGCCTGCAAAAGAAGCATGTTGAGCTTTTAGGTGAGCTTGCAAAGAGTGAGGATATTGGACTGGGAGATGCAAGGGCCGCTGCTAGAGCTGAGTTAAAGAGCATTCAAAGCATGGCGAGACGTTCAGCTAATTCTTATTCTGGAATAGATAGATATCATTTACTAGCCATTGCCGATCAGGCCGAGGAAATCCTTAAAGCTGAGAAATAAGCAAGTTTTATTTCAAAGCTCTTTGCAGGCCGATAGCGAAGAAATGTTGATAGGATCTACTGGTCTCTGGAGGGACATAAAACTCTTGGCTAAGCCCGTAATATAGGTTGTACTGAGGAGAGAGCGCCCAGTTTTCTGTGATCTTTATATCATAGGCGAATCTGAGATTTAGTCCAAAATATGCTTTCGAATTAAATTCATCATATAGCTCTTCAACATTCTCGGTTATTATTGCTTGTCCTCTTGAGCTCGCGATAGTTATCCCCCGAAAATCTTCCCATAAAAGTCTTCCAATTTCAACCCCAATATCAATTAACAGTCCTTCAATATCAAGGTGAGCCGGATAAACAGCAAGGGTCAAAAGCGACTTATTGAAATTGGCATCAATACTAAAGCTACCGCCCTGACTTCCATCGCTGGATTTAAAGCTTCCTCCTAAATAGTTATATCCAAGAGTGAAACGCATTTTCAACCAATCCACTTGAACTTCATCTATGCTGAACCGTATCGAATATCCCCATTCGGAAGTATAGCTGGTTTCCTTTCTGAGTGCATCTTCACCAAATGGGTCTCTGAAATTGTTCTGAAGCATACCACCACTGAGTTCTATATTCTTTTGGGCACTGAGGCTTAGAGAAATAAAAATCAAGCTGTAGCTAAGTAAATTCTTTAGGACTAACATTAGTTCCTAATGTTATGCAATTTTCAATGGTGATCTAAGAGAGTTTCCTGCTATTGAGCTATTGAACAATTCCATGATTATATTTATAGAATACAAATGATATGATATGAGCTTCTTTAATAAAGTGAAATGGATCCTGGGAATTCTAATGGTGTTTGGGGTTATTGCCGCAACCAATCTGATCGATAAGGACAGTTATCTCCGAATGAAAGAATCGGTTGAGAACATCTATGAGGATAGATTGATGGCTAAAAGTTACATCTTCGATATAATCGTTGAGGTCAATGAGAAAGAAGTGGCCGTTGCCAAGGGAGATACCGCATTTTTCTCGACAAAGAATGAAAGTGTTAGCTTGAAGATCAAGGATCTGGTCGACCGTTTTTCACAAACAGAACTCACCCAGAAAGAAGAAAAAGTACTTAGAGACTTTGAGGATCATCTAGAAGAACTAGAAGGTTTTGAACGCGCTTATCAGAAGAATGGTTATGCAGATGATAAGGCTGTGATTAAACAGTTGGAATTGATCAATCAGGATCTAAGGATACTATCAAGTATTCAACTTGAAGAGGGGGAAAGGCAACTCAATATAAGTCGCAAGGCTATTGAGGATGTGGAACTCTTCACTAAGATCGAGATCTACGTGCTAATTGCGTTGGCAATTATGGTTCAGATCATTGTGATGTGGAATCCGAAAAGTAGACGCTAAGAGTCTAGAATCTAGACTCTAGGTTCTATGGAGTCAAGTAGCTCTTAGGAATACAAGAGACTATCAGATCACGAGATTTCTTGAGTTTCTCGATTTCAGTCCCAGAATAGCTATGTTCAATTGGCTGAATTCCATGTTCATTAATTCTAGAATACAAGCTGAGGTAGATGTCAGCTTCACCTAAATCCTTTCTTAAGAAATCTGGAATTGCTGTCGATGCAGCTACCTTTAGTTCTAGATCTCCCATTAAAGCGTAAAATACCTGCATAGCGCAATAACCAACACCATAAATGGTTGCAGCTTGGGTTGCTTTGATATCATCTTTGGCTGTTCTCATTCTAGCTTCTAAATCTTCAATTTCTTCAACATTCAGAATGGATTCGATTGGCTTTCCATCTATGCTCGACAAGCTGTTACTCAAAAAGGCCGTACTACCGTGCTCGCCAATTACAACTGCATTGATATTATTCAGTTCAGGCATTGAATCCCGAATCAAATAATCCATTCGTATCGAGTCTAAATAGGTGCCAATACCCAATACATGAGAATGTGGAAGACCGCTAAGCTTTCGACTGACTGAAGCGATGATCTCTACTGGATTGGCCACAACTATGATCTTTGCCGACTCTTTGGCTTGATAATTTGAATAGACAGCTTCTGCAATTGCAATAGATTCTGTACAACTGATTAGCCTGCTTTGTCCTTTAGGAACTGAAGCCCCAGCGCAATGAAAAATTATATCAGAGCTATTAAAGAGCTCTTCATCGTTAAAGTGTATTTGATGCTCAGGGAATAACTCTAAGCCATGCAGAAAATCCAAGATCGCACCATGAACACTTTCATCAGGATCCATCAAGTTGATCTTTAAAGCGCTATTTGTGTATGGTATTAGCTGGGCGCAAATAAAACGGCCAACATTTCCAAAACCGACAATACTTATGGTTTTCTGCTTCAAATTGAAAAGGCTATTTGAATCTAAATTTAGTTAAATCGTGGTAAAAAGAAGAGTTTGCTTTTTACAAGGTCACAGAGGCCCTCCGCCTTTGGCGAAGGTCTACACAGAGAAGGCACAGAGAAACACAGACTTAGACTGGGTTCAATTTCTGGTTTTCGGTGTTCGGCAATTTGCAGAGAACTTAATCCATACTCCATACTTCAAATTCCAAACACCATACTCCAAGCCCATAGCTAATAATTCAAATTCTCATTACATTTAGCTCAACCAAACCAATCTCTTTACAAATGAAAAGTCTACTCGGCAAAACCCTTATTCTTCTAGTATTCTCATTTCTATTCACTGTTTCCAAGGCGCAAGTCGGACTGCATTACGATGGAGTGGATGATTGTGTTATAGCTGCGAATGCCGGTCCTACAGGTACCTCAGACCGTACAATTGAATGTTGGATAAAAACTACAAGTACGCTCACTAGCCAGCAGGTTTTAGTGAACTGGGGCGACATGACAGTAGGACAAAGGTTTACCTTCAACACTATAGCAAATGGAAAGGTTAGAATTGAGATTGGAGGCAATGGCTTTAATAGCAATGCAGTGATAAATGATGGAAGATGGCATCATCTTGCTGTGGTTTATGATCATTCAGCTACCACTAAAGCTTCAATTTATATTGATGGCGTGCTAGACACAGCCAGCAACTTCACCCTAGCAGTTAATACTGCCAATACAGTCCCAATTACTATTGGCAAGAGAATTGACGATGTAAACTATTTTGTTGGAGAGATGGATGAAATCAAGATTTGGGATATCGCTTTGAATACTAGCCAGATTAGAAATAGTATGTTCAATTCTTATTGCACTCCTCCAGCAAGCTTGGTAGCATATTATAAACTCGAAGAAGGCATTGCTAATGGCACCAACACAAATGATACTATAGCAATTGACTATTCAGTAAGTAATAATGATGGCGTGTTAAAGAATTTTAGTCTCTCATCTGGCATGATCTCCAATTGGGTGAATGGAAATTCAACTATCACCAACGACTTGGATACAAATATCAGTCAGAATGCAGATACCTTAACTGCAGTTCAAGCTGGGGCATCATATCAATGGATAGATTGCAATACCAATACGCCTTTTATGAATGACACCCTACAGAGCTTCGTTGTGCCCGGTAGCGGCTCATATGCAGTGGCACTTTCCAAAGGAAGCTGTGTAGATACATCACGCTGCTACAATGTTATTTCCGTCGGTATAGGGGAGAGTGCAAATGAAAAAGAATTTAAAGTATACCCTAATGTTTTTGAGGAAGGCTTTTTTATTGAACCACTGAATAGTACAAAAGTCAAAAGCCTAAGGATCCTAAGTATGAATGGTAGATTGGTACAAGAAGTCAATCTCAAAACAGATAAGGAGTTTATTCAACTAAATGCACCTTCTGGTATCTATTATCTAGAAATCTATAGTGAGAATGGGAATCGAGAAGTAGTGAAAATGGTGAAGAGGTAGATTAGTTTAATCTTCAAACTTCATACTTCTTACTCCAATCTCCACTTAAAACATCACCGAGATCAAATCATCCACTTTCATCTTATGAAAGTACTTTTCAATATCAATTGAACTCAACTTCTTGCGAATGGCTTCTTCTTCATGAAGAGTTCCAACCAATAGTTCTTCAACTTCGCTTATATCTTTGGTGCCAAAGAAGTCACCATAGATCTTGGCAGCTTTGATCATGCCCTTTTTCACTTCCAGGTTCATCTCTAAGGTGCCACCTTCAGTGCGCACGCCTTGTTGGAAGTTGTAATTTGGAGAATGACCGAAATTCCATTCCCATTTGGCGTATTTCTCATCCCTGATCTTTTGGATTTCAGCCAGATCTTCTTTTGTGAATTCGTAGCGCTTTGCGCCCGGATTGGTATCGATGATATGCTGCATGATCATTTCGGTGAATTCTTCTAAACTCAATGGTTCTTTTAAATGATCTGATACATTGGTCACTCGTTTTGGGATCGATTTTACTGCTCGGTCTTTGTATTTGAGAGGATTGATCTTCAATGCACCGCTCACATCCTTCATCTCAGAAGAGAAGAGAATGGTGCCATGATGCAGGACCTTGTTTTTGAATACATGCTCAGCATTTCCGGAGAATTTCTTGCCATCGATGGTGATGTCGTTTCGACCTTCAAACTTGGCATCTACACCAAGTTTTTGCAGGACTTCAATAATGGGTTGAGTGTATTTCTTAAAATCGACCATCTCTGTATTCTCACCTGTCTTGGTAAAACTGAAGTTGAGGTTCCCAAGATCATGGTATACCGCTCCACCACCGGATAGTCTTCTCACCACCTTGATTCCCTTCTCTTTTACATAATCCACATTGATCTCGGCAAGGGTATTCTGATGCTTACCTACAATAATGGCATTGTCGTTACGCCAGAGCATAAAGCAATCTTCCTTTAAATGCTTGAAGATGTATTCATCTGTAGCAATATTGAAGTAGGGATCAGTTGAGGTATGGTGGATGCAAAGCATTTGTGTGGATACGTATTTTAATTGACCTATTTGGTGCAAACAAAATTAGGTTTCATAAGTGGAATTAGGGTTAAATCAGAAATTAGAAATATGAATTAATGAGAAAGGATCAAGGATTAAGGAGTAAGGTTTTTTTGACTCAATTAACTGCGCTGAGTGTTAGTCGCTCAAAATCCTTAACCGATAGCTGGAATATAGGCTGGAATATAGGAATGTAATGCCGCTGTGTCTGCCTGCCGGCAGGCAGGCTCGCCGTGGTTAAAATCAAGTGGTATTTGATTCTTATTCCTAACCTCTGCCTTCGATACTTCGGCATGCTTAGGTAGCAGCTTTATTCTAATATATAAATGTAAACTCTAAGTACCGTCCTCGATCTCCGTCTTCGATCCTCATTGACAAGCATTCGCGGTACAGTTTAAAAGGATCCGTTTTCAAAATGCGCCGCATTCTTCAACTCCTGTATTCTATGCTTAGAATAATTCATCAAATACTCATTGGCCGTATCCTTCTCTTGAAGGTACTTCTCATAGTAAGATAGTGCCACTTTTTTGTCTTTGTAATAGCTGTCGTAATTGCGAGCCAAATGGTAGAGTAGGACCTTGTCTTTGGATTCGGAATAGGCCACCTTATAGGCCTGAATGGCTTTGGCAGTTTCTCCTGCTTCTTCATAGCTCACTGCCAATTGAGTATAGTAGTTTCCAAGATTCTTTGTCACTCCCAATTCAATGGCCTTTTCTAAATATTCTGCCGCCTTTTCCTTATCCCCGGAATCACGGTAGGCTAATCCTATGTAGTAATGCAGTAGATCTGATTCAGTTTCGACCTCAATCACATTTGACAAAAGATCAATAGTCTTTTGATAATTCTCAATATGATAATTAGATATTCCAGCTACTTTTTGATGTACTAGATTACTATCAGCTTGAGCAAATAATTCTTCTGAGATCTTAACTGCTTCAGCGTATTTTCTTTGCCTATAAAGAACTTTAAGCCGACTGCTTTTCAGGAATCTAGATTCTGGAGATAGCTTTAATCCCTCCTTTAAAAGACTATCTGCTAGTTCTGCCTGGTCAAGCTTGTTGTATAGCAATGCCATTTTGTTGATTGCCTCTAGGTCGTTTGGTGACCTCTCAAGTACAGCATTCCATGCTGCGAGTGATAATGGATATTCGGAATTCTTTAAGGCCGATTTAGCTGTGAGCTTCCAGTAGTAGGCGTTATTAGGAGCTAATCCATTTAGTTTGACATATACCTTCAATGCTTCTGATTCTTCATCTAGCTTTTCAAGTATGATAGCTTGTTGAAGTAAATGTGAGTTGTTACTATCTGCTTTATATAGCTTTTTGTAGCTGTCAAGTGCGCGATATAATCTACCCGATTTCAAATATGCCTCAGCTAGCTTTTGTTGTCCCTGTATATCGAGACTGACTGCACCCTCCAATTCATCAATCGCAAGATCGTATTGGTGCAGTTTCATTAAAGAGTCTACTTCGCTTTGTGCTTGTGTTTGGAAGGCTGTAGTAAGAATTACAATGCTTATAAGCAGAAATCTATTCATCTTGCTAAGATAAAGCAAATGTGGGATTTGGGAGAAGGGAGAAGGGAGTAAGTCCTTCTACGCTCGTTGAGCTTCGAAGGATGAAAGAGTAAGGCCCCTCGACACTTAGACAGGCTCAGTGCAGCGCTCCGCTCGGGGTGATAAGTAGGGAGTAATGATAAAGGGTAAAGAGTTTCAGAGTGCTTATCAGTATCAATTATATAGTGGAATTCTTTCTGCCCTATGAAAAGCCACAAAACTACCTAGAGGTGGGTTGATTAATGCTTCAAATACCACTTGTTTGGTACCATAATCGATTTCAACTATTCTTCCACCTATGTCTCCGAAGTTGTCAGTCCCAAATCCCGGACAGAATAGTATATTATTCTTAGAAGGAAGATAATCCACATCTGAAACATACTGTCCAAATGTCTCTGTTCCTCGATTCTTTCCATATGACCAAAGCTGTTCAATGGTCATAGCTTGTTCATCGATTCGATAGATTACAGCACGACTATATTGTCTACTTTGATTGTAATTGCGATTATCTCCATTGTCGAACACCAGAAGATCACCATTAGGCAGATATTCCGGCGCATGAGGATACCATGCCCATTCAAAGTTTGATTGGTTAGTATAACCATTTAAGATAGAGGAATCGGTGATCGGTCTGCCCTGATTATCAATTGGCTGCAATAGGTATTGATTTAGGTCAACTGAATCACGATTAATGTTCCATCCATTATGTGTACTCAAGATCCATATAGGATCATTTTGATTGCTGAGTTTTACAATGCCTTGGGTTCTTCCACAAACAACAATAGATTGTTGGTCTAAGCCTTCGATAACTGCATTACCATGAAACCAATCAATAGGGTCCCTATTGAGTTGATTTGTCCATGAAGTTCGATATTCATCCAGCGATTCTTTAAGATCCCACTCACTTACAATTGCTCCACTTGCTCTATCGATCTCTATAACATAATCTTCTATTGTAGAATTTCCATTCTGATGTAAACTCCCTTGTTTTGATGTTGTAACTAGGAAATTTCCATTGCTTTTCTCTTGTACATTATGATGAAATTCATGTCCATTCAATGACCAGGATTCAACTACTTCACCGTATATATCAACCTCATATATGCTTCCGCTAACTATATCGCCAAAGTAAAAATTGCCATTCTTCAATCGTTCGATTCCATTGTCATAGGCTAGTTGATTTAAGCTAGGGTGGTTACTGAAATCTAGATACCATCTAATTTCTCCCTTATTATCAAATATTAAAGGCATTTGAGGACTGCCTATTCCCCAATAACTCAATAGGTTCATTCCTTCTACACTTTCTGAAGGTATATGTCTATCAATGATGATCTCTGGCATACCATCTGGCAATGAATCAGTTTGTATGTTGATGATTTCCTCTTTGACCAAATTTCCCTGGAGATCTATAGCTCTAATACTTAGCTGATTGTTATGTGCTGCATATAGGCCCAGAATCGGGATGTCAAATCGATTTCGAAATGCAGTGTACTTCTTTTTTAGATTTTCAGCTGTAGGGTTTTTGGATGTGAGCTCTATTTCTAGATTGACAGGTATGTTGTAATTGCGGATCAATCTAGCACTTAGGGGAGAATAGCCAATTGGATTTAAGATCAAAGTGTCATCCATTAGCATACCTTCATCTGGAAAAAGGTTATGATTGGCAATTTCTGCTTCTTCTTCCTCTTTACAGGCATTTAAGATGATTATTATGACTAGTATAGAATAGAATAATTTAGATCTCATGATCTAAAGACTCTATATTTTCTTGTTTGTTGCCTCAACCTTATGACGAATACATAAACGGTGAAATAGTTAGAAGAATGGGAGGGAAATCAAATCTGAAATCTGTAATCGGAAATCGGAAATTTGGAGTAAGTCCTTCTACGCTCGTTGAGCTTCGAAGGATGAAAGAGTAAGGAGTAAGGAAATATATCAATGAGTAAATGTGAAAATGTATCAATTAGAATTAAATCCTGAATTAAGACAGACTCATATCTAAAAGTTTAACTCTGTGATCTCAGTGCCTTCTCAATGTCCTCAGTGTAGAAAGGACTAAGTTTTTAATAAAAAACCATGCACTTTAGCTGCACTCCTCGTCCTTCGAAGCTTTCCTCGAGCACTGAAGCTTTAGCCTAAGTGCTAGCGTAGAAGGATAGCCTCACTCCAAAAGTCTCTGCAACTTCGCAGCTGCCTTCTGATTGTTATTGGTGAAAAGCGATACAAGTATCATTTCCTTCTCTCTAGAAGTGAGATGCCAGCTTAAAGAGATCTTTCTCTTCTCGTCTTTGTGCAATTCGAAACGCACTAGATCTACAGGTCCTTGATACCACTCTTTGGTATATTCCAAGAGTTCGTCATTATTGAAATCCTGCACTTGAAATAGATTGCCATAAAGGCTGCCGAAAGGTGAGCTTAGGTCTTCTGCTATTCCTCTACGCTCTATATCTTCATTTTTCAACTTTTGAATGCCATTTCTAAATTGTACGATCACAATTCCGGATGTGTGCTCCTTCAACCAATCGCGCATGCTGAAGATGTATTTCGATACGGTCTTAATGCCATAATTATCCCTTAAACCGGAGTCAAAGACCTCTATTCTGGGTTCTGTGGGCATGTCAACCAAAGGCATGATGTAAGGGAAGGTGGCATTCATCCTTAAAAGACTCAGATAGCGCGCATTTTCCGGACTATTTTCCTCAAATAGCCTCATATACTCCACATTTTCTTCATGAAGCTCTGAATTCATTGGACTGTTGCTCATGAAGGAAAGAGGCACATTGGAGATCAGTAGTCTCCGACTGTCATTTATGATAGAAGGGGACATGATCATAAATGGAATTCTAGCTTCATGTTCAGCTTCTGCATAATCCCCAAGAGGTTTGTCAAGCATACCCCGACTATTCTTATTAAGGGTATTCTCAAATACATAGCCCCTGTCTTTCCAATGACTTTGCCCCTGATAGATAAAACTCTTCGTCCGTACGAAAATATCATTCACCGTTAGGGTGAACATGATAGGATTTAGGAGATCCTTACCCATATCCCATCGGTATTTCTCAGAATATGGATCTAAACTATCATTCTCCTGTCCACGCTTCCAGATCTCACGAAAATAAGAGGCTCCAATAGTACCTCCTGAGGAACCTGTCATCATCACACTGTGATTCATCAATTCTCCATCTGTGAGACTATCTAAATGTTGTAAAGCCAAGAACGACCACAATGCTGAGCGCGAGCCGCCACCACTTAAAGCAATGAATACCGCTTTAGGTTTTTTCTTTCCATCGAGATTCTTAGCTTCCCATTTAGATAGCAATTCGCGGTTGAATTCAAGATCCTTATTGACAAGCAGTCGTTTTTCCTTATCGTTTTTCTGCTTTGGGGGATAGTTTGCCGATTGCCCTTGATAATCGAGTCCATAAAGACGATTGATGTAATAAAACTCCTCGTACTTGGAAATATAGTTCACCAAAAGGAATCCACCGATCAACACCACTACCGTCCACCCTCTAATCCAGCTTCTAAGCGCAGATACAAACATGATCAGCATGGTAAGTAAAAGGAAGAATGAGGCAGCAGCAGGAATAATGAAACTTGGGTTGTCTCTAAATAAACCGAGAATGATTATTGATGCAATAACTACGATCTCAAAAAAGGATGCGTTGATATGATTCTGTCGAAACACCTGGGATAGCATACTGCGATCATAGTGTCCATAAGGTCGGGTCAGTTTGAATGCAAAGCGAGATCCTATATAGGTGTCGACCCTCCAACTTTTGCCACTTAGATCTTCTTTATACCATTCTTTCTCTCTTTTTTGAAGGAGAATACGTGCGGGTTCATCTCCTTTAGTATCAGAGCTTACTACTTTTCCAATTTCCTTTCCAAAGAGCTTCTCAAAGTCTTTATTGGTCATCATGAAATAGGTGAGTGCAAAGACGATAAAAGAAAAGTAGCCTCCAAGGAATCCCACTTGTCGCCAGATCACTTCTTCCTGACTGTAACCTTCATTGTCCATTAGGAAACTGCTTGACAAATACACAAAGCTTCCTATGAAGATCACGGGAATAGTAGAGTTGTTGATGGAATACTTTAGAAATGGTTTTGATAAAGTAGCCAAGAATGGAAAGCGAAATCCATTCATGATATAGCTGGCAATATTGAATGCCATTACAAATCCGCCTAGAGCGAAACCAAATATGGCAAAGCTCCAGATACTTACTTCACCAAGATACTCAGGTGCAAGAAAGAGGTAGGGAACGCCAAACTTAGATCCGAAATTTCCTGTAATAACCAGAAATAGGAAAACCCAGAAGATCAACATCTGTTGATTCTTCTTCAGATGTACGAATAGGAGCTGCAGTGGGAAGAAGTACAGCAGTTTCTCCCACCATTTACGGGGATCACTGCGCTTTTTTTGCTTCTCTTCCTTATCACTCATATTGACTTCATCCTATACTCTAGAATTCTTTTTTGGGGATCAAATGGGGCCAATTCGTCTAATCCTAAAGTCTCTATAGCAGACTGCACTAGTTCAGCTTCCGTTGCATTCGCATCTTTATTGAAATGCTTTCCACAGTCTAGTATGGCCTCTAAAGTAACCAAGCCGATCAATTCAGCTCCGCTAACTTCAGTGCCCGATTCTTCTGCAAGCATTTTACAGCTTTCGAACACTTTCCAAAGAGGTGTTGTATGGTAGTCGATCAGATTTACAGACACTTGAACTTTATCGAAATCTGAAATATGCCAGGCGATAGATTTTACCGCTTTTAGTCGCAGTGCCCTTTTGGCCATTGCATTTTTGCTCTTGCTTTTTGGCCAACCGGATTCTCTTAAAGAGTATGCGATTTCTTTTCCAACAGCTACAGATTTTGTGGTGAGGTTCATATTGAAAGCCAATAAGAAGTCACGCACCCCGCAGACGGTTCCTCCGGTAGTTGGATTGAATTCTTTGCCAATATCGGCCTTCCAGCTTTTCTTCATTCGCTCTTCCAGCTGCTCATAACCTCCGCTTCTGTGATTGGCGAGATTCCGTCTTTCCTTTTTCTTGGCTGAATCTTCATAGAAGAAAACGGGAATTCCCAATTCTTCATTGAGCCTCTTGCCAAACTTTTCTACCATAGGGATCAGTTGTTTCTTGCTGATACCGCTGATTGGAACGAAGGGACAAACATCCAATGCTCCCATGCGTGGATGCTCTCCACCATGGTACTCCATATCGATCATTTCTGCTGCCACTTTAGCACCTTGAAAGGCGGCTTCAATAACTGCTTCAGCACTACCAACAAATGTGTAAACAGTTCTATTGGCGGCTACACCACTATCGGTGTGTAATAAATAAACGCCATTTACAGCTTTTATAGCTCTTTCAATGGCTGCAATTGTTATTTGGTCTCTTCCTTCTGAGAAATTGGGGACACATTCTACAAGCTCTTCCATGCGACTAAAGATAAAGAGGTTTTTCTTTCAATTATTCCATCATTTTGAAAAAAGTTGAGTCTTGCCTTTGATGAAATCGCTCACCAAATATGCCATTAATTTTCCCCACTTTGTAGCATTGTCTCCTGCCAAAGCCGGAGCTGCTTCCGTAAGGTGAAAATATAGAGCATTATGACAAGTTCCACTTTTATACGCATACATCCTGGCTTGGTTTGGAGAGAATCCACTGCTGGTAATTGCAGAGGAAGGAAAGTGTTGAATTCCATCGCAATCAAGCTCCACTCCGAAACCTTTTCCATAGACAAATTCCAATCCTTCTTTGAGCATATTCTTATAGCTCATATTAGCTTGAATAATACTGTAATCAAATGAGTGGAAGTCGAGACCTTTATCTTCTCTAAATTGCTTCAAGATAGATGCCGAATTGTAATTCTGATGCAATCCACACACATGATATTGATCTAAATAACCCTCTTCTCTGGCATATTTGAAACCATTTCCGGAATGTCTTCCTTCCATATCTCTATAGTCGGTGTGCGGATCAAAATTGATGCAGTTGATTGTCTTTCCCAATGCTTTTGAGCAACCTTTGATCAAACCAAAGGCATTGTTGTGACCACCACCGATTAGAATTGGGATTTTGCCTGCCTTAACCAACATTTCGATCAGCTCAGAAACTTCCTGATCCAGTTTTGAAACCAAAGCACGCAGCTTAGTAATGTCGGTAGAATGATAATTGGGCATTTCTCGAATGTCGATCTCGCCCAACATCAATATCGATTCACTTTTGAGATATTGATTCTCTTGAAGATTCAGAAAGGCATTCAGAAAGTATTGCCATCCGCTTTCAGCACCGGCTCTGCCGTGATTTGCACGTGGACCAGCATCTTCAGGTACACCAATAACGACAAATCGTGCATCGACCTCATTGAGGTCTGAGAGTTGCAATTCAGATCCACATTTTAATCCTTCTCCTAATTTAGTTTCACCTTCTCTGCGCTTGCAGAGCTTTTCAAGGTCGCTCTTCTCTAAAAGCTTAAGGGGCATGCTGGTGTTCTTTACCGTTAATGATTACTTGTTCAATATTATTCTCCCCAAATGAATAGGGAAGATAAGTCATAGAAGGCATCTCTTCTGTAATGATAAGATTAGCCAATTTTCCCGCTTCGATCTCACCCACTTTATTGGTCATTTCTAAAGCGAAAGCTCCATTGATGGTGGCGGCATTGATGGCTTCTTCCGGTGTCATTCCCAATTTAATACAGGCAAGTGCTACCACGAAATTCATATTCCCAGATGGTGAAGAGCCTGGATTGTAATCTGAAGCTAAAGCGACAGCTGCTCCTGCATCTATTAATTTTCTAGCCGGCTGATAATGATCATTCAGAAAGAATGGGGCTGATGGCAATAGAGTAGATATAATATCACTCTTTCCAAGGAGCTCAGCTTCCGCATCATTCACTACCTCTAGATGATCTACAGATAGTGCTCCTTCCTTTATAGCCATCTCAATTCCTCCCATACTGTTGAATTGGTTGGTATGCACCTTTGCTCTTAAACCGTGCTCTCTTCCTGCCTCTACGATTTTCTGACTTTCTTCCGCACTGAAGGCAACTCGCTCGCAAAATACATCGATGTAATCTGCAAGACCTTCTTTTGCGATCTGTGGAATCATATCATAAACGATCTGATGCACATAGGTCTTATGATCATTCCTAAACTGTTCGGGATAGGTATGAGCTCCTAAGAATGTCGCTTTGATCGGAATTGGAGAGACATTTTTCAATTCTTTGATCACCCTGAGCATCTTCATTTCTGAAGCTGGGTCCAAACCATAGCCACTTTTGATCTCAATGGCACCGGTACCCATGCTAATGCAATGTTTTAACCTTTCCCTTGCGCTCTCAAAGAGATCCTCTTCAGAAGTATGCCTTAGCTTTTTAGCTGAATTGAGTATGCCCCCTCCGGCTTCGGCAATCTCTTCATAGGTTTTGCCTTTGATGCGCATATTGAATTCTTCTTCTCTAGTTTCTGCAAACACTAGATGAGTATGTGAGTCAACCCAGGTCGGCAATACATATTTTCCTTGGGCATCTATGGTTTTGCTCCAAGTGCTAACGGTCGGACAGGTATCCATGCTCCCAAAGTCATGGATCAAATTATCTTTGATATGGATCCAGGCATTGTCTATTCTGGGGAGTTTTGCCAATTCCTTTCCTCGCAGAGGTTCATCAGCGGTTCTGACTTGGAGTAAACTCTTGATATTCTTGATTAGCATGGCTTGGTTGTTTTGGTTTAGTGAAGGTAAATAGTATTGCTGAATTTAAGACATTAATGGGAGGGAAGCAAAATGTTAAAGAGCTTAGAGATTAGATTTTAGAGTTTAGAAGGGTTTTAGAATTGTCTAATATCTAAACTCTAACATCTAAAATCTCAAAGAGTAAAGACTGGAATTAAATATGAAATGCTTGCCCTGAGCCCTTCGACAAGCTCAGGATGAACTCCGCCGAAGGGTATCAATGTGAAAATGTGATGGAATCTTTTTAAGTTTTCTGCTGATAACGCTGATTTTATTCGCCGCCGACTATCCCTCGATACAATCCCATCAGCTTGTCGAGTGTTTCCGATGAAATCGGAAAAGTATCGAGACATGCGGGATCAACGGGAGCCGTCGGGATAGGCAGGTCTGCGGGAGAATAAGAGAACAGAAGTGTCTAGGCTCTAGATTCTAGGTTCTAGGTTCTGGGAGCGCTGACGAAGGAAGTGCTCCACAAGCACCAAAGCCGTCATCGCATCTACAATAGGAACAGCACGAGGGAGCACACATACGTCATGTCGGCCTTTGCCTTTAACCGTGGTTTTTGCGCCACTCTTATCCACTGATTCTTGGTCTTTCATAATGGTAGCTACCGGCTTGAATGCTGTTCTGAAATAAATATCTTCTCCATTGCTGATGCCACCTTGAATACCTCCGGAGAGATTGCTTGAGGTCCTGATCTTATCATCCACAAACTCAAAAGGGTCATTGTGTGCTGAGCCTTTCATCTCTGCTGAACAAAATCCCGATCCGTATTCGAATCCTTTTACTGCATTTATACTCATCATGGCTTTGGCCAGATCGGCGTGTAACTTATCAAAAACCGGTTCTCCCCAGCCTGCTGGTACACCTTGAACCAAGGTTTGAATGCATCCACCAAGGGTGTCGCCTTCTTTTCTAACAGCTTCAATCAAATCGACCATCTTCTTTTCGGTATCCGCATCCGGACAACGCATATCATTCTCATAGATCGAATCTAGGTCCAATTCCTTAAAATCCTTGACCAGACTGATATTCCCCACCTGCTGTACATAAGAGTAGATCTTCACACCAATTTGATCGAGTACTTGCTGAGCAATGGCTCCACCTACAACCCTACAAGCTGTCTCTCTGGCAGAGGCTCTACCGCCTCCTCTGTAATCGCGAATGCCATATTTAGCTTCGTATACATAGTCGGCATGGGAAGGTCGATAGGTGTCTTTGATATGGGAGTAATCTTTCGACTTGGCATCTTCATTGGGGATGATAAAGCCAATTGGGGTGCCGGTAGTTTGGCCTTCGAAGATGCCGGATAGGAATTGCACCTTATCGCTTTCCTTTCGCTGGGTAGTCAGCTTTGATTGTCCGGGCTTTCTGCGGTCCAACGCTAGCTGGATCTTAGCTAGGTCTAGCTTGATTCCGGCCGGACAGCCATCGATCATGCCGCCAATAGCTTCGCCATGAGATTCACCAAAGGTGTGGAGTTGAAATGCTTTGCCAAATGTATTTCCCTTCATAAAGCGAAGATAAGCGGAAAAAGAATTGAGTGAAAAGCATGGGGAGGAATCTCATTTAGCTTCGTAATTTCGGACTTCACTATTCACGCTCTCAATGAAGAAATTAGCACTACACTGGCAGATCATTATTGGATTAGTTCTTGGGTTACTTTACGGCCTTTTAGCCGCTAATTCGGGCTGGCAAGAGTTTACGGCCGATTGGATCGCGCCTTGGGGAACCATCTTCATCAATATGCTAAAAATGATTGCCGTGCCTTTGGTATTGATCTCCTTGGTGAATGGTATTTCGGGTTTAAAAGACATTGCCCAGCTCTCTTCCATGGGCGGAAAGACCATTGGATTTTATCTAATAACTACCGTGATTGCGGTAACTATCGGACTCTTGGTAGTGAATGTGATCAAACCAGGGAAAAGCTTTTCAGAAGAAGTGAGAACTGAGATGGTAGCTCAAAATGAGGCCAAAGTAAAGAGTACTGAAGAGCAAGCCCAAGCACAGAAAGAAAGCGGCCCACTACAGTTCTTGGTAGATATGGTGCCGGCAAATATCTTTTACGCTTCGGGAAACAACCGCAATATGTTGCAAGTGATATTCTTTGCCTTGCTCTTTGGTATCGCGCTCATCATTGCTCCCGATGCATCCAAAACCCAGGCAGTCAAGGATTTCTTTGATGGGGCCAATGAAGTGATCTTAAAGATGGTTGATATCATCATGTATTTCGCTCCCATTGGGGTCTTTGCCCTCTTGGGGAACATCATGGTCGAGTTGGCTGGAGAGGATCCGGCAGCAGCATTGGAGATCTTGAAGGGTCTCGCAATTTATTCAATAACCGTACTTATAGGTTTAGCCTTGATGGTTTTCTTGATCTACCCAATGATCTTGAAGTTCCTTGCGGGTTTCTCTTATCGCGAATTCTTCAAGGGAATTGCTCCCGCTCAATTACTGGCCTTTTCAACTAGCTCTTCAGCAGCCACCTTGCCACTGACGATGGAGAGATGTGAAGAGAAGTTAGGGGTGTCGAATAAGGTAGCCAGTTTTGTACTTCCATTGGGGGCCACCATCAATATGGATGGCACTTCCTGTTATCAGGCCGTAGCCGCAGTTTTCATTGCGCAAGTTTATGGCATGGACCTTGATCTTGCCGACCAGCTGACTATTGTGCTCACAGCAACTTTGGCCTCTATAGGATCGGCTGCCGTACCGGGTGCCGGAATCATTATGTTGGCCATTGTTTTAGGTTCTGTGGGAGTGCCATTGGAGGGAATCTCATTGATCTTTGCAGTCGACCGTCCGCTCGATATGTGCAGAACAGTTGTAAACGTTACGGGAGATGCTACAGTGGCCACAACGGTTGCTTATACCGAGAATGAATTGATACCACATCCAGTAGAAAAATAATTAACTTAATTGCCCCTTAGAAAACCAAAGAAACCAGCCATGAAAACCTTTTTGAAGATATTCGGAGCCCTTGTCGTACTAATCGTTGCAGCCATGATTGTCTTGCCGATGATCTTTAAGGACGACCTAATTGCCATAGCAAAAGAGGAGAGCAATAATGCAGTAAATGCCAAGATAGATTTTGGGGATTTCAACCTCAGTCTTTTTAGATCTTTCCCCGATTTCTTCTTCAGCATTGAAGATGTGAGTGTAAGCGGGATCGATGAGTTTGAAGGAGTGGAATTGGCTAGGATTGGAGAGCTTGACCTGGTGATCGATCTGATGTCGGTGATCAAAGGAGAAAGCATTCAATTGAAAAGGATCTCATTGGTAGAGCCGAATATCAATATACTGGTATTGGAAAATGGGATGGCGAATTACGATATAGCGAAAACAGATAGTACTGCTGTTCAAGACGAGGAAGAGGAAGAAGACGATGGAGAAGGGGCTGCATTTAAGATGGACCTTAAGGAGATCAGTATAGTGGATGGAATCTTTGTCTATGAAGATCGTACTATGCCAATGTCAATGGGGTTACACGATCTAGATCTTAGTTTAAGTGGAGATATGACTGCCTCTCAGACGAATCTTCAAACGCATGGTGAGGTTGCAGATGTTGATTTCTACTTTGATGGGATTGGCTATATACGAGATGCTAAAGTTGTGCTGGATGCTGGCATTGGGATGAATTTGGATGAGATGAAATTCACCTTCTTAGATAATAAATTGAATCTGAACGAGCTACCATTGAGCTTTGAAGGATGGTTGGCTATGCCCAATGATGCCATTGATATGGACTTTAAATTTGCAGCCAGTGAGACTGAATTCAAAGAGATACTTTCTATGATTCCTGCGGAATTTGCTAAAGATCTGGAGGGAGTAGAAACTTCAGGTAGTCTGGCATTGGACGGATATGTAAAGGGTACTTATCTGGATTCTATTTTACCTGCATTTGGGGTGAATCTAGCGGTGAATGATGGAATGTTCAAATATCCGGATCTGCCGAAATCAGTAGATAAGATCAATGTAAAGGCGAGTGTGGAAAGTGCCGACGGAGATCTAGACCACACCATTGTGGATGTGAGCAATTTCTCTTTTGTAATGGCCGATAACCCATTCAGATTCGACCTTTATGTAAGTGAGCCCATGTCGGATCCCTTTGTGAGATCGAATATGGATGGCAAGATAGTGATCGACAATATCAAAGATGTGATCCCATTGCCTGAGGGCGATGAGCTGGCCGGTACTTTCATCGCCAAGATCAATCTTGAAGGTCGTGTGTCTACTTTGGAAAAAGAGCAGTATGAAGACTTCAAAGCAGAGGGTAATTTAGAGGTAAATCAGTTTCACTATGCATCTGATTCATTGGATTACCTAATTGACCTAAAGCATGCGAAACTTAAATTCACACCAGCATTTGCAGAGTTGAATGATCTTGATATGTTGATTGGAAAGAGTGATCTTAAAGCCAATGGTCGATTAGAGAACTTCATTGGTTATGCATTGACAGACAAAGCCACTTTGAAGGGTAAATTGAGCTTGAATTCTAAGCTGCTTGATCTAAATGAACTTTCGGGAAGTGATGGCTCAGATGTCGCTGAAGAGGCTGAAACTCCAGAGGCGGATAGCAGCGAAAGCATGGAAGCATTATTGTTGCCTAAGCGAATTGATTTCACAACTAGTGCAGTAATTGGAGAATTGATCTATGATGATATTGTAATTAAGAATATTAGTGGTGCCATTGTATTGAAGGATGAAAAATTAAGTCTAGCCAATACCAGCATGAATTTACTGGAAGGCAGGATGATAATGAATGGTTTTTACGAAACCACAGATAGTCTTCGTCCAACTTTTGACTTTGGAATGGATATCGACGGTTTCGATGTAAAGCAGACTTCAGAGAAGTTCGTGAGCATTGAGAAGTTAGCGCCAATCATCAAACATAGCACTGGTAAATACTCTACAGATCTTAAAGTTAATGGAGCTATGGATTCAGGAATGAATCCAATATTTGAGAGCTTTAATGGAAAGGGAAGTTTATTAACTCAGAATATTCAGATCGAAGACTTTAAACCGTTGGTTCAGGTATCTAAAGCAATCAAGTACAATGATTTGAATCCTCTGGCTGTAAACGATGTGAATATCAAGTTCACCATTGCCGGCGGAAAAGTATTTGTAGAGCCATTTGATCTAAAAGTGGGCAATTCAAAAGTGACTATAAGTGGTTACAACTCCTTGGATCAGTCAATTAATTATACTCTCGACTTTGAGATTCCAAGGAAGGAGTTTGGCGGTGCAGCTAATTCAGCACTTGATGGATTGCTTTCACAGGCATCTTCAAAAGGAGTAGATGTGAATGTGGCCGATAATATCAGTATTGCGGTAAAAGTAGAGGGTACGGTTACTGAGCCTAAGATCAAAACAGATTTCTCATCATCTGCAAAGAATGCGAAAGAGGCCATCAAGGATCAAGCAAAGGAGATGCTTGAAGAAAAGAAAAAGGAGCTTGAAAGACAGGCTAAAGAAGAAGCTGAACGCAAAAAGAAAGAGCTTGAAGAGCAAGCTAAGAAAGAGTTAGAGAAAGCGAAGCAAGAGGCAAAGAAAAAAGCTGAAGAAGAAGCTAAGAAAAGATTGAAAGGACTCTTTAAATAGAAATTGAAATGGTTTTCTTTGCAGCTTGTCGAAGAAAAATTTGGGCTTGAAGAGTAGATTTATACACACCTTTACTTTAGTTGTCGTGATGGGGATTTACTTCTCCACGGTCAGTCTATTTGCCCAAGATTGTAAGAAAGCCTCCAAGAAAGCTCAAAAACTTTACGATAAGGCAGCACAGTATAAATTTCGTGGTCAACAGGGTTATCAGTTCCTCATTGATGCAATAGAGGAGGATCCCGATTTTGTCGAGGCTCTTTCCATGCTTGGTTACCTCAATACAAAGAGAGGACCAGATCAACAAAAGCTCAATCTATCAAGAAAGTATTACGAAAAGGCACATGAGGCATGTGCTTCATATAGGAATTACGAAGCCGCCTTTTGGCTTGGTAAACATTATTATGAGGCTGGCAATTACGATCAGGCATATCCCTATTTAAAGACCTATACCGAAAAGGCCAGCAGCAAAGATGGCAATGATCTGGATGAGGCAAATGAATTGCGGAAAAGAATAGAAAAGTACAGAGAGATATTCAAGAATCCAGTGCCCTTCGACCCCAAGAAAGTAGAAGGGGTGTCTTCAAAAGCTGATGATGAGTATTTGCCGATGTTATCTCCTGATAACCAATATTTATTCTTCACAAGACGCACAGAAGTTGATTCTAGAAGTGTGTATGGCAAGCAGGAAAGGGAACTGTTCATTCAAAGCAGGAAAAGATATGATGGCACTTACTCGGGTGGAATCCCTATGCCAGAGCCTTTCAATCAAGGTGCTTATCAAGGTGGAACTACCATATCGGTAGATAATAAATTATTGTTCATCACTATAGTTGATCAGGTTCCTCTTAGAGATGGAACGCTATACTCGAATGGGGATATCTATTATGCAGAATTTATAAATGGCTCTTGGTCTGATCTAAAAAGTATTGGGGAGCATATCAATGGCAGTGGCACTTGGGAGGGTCAGCCATCTATTTCTGCAGATAATAAAACCCTGTATTTTGCATCTGCCAGAGGAGAGGATAATTATGGAGGGATGGACCTCTATAAGGTCAATCGTCTTGAATCCGGCAAGTGGAGCAAACCTGAAAATCTAGGTCCAACTATCAATACATCCGGCGATGAGAAATCGCCTTTTATGCATTCAGATAGTTATACCCTTTACTTCTCATCTAATGGGCATCCAGGTGTAGGCGGACAAGATATCTTCTTTAGCAAGATCAATGAATTTGGTCAGTTCGAGACCCCGGTGAATATTGGTGTGCCAATCAATACCAAACTGGATGAACATGGTTTTATGGTTAGTACTGATGGCCAATATGGGTACTTCTCATCCAATTTGGCAAAGGAAGGCTTAGATATCTATTATTTCGATCTTCCAGAGAAGGCTAAGCCGAAAGAAGTAGTTTTTGTGAAAGGTAAAGTGGAGAGCAAGGATCCGGAAGCAGCAAAGGGCATGAGCATAGAACTCAAGAATATGGCTACAAATGAAACAGTAGAAGGGGTGGTAGATGAAAGCACAGGAGAATATGTGGCTGTTATAGCTGCGTCTGAAAAGCAAGATGTAATGATGCTGGCAAAGAAGTCTGGCTACGCCTTTACTTCCCAATACATCAATTCCAATAAGGATGTAATTGGCAAACCTAGAAGGGCTGAGCCAATTTCGATGAATCCAATTGAGATTGGTGAGACCTATAGGATCAATAATATAAACTTCGAGACTGATTCGTACTTCCTAAACGAGCAGGTGATGAATATTCTAAATGAGTTTATTGATTTCCTGGAAAAGAACCCATCTGTTAATGTCGCTATTCACGGTCATACCGATGATGTAGGAGACGATGCTAGTAATCTTGAGTTGTCCACCAACAGAGCTAAGGCTGTAATGAGTTATCTTATTCTAGAGGGTATCTCGTCTGCTCGATTAGAGTATAAAGGATTTGGCGAAACCAAACCAGTTGCGACTAATAAAACAGCAGAAGGAAGAGCCAAAAATAGACGCACAGAATTCGTAATCCTCTCCAAATAAAGGAATTCTGTATTTTTGCGGCCAAATTAACAATTACAAAATCTCGATTACAATGATTAAAAAGAGCTTGGTATTGGTTGCAGTTGCTACTTCAGTGTGGGCATGCGGACCAAAAGCAGAAAGTGAGAATTCAGATTCTACAACAGATTCAACTCAAACAGAAGAAGCGGTAGAAGAAGGTGCTGAAGCAAATATGGAAGCCGATTCAGTTCACTTTGGTGAAATGATTGATGCAGTAGGAGCAAAAACAATGGCTGACCTATCTACTGGAATGGAAGGAAAGGATAGTCTTAACATCAAAATTGCAGCAGTTGCTAAAGATGTATGCAAGAAAAAAGGATGTTGGATGAAGGTTGAGACAGCTTCTGGAGATATGATGCGCGTAACTTTTAAAGACTACGGTTTCTTTGTACCTATGGATATTACAGGAAAAGAAGTAGTAATGGAAGGTACAGCTTACCTAGATACTACATCAGTAGAAGATTTAAGACATTATGCTCAAGATGGCGGTGCTACTGAAGAGGAGATCGCTGCGATCACTGAGCCTGAGATTGCAACTACTTTTGTTGCTACAGGAGTAATGATCAAATAAGATCGAATAGAATTTTACAGAAAAGGCGCCTTGTGCGCCTTTTTTATTGCGGTAAAGTGAATACCAATCCTCCTTGAAGAGAGAAGAATACAACCGTACTATTTAGACTCACGCCACTAGACGTTCCCCCACTTCCAGCTGATACATAAAATCCAGCATAATCAATTGGACATTGTAGTATGGCCTGGGCTCGGAAACCGATATAATCACTGAACATATAAGTTCCACCGCCTTTAAATTCAAAGTAGAAGTTTTGTTTACTACTTAGTTCTCTATCCAACACATCTAGATTAAAGTCAGTTGGCGTAGTTACCAAAACACCAAGAGCGGCTCCGAAAAAGCCATAAGCTGGTCCATCACCTGTGGTTCTAGTTCCACCAATTGAGAACCAATCCGCATTAATAAAAGCAATTCTTGTTTCAAAGGGAGAGACAACTGCATCTCTTAGCTTTACGTCTGCTGTATTTCTATAGTAATTCAATTGAAAGATATAGTTGGATCCTGTGTTATAACCTAAACTAGCATTGTATCCACTACCGTCTTTTATTTTTACATAACCACCATAGTAATTGATGCGACTTCCAAACTGATATCCATACAAGCCGCTAAGCTCCAAGTTTTGTGCATTAAGCGAAGTGAATCCTAAAATCAAACACAAACTAAAAGTCAAATATCTTAAAGTCATAACTCTATTTTTTTGTTGAAGTTAGGTAATTCAATGGATATTTTATTTGATCAAAGGCAATATTCAGTTGTCTTTAGCGTATTTTAGAATCTCAGTAATGAAACACTATCTAATCTGTCTACTATTCCTTCTTTCATCTGCGGCATTAAATGCTCAGGTGACTGGTAATACTACCTACAATTTTCTTAGAATGAGCAGTTCTGCAAGGGTAGCAGCCTTGGGTGGAAACCAGATAGCAGTTAGGGATAATGATCCTTTTCTTGCGGTAGACAATCCCTCCTTATTGAATGAGGAGATGGATAATAAGCTCTCAATGACCTATTTGGATTATGTAAGCGATATCAATTATGGCTTCGCTTCATATACCAAGCATTTTGATAGTGTTGGAACATTCAATATTGGAGTCAATTACATTAGCTACGGTGATTTTACAGAGACTGATGCGGCTGGGAATGAGATAGGATCATTTACAGCTGGAGAGTATGCCTATTTTATTGGATATGCATATCAGATCGATTCAAATTTCTCTGTAGGAGCGAATCTCAAAGGAATATACTCTTCATTGTACGATTATCAGTCATTTGGTTTAGGGGCGGATGTAGGACTGACATACTATTCTAGAAAGAGAAGACTCACAGTGGCTATGGTTGCCAAGAATATGGGCCGGCAACTTACTACATACACAGAAGCCGATCTACGAGAAGATTTGCCATTTGAAATGCAGATTGGTTTTACCAAGCGCTTTAAAAGAGTGCCTCTTAGGGTGGGTGTGATCTGGCAACACTTACAAGTTTGGGATCTGAATTATGAGAACCCCAATGAGATCCAAGAAGGCAATTCTCTTTTGGGAGATAATAGTCAGAACGACAATAATGAAAATCCATTCTTTGAGAATTTGAAAAGACATTTGATTTTCAATGCCGAGTTCCTTATTTCAGAAAACTTCAATATAAGATTGGGGTACAATTATTTCCATCGCAGAGAGCTTAAGATCGACGAGGAGTTGGGGACTATAGGTCTTAGCTGGGGATTGGGATTCAGGGTATCAAAATTCCATCTCAGTTATGCGCGTTCCGCCTTCCATCAGGCCGGAGCAACGAATACCTTCTCTGTATCTACCCGACTATCGGATTTTATCAATTAAATTCGCCAGATGGAGAAAGATCCCATCATCATTGCAATTGATGGATATTCATCTTGCGGTAAAAGCACATTGGCAAAAGCCTTAGCAAAGCGGTTGGGTTATGTCTATATGGATACAGGAGCTATGTATCGCGCTGTAAGCTTGTATATTATCCGACATAACATCCCCATAAATCATCTCAAACCAAAAGAGATCAAAGAAGTGCTAAATCAGATCGACATTCAGTTTAGTTGGAATGAGAAAGAAGAGAAGTCAGAAACCTATTTGAATGGTGAGAATGTGGAGAATGAGATCAGAGGCAAGGAAGTCTCTGAGAAGGTAAGCGAGGTAGCACAGATCAAAACCATTCGCGAAAGAATGGTAGAATTGCAAAGAAAGGCCGGTTTGCACAAAGGTCTGGTAATGGATGGACGAGATATTGGCACCAAGGTATTCCCCAATGCCGAGTTAAAGATCTTTATGACTGCCGATCATGATATCAGAGCTAAGCGTCGCTACGATGAACTAATAGCCAAAGGCTTAGATGTCACTTTTGAAGAAGTAAAGGAAAATATCAAACTCCGCGACTACAACGACACCAATCGAAAAGAGAACCCATTGACACAGGCTAAAGATGCTGTTGTCTTGGATAATTCATATCTGAATCAGGAAGAGCAGCTGGATTTTGTGCTGAAGTTGATTGCGGAAAGATGATAGGAGCAAATCAGAAATCCTTCGCCCTGAGCCTGTCGAAGGGAGAAATCTGAAATCAGAAACTGGGAATTTGGATGCAATTCCACTTTGCGAGACTCCGAGTAAGCTCAGCGAATCTCAGTGTTATAGCTAAAACCGAAAAGAGTCTAGATTCTAGGTTCTAGATTCTAGGCTCTCATTTTCCGCAAACTCCTTAAAATCCTTCATAAATGACAACGATTGCTTCTTAAAAGCCCCTTTCATCAAAGGATAGATGAATTTCATAAAGCCCGAGAATTGGAATTCACTGTCTGACTGCCATTCGGTTTTTCCATCTCCTGCATCTCTGAAGTAATTCTGTTGAATATTGTGAACTCCATTTGCATCATAAGTGCTTTCCATCATATCAGGTAAGTTCATCTTAGTGATGGTTTCGATCATTTCCATCTCACGCTTACCCATTTTGTAGAAGAGCTTTGATTTTGCACCTACCTTGCCTTCATCACCTCTAATATGCTCTACAGATTGCAGTCCTTTTTGCCATTTGTACATATTCTCTTTGCTGTCGAACAGCTCAATAACTTTCTCTAATGGGAGATCTATGGTAATTGTATGGGAGTATTTCATTTTTATTGGATTTGGGGATGATGAAGATAATGTAAAATCAGAAATCTCGACTCCACTCGATGTGATAGATTAGAAATTTGGATATTACTAATGTATCAATGTGTAGATGAAACAATGTGTAGATGCGAAGGTTAAATCTGAGAGAATCAGCGAGATCTGCGGGAGAGTAAAGTGTACAGATTTGAAGATTACAGTGTATAGATACAAGACCGATAGCCGATAATCGATGGCCGACATTCGTCATTCATAATTGATAATTCGTAATTGAATAAGATCCGCCTTAACCGCAATGGTCGCAATGGTTTTTCGCAAAGGGCGCAATGTTGTTATTAATCTAAAACCACTGCGTCCTCCGCGTAGAGCGAAGCGCCATTGCGGCCCGACGGCTCCTGAGTGATTCTGTATGTCTCGATACTATTCCGATTTCATCGGAATTAGTCGAGAAGCTGATGGAATTGTATCGAAGGATAGTCGAGCTTGCGGTAAAAATGAAATAATAAAGGTCTCCTTTGATACCAAAGAGTCTAGACTCTAGGTTCTTGATTCTAGGTTCTCCAATATCTCCTCCTTAGAAACGTTCGTCTCAAAGAAAGCCAACAAGCGGTCTAGAACACGATCCACCACTGCATCCGGACAAGAAGCGCCGGAAGTGAGGATGATGCGCAATGGTCTATTCTCTCCTAGGTAATTCTTAGTGCTTAGCATCACTTTGCGACGATAATCGTAGTGACGAATTAATCGATCAGAAACGATCTCTTCAGCGGAAGAAATAAAATAAGTCGGAAGTTTTTCCTCACATAGCTCTACCAAATGTGAAGTATTTGAAGAATTGAAACCTCCTACTACAATAGATAGATCTGCCGACTCTTCAAGCAGACCATAAGTTGCTTGTTGATTGTCGTTAGTAGCATAGCAGAGTGTATCGCGACTGTCGGCGAAGTGTTCTGCGATATTCTCATTGCCATATTTACTCAGCATCACTCCTTTAAAAAAGTCGGCAATAGCCTGTGTATCTGAAGCCAGCATTGTCGTTTGATTGACTACGCCCACTTTCTGCAGATCGATTTCCGGATCAAAGCCTTCGCTCATTTGCTCCTTGAAATAATTCTCGAATTCAAAAAGAGGCAGTTCGCCTGTGATAAACTTAGCTAGTATCTGAGCTTCTTTCATATCACACACCACAATAGACTTAGCAGAATCAGATGAATGTGAGAAAGTTGCTCGGGTTTCTTCATGACGAGGTTTGCCATGAATGATAACCGTATAGCCTTTCTTTCCGAGCTTATCAGATTGTTTCCAGACTTTGGTCACGAACGGACAAGTGGTATCATAACGTTGTACCTCGATGCCCTTTTCTTCGAGAATCTTCATTGTTTCCTTTGTAGTGCCAAAAGCGGGAATGATTACGATATCATCAGAATGGATCTCTTCCCAGGGGATGAATTGATTGCCCTGAGTATCCATAATAAATCGAATACCATTTGCTCTTAGATCGTTATTCACGGCCGGATTATGGATCATCTGACTCAAAAGGTAAATGGTTTTACCGGGATTTTCCTCTACCGCTTTATAAGCGATCTCAATGGCATTCTCCACACCATAGCAAAAACCAAAATGACGGGCAATAAGGAATTCAACTTCCCCAAACTGAATGAGGGTAGGACTGAAGTCTTTCTTCCTAGGATCTGTAATCTTGCGCTTCTCTTTGATCTTGCTGATAAAAGAAGAGCGATAAAAAGTGGGAATATCGAATTGCTTCATAGCTGATTTGCTTCAAAATTAAACATAGGAAGTGAGAAGATGTTGCCCTTGAATTCAGCATTAGTATATTTTAAGGAATAGTGCTGAAAATCAGCAAAATTTACTATCTTTGCGCCCCTCTTTTGAGGAGCCCTATAGCCGATGTTTAGGGCTTTTAATAATCGCTTTCGTTTTAATATCGGTCAAGAAAACGAAATACAAACACAAGTCATTAATGGCTGAATCAAAAGAAAAGGCTGCTGATAAGAAAGAAACAGCGCCAAAAAAAGCAGACGAAAAAAAGACTGCTACCGCAAAAAAAACCGAAGCTACACCTAAAGCTGAGGAAAAGGCTGAGAAAACAACCAAGCCTAAAGCAACTCCCAAAAAAGATCCAGTAGAAGCAAAAGCTAAAGAGGCTAAGTCTGAGGCAAAAGCTGACGACAAGAAGTCGACTAAGAAAGCTTCAACTACCACTGCAAAAGCGAAGAAAGTGAAAACTACCGACGCGAAAGAAGTGGAAAGTAGAAAAGAGGCTATCGTTAAGGATAAGACTACTGAGGCTACTGAAGTACAGGAAAAAGAAGCTCCAAAAACCGCTGCAGAGCGCAAGAAGGAGATGGAACAATTCCGTAAAGACTTCAACTGGGATGCTATTGGTAAACTCGATGATGTATACTCTAAAGACGAGCACGCCAAGCTCGAGGAGATGTACAATGAAACCTTGACTTCAATTGAAGAGCAAGATGTGATCGATGGAGTAGTTGTTAGCATCACTCCTAGAGAAGTTGTTGTAAATATTGGTTATAAATCAGACGGAGTAATCACGAAGTCTGAATTGAGATATAAAGAAGATCTGAAGGTTGGTGATACTGTTGAAGTATTCATCGAATCGCAAGAAGACAAGAACGGTCAATTGGTTCTTTCTCACAAGAAAGCAAGAGCGCTTAGAGCTTGGGAGAAAGTAAATGATGCTCTTAGCACACAAGAAGTGATCAAAGGTCATGTGAAGTGTAGAACTAAGGGTGGATTGATCGTAGATGTGTTCGGTATTGAGGCATTCTTGCCAGGTTCACAAATTGATGTGAAGCCTATCAGAGACTACGATATGTATGTAGATAAAACCATGGAATTCAAAGTTGTGAAGATCAACAAAGAATTCAAGAACGTGGTAGTATCTCACAAAGCACTTATCGAAGCTGAACTTGAAGTTCAGAAGAAAGAGATCATCTCTCAATTGGAGAAAGGTCAGGTACTTGAAGGTACTGTGAAGAATATCACTTCTTACGGTGTGTTCATCGACCTTGGTGGTGTTGACGGACTAGTTCACATTACCGATCTAAGCTGGGGTAGAGTAAATCACCCAGAAGAAGTAGTAAGTCTTGATGAGAAAGTGAAAGTGGTAATCCTCGACTTCGATGATGAGAAGAAGAGAATTGCACTTGGTATGAAGCAATTGGAAGGTCACCCATGGGATAAGCTAGATGATAGCTTGCAAGTTGGTGATAAGGTGAAAGGAAAAGTTGTTGTAGTTGCTGATTATGGTGCATTCGTAGAAATTCAGCCAGGTGTTGAAGGACTTATCCACGTTTCTGAGATCTCTTGGTCGAATCATCTACAGCCTGCTCAAGCCTTCTTTAAAGTTGGTGATGAAGTAGAAGCTCAGATCTTGACTCTTGATAGAGAAGAAAGAAAGATGTCACTAGGTGTGAAGCAACTTACTCCAGATCCATGGGAAGGTATTGCACAGAAATTCCCAGTTGACTCTAAGCACAAAGGAAAAGTGACTAACATCTCTGACTTTGGTGTATTTGTTGAGCTAGAAGAAGGAGTTGATGGATTGGTACACATCTCTGATCTTTCTTGGTCTAAGAAGATCAATCATCCGAAAGAAGTTACTTCTGTTGGAGAAGAAATGGAGGTTGTGATCCTTGAAATTGATGAAGAAAACCGTCGTCTAAGTCTAGGTTACAAGCAACTGGAAGAGAACCCTTGGGAGACTTTCGAAAGCGTATTCGAAATCGGAACCATCCACAAAGGAACTGTTTCAGAAGTAACTGCTAAAGGAGGAACTGTGATCATGCCTTATGGTGTGGAAGCATTTGCTACTAAGCGTAACCTTCAGAAAGAAGATGGCTCATATGCTGAGAAGGATGAAGAGCTTGACTTTAAAGTAATGGAGTTCAATAAGAACGCCAGAAAGATCGTCATCTCTCATACTCAGATCCACAAAGATGTGGAATATGAAGAAAGAGCAGCAAAACGTGGTAAAGCGAAAGCTGAAAACCAAGCTACTCAGAGAGTCATGAAAGACATGAAGAGCAAACAAGAGAAAACCACATTGGGTGATCTTGATGCCCTTTCAAGTCTGAAGGAGGAAATGGAAAAAGGCGGTAAGAAGAAGTAGTTCTTTTAACTGATAGATTTAATAGCCTGGCGTATTTCGTCAGGCTATTTTTTTTGAAGTAAGTCAGGTTTAGAACCTAGAGTCTAGAGCCTAGAACCTAGATTTAATTCAGCACTAAATGTGTTCGCGCGGACATGTTGTCCGTGCGCAATTTAGAACTAAACTTTTCTCTCAAACTAAATTTGTCTAGAACATTGACTCCAGACTCCGTGCACAATATAGAACTATACTATTCTCTCAAACGAAAATTGTCTAGACTCTAGATTCTAGACTCTAATCTCTCAAATAAAGATACATTACTGCCATTGCAGTATGTTGATCAGAAGTATCAGTGCAGTGGTAAGCGCTAATCAATTCATATTGATGGTCTTTGAAAACGGGGATACCAGTCTTACTGCTGTAATAGTCGATCGACTCAAATCCAAAATTGATGCTGTCTTTTTTGAAGCTAGCCGCATAGAGCAAGCTGTCGCTAGTGCGATCCCACAGTTCAAGTGCTTCTGCAAATGGGTGCAAATGCACACTGATCAAATGAATGCGACTGTCTTCCTTTAGATCCAGCATTTGGCTCACATCTGTAGAAAGGGTTTCAGGTTCATTAGGCAACACCCAATGTCCGGTGTACTTTCTTCCATATTCATCCTCATAAGGATTGTATTTGGCCTTTTCATCATACTTGATTGAGCAATCGTGTTGTACATCTGCTTTTACTGAACTATCAGGATGATCATGATAGGGTAGACAAGTCAATGGGAGTCCATGCGCACCATCAGAACCATCGATCTGCTTGGTCACAAAAACTGCTTGTTGATATAAGGGAGTCATCTCTTCTTTTACTTCGCTTTCTTTTAGATAATGCAATTGTGCATGATGCCTAGTGTTTATGAAGAGTTCCGGACGATGGTGATTTAGCACTTGAGAAACCATATTCAATGGTTGATTTGCAGGAATGGGAATACCAAATCCTTCGGGAAATTTCAGTTCACTTTGGCCCTGACTTAATGTGAATATGCGATGATTCGCACCGGAAGTTTTGAGTTTCCAGGGCAGGTTTTCCGGATGTGCATAATCTAGGTTATTATGGCACATGAAGTCAGCACCTAAGGCTACATCACTTTCGGCCTGCAATACTTCACTTTCGTATCCCACGATCCAGAGCAGCTCATCCTTTTCTGCGTCGACCTGAACGCTTTTGATCTCAAAAGGACCTTGCATAGAGCGATATACTTTATCTATGAGCAAGTCTGTAGAATAGAAATCAGCTGAATTCAGAGAAGATTCTCCCTCACTTCCCTTTTTAGTTTTCTGCTTTTTATGCCATGCTTCGAATTCGGGCTTGCTATTGTCGCAAGCGAAAAGAGTAAAGCATAAGAATACGACTAGGACTCTATTTAGAAAGCTCATTGAGATTACGTTTAATTGTTTCTGCAAGCTCATCGGTGGCCAGATCGTTGTCGTCTAAGCCAAATGGCTCTTCAATTTCCTCGGCTAAAAGTTCTAGGCTGCCGAAGATGTAAAGAATAAAGGTAGCAATTGGAATAGTCCAATAATGAAAGTCGTGGGCCAAGCCAAAAGGTAAGGTAAAGCAATAGGTAAAAATGAATTTCTTTAAGAAGAGGTTGTAAGAATAGGGGATGGGGGTGTTTTTAATTCGTTCGCAAGCTCCACAGATATCTAAGAATGATCTGAGGTAGTGGTCTAAGTTTATCAATTGTTCCCCACTGATCTTACCTTCTTCATAATACTGATTGATCTTATTGCTCATTTCAAGGCTTATCATATTTGGAACATGGTCTGTAGTTCTCAGTTGCTCAATATCGCTAAGTCCATTAGGGTCGAGTTCTTCGAATTTCACACCATCTCTCAAGTGCTCTTTGAATGCATAGACGAAATTGGAAGTGCTTCGAATAAGTGGTCTACTCTCTTCAGCACCTAAATAAGAAATGAGCCTTATGCTAAAATTCCGAGAGTAATTTACCAAAGCTCCCCATTGTTGTCGGCCTTCCCACCAGCGATCATATGCCGAATTCGCTCGAAATACCAACAACAAACCAATTACAAAACCCAGTAGGGAATGGATCTGAATACTATTGGAGAAGACGAACAATGACTGATAATGCAGCTCTGCATATACGATCCCTCCTGAACAGATTGCAAATAAGATCAAGACCCCAAACATTTTTCGAAGGGTATCGCTCTTGTGGAACTGAAAGATCAGTCCGAACCATTCACGTGGATTGTACTTTATCATTTAAGCTTCTTACTAGGCTTCAGTACTTCCACCTTTGCCTTTTTTTGCTTTCTGTTGCTTCATGGCTTCACCAATTTGGTTACTTGCAGTAAAGCTAGCTACCATATTGTTGAGCATATCAGAACCGGCTTGAGGTGAATTAGGAAGAAGGATCAAATTGGTGTTGGTCTCTTCTCCAATCGACTGCAAGGTGTCATAGTGTTGAGTAACTACAATTAGAGCAGAAGCTTCTTGAGAATTGATACCTACTTTGTTAAGTACTTCAACAGACTCTTCAAGACCTCTGGCAATCTCTCTTCTTTGATCCGCAATTCCCTGTCCTTGCAGACGCTTACTCTCAGCCTCGGCCTTTGCTTTCTCCACAATAAGGATCCTAGCCGCATCACCCTCGAATTGAGCGGCGATCTTTTCACGCTCAGAAGCATTGATGCGGTTCATTGCAGCTTTTACTTGTGCATCAGGGTCGATGTCGGTTACAAGGGTCTTAATGATATCATATCCATAATCGAGCATGGCATCATTGAGTTCGCTCTTCACTGCGATAGCGATATCATCTTTCTTTACGAACACATCATCCAATTTCATCTTTGGAACTTCAGCTCTCACTACATCAAATACATAAGAAGTGATCTGATCTTGAGGATAATCAAGCTTGTAAAATGCATCATAAACTTTATCATTGATCACTTTGTATTGTACAGAAACTTTGAGCTTCACAAATACATCGTCTTTGGTTTTGGTCTCTACGATCACATCAAGCTGTTGGATCTTTAGACTTATACGACCTGCAACTCTTTGGATCAAAGGGATCTTTAATTGCAAACCAGAGTTTCGCACACTGCTAAAGCGACCAAAGGTTTCAATGATGGCGGCAGTTTGTTGCTTTACGATAAAGAATGATAGGAGTAAGATAATGACTCCAATGATGAGCAGAATAAATAGGGGATCCATGGGTTAAATTATTTTTAGTGAAGATAGTTACGAAATGTGAATTATGAAATGTGAAATGTGAAGGAAGATATTAGATTTTAGACTTTTTTGGAACTATCTAACATCTAACATCTAACATCTCAAGATAAGCCTCAATATCGAATTCATTCAGTCCCATTGAATAAGCCGCTCTAGAAGGGTGTCTGGGGTGTCCGGATTTTGTTAAGTCGCCAATTTGTAGCCATTGATGATTAGAATCCTGTGTATCTGATACGATCCTTTTCAGTTCGGTTTTAAGGTATGGTCTTACCTCAATGTTGGATCCCCAGGCGGCTAATAAGCTTCCATTAGGGTAATTTTTGAGGAAATCTTTAATGAGTCGGCGGTTTTCATCTGCCATCTCGGCATTTGATCGTTTTGGCAGTTTATTAGGGAAGGGGGTGCGCTTTGGATATAGGTTCAGCATAATGAAGCCATCAAAGCCGCATCTTTGGGCAAAGCCCATCATTCTGGAAATAGTTTGATCAGGTTTTTTGTCGTCGGCTGTGCTTGGATTCAAGCCAATCCCAATCAAAGGCCTTTTACAATCTATACCCAGAGCAAAGCGGACTGAATTATCCGCATTGGTCTGGTATATATCGATCTTGTATTCGAGTTTTTTTGTAGGGATGGTGTTTAGTTAACTCCTTCCACCGCTTCTTTGGACTCCTTTTCCTCTTTCGCTTCCGACTCTTCTTTTACTTCTCCGGAACCCTCCATTTCTTCAGCTGCCTTGATCTTATCTTCAAGCTGCTTAATTGCTGCTTCAGCTTTCTTGATCTGCTCTTCTTTCTCCTTTACTTGCTCTGCGGTCATTTCGGCATTCTTCTTCTTGGCTTCTAAATCTGCTTTAGCGGCAGCTACTTTCTCTTTAGCGGCTTTTACCTTTTCCTTGGCTTTTGAAGCTGATTCATTCAATTCCTGTTTCTTCTCTTCCTTCATTTGTCTGGCTTCTTCAGCACGCTTTTGTCCGAACTCTTTTCCGCTCAGATCTCCTTTATCTTTGCCATAAGCATTGCCTTTTCCATTATTCTCCTTTGCCTTGGACTTGCCCTTTTCATTTTCGTTTCCATCTCCATCTTGGCCTTCGTCTTCGTCCTCGTCATCGTCATCATCTTCATACTTCTCCTTTTCTTCCTTTACTTTCTCTTTGGCTTCATCGGCTTTTTCCTCGGCTTTCTTGGCCTTCTCTTTTGCTTCTTCGGCTTTCTTATTTGCCTCCTTCTCTTTCTTTTCTAGTTCCATCTTCTCCTTTTTCATTTCCTTGCCTTTTTGGGCCTGGATTGATTGGGATAAGAACAAGCAGAGAATTAATGTAAATAGGGTAGTTAAAATCTTCATTTCAATTTAGTTTGATTGTTTAAAGTTCTTCCAGGATGTTGTCGACCTCTTCTGATGCGTCATCGATCTCATTCTTAAGACTATCCATATTGGCTGTCTCTACTTCAAGTTCGATGATCTCGTCCTTCATTTCTTGTCCCACATCGGTATTCATTTCTTCATTTGACTTACTCTCACCACCGCAAGCTGATAATGAAATTGCCAAAGCGATTAAAAAGCAATTGATAACTCTCTTTTTCATTGTATTTGATTTTGAGTGTACTAACTTATGAAATAGCTGTGGTAAATAGAAGGGTTCACATTAAAATTCATTCTTATCCTTATTTATCAGAAATGTTTTGGACTTAGTAGCGGTCATTTTTGATCTTGATTTCGTCTTTAAGGAGAATCCTAAACCAAAGGCGCTCAAGACATTTACTCATTAAGTCGTACCTTAGAATTATGACAAGGCTTCTAATCTTGTGCTTACTGATAGGATTGGTGATGGATGCTTATAGCCAGAATCTAATTCAAAATCCTTCTTTTGAAGACACTATTGCTAGGCCTTTAGAGGTATTTAAGGCCCGACATTGGGAATCGGCAAATGATGGGACCCCAGATATCTTCACTCCCTATAACACCTTGTTTCCAAGTAGAATGGCTCCTTCGAATTTTGCCGGTTATCAGCAGGCAAGAAGTGGAAAGAATTACGCCGGACTCCAGCTCTACGCTCTGTATAATCAAGCTGCAGTTTCATTTAGAGAGTTCCTTCAAAATGAATTAGCAGAGCCCTTAAAGGCCGATAGCATGTATTGTTTCAGGATTAACATAAGCCTAGGTGATTCTTCCAATTTCGGATCGAAAGGCATTTTTGCGCTCTATTTTACGGATCAAGCAATATACCAGCCTGGGTATAATAGAATCATTACAGACCCTGATGTGTTGATTTCTGAAGAAGAGTATATCATAGATAAGGAGAATTGGGTTCAGTATGATGTGCAATATGAGGCAAGGGGAGGAGAGCGCTATCTGACTTTGGGGAATTTTTGGAGCAGCAGTCGGGTCGATACTTCATATGTAGGTGGTGGTAAAGATGAATTCTACCAGAACACTTATTATTACTTTGATGATTTGTATTTAGGTTATTGTGATAGCACTTTCGATTTCGAAGAGCCAATTGTTGAACCTAAATATGAAGGTCCTTTCAAGATCTATCCAAACCCAGTTTCCGATAGAATTCAGATCTATTATGAAGGAGCCATGGACCTAAGTTTTTATGTATTTGATAAGATCGGCAGAGAAGTCTTTCCATTAGAAGTTGAAAAAGTACATGAGGGTTACTATAGAGTTAGTCTGCTCGATTTACCTGGAGGACTATATATCTTAAAGATTCGAGGTACGGGAATAGAAGAGACCGTGAAGTTGATGAAGTTGGGATATTAGGAGAAAATCAGAAATCAGAGATCAGAAATCTGAAAAAGGAACCTAGAGTTAGACTATTTTCAACTTTAGGCACTCTAGCTGCACTCTAGCTCACTCTAGTGCACTTCTTCAAGTAACAAAAGTTACCTTCTCAAATCAAATCGCTGTTTACTTTTGTTATAATAATAGCGATATGGAAAAGTATCTAAATGCATTTGTTGAATCCCTAAGCGGAAGTTTGAATTGGACATGGAATTCGATCATTTTTGAAGTTCCCTGGTATCAGAATTATTTCTGGGGATTAATCCTGATCTCTCTATTGGTTTGGGGCCTTGAGATTGCCTTTCCATGGAGAAAAGAGCAGAAGATTATTCGAAAGGATTTTTGGTTGGATGGATTCTATATGTTCTTCAACTTCTTCATCTTCTCCATATTCATTAGTGGCTTTTACAAATGGATGGAGTTGGGTTTTTCGGCATTTGGACTAAAACTGAATAGTATAAGCCTCATGGACCTCTCTTCTCTTCCTATATGGGCTGAGCTATTGATCTTCTTTGTCATGCTCGACTTTGTGCAATGGTTCACTCATGTCTTACTGCATAGAGTTCCCACCTTCTGGGCCTTTCATAAAGTACATCACTCTGTGAAGGAAATGGGTTTTGCAGCTCATTTGCGCTATCATTGGATGGAAAATATCCTGTATAAACCATTAAAAACGCTGGTAGTGATGCTGATCGGAGGCTTTGAGCCAGAGCAGGCCTATATTGTGCATTTTGTAGCTATCTCTATCGGACACCTCAATCATGCGAATATCAAACTGACATACGGTCCTTTTAAATACATCTTCAATAATCCAGTGATGCATTTGCATCATCACGCTTATCACTTACCGAAGGGGAGTTATGGAGTGAATTATGGGATCAGCTTAAGTCTTTGGGATTATATCTTCAAAACGGCCCATATTCCGAATGAGGACGGCGAAACCCTTTTGGGATTTGAGGGAGATGATAAGTTTCCAAAGGATTTTGTAGGGCAGAATTTGTATGGCTTTGGGAAACGAAATGATTAGGTTTCAGCCCACAGGGAAACACAGGGGATACACAGGGGACCACGGAGGTAAACTTATTACTGGGCTCAGGATTCTGGCATCTATAAAACAAAAAAGGCCGATTGATGAACCAATCGACCCTTCATTATAATATCTAGTTTAAACTAGGCTTCCACGCTCTCAGCTACTTCTTGCTTCACCAATTGTACATTGAGCGATAGCTTCACTTCATCACTTACTACAATTGACCCGGCTTCTGTAACCGCGCTCCATTTCAATCCAAAATCCTTGCGGTTGATCTTTCCACTAAGTTCAAATCCAGCTTTGGTTTGTCCGTAAGGGTCAACAGCCACGCCATTGAACTCTACATCTAATTCAACCTCTTTGGTTACATCTCTAATGGTAAGGTCTCCTTTGAGTTTGTAATCATCTCCATCTTTTTCAAAAGAAGTTGACTCAAATTTCAATTGAGGATAAGATTCTGCATTGAAGAAATCATCTGATTTCAAATGCGCATCCCTATCTGCATTTCTGGTATTGATACTGTCGATATTGGCTTTAAAAGTAAATTTCGCATTGCTGAAGTCATCGTCATTTGATTCTGCAGTTCCTTCGAACTTCTCAAACGCACCACTCACATTCGATACCATCATGTGCTTTACCTTGAAGATGATCTCTGAATGAGTATCATCGATGTTCCATTTTTGATTTTCCATTTGATTTAGGCTTTAAATTTTGATTTGTTTTTTAATGCCATAGTAACAACCTAAAATAATATATGTTTATACATGTATTTTTTTTTGAAGCTTGAATTAAGGGAGAAGGGAGAAGAACTTAGAACCTAGTCCTTCAACACTTCTACAAGCTCAGTACGGCGCAGGCTCAGGAACCTAGCCTAGAATCTAGACAAATGTGAAATATGAGATATGAAATCTGAATTTAGGTTCTCGAGTGATTCAGCATGTCTCGATACTATTCCGATTTCATCGGAATCACTCGACAAGCTTATTGAATTGTATCGAGAGAACATTGCTATAAACTTTCCCCAACTCTAGCGCACTCCTTGTCCTTCGTATCCGCACGCTGTCGCAGAAGCTTTAGCGCAGGCGCCCAGTCGACGGAGTAGAAGGATTAGTGCACACTTCGTCTACGCTCAGTGCAACGCTCCCAACTTCTCCGCGAACATTTTGCCTCTTTGTCGCTTATAAAGCTGACAAAATCAGGAATTTTGCAGCCTCATGTTGCGCACACTTCTCTACATTATTTTAGGCTTCTCATTTAGCTTTAATGCCCTTGCTTCAGAGGTAGTTCTGAGCAAACGTAGCTTTAAGGCTAATCGCATTGAAATAGAAGCTCCCATCATCGATGGCAAAATCTCGGATGAGGCATGGTTAGGGGCAGAGGTGCTGAGCAATTTCATTCAAAACACACCTATCCCAAAAGTTAAGGGCACTCAGAAGACTGAGGTTCGAATGATCTATGATGATGAGGCTATTTATATTGCCGCTCGCATGTATGAGCGAAATACCGATAGCATTTATAATTTTCTAACCGAGCGCGACGATTTTGGTAATGCAGATTTCTTCATAGCCGTCTTTAATCCATACAAAGATGGCATAAACGGAGATGGTTTTGCAGTCACTCCTTCCAATGTGCAAATCGACATCAAGTACTCGCTTAACGATGAAAGTAACACTTGGGATGCAGTCTGGGAAAGCGCTACCCATATTGATGAACTGGGGTGGACGGTTGAAATGAAGATACCTTATTCAGCATTGCGTTTCCCGGAAACGGCAGTACAAGAATGGGGTATAAATTTCGGTCGTGAGATTCGCAGGAATCGAGAAAGAGATTGGTGGAGCTCGGTTGATCCTGCTGTAGATGGATTTCTGACTCAAGCTGGAAAGGTTCAGGGAATCAAAGACATCCAACCACCAACTCGTCTCTTCTTCTTCCCTTATGCTTCTACCTATTATGAGGTGAACTCATCCGAGGGAGCACCCGACAATTCTTCCATCAATGGCGGAATGGATGTGAAATACGGGATCAATGATGCTTTTACTTTGGATATGACCCTAATTCCGGATTTTGGGCAAGTGCGCTTTGATGACCAAGTGCTCAATCTTACTCCATTTGAGGTGCAGTTTGATGAGAACCGACAATTCTTTACAGAAGGAGTAGAGCTATTCAATAAGGCCGGAATCTTTTATTCTAGGCGTATAGGAGGACGACCTTATAATTCAAATGCTGTTTTTTCTTCCCTAGATTCGAATGAGCGTATAATCGAAAATCCAGTTCAATCTAAGCTGCTAAATGCTACCAAGATTTCCGGTAGAACCGAAAAAGGCTTGGGAGTTGGTTTTTTCAATGCCTTTGATGATGAAAGCTATGCTGTAATCGAGAATCAAGAACTGGGAACTAAAGAAAGGATTAAAACGAATCCATACACCAACTACAATGTATTGGTGCTAGATCAGGTACTTCGAAACAATTCTTTTGTCACGCTTACAAATACCAATACCATAAGAGATGGTGTAGCAAGAGATGCTAATGTGGCTCGCTTGGATCTTAAACTGGCCGACAAGCAGAATAAATTTGCCGTAAGTGGTTTTGCCAGTATGAGCCATCTGTGGCAAGAAGACGGCAGTTTGCAGTCGGGTGAGAGTTGGAGAGCAGCAGTGGGTAAGATCTCGGGCAATTTCACCTTTGAACTTTCGCAAGAAGTGATCGGTCGCGACTACGATCCGAATGACCTTGGTTTTCAAACAATCCGCAATGTCCAGAACAGCACCTTGTTTGCCCAATTGGTCAAATACGAGAATTTCTCGGTCTTCAATTTCTACCGTCATGAATTCGAATTGATCTATCAAAGACTCCAGCAACCCAATGATTTTCTGAATCTGGGCTTCTCCTGGTTTACCGTATATCGTTTGCAATCGTTCCACGCCCTCAGCTTGAATGCGGGTTTAGAGCCCATCAATACCAATGATTACTTTGAGACCCGAAACTTTGACCTTTATTATGATTACCCCCGAAACTTCTGGTTTGGAGGATTCTTTTCATCGGATTACAGTCGGCTTTTCGCTCTCGATGTGAGATTCAATAACCGCTATTTCGATGAGCCAGGCAGACGTTTTCATTCCTATGAGATCGCTCCGCGTTTTCGTCCAAACGACAAACTGTTCTTTGTGATATCCTATCAAAACAGGCAGAGTATTAATGATATTGGCTTTGTCAATAATGTGAGCGAATCAGTGATCTTTGGTAGGAGGGATGTGATCGAAAATGAGACTTCCATTGAAGGGAATTACATCTTCAACAATCGTATGGCTTTGAACTTGGTCTTCAGACACTATTGGTCAGAAGCTACTTACAATAGATTCAATCAAGTAGACCCCGATAATGGAGAATTACTGGAAACAGATTACCCCGGATTCAATGATGATGGATCAAGCATCCACGATATTAGTTTCAATGCCTTCAATATTGACCTGGCTTTTAATTGGCGCTTTGCTCCTGGAAGTGAGATCTCGGTGGTGTGGAAGAATATCATCCTACAAAGTGGAGACCCACTGGATCTCAACTATTATCAAAATCTTGAAGAGACATTGAATGCACCCCAATTGAATAATTTCTCTATTCGTATTCTTTACTTTATAGACTATCTCAATCTTAAGAGTAGAAGCTAGATCCTCTTTTTTTCAACTCTCACCAACAAATTCTCAGATATAGCTGTTAATCTTTTAGAATAATAGCTATGGCAAAAAAGACGAAAAAGTACCGCAAGGTCGACTGGATAAAAGCGTACAAAGATTATGTGCTTCAATACGGTGAGACCGCAAAAGACACCAAGTCATTATTGGATTATACTGAACAGCCATTCGTGCAATTTGGTGAGCTCTTCGATGAACTTCAAGACATTGAAGTGGCTGTGATCGAAGATTACTTCAATAAGGCTTTAAAAGTCCTGGATAAGGATAAAGAGGCGAGTAAAATGGAAGTGAAGGATCAGCATCTGGCCTTTCTCTACCTCTTGATGGAGTTGATCAGTAAGGATGAACTCTTCCTGCGCATCTTCAAAAGGTCTAAGAGGGGAGATGCTTCATTTTTCGTAGATCTTCAGAAAGCACTCAACCATAAAGAGTTGTCTTGGGCCAAATTGAAGAACTGGCGCCCTGATTTTGTAGATGATCTAAATATCAATCCGAAGCGCAGCCTTTTGATCAATCATGCCATCAGTTGCATGCTTTTTAGCATTGAAGATAAAAGCAAGGATAAGCAGGATACTGATGCCTACATCGAAAAGACCACAGACCTACTTTTCAAGCTAACAGATACCTCTACGCTGCATAGCTTCCTTGATCTGGGAAAGTTCATGTACTCGAGAGGGAAGAGCAAGATGTTTAGTTGATGAGGGTGTAGCTTGGAGTAAGTAGTAAGGAGCAAGGATTAAGGTGTAAGGATTTAGATTGTAGTTTAAAAGGATGGGTCAGGATAAGATTGCGGTAAGCAAATTAGGCAGAGCAGGTAAGCTTGTAAATACCGGAGCCAAAGTGGGTGGCAATTATATGAAGTATTACGCCAAGCGTTTACTTAAAGAGACTTCTAGAGAGGAGCTTGAGGAAAATAATGCAAGAGATATCTATGAAGCTTTTAGCGAGTTAAAAGGCGGACCGCTTAAGGTTGCTCAAATGTTGAGTATGGGAGATCAGGTCTTGCCAAAATCATTTGTCGACCAGTTTTCAAGAGCTCAAAACCAAGTTGATCCTCTTTCATATCCTCTGGTGAGAAAAATGTTCAAACAAGCATTTGATCAGTACCCAGAAGAGCTATTCGACAGTTTTAGCAGAGAAGCTGTGAATGCGGCATCTATCGGGCAAGTGCATAAGGCTACTAAGAATGGGAAGGAATATGCCATAAAGATTCAATATCCAGGAGTTGCAGATTCATTGCAATCAGACCTCAAAATGATTACTCCAATTGCAATCCGATTTCTCGGTTTAAAGAAGAGCGAGATCACACCCTATTTTGAAGAAGTGGAGGCTAAATTGATGGAAGAAACCAATTATCAACTCGAGCTAACCAATTCAGAAGTGATAATTGAGGGTTGTAAGTCAATTGAAATGCTCGAATTTCCAACTTTCTTGAAGGACCTTTCTAATGATCGAGTCATCACGATGAGTTGGATGAATGGACTATCGCTTAGTGAATGGATCAAAAGCAATCCAGATCAGGAGCAAAGAAACGCTATTGGCCAGGTTCTTTGGGATTTTTATCAGCATCAGATACATCAGTTGAAGTTCATGCATGCAGATCCTCATCCAGGAAACTTCATTGTCACAGAATCGGGAAAATTGGGGGTTATCGACTTTGGTTGTGTGAAAGCTTTACCTGAAGATTTTTATCTGGCCTATATGGAACTTCTCAAGTCGGGCGAGAAGAATGTGCAATCAGATGATTTTGAAGATGCTCTTTTCAAACTGGAATTGTTGAATGAAAATGATAAGGACATAGCGCGTGAGTTAATACTTTCTACTTTTCGTGGAATGTTCCAATTGGTAGGCAAGCCCTTCTTTAGCGAAACTTTTGATTTTTCTGATGATGAGTATTTTCAGTCCATCTTCAAGCAAGGTGATTCCTTGTCTAAGGATCCCGCTTTACGCGGATTATCAGCTAGAGGCTCAAGACATTTCATCTATTTCAATCGCACTTATTTCGGTTTGTATCAATTGTTGAATAAGATCGGGGCTACTGTAAGCACGGGACTTGTGGATCCAAGACTTTGACTAGGTCCAATTAAACCAAGAAAGCTTTATTCCTCAAATTTCTTATCCTTGTATTCCTTTCACTAAAATTACTCAGGCATGTTCAGACGCATACTACCTCTCTTGATCATTACTCTTCTTTCTCTTCAGATAAAAGCCCAAAACATTAGCGATACAAGCTTAAGCGGCTTGAAGTTTCGCAGTATTGGACCAGCATTTATGTCGGGCCGTATTGCTGATATCGCAATACATCCAGAAAACGATAATACTTGGTATATCGCAGTTGGTTCAGGAGGAGTTTGGCGCACTTTGAATAGCGGTGTAACATGGGAGCCATTATTTGACGATCAAAAAGTTTACAGCACAGGATGTGTGACCATAGATCCAAATCAACCAACAACTATTTGGGTTGGAACAGGTGAGAATGTGGGTGGCCGACATATAAGTTGGGGAGATGGGATATACAAGAGTACAGACGGAGGCAAGTCGTGGAAGAATATGGGATTAACAAAGTCTGAGCGAATCTCTAAGATCATCGTCCATCCTGAAAACTCCAATATCGTTTTTGTCGCTGTTCAGGGGCCTTTATGGTCTAAAGGTGGTGAACGAGGTTTCTATATGACTACAGACGGTGGAAAGACATGGAAGAAAACACTGGGAAATGAAGAGTGGACAGGTGTAACTGATATTGCCATTGATCATACTAATCCAGATGTACTTTATGCGGCTACATGGGACCGTCATCGTACAGTGGCAGCCTATATGGGAGGTGGTCCTGGAACCGGCTTGCACAAGAGTACCGATGGAGGTAAGACATGGACTCAGTTGAAAAGCGGTCTTCCAAAGGGAAATCTAGGTAAGATCGGTTTGGCTATTAGTCCGCAAAAGAACAATGTACTGTACGCTGCCATAGAATTGGATCGCAGGTCCGGGGCAGTTTATCGAAGTGAAGATTATGGTGTAAGCTGGAAGAAGATGTCTGAAACGGTATCCGGAGCAACCGGGCCGCATTATTATCAAGAACTGTATGCCTCTCCTCATCAATTCGATAGACTTTATCTAATGGATGTAAGGGCGCAAGTGAGTGAAGACGGTGGAAAGACCTTCAATCGCATGCCTGAAGAGCATAAGCACAGCGACAATCACGCGATGGCATTTAGAAAAGATGACCCTAATTATTTGCTTTTTGGTTGTGATGGGGGAGTTTATGAGTCCTTCGACTTAGGTCAAAACTGGCGTTTTATGGCCAATTTGCCGCTTACTCAGTACTACAAAGTAGCAGTAGATGATGCTGAGCCTTTCTACAATATTTACGGAGGAACTCAGGATAATAATACACAAGGCGGGCCTTCTAGAACCGACAATGTACATGGTATCATGAATTCAGATTGGTATGTGGTGCTTTTTGGGGATGGACATCAACCTGCGACTGAGCCGGGTAATCCCGATATCGTTTATGCGGAATGGCAGCAAGGAAATCTGACAAGAGTAGATAAAACAACTGGTGAGATCGTCTACATCCAGCCACAGCCAGCTGAAGGTGATCCGGTAGAGCGTTTTAATTGGGATGCTCCCATCTTGGTGAGTCCGCACGACCCTAAAACCATTTATTTTGCTTCTCAGAGAGTATGGAAATCGACTAATAGGGGCGACAGCTGGACAGCAGTTTCAGGAGACCTAACTAAGGATTTAGAACGAATTGAACTGCCAATAATGGGCAAGAAACAAAGCTGGGATAATCCATGGGATATCTACGCCATGTCTAATTACAGCACGATCACTTCTTTAGCTGAGTCGCCAATTAAAAAAGGATTGCTATACGCAGGTACAGATGATGGATTAATCCAAATCTCCGAGAATGACGGCGATAGCTGGAAAAAGATTCCAGTTTCAGCCCTTGGAGCACCGGCAACAGCCTTTGTTAATGATATTAAGGCCGATTTATATGATGCCAATACGGTTTATGTGAGTCTAGATAACCATAAGTACGGTGATTTCAAACCATACTTCTACAAGAGTACAGATAAGGGCAAGTCTTGGAAGAAATTGACCAATGGATTGCCTGAGAGAACTTTGGTTTGGCGTATGGTTCAAGATCATGAAAAGAAGGAATTGATGTTCCTAGCTACTGAGTTTGGAATCTATGCCACCTTCAATGCTGCCAACAAGTGGCATCAGTTGAAAGGCGGTCTGCCAACTATTTCTTTTAGAGACCTTGCTATTCAGAAAAGAGAAAATGATCTAGTTGGAGCATCCTTTGGAAGAAGCTTCTATGTACTGGACGATTACAGCGCATTGAGAGAAGTGAGCGAAGAAACTTTCAAGGAAGAAGGTCATTTGTTTCCAATTAGAGATGCTTGGTGGTATATACCAAGACCAGTATTGAGCTTCGGAGGAAAGGGTTCTCAAGGGGCTGATCACTATGTGGCTCCTAATCCCGATTTCGGAGCAATTATTACCTATTATTTGGCAGAGGATTACAAATCCCTAACTGAACAAAGGAAAGAAACTGAGAAGGCTAAAAAAGATGAAGATATTCCATTCCCAGGCTGGGAAGAACTGGAAAAGGAGAAGTTAGAGCAGAAGCCCGAAGTTTATGTGGTAATCAAAGATCTAGAGGGCAATGTGGTCCGTAGAATTGAGGCTTCAAATAAAAAAGGTATACACAGAGTAGCTTGGGACTTGAGGTATCCATATACAGATGCAATAAGAAATACGAAACTGCCAAAGGATCCAGATGATCTACCAAAGGGATTAATGGCAGCTCCGGGAGATTACACGGCTACACTGATCAAACTGATAGATGGAGTAAGTACAGAATTATCTGCACCCCAAAAATTTACTGTCAAGCGATTGAAAAAAGGTGCTCTTGAAGGAAGTAGTACGGATGCAGTTGCAGCTTTCTGGAGAGAATTAGAGGATATCAATCTCCAATTGAGCGGAACCAATGTAGTGATGAATGATGCTCGAGAAAAACTTGAGCGAATGGCAATAGCGCTTAATCGCAGTCGATCAAATCCAGGAGAGCTTGATAAACAATTACATGAATTGCAATCAAAGCTCAGCCTTTTGAATAAACAATTGAATGGTGATCCCTTGCGCAATGAAGTAGGGGAAAAATATCAACCAACGATAGGACGTAGAGTAGGAGTTGCATCTATGGGCACAACAAATAGTACTTATGGCCCAAGCCAAATGCACAAAGAGAGCCTAGCAATCGCTCAAAAGCAATATAAAGCCCTAAAGGCGGACTTAGATAAGATTGTGAATGAAGAGATTCCCGCTTTGGAAGAAGCATTGATCAAAGCAAAGGCACCATATGTTAGATAGGGGAGTTAGGATATGGGATATGGGATTTGGGATTTGTGCGCTTGCCTGATTAGTGTTGACCGTTTTAGGTTACTAATTCATTGTTAAAGATAGTGATGATCTTTCTGGAATTAATTCCAGAAAGACTTCTTTC
>PALM01000007.1 GCA_002706365.1 Flavobacteriales bacterium | reverse complement strand
AGGTAGAGATGGCGGGGAAGGTAGATGTATTGCCTTTTACAGTTATAAGGACATAGAAAAGTTAGAGAAGTTCCTTCAGGGAAAACCGGTAGCCGAGCAGGAAATTGGGCGTCAGCTGATCTTTGAAACCGTATCTTATGCTGAAACGGCCGTTTGCCGAAGAAAGCAGTTGCTTCACTATTTTGGGGAGCGATATGAAGAAGATAATTGCGGCAATTGCGATAATTGTCTAAATCCTCGCAAAGAATTCGATGCTAAAGAAGAAGTTTCAATGCTATTGAAGACTATCCTCGAATTAAAAGAGAACTTCAAGGCCAATTATATCTCTCACTTCTTAGCGGGAGAGGTAAATAGCGATATCAAATCGCTCAATCACGACCAGCATCCATCCTTTGGTGTTGGCTCTGATGTGGAAGAGATCAAGTGGAATTCTATCATCCGACAGTGCATCATTTCTGATCTTATCATCAAGGAGATCGAGAATTATGGTGTATTAAAGGTCAGCAAGAAAGGAAAGGCATTTTTGGATAAGCCAAAGAGCATCATGATGGTAGAGCCCAAAAAGTACGATGCTTCTGCAGGTGAAACTCTAATTGCAAGCGGAGGCAAAGGCGCAGGAGCTGCCGATGAAGAGCTTTATCGAATCCTAAAAGACCTTGTGAAGGAAGTAGCGCAGGAAGAAGATTTACCACCTTATGTAATCTTCTCTGAGACCTCATTGGAGGATATGGCTACTAGATATCCGATCACCAAAGAGGAGTTGACCAATATTACTGGTGTAGGCCAAGGTAAAGCTGAAAAGTTTGGAGAGGTGTTCCTAGAAACCATCAAAGACTATGTAGAGGAGAACGAGATAGAGCGACCAGATGATATGGTGGTTAAGTCGGTGGTGAATAAATCGGGACTCAAAGTATTTATAATTCAAGCAATTGACCGCAAAATGCCATTGGAAGACATAGGATCTGCAAAAGGCAAGTCGGTAGATTATGTCTTGGGAGAGATTGAGAATATTGTACAATCTGGAACCAAAGTCGATTTGGATTATATACTAGAAGACCTATTGGATGAAGAATATCAAGAAGAGATCTTCGATTATTTCAGAGATACTGAGGAAGATTCAATCGACGATGCTCTTGAAGAATTCGATGGTGTATATTCAGAAGAAGAACTGCGCATGATGCGAATCAAGTTCTTGTCGCAAATGGGGAATTAGAGCCTTGCCTTTGGCAAGGCGGAGGCCAGCCCTTCGACTCCGCTCAGGGACCAAGTCCGGATTCCAGAAACCAGACAATTAAGTTTTATCGAGATAAGCTCTTCTATTTCTACACAGAGAACACACTTATACGCTAAAGCTTCGAAGTGCTACGCAGAGAAGGCACAGAGGACACGGAGGACTTATTGATTCTACATCTCCCTAAGCTCTCAGTTTCTTCTCAGTGTAGCCCGACAAGAGGAGGGCCTCAGTGTCAAAAAAAAATGACTTTCCGCCTAAGCTCAAGTTTTCAAGTTTCCAGACTCTCAGTTTCCAATTTCATTCTCTAAAGCGTCAACTGTCTCCCCCTGTGCTTCCCATTCTTTCATAGCCTTTTGAAGCTCCGAATCCTTAGCTTGCCAGTCGGCGATCAGCTTTTGGTTCTCTTCCTGACTTAATTGGTCTGGGTCTTTGAGCTTTTGATTGATCTCTGCAATAGCCTTTTCAAGCAGTGAGATCTGTCCTTCTAACTTCTCCAACTTCCGACTTTCGCGCTTTAACTCTTTCTTCAGTTCACGAATCTCATTCTGAGATTTAGTATTTGACTTCTGAACCTCTACTTCAGTTTTCTGATTTCCGATTTCCGATTTCCGATTTACTTTCTCGCTTTCCCAAGCCCTCATATCCTCCGCCTGCTTCCTTCTGAGAAAGGCCTCTACTCCACCCAAATGCTCTTTCACCTTTCCATGACTAAACTCGTAGAGTTTATCGGTTAAGCCTTTAAGGAAGTCCCTATCGTGAGAGATGATGATCATGCTTCCATCATATCTGAGCAAAGCATCTTTCAGAATGTCTTTGGATCGAATATCAAGGTGGTTTGTCGGCTCATCCAATACCAAGAGATTTACCGGCTCGAGCAAAAGCTTACAAAGAGCCAATCTCGCTCTTTCACCACCTGAAAGCACGCTTACAGGCTTATCTACTTCATCGCCTTGAAATAGGAATGATCCAAGAAGGGTGCGGACTTTCTTTCTCACTTCTCCTCTTGCAGCTTCATCAATGGTTTCAAAGACCGTCTTCTTGGGATTCAGTGTTTCAGCCTGGTTCTGTGCGTAGTAGCCGAGCTGTACCTGATAACCCAGTTCGATCTTACCATTAGTTGGCTTCTCTTCACCGACGATCAATCGACTCAAGGTAGATTTACCCTCACCATTCTTTCCAACAAATGAAACCTTCTCTCCTCTTTCGATCAATAGATCCACTCTTGAGAATACTTCAAGATCTCCATAAGACTTGGCAGCATTCTCCACTGTGAGATTCACTTTTCCGGAATGGGGTGCTGGTGGAAAGGAAAAACGCATGGCTGTGGTATCTTCTTCTTCCACTTCTATTCGCTCCATACGGTCAAGCTGTTTAATCCTAGACTGCACTTGCACAGCTTTAGTAGCCTTTGCTCTAAATCGCTCTATAAAAGCCTCAGTCTGCTTTATTTGCTTTTGTTGGTTCTCATATGCTGCAAGCTGCTGTTCTCTGCGCTCTTTCCGCAGATTTAGATACTTTGTATAAGGTGCATTATAATCGTAGATCTGCCCCATGGAAATCTCCACTGTGCGTTTGGTGAGATTATCCAGGAATGCTCTATCGTGAGAGATTAAAACGATCTCACCGGCATATTCTTTCAGAAAGCCCTCTAGCCACTGTATAGATTCTATATCCAAGTGGTTGGTAGGCTCATCCAAAAGCAGGAGGTTAGAATCTTGAAGGAGGATCTTCGCCAACTCAATTCGCATTCTCCAACCACCACTAAATTCTTCTGATTGTCGGTCGAAATCTTCACGCTCAAAGCCCAATCCCATCAATACCTGCTCGATCTTTCCCTCAATGGAATCCACATCCATCAAGTTGAGTTTCTCATTAAGATCTGATAGATCATCGAGCAGACTCAAGTAGCTATCAGATTCATAATCTTCTCTACTAGCTAATTGATGATTGATCTCATCGATCTGCTCCTGTAGCTTATTGCTCTGTTGGAAGCTAGACTCGGCCTCTTGCCAGACTGTCTTACCCGGCAGGAAATCCATATCCTGAGGCAGATAACCAATGGTATAACCCTGAGGGAAAGAAATCTTACCCGTATCCAGCTTTTGTAATCCAGCCATGGCTTTAAGCAAGGTGGACTTTCCAGCTCCATTCTTACCCACCAATCCCACACGGTCATTCTTTTTCAAAATGAAAGATATCTCATCAAAGATGGGTCTGTCTGCAAAATGTAAGCTCGCCTGATTTACTCCTAACATGCCGCAAAAGTACCAAAGTAGCTAGCTAAAGCCGACATTTGTTTCATGAAGAAAAGCATTCAGGTTAAGCGTACTGCTATTTATCATTATTTGAGCAATGAAAACTGCAGAACACTGCTCTATGTAATTCATGGGTATGGACAATTAGCTGAAGATTTTCTAAAGGACTTCAAGGCCATAGAAGGCAAGGTAGATATTGTTGCGCCTGAAGCATTATCTAGATACTACAATAAAGAAAGAAAGCCAGTAGCAAGCTGGATGACTTCTCATGAGCGGGAGGCCGAAATGGATGATTACGTCAGTTATCTGGATCAGCTTCACAAAGAGATAAGCTCAGTTAAAGAATATGACGAAGTGAAGTTATTGGGCTATTCTCAAGGAGTATCTACTGCCATGAGGTGGTTGGCTAAAAGCAAAGAAGTATTCTCGCATGTCTATCTATGCTCTGGGAGTATTCCTCCTGAATTGAATACTGAAGACCTCAAACATCAGTCGGGAAGTCAATTTCATTACTTCTATGGCATTAATGACCCATTATTGGAAGTGAGCAGGGCAAAAAGTATCGTAGAGGGTTTAAGAGGGCTTGTTGAGCATTTAGATGTGCATCCTTTTGAAGGCAAGCATGAAGTATCTGATGCCTGTATTGATCTAATCCTCCAAAATTCTGAAAGTAACTAAGAGATTCTATCCAGTACAGCCGGTTTGAACAAAAGACTGAGCAATATACCTCTCGCAAGCATGAATAGAGTTAGTGAAAGCCATAGTCCGTGGTTGTGATAGATATCGAAGAAATAGAAATAGGCAGGTAAGAAGATCAGGAATGTGCTTATGAGCATAGTGTTTCGCATACTTGCGGAAGTAGTAGTGCCAATATAGACTCCATCCCATATAAAAGCCAGCATATTTACAAGTGGAGCAAGAATCAACCAGGGCAAATAAGGCATTGCTTTCTCTACTACATTGACCTTATCAGTTAAAATGGAGAGTATTTCATAGCCGAAAAGATAAAAAGTGGCTGCAAGTAAGATTGCGATCAAAAAGCCCCAGAAAAAAGAGAGTTTGATCGATCTGATCAAATTGACTCTATCTTGCTTTCCAAAATATTTACCACTAATTGCCTCTGCTGCGAAAGCAAATCCATCAATACCATAGGCAGAAATGCTAATGAATTCAAGCAATAGAATATTGGCGGCTCCAAGGATTGGATCGATATTAGCGGCTTTAGCTTTGAAAAATGAAAGGGTGAAGATCAAACATAGGGTTCTGATCATAATGTCGGAATTCACAGAAATAAACTCCTTCCACGCTTTACCTTCCCTTAAATTGGATCTTAGCTTATGAAGGATCTTCGATGGTCCAAGATCATATTTTCTGGCAAGCAGGATAAGGCCAAAAATAAAACCCAAGAACTGAGCAAGCACAGTACCGATGGCTACACCACCAATGGTATAGCCAAAGCCATAGACAAAGAGCACACTAAGTATTGCATTGGAGCCATTTATCACAAGAGCTAGATATAAAGCCGAACGAGAATCTTGCATACCCAGCAACCAGCCGGTAAGCACAAAGACTGAAATAGTAGCAGGGGCTGCCCAAATTCTAAAATCTATGTATCTCGACAATAAGGGAAGGACCTCGTTTTCCGGTGAAAGTATCTGCAATGCCAGCTCTCTTAAAGGCCATTGAAAGAGGATAATCAATATTCCCCCTAAAAGAGAGATCGTCAGTCCTTTCTGTAACAGACGAATCTGAGCTTCTTTATCTTCCCTGCCAAATGCCTGCGAAACCATACCGGTGGTTCCCATTCTCAAAAAGCCAAATGCCCAATAGAGGAAGTTAAAGACGAGGGTACCCAATCCAATTGCTACAATATAGAAAGTGGAAGGCATACGACCCATCAGGGCAACATCGACAAGACTAACCAGTGGAACTGTTAGGTTAGTTAGGATATTGGGTATAGCCAGACGAAGGATCTCTCGATTCATGTGCAAACAAAAAAGCCCTATCCGGAATCGAATAGGGCTTTAAGATAATTTCTATTTCTTTAGAACTGCCATAGATCGTGCTCAAAATTGATCACTTCTTGCTCAATTCTTCTCGCTTCGAGCAGGCGGTCAATTCCTTTCACATAGCTATCTAAGATACGGTTATCATAAACGTTGGTTTCTCTGTAGATATAGCTTGAAAAAACTCTTTTTCTAAACAGATCCTCAAATGTTAATCTACTACCATCATTATGTGGATTGTAGGTCTCATTGTTGGCAAATACATATCTAGCTTCTGGGAAGTAGATCCAGAAAAGACCTTTCTTATCAGTCTGTCCTGTCTCTGTATTTGGAATAGATGCTACAGGAAGAATTCCAATGATTCTAACCTCCATTACAGAACGCTCACGATCGAAGAACCAGTCTTCCTTAATGTAGTATTCTGTAATCTTATCCGCAGTTAAAGACTCAGTATAACTTGTTTCAACCTCAAGACCAGTTTCCGGATCGATACTCATCGAAGAAATTTCTTTCTCCAATTCACTCATCGCTTCATCCTTAGTCAAAGGTGTTCTAAACTGCCCACCATCATCCTCTTCTTTATAAGCGGTGATCGTACCTTCTTCGATACTTCTTTTCAAAAGATCGAATAGAGAAATACGCTCATATCCTATCTCTTTGATCGGCTGTACCGGAAAGTATAATGGATAGTTCATTTTCTCACGAAGGTCGATAGTTCTCCACAATCTCTTGTAGTAGAATACATCGGCTTCACGTACGTGGGTGTAAGGAACAACTCTTCTTGTAGGAGCAGTCTCTTTGATGAATGCACCGTCAAGCACTTCTTGAGCCTGGCTTCCACCAAATCCCACGATAATAGCTAACAATAAGAAAACAACCTTTTTCATGATCTTAGGTTTTTAATTTATTATACCAGTTTAAGTACAACTGGAGAAAGTCTTCTGATCTCACCATCTGGCATTTTCACCTTGATGTTATCAAATGTCACTCTCGAACCAGGTTTCATCTGGTTAATGATTCCTTTGATTGTACTGTTGAATCTTGGTCCATCCACTTTGATATCTCTAGTAAGTCCGTTAGACTGCACATAAGAGAACTCATAGCTACTAACTACAACTCTTACGTCGAATTCAAAGTTTTCCATTTTGGCGATGATACCCAATTGAGCAGCCAATTGTCCTTTACCAATAGCTCCACCAGTCTTACCTGCGATCTCAGCAATAGGAGTAGGAATTCTCTTCACACGGAAGTCCATAGCACCCATTCTCTTGGTAGTCATCTCGCCATCTACTTCAACTTTGGCAGAAACACTAACAGTAGCATTACCAGGTTGTCTTACACGAACTACCCAACCTTCTCTACTCTTGCTAATAGAACCATTGGTAATTGAAGCATTCAATTGGTCTTTACCAACACCCGCAGCAGAAATATCCACTGGGTTATCTACACCAATGTAGAATACGTTCATTTTGGTTGCAGAAATCGTGGTACTTGGAGAAGCTACCTTATAATCAAAGTTGAAATAATAAGGGTTGTACTCCTTAGTAGCAGGATTCTTGATCTTAATCACACCTGCATATTGGAAATCACCAATACTCTTAGCAGGGATGTTCAGATAACCTTTACCTTGATCAACTGTAATTGGAAGTGTATCTCCAACAACAGTTTTCTTTCCATTCACAGTATCGATCTTATCTGCAATCTGAATTACCGGATTTTGAGTACTATCAAATGCTGCAAGAAAAACTTCAGCTCTAAAAGTATCACCAATGATCACGTAATTCGAAGGAGAGATCACAGCTGCTTCCAATTTGTTGAACTTAAATGAAGCCGCATCTACATCTGCATATAGGTATTTAACCACATCAGATTCTGCATTACGCACATCTGTTTGGATCTTGGTCAATAGCGTAATTGTTGCAGCCGTAGGAACTCCATAGAAGTTATAGGCTGGCCAATTCTCAGGCTTACCTGAAGCTAGATTAATTTGTTCTCCAAAATCAAATGTTTCTTTTAATGCTTTAGTAATAGCACCATCTGGATCATCAAGAATCTTGATCATTTGATCTCTGAAATTCTCTAATTTACCTTTAAGCTCCATTGCAGAGTATTCACCTTCTTTAGGCTTTCCAGGCTCAGATCCAACAAGTATACTAGTAGGAACGATATAGTTATCTTTCACACTCACGTGACGAACGCTCATTACCGTATCTTGTCCAGAAGCATCTGGTCCAATGAGCTCTTCTTTTGAAAATTCTGGTTGAACTCCGTGAATGATCTCAACTTTGATCTTATCGATATAAGAAACTACTTCGTCTGCTACTGTTCTTACAGCTTGAGCTTTTTCCCAAAAAGGCTTTACTTTATTAGGGTTCTCACTGTAAGAAGCTTCAAAAGCAGAATACTGTGATCCATTCTTATCATTAAAATTCGCCTTGGTTTTCTCAAGACCTTCATTTACTGTAACGAAGGCATTCAGAATCTCCTTAGAGATGTTCAAAGCTAGAAGGGCGGTCAGTACGAGGTACATCATACCGATCATCTTCTGCCGGGGGGATAATTTATTTCCTGCCATTTTCTATATAGTCTTTATATATTATAAATCGATTAACTAGGCCTCTCTTCTAGGGGCTGCGTTACTCATGGCATTCAACATATTACCGTAAATGGTATTCAATTCGCTTAGGTTAGAAGCCAATTCAGCGATGTTTGTCTTGTATTCTTCAGTTGAACGAAGCGACTTCTGAAGGTTATCCATAAGGCTATCCATTCCTTCGTAAGCTCTAGTACTAGCTTCCATATGCTCAGAAGCAGATCTAAGTTGAAGTTCATAGATATTGTTCAGTTCAGAAAGCTTAGCACTTACACTTCTCAAATTCTCAGAATAAGATCCTCCGTCTTCTGGATTGATTGTAATTCCAGAAAGAGTTTCAGATGCTTTCTCATAAGACTCAGAAAGATTTTGCATTCTGTTAGAAGCGTTCTTCACATTGTCGACATATTCGTTGGTAGCGACTGAAGCGTCCGAAATATCGTTCAAGTGTGCAGTGTGCTCAGAAAGGTTTCTAAAACCAGTTCCCAGACTTTCTATCAAGTCTGGTCCAATCTTAGCTTCCTCAAGCATTTTGTCCATTTCTTGTGCAATACTGTCTTTACCAGTTTTTCTGCGAGCAGCTTCAGTAAGCTGATCATCTTCCAATCCGGCAAGTTCAGGATATGCCAATGTCCAATCTACCTCGGTATGTGGTGGTTCGAAGGCAGATACGGCGAAAATAAGTGCTTCAGTACCAAGACCAATAATAAGCATGGCACTTGCTCCTGGCCAGTGCTCGATCTTAAACAAGGCACCGATAATTACAACAGAGGCTCCTAGACCATAAAGGAGACCCATCACTTTTTTCCCTTTTTTCGTTTCGAATAAAAACTGTACTATTCCCATTTTAATTTTTGATTTGTGTGTAGTTAGATTAAGTTAATTAAATAGATAACGAAACGCTCAATCTAATATTCTCTGCTTGTCAAATATTATAGTTCTTCGTTATTTTCTGGACGACCAAGATAAGACATTACGTTTCTAAAACCAATATAGCATTTAGCCGTATCCTGGTACTCAAATGTTCTTGATCCGTTTCGCAAGAAATATGCAACGTCTTTCCATGATCCACCTCTGATCACTTTTCTTTTCAGTGAAGGAGGATCTGATTCTTTAGCTTCATATGAATAGTCAGCATTCAAATCGTGTGCAAAATCATATGCAGCTTCGTCAAATGCATTTGAAGTCCACTCAGCAACGTTTCCTGCCATACAGAACAAACCATAATCGTTCGGATTGTATGCGGTAACTTTTACAGTGTGAAGTCCACCATCATCAACATAATTACCTCTCATTGGCTTGAAGTTCCCTAAGAAACAACCAACAGTATTTCTAATGTATGGTCCACCCCAAGGATACTGGTTTTGATCTAGACCACCTCTAGCAGCCCATTCCCACTCAGATTCAGTTGGAAGACGGAAGTACTGTACATCGTTCATTCCTCTTCTTCTCAAGAAACCATTCAATAATTCAGTTCTCCAGATAGAGAAAGCTCTAGCTTGTTTCCAGCTTACTCCAACCACTGGATATTCATCATAAGCAGGATGCCAGAAATATGAGTTAGTCATTGGTTCATTGTAGGCATATGTAAAATCATGCACCCAAGCCAATGTATCTGGATATACATTAATAATATCATTCTTAATGAATACCGAACGGTCGATCTGACCTTGCTCACGATTAAAACGGCTAGCTGCCTCTTTATAATCGATCCATGAGTATTCGAACATGAATTTACGAGTATCCCACTGCTTTTGGTTGTAGAAACGCTCGTAGTCTGGCAAGAACATCACTTCAAGAGCTTCACGCTCTTCTTCGCCATACCAATCAATTCTAGCATCCCAGTTGATTGTCGGTGGCTCTAAGTCTTCACCAAAAACATTCACTTCATAAGAGAACTCTTCTGCACTAACTTCTTCTGCAAGAATCTTTCTAGCAATAGAGTCTCTTACCCAATGTACGAATTGACGGTACTCATTATTGGTGATCTCTGTTTGATCCATATAAAATGAAGCAATCGATACCACTTTAGTTTTTGAAACTCGCGCTCCTGGTACATCTTGATCTGTGTTACCCATAGTGTAACTTCCCTGAGGAATCAACAACATTCCATAAGGAACTGGCTGATACCAATCTGGTCTATCTTGTACTCCTATCAACTCACCGTTTCCCTGGTCACAGGCGGTAAGTAATGCTATCGCGAACGTAAGTAAAAAGGTCAGTCTTTTCATGGCCTTAAAATTTTATATTCTGAACCCAAAAGCGGGACAGACATGGAACTTGCAAGTATACTCGTTTTTTTTGAGAATGTTTCAATTAATTCACAACTACAAGAATCTCACACTCTTATAGCGCTCAAGTCTTGGTGTTTTTTCAAGATTCAAGCAATAGCTGAGTAAAAACTCTAAACTACCGTCGTTATAATCGCCTAGATCAGAAAGGTTGTAATCATAGGCCATACCTACTTTCAAACCCTTGAATTGACCCGGCACATTCACTCCGGCAATTAATGCTACTGCATCTTCAAGTCTATAAGTAACGCCACCAAACACCAAATTATTCCATTCGGCATTAACATTTATATCAATTTGCGTACTTACCGCGTCAGATTTGACGAATAAAGAAGGTTGTAATTCAATGGATGGCGTAACTTGATAGTTATAGCCAGCCATTATATAATAATGTCTTACTTGATTGAAAACATATCTAGAATCATCATCAGGTGCATCTGTGATCTCTGGTTGATTCAAATGGGTAGAAGAAACTCCTACATATAGATCTCTTGTATAATAGTATAAGCCAAAACCTAAATCAAAGTTAGTTGCTCCAGCTTCACTATTTGGAATCGATGGATCCTCTGTTCCATCAAAATTACCTTCTGAAGTTCTCCAATCTGCACTAATAGACTGATTGAATATTCCTGGAGATATACCAACAGAAAGAACACCTTGGTTGATTCTGTAGTGATAAGCCAATGATATTTTTACGTTAAGAGAGTTGATCGGACCGATCTCATCTTGGATCAGGGTTAAACCCGCACCCATTTGATGCTTTTGCTTGAAAGTAAAACCACCATCGCCATTAAAGACATTAGTGCTTGGATTTCCTTCAAAGCCCATCCATTGTTCTCTGGCCAAAATGCTTGCACAAATAGAATTCCTTGCTCCGGCAAAGGCAGGGTTAACCGCCAATTTATTGAACATGTTCATCGTAAATTGCGGATCTTGCTGAGCATTCGCAGCACAGAAAGAGAGAACAGCTAGTAAACTAAGAAAGACTTTCTTCATAGTAGAAATTTGAGAAACAAAAGCTAAATTTCAAATATAAGTGGCCTAAAGTACTTAAAATTTAATATTCAATTTGCAGTTTGAGTACCTAAAATTAAAATTAAGCAAAAGAACTTATTTCAGTTTTTGCTGTGTGAGAATCCAACTTTCTGGTATCTCATTTTCCATCGCGGTTTTATAATCCTCATAATCACAGGGTAAGAGCAAATGCCTTTGGTATCTCTTTCTAAAAGAACTTCGATAAGGCACTTCTATCCACCAACGATCACTTTTTGGACTTTTATAAAAAACCATCTCCTGCTTTCCTTCATCAACTGCAACAGTATATCTTGTATAGTCACTTTTGTTACAAGCGGGAAAATCCGACTTCCTATTGTAGTATCCATCTATAAAATACCACAGCATTTGTGCAACAAGATGTGCTGTTACCCCTCTTTCGTCAACCGATGGGTTATACTCATAGACGCCAAAAGAGGTCAATTTGTCGCTTATGCCCGCGTAACGCGCTAGCTGACAGGCTTCCTCGCCGCTCAATCCGTTGGGAGAACCATTCAAATGTGAGGGTGCAAGGCTTTGAGAAATCGCATCCATATTAAAACTCACGAAGTCGGCATTTCTCAAAAGTGGCTCTGCCTTTTTCACATCTTCCTTGATCTGTCCCAATCTGTGCAGATCAAAATGAAGATCTTCTAAGAGCTTCATTTCTTGCTGATCTGTGAAATAAGATTGATAAGCCATCTGACAATAATTGAAGAGCACATTTGGCTGATGCAATAATACTTTGCTGAAATAATTTGCAGAGTTGATCGGCAAATCGGTATTTCCCAAAGAGAAGCGCGCAGAGATATCAACCAGGTTTACAGTTTGTTCTAGCTCGCCATAGGCCATATAAGATGCCAAGGTTAGATCTTGCCCACCACCAATGATCAATGGCACACAATTGTTCTTCAATAAGAGCTTGATCACTTCTTTGCAGGCAAAATAGGTATCGCTAAGCTGATCTCCTGCCTTTATAGTACCTAGGTCGGCAATTCTTAACTGATGAGTTCCCTTCTTTAGTTTGAAGAGATATTTTCTCACCTCATTTCCAGCTGCTGCACAGCCTTCATTTTCTGTAGCTCCTCTTTCTTCCTCTACATTGAAAATCGCAATATGTGGAGGATTGTTTTCATCGAAGTCCAATTCAATTGCACTTCCAATCTCACTACTTAGATATTCTCCACCCTTATTTATGCTTTTTAGCTTTAGCGGACTTAAGTAGTCTTGAAGGTTAGTCATATTCTTCAGAGAATGTTTGGGCTAATTTAACTAACTCTTGCTCTTGCTTTTGCTTTTGGTAGTCTTTCTTGCTCCTCTTTTTTTCGCCGGCGCTGCTTCAGCGATCTGGCGACATTCCTCGAGGGTCAATTCTTCGGGCTTTTTATCCTTAGGGATCTTGAAATTCTTGCGACCTATCTTAATGTAAGGACCGTAACGCCCATTCAACACTTGCACATCCTTATCCTCATCAAAGGTCTTGATGTACTTGTTCTTTTCTTGCTCTTGTTTTTCCTTGACAAGCTCAATAGCTCTATCCAATTCTATTGTAAATGGATCGTCGCCCTCATTCTTTTTTAGCGATGCAAATAATTTTCCCCATCTCACATATGGACCAAATCTTCCGATAGCAGCTTGAATCTCTTCTCCTTCAAACTCACCAAGCGTTCTTGGCAATTTGAATAGCTCTAAAGCTTCTTCTAGACTTATGGTTTCTATATTCTGACCTTTGAGTAGGGATGCAAATTTTGGCTTCTCTTCATCCTCTGCTTGACCAATCTGAACCATTGCCCCATAGCGACCAATTCTCGCGAATACTGGTTTTCCGCTATCTGGATCCACACCAAGTTCTCTTTCACCCTTAGCGCGATCTGCGTGTTCTAAGGTGTGTTCAACTGAATTATGAAAGGGAGTATAAAAGCTCTCGATCATCTGATTCCACTTTCTTTGTCCTTCAGCGATCTCATCAAACTGCTTCTCCACATCTGCGGTGAAGCTGTAGTCCATAATATTGGTAAAGTGCTCCGATAGGAAGTCGGTAACCACCATTCCAATAGCCGTTGGGAAAAGCTTGTTCTTTTCAGCTCCGGTGTTTTCAGTTAATTTTTCTTCTTTGAGTCCGTCTGAAGAAAGCGTCATTTTTAAATACTCTCTCTCTTCACCATCGCGACTCTCCTTGATCACATATCCTCTCTTCTGAATTGTTGAGATGGTTGGAGCATAAGTAGATGGTCTACCGATGCCCAACTCTTCCAGTTTCTTCACCAGACTTGCTTCTTGATATCTAGCTGGATGCTTGGTGAATCTCTGTGTAGAAGTGATCTCTTGCATATTGATGCCATCACCCTCCTTGAAGTTAGGTAACAGACCTTCTGTTTGTTCTTCATCTTCTTCCTCATCTGTAGACTCGAGATAAACTTTCAAGAATCCTTCAAAGGTGATGATCTCCCCTTTTGCAGAGAAGTAATTGTCGGCTCCTGAAACTAGGATCTGCGCATTTGTTCTTTCGATCTTGGCATTGCTCATCTGAGAAGCGATGGTTCGTTTCCAGATAAGATCGTATAGTCTTGCTTCTTGAGTACTACTTCCAATGGAACTCAAACTAAGTTCTGTAGGACGAATAGCTTCGTGTGCTTCCTGAGCACCTTTAGACTTCGTAGAATACTGTCGTGGGTTTGAATAGTCTGCTCCGTATTCAGAACTGATGTATGACTTCGCTGAATTAACTGCTAGATCAGATAAGTTTACAGAATCTGTTCTCATATAAGTGATCTTACCAGATTCGTATAGCTTCTGGGCTACAACCATTGTCTGAGAAACAGAGAAGCCCAATTTTCTACTTGCCTCTTGTTGAAGTGTAGAAGTGGTAAAAGGGGCTGCTGGCGATTTGGTAGCAGGTTTCTTTTCTACTTTACCAACACTAAAGTTAGCGGCCGCACATTGATCCAAAAAGCTCTTTGCTTCTTCGTAAGATTTGAATCTACTGCTTACCTCAGCTTTGAAGGTCTTTCCATCTTTCGATTGGAATATCCCGACCACTTTATAGAAGTCTTGAGATTGGAAATTCATGATCTCACGCTCTCTCTCCACAATTAGTCGGACTGTTACCGACTGCACTCTACCTGCAGAAAGAGAAGGCTTCACTTTTTTCCATAGGATTGGAGAAAGTTCATAACCAACTAATCTATCGAGTACTCTTCTAGCCTGTTGAGCATTCACTAAGTTCTCATCAATGCTTCTCGGATTCTCGATTGCTTTAGTGATGGCATTCTTGGTGATCTCGTGAAATACGATCCTGCGAATATTCTCATCCTTTAGATTAAGCGCCTCTTTAAGGTGCCAGCTAATGGCTTCTCCCTCACGGTCCTCATCCGTTGCCAACCATACTATGTCGGCATCTTTGACCAATTTCTTCAATTCTGCAACCACCTTCTTCTTATCATCGCTTATGACATACTCAGGCTTGAAATCATTCTCAATATCGATTGAGATGTTCTTACCAGGAAGGTCACGGATGTGTCCGAAAGATGATTTTACGGTGTAGTCTTTCCCCAAAAAACCTTCGATGGTTTTAGCCTTAGCCGGGGACTCTACGATCACTAAATTTTTTGACATTTGTATAGCTTATGTCGGTTCAGTAATAGGATGAACTGCCCATTTTGAGGCAGCAAAGAAAACCAAATAATACTGAGCAACAAACAAGCTACTCTTGATTTTCGTTCGGAGGGGATGGTATATTATATAAATATAATATAAAATTTCGTTGGCGAGATGGTGCAGTGGTCGAGAGTCTAGAACCTAGATTCTAGAGTCTCGACTTTTTAGTGCACTGAAGTTTAAGTTATACCGCAAAGTATCGCAGAGTTACTCTGAGACACCATCCGAAGCCTTGGCGAAGGAATGTGTAAACTCAGTGAAACTCAGTGGTACAATAAAAATGGCCGATAGCCGTCCACCTTCGCTGAAGCTTCGGTGGATAAAATAGCCGATAGCCGATAGCCGATAGCCGATAGCCGATAGCCGATAGCCGATAGCCGGAAATTATAAATTTTCCAATTCTACTTTCCAAACTAAAAAGCCATTCGTAATTCTCAATTCATAATTCGTAATTAATCCCTCCCTGCTATTAATAATTCTTAAATCTAATTACACTAAACTGTCATTTTGTCACTTCCTCTCCAATTTTACCTAATTTTGCTCCACTCAAAAGCAGAGGAATAGAAATGATCGACCTTAAAGAGAAGAGAATAGACGAAGAAAGACAGGGCGAAGCCCTTGAGAGGGAATCAACCAAAAAAGGCAATGGAAGAAAGGTTTATATCGAGAGTTATGGCTGTCAGATGAACTTTTCAGATAGCGAGATCGTGGCTTCCATTCTTGAAGATGAAGGTTACGAGACCACCAAATTGATGCAGGAGGCCGAGATCGTATTCGTAAACACCTGCTCTATCCGCGAGAAAGCGGAACAAACCGTTAGAAAAAGACTACAGAGTTTTCATAAGGCGAAAGCCCAAAAGCCCGAAATGATCATTGGCGTTTTGGGATGCATGGCTGAGCGCTTGAAAACAAAATTCTTGGATGAAGAGAAATTGGTGGATATCGTTGTCGGTCCTGATGCCTACAGAGACCTTCCCGAATTGGTTAGAGAAGTAGACGGTGGAAGAAAAGCCGTGAATGTAATCCTCTCTAAAGAAGAAACTTACGGAGATATTAGTCCGGTTAGATTAGGAGGAAATGGCGTTACAGCCTTCGTATCCATCACAAGAGGTTGCGATAATATGTGCACCTTCTGCGTGGTACCATTCACCAGAGGAAGAGAAAGAAGTAGAGCTCCTGAAAGTATAGTTGCTGAAGTAAAGGATCTAGCTGAAAGAGGTTATAAGGAAGTAACGCTTCTCGGACAGAATGTTGACTCATATTTATGGTATGGCGGCGGTCCGAAAAAGGACTTCGACAAGCTTAGCGAAGAAGAGCAAGCCATGAGCGTGAACTTTGCGCAATTGATGGAAAAGGTGGCGCAGGTGAGCGATCAAGTGAGAATCAGATTCTCCACTTCACACCCTAAAGACATGACAGATGAAGTACTTGAAGTGATGGCGAAGTACGACAACATCTGCAAGTATATTCACCTACCCTTCCAATCGGGCAACAGCCGAATACTGGAAATGATGAACAGAGGATACACTAGAGAATGGTATCTGAATCGCGTTGAAGCAATCAGAAGGATCATTCCTGAATGTGCTATTTCAGCTGATATCATCACAGGCTTCTGCTCAGAAACAGAAGAAGAGCATCAAGAGACATTGAGTTTGATGGAAGAAGTGAAATACCACTTCTCTTATATGTTCAAATATTCAGAGCGACCAAACACCTTGGCCCAGCGTAAATATGAGGATGATGTGCCTGAGGAAACTAAAACGAGAAGGCTTACAGAGATCATTGCCATGCAACAAAAGCATTCATTGGAAAGAATGAAAGCCGATGTTGGCAAGACCCTTGAAGTTCTTGTAGAAGGCGTATCGAAGAAATCAGATAAAGAACTATTTGGCAGAACCACACACAATTCCGTGGTAGTATTCCCAAGAGAGAATTTTAAAACAGGTGATTATGTGAATGTAAAAGTTCACGATTGCACCTCTGCCACTCTAATAGGAAAGGCCGTATGAATGTAGAACAGATCAAACAACGTTTCGGGATCATAGGGAATTCTGAAGGACTGATGAGGGCAATAGATATTGCTTCTCAAGTAGCTCCCACAGACCTTACCGTATTGATTACCGGAGAAAGTGGATCTGGTAAGGAAGTAATGCCGCAGATCATTCATCAGCTTAGCTCCAGAAAACACAATAAATACATTGCGGTTAACTGTGGCGCCATTCCAGAGGGAACAATAGATTCCGAGTTATTCGGACATGAAAAGGGATCCTTTACCGGTGCAACAGATTCACGAAAAGGATACTTTGAGGTAGCAGATGGAGGAACCATCTTCCTGGATGAAGTTGCAGAATTGCCGCTTCAAACCCAGGTGAGATTATTGAGGGTATTGGAGAGTGGTGAGATCATTCGTGTGGGAAGCTCGAAAGTGCAGAAGACCAATGTGCGCATAGTAGCTGCTACCAATGTGAATATTCCAGAGGCAATCAAAAAGAATAAGTTTAGAGAAGACCTATACTACAGATTGAATACGGTGCCAATTGATGTGCCACCGCTAAGAGCGAGGAAGGAAGACATTCATCTTCTCTTCAGAAAGTTTGCCTCTGATTTTGCAGATAAGTATCGTATGCCTGTAGTTCAACTAACGGATGCAGCCAGAGAGAAGTTGATCAATTACCGTTGGCCGGGGAATATCCGACAGCTGAAGAATGTTACTGAGCAGATCTCTGTGATCGAGCAGGAAAAAGAGATCGATCAGGAAACTTTGGTAAAATATCTGCCAGATATCAGTTCTTCATCTCTTCCAGTTTTATACGATGGGGATAAAGATGGATTGAGCGAAAGAGAGATCCTTTATAAGGTGCTCTTCGATATGAAGAAAGACATGACCGATCTGAAGCAAGTTGTTCGTCAGATCGTCAGCTCAGAAGGTTCAACCAGCAGAGAAGATATCAATGATCAGCTGATGGAGAGCTTGTATGATGATCAGGAAGAATATCGTCTAAATCCCAATTATCAGATAGAAGAGCAAGGCTCATCATCCGAGTCTCATAAAGCAACAGCTAAACCCATTGAAAGGAAGTCGGAAGCGCAAAGAGAAAGGACAGAAGTGCATCCAATAAATAGAGATTCTGATAGAGACGACTATCATGAGATCGTAGAAGAGGAAGAAGAAAGCCTTTCGATAGCGGATACGGAAAAGAAATTGATCATAAAGGCTCTTGAGAAACATAAGGGCAAGCGAAAGTATGCAGCAGAGGATCTCGGAATTTCCGAGCGTACACTGTATCGCAAGATCAAAGAATACGAAATCGACCAATGATGAGCTTAAAGAAAATAAGTGTCCTCCTATTCTTGGGATTGATCGCTTTGAGCATTCAATTTGCTTGCAAGCCATCCTATTCATTTACAGGGGCATCCATCTCTCCAGAAGTCGAGACGGTTTCAATTGATTTCTTTCCTTCATACGCTCCACTTGCGCCACCTATAGCCGCACAATTATTTACGGAATCATTGAAGGATATCTTTCTATCTCAAACCAATCTCACTTTGGTGAAGTCGAACGGCGACCTGCAATTCTCTGGATCAATTGTGGGTTACAACAACCAACCTGTAGCTATTCAAGGAAATGAACGAGCAGCACTCACCAGAATAACAATGACGGTAAAAGTGAAGTTTGTGAATACCAAGGATGAGAGTCAGAACTTCGAAACCAATTTCAGTCGCTTCGAAGATTTCGAAACTTCCAGAGACTTGAGTTCTGTGGAGCAGGAGCTATTGAACAGCATCAACGATCAGCTGACGCAGGATATTTTTAATAAGGCGGTTACGAACTGGTGATTCGGCAAGCCGAATAAGTCCGATGGCCGAGGACCGAGTCCGAAATTTGGATACGAGATACACTTTGCTAAACTCTAAAAGGACTCGCTTGCCCCGACGGCTCCCGAGTGATCCCGCATGTCTCGATACATTTCCGATTTCATCGGAAACACTCGACAAGCTAATGGGATTGTATCGAGGGATAGTCGGCAGCGAAACCTGCCGGCAGGCAGGCAGGTCTGCGGAATAAAACACCTGCTTATATTGTTTCCCGCAGATCACGCTGATTTTTTCGTTGATCACGCAGATCCTGCTTCGTGAACCTTTTGCGACTGCTTTCCGAAGGCAGGAACCTTCGAGAACCCTTGTGTAATAGCTTGAAGGAGAATGGTAATGGTGAAATTATATCGCAGACTGAACTTTGAAAATAAAAGTAAAGTTGTAAAGCATAAGTCCAAGTCTAAAATCTAATATCTAAACTCTAATATCTCAATTGAATATTTATAGATTTAAAGATTGATAAATTTGTCGTATGCGGACTTCCGAACTAAATCAACTCATAGAATCACCAGAGCGCTTGCAGAAAGATCAGATCAACGATCTGCAAGACCTCATTTCGGAATATCCATTCTTCACTTCCGCGCAGCTACTTCTCACCAAAGCTTTCTTCGAAACCGAGAACCTCAATTTCGAAAAGCAATTGAGACTTACGGCTGCCTATGCGGGAGATCGGAAGAAGCTTCATGATCTACTGTACTTAGGATCGAAGACGGAGATCGAAGACGGAGGTTATGTCACGACGAGGACGGATGACGAAGACGAGATTCAGAGTACAGATAGTCATAGTTCCGATGTTCAGAATTCAGATACTGTCATCATTGACGAAAATGCCGACCCCGGTCTTCGACCTTCGGCCTCAGCAACTGGGAAGCCGGAAGCCGGAAGCCAGAAGCTGGACAGCAACAGCTTGAGTGCCGAGCAAGAGGAAGATAACAAATCTGACATCTCGACTGAGTTTATCCTGAGCGAAGCCGAAGGACTCGATGTGACAGAACAAAAAACAGAAACTGGCATCATTGACGAAAATGTCCCGATCTCCGATCCTCAATCTCCGATTTCGGAGAGCGAGAGCTCACAGATCGAGCTCGATGAACAGGCCAAAGCAGACCAAGAATTCTTAGACCAACAGATCCTAAGTGCAGCGATTGGGAATAGTATTGTTGATGAGTTGGAAACAGGTGTTCACAAATCAGAAATCGGAAATCAGAAATCTGAAATTGGAATCAATGACGAGAATGACCGGACTCAATCCTCGGTTCCTGAGCGCAGCCGAAGGACGGACTCGGACCCAATCGAAGCGCCAGCGGAGAACTTCGATGAAGCCCAACCCCATTCATTCTCCGATTGGTTAAAACATTACAGCCCCCATGACGAGGAAGAAGACGAAGACGGAGGAAGTTTTGGTTCAAAGAGTACCGAACCTAAAGAAATCTTGAAATCCATCTCCAAACAAGTTAATGAGATTCAGGAAAAGGCCGAGTTCTATTCGGCTGAGAAGATGGCAAGATTATCTGTGACAGAATCTGAGGATCTGGTGACAGAGACTTTGGCTAAAGTTTTTGAAGATCAAGGGAAGTTCGAAAAAGCCATTAAGGCATATGAAAAATTAAGGTTGAAATTTCCCGAAAAAAGGGTTTATTTTGCAGGCCGCATAAAAGCGGTTAAGAAAAAACTAAAATCATAAGTTAAGATGTTTACTTTCATATCCGTACTGATCTTTATCGTAGCCATTTTGTTGGTTATGGTTATCCTAGTACAAAACCCGAAAGGTGGATTGGCTTCAAACTTTTCAGCCTCTAACCAAGTAATGGGTGTTCGCAAAACCACAGATTTTCTAGAGAAAGCTACCTGGACCTTGGGAATTGCTCTTCTAGTACTTTCTGTGATCTCTTCTTCATTGATCGGTGGTGTTTCTACTGAAGTGATCAGCAATCAGTCTGAACTTCAAGATGAGGCTAATCAAACAGTGATTCCACAGAATCAAGCTCCTATGATTCAGGAGGGCGTTCCAACTGAAGGTGGTCCTGCTGGTGCAGATCCATTGCTTCCTGAAGGCGACGGAGAGGAAGATTAAGATCAGCTAAAGAATTGTGTAAATGTCAGTCTGTCAGAAAGGCTGACATTTTTTTTGCTCTAAACTCAGCTAATCTGCCATTTTTAACCCAATTCCAGTGATTTTATGCAGCTATTTGCTTTGGCATAGAATCTGACATGCAGCAGGCATCGAACATAGCATATTTTTAAATCTTAAAATAAAAAACCATGTCAGTAAAAATAAAACCCTTAGCAGATAGAGTGTTGGTAGAACCAGCTGCTGCTGAAGAAAAAACTGCCGGGGGAATTATCATCCCGGATACCGCTAAAGAGAAGCCTCAAAAAGGAAAGATCGTTGCCGTAGGTAATGGCAAGCCAGATGAGCCAATGACAGTTAAAGTTGGCGACGAGGTACTTTATGGTAAGTATTCAGGAACTGAATTGAACATCGAAGGCAATGACTATCTCATCATGCGTGAGTCTGACATCCTAGCCATCGTTTAAATCACAATCAAACATTAAAATATAAACTCAAGAAAAATGGCAAAAGAAATCACTTTTGACACGAAAGCGAGAAACACCCTTAAGAGTGGTGTGGATAAGTTGGCCAATGCAGTGAAGGTTACCCTTGGACCGAAAGGTAGAAATGTGGTGATCGACAAGAAGTTTGGCGCTCCTACAGTTACCAAAGATGGTGTTTCAGTAGCGAAAGAAATCGAATTGAAAGACCCTATCGAGAATATGGGTGCACAAATGGTGAAGGAAGTTGCTTCCAAAACTGCAGATGATGCAGGTGATGGAACAACTACTGCAACTATTTTGGCTCAGGCAATCATCAATCAGGGATTGAAGAATGTTGCTGCCGGTGCTAACCCAATGGACCTTAAAAGAGGTATCGATAAGGCTGTAAAATTGGTAGTTGCAGAGTTGCAAAAGAATTCTCAAACTGTTGGAGAAGATTCAGAAAAGATCGAGCAGGTTGCTACTATTTCTGCAAACAACGACAACTCAATTGGAAAGCTAATTGCCGAGGCTATGGCCAAGGTGAAGAAAGAAGGTGTGATCACTGTTGAAGAAGCAAAAGGAACTGAAACTACTGTAGAAGTGGTTGAAGGTATGCAGTTCGACAGAGGATATCTTTCTCCATACTTTGTGACTAACACAGAGAAAATGGAAGCTGAATTGGAGAACCCTTACATCTTGATCTTCGACAAGAAAATCAGCAGCATGAAGGACCTTCTTCCAGTATTGGAAAAAACAGCTCAGACTAGTCGTCCGCTATTGATCATTGCCGAGGATGTAGAAGGAGAAGCTCTAGCTACCTTAGTAGTGAACAAGATCAGAGGATCACTAAAGATCGCAGCTGTAAAAGCTCCGGGCTTTGGCGACAGAAGAAAGGCAATGTTGGAAGACATCGCTATCCTCACCGGTGGTACCGTGATCTCTGAAGAGAGAGGATACAAATTGGAGAATGCTGATCTAGCCGACCTAGGTGAGTGTGAGAAGATCACTATCGATAAAGACAACACCACAATTGTAAATGGTGCTGGTAAGAAAGATGATATCAAGGGTAGAGTGAATCAGATCAAAGCTCAGATCGAGAATACTACATCTGACTATGATAAAGAAAAACTTCAGGAAAGACTAGCTAAGTTAGCCGGTGGTGTAGCCGTACTTTATGTAGGTGCTGCTTCTGAAGTAGAGATGAAAGAGAAGAAAGACAGAGTGGATGATGCCCTACACGCAACAAGAGCTGCGGTGGAAGAAGGAATTATCCCAGGTGGTGGAGTTGCTTTCATTAGATCTTTAGCTGTTCTTGCTGATCAAGCAGGAGAAAACGACGATGAAACTACTGGTATTGCAATTGTAACCAGAGCATTGGAAGAACCTCTTCGTCAGATCGTTGCCAACAGTGGTGGTGAAGGATCAATTGTAGTTCAAAAGATCAAAGAAGGTAAGAAGAACTTCGGTTACAACGCTCGTACAGAAGAGTATGAAGACTTGTTGAAAGCCGGTGTGATCGACCCAACTAAAGTGGCTAGAGTAGCCCTTGAAAATGCAGCTTCTATTGCAGGAATGTTGCTCACTACCGAATGCGTGATCTCAGATGTAGAAGATGAGAACGATGGTGGTGGAATGCCAGCCGGTGGCGGAATGCCAGGAATGGGCGGCATGGGTGGAATGATGTAATTGTTTCACTTACAGTCATAAAGAAGCCGAAGAGGATTAAGTTCCCTTCGGCTTTTTTTTTGCCATTCGGCAGTTCGGAGTATGGAGCTTGAAGTAAGGCTTATAGGATCATAGCAGATAGCTACTTTTTCCGCCTTTAACTGGAGATTCCAGAGTCCAGAGTCCAGAAACCAGACTTTACTATACTGTTAAGAAATCAACTTGGGAATCAATTGCCGCCGTACTAGTCCGCACGCTGCCGCAGACGCTTTAGCGTAGGCGCCCAGCTGGCGGACTTCTGTGCCTCCTTTGTGCTGCCTCGACAGAGTCGAGGCTCCGTGGTTAAAGCGGATGTTCTTGCGGTGATATGTGGCAATATCAAGGTTTTATTGGATTCGAATGTCTCCGCGACCTTTGCGCCTTCTTTGCGAAGCTTCGAACAAAGAGAGAAGCTTTTGTGGTAAAAAAGCACTACCAAAATTCTCATCCTAAATCCATTCAAAAACCAGAGCTGTCGATTCGTAATTGAACCCCATTCGCCTTAACTGCCAACCTACGCTAAAGCTTCGGTTGGTATTACAATGGTCGCAATGTTTTTAATTCTGCTAAATCACTCCCATCAAATGCAAGATCAATAAGATCAATAGAATTGCTATCAAAGTTCCTAGTAAGCCACCAGATAGATCTATGATTAATCCAACCACGATCAAGACTAAGAGGATAATTAGGATGATGTATATCAAATCAAGGATTTGATCATCAGATGCAGCTGCCAATGGCTCTAATACATTATTAACTGCTGCTTTCGGAGCTTCAGGCCGCGGGGATAGATTAAAACTAGGTTTAGCAGCCTTTTCTTCACTTATATTAGAATTGGCTTCACTTTGTTTAGCTGTTACTGATGTAGCTTTCTTTCTAACAGAAGCCAACTCCTTTTCCGCATCTATGCTTTGGCTATGAACTGTTGAAGTCTTAGTTGTGTTTTCTGCAAGCTCCTCCTCTTGCTGATCAATTGCTACCTTATTGAGCTTGATCTCATCTCCTCTATTTATTGATTCACTCTCTTTCTTAGCCAGTTTAAGGTGAGGATTGTACTTTACCTTCTGGAAGCTTGCAGACGGACTGTGCTTCACCATGGTACAGGCAGATAGGAATGTAATGGCTGATAGAATGAATAAGAATTGTTTGATATTTTTCATCTGATAGGGTTTAATACAGTTTGAGGATAAAAGATTAAGGAAGAAGGTCGAAGGTTTAAGGACTAAGTCTGAATTTTCAATTTTCAATATGTGAATTATGAATGAATCATTCACACATTAATCATTCTCTCTGTGCCTTCTCAGTGTTCTCAGTGTCCAAAAATCAACCAGCCAGGGCCTTTTTCACTAGATCCGCAATCAGCTTCCCATCGGCCTTACCAGCCATCTTAGCATTTGCTTGCCCCATTACCTTGCCCATATCTTTCATAGAAGAAGCTCCGGTAGCTTTGATGATGGCATCTACCTCTGAACGAATCTGCTGTTCGGTCATTTGCTCGGGCAAATAATTCTCTATGATAGTCACCTGTTCAAGCTCCTCAGCTGCCAGATCATCACGTTTCTCCTTAATGTAAATATCTGCAGCGTCTCTTCTTTGCTTCACAAGTTTTTGAATCATTTTTACTTCTGCTGCTTCATTACTTTCACCCGCGCCCTTCTCTGTAGCTGCAAGTAGAAGCTGCGCCTTAATAGCTCTTAAAGCCTCTAATTTGGGCTTATTCTTCTCCTTCATGGCGGACTTGATGTCCTCATTGATTTGATCGGCTAAACTCATTTCGTTTTCTTTTTCTGGTTTAAAAGTCCAACAGTAAAGTTAGTGAGCTGTTCGTGAAATGACTAACAAATAATCTACTTACTGTGCCATACTTATGAGAGATGCAAATGCCCCTAGAGAAAGTGCCATTATAAACAACCCTATCCCTACTAGATACCATAATAAGGTAGCCTTGGCCCAATTGGCTTTTGAGGGCTTGGTTTCGCTTCCAAATGCCCATACAAAGAGCATAATGAAGCCTACTATAGGAATTGAAGCAATGAGTATTGTGATGAACCAGTCGGTGGTTGAGATTGGTCTTGGATTTTGGTCGATGATTTCCATTTAGTATTGATTAGCAATTAATTGAGGTTCAATTTAGTAAGAAATGGGAATTATTGAAAGCTTTTTACTTAGTTGGCTCACAAGGTACCTCAGAGCAGGCAACCTTCTACGCTTGCATCTCGACTCCGCTCGATGTGACAGCTACGAAGGGCAAAGCAGAGAACACGGAGGGCAATTAAATCCTAACTCCAGTCTTCGATCCTCGATCTTCAAAAAAAAAAGGGAAGCATCTCTGCTTCCCCCTTTAGTCGACTACTACTAACCAATTGACACTAATCGACGTTATCGTGTAAAAATGAATTATTCTGTTTTAGAGTCGTTTTTTTTTCCTCGTCTTCTCCTAGAGTGTAACGACTCACATTCGACTCAGATGAGTGTGGAGTATCTTCAAGCTTGATGTTTCTTCGCTTGTAAGCTGGCTCTTGCTCAAGATCGTTAATTCCTCCAGGACTCTTCATCTTTAAACTCAAAGCTTTGAGTTTTAGTATGCGATCCTGACTCTTTTTTATCTGCTCTTCTTCATCCATCTGACGCTCAGGCTGATGGTCTTCCCTACTTTGCATCTTGATCTCCTCATCTGAAGGCACATCCTCACTCTCATCATCCTTATTCAATTCATCATCTAGATTGAATCGCTTTACTTGAGGTGGGTCTTTTTCAAGATCTTTATCCTGTGGGATGGAAGGTCGGATCTCAAACTCAAAACTGGCTTGATTCTCTGATTCAGTTTCATCCTTTGTCTTTAAATACGGCTCTTGAGGGTTAACATCCTCTTGCTCCTCACTCTTTGTCTCTTGTTCTCCTTCAGGGGACTGTGTGATCTCTGTCTTTACTTCATCATTTAGATCCCTTACTACTTTTTTAGGCTTCTTCTCCATCTGGAATCCCGAAGGTTCCTGAGCACCAAATCCGGTTGCAATGATGGTCACAGAAATCTTATTTCCAAGACTTTCATCTACTCCATTACCCCAAATGATATCTGCGGTGTTACCCGCTTCATTCTGGATGTAATCAGTGATCTCGTCGATCTCATCCATACTCACCTCTTCTTCTCCAGAAGTGATATTGAGTAGAATATAGTTCGCTCCGGTAATGTCGTTATCGTTCAATAGCGGCGATGCTAATGCTGAAGAAACCGCTTTTACAGCTCTGCTATCTCCTTCTGCTGCTGCAGATCCCATGATAGCTGTACCACCATCTTTCATAACGGTTTTCACATCTTCAAAATCCACATTGATATATCCTGCTACGGTGATGATCTCTGCTATTCCCTTAGCTGCAACAGTTAAGATGTCATCTGCCTTTGAAAAAGCTTCTGAGATCTTCAGATTACCGTGCATCTCTCTCAACTTATCATTGCAGATCACGAGTAATGTATCCACATTATCTCTCAATGCAGATAGTCCTTCATCAGCTTGAAGTTTTCTTCTTCTACCTTCGAATGAAAATGGAATTGTAACGATACCTACTGTAAGTATGCCCATTTCTCTGGCAGTCTTAGCGATAATTGGAGCAGCACCGGTTCCGGTTCCACCTCCCATACCAGCTGTAATGAAAACCATCTGCGTATTCTTCTCAAGAAGGGCTTTTAGATCATCTACATTCTCAATGGCGGCATTCTTACCTACTTCAGGATTGGAACCCGCTCCCCTACCTTCGGTAAGGGTAGAGCCCAATTGCATTTTGTTTGGTACAGGCGACATATCCAGCGCTTGCTGGTCGGTGTTGCAGATCACAAAATCTACACCCGTTATTCCCTGATTGTACATGTGGTTGACCGCATTACTACCACCGCCACCTACACCGATGACTTTGATGATTGATGATTGGTCTTTGGGCAAATCAAATTCCATTTTCTTGGTTTTTGTTAATTTCTATTTTATCCCAGAAAGAGTCTAGATTCTAGACTCTAGATTCTAGGTTCTAATTACCTTTCGTCTTCCTCGAAGAACTGTCTACTCCTATCAACTATCTCCTGCAAAAAGCCCTTCTTCGTTTTTTCTCCTTGTCTTACTTTGATCGACTCGGCTCTACTATTGTCTTCCAACTTCCCTTTTTGTCGATCTATCTTCTCAAATCCTTTCAAGATCAATCCCACCCCAGTGGCATACATTGGAGAAGTGACCTCTTCAGAATTTCCCTGTGCTAAATACTCATTCGGATAGCCAATTCTGGTATCCATTCCGGTTACATATTCGAATAGCTGTCCGATATGCTTCATCTGAGCTCCACCACCAGTGATCACCATACCGGCGATCAATTTATTCTCATAACCGCTGTTCTTGATCTCATAGTAGATATGCTCTATGATCTCTTCCAGTCGTGCTTGAATGATGTGTGACAAATTCTTAATACTGATCTCTTTTGGCTCTCTTCCTCTCAATCCGGGTATAGAAACGATCTCGTTCTCCTGACTCTCATTCGCCAATGCTGATCCAAATTTGATCTTCAGCAATTCCGCTTGATTCTTGATAATGCTACAACCTTCCTTGATATCTTCAGTAATCACATTACCTCCGAAAGGAATTACAGCAGTATGACGGATGATCCCATCCTGGAAAATTGCAACATCAGTGGTACCACCACCAATATCTACTAGCACAACACCCGCTTCCTTCTCCTCTTCACTGAGCACTGCTGCAGATGAAGCCAATGGCTCTAGAATAACATCCTGAACCTCTAGATCGGCTTTGTGAACACATTTGTGAATGTTCTTAGCAGCTGCTACCTGACCGGTTATGATGTGAAAATTGGCCTCAAGGCGAATGCCCGACATACCAATTGGATCCTTAATGCCTTGTTCATTGTCTACAATAAACTCCTGTGGCAACACATCAATGATCTCTTCTCCTGGAAGAGTCACCAATTTGAACATATCATTGATCAGCAAGTCGATATCTTCCTGTCCGATCTCATCTTCCAAGGTATTCCTTACTCTTATTCCTCGATGCTGAAGGCTTTTAATGTGCTGACCAGCAATACCCACATTCACGATTCGAACATCAACGCCCGATTTTTCTTCAGCTGCTGATACTGCAGTTTTGATGGATTGGACGGTCTTTTCGATATTGGCAACCACACCACGACTCACACCAAGGGATTCAGCGCGACCCATACCCAAGACTTCTAGCTTGCCGTGCTCATTGCGACGGCCAACCATAGCTACGATCTTGGTAGTCCCAATATCCAGTCCAACAACTATATCTCCAGAAGCATCCATATCAAATTCTTTTTGTGCAGACCACCTGGTCGGCAAATTTTAGGTTAATGACACTGTATTCGTTCCAGCCTGTCTTACTCAGGCCTTTTTCATAAAAGATCTTCAGCTTCTTGAATTTTCCCTTGAGTTCAGTGGCATCTCCGAATACAATTCTATGATTTCCAACCCTTGGTATCAATTCAACCTCAGAATCTTTATTAACATAAAGCTGTTCAATCTGTAGGCTCCAAAAGGGGTCCTGACGGATAAAATCAGCAAATTTGAAAATGTCGTCGATCATGCTAATCCTAGCCAGAGAGTCGCTTAGAGAGGAAGCATTCAACTGATTCACATCCAAGAACTTATCCTTAATAAATCCATTCGCCACAAATACCCTTGAAGTGTATTTTTTTGAGGGTGGCATCACCTTCCCTGTGCTATCCAAATAATAGCTATCTCCATCTTGATTAAAAATCCTCACAATTGGTGTGCGTTGAGTCACATCTACCACCAATTCACCTTGAATGGTCTTATAAACCTCCGCTCGGGAGATATTTGGATGATTATTGAGCTTGTGCTCAAGATTCCCCGCTTCAATTCTAGAGATCGCACGACCAACAACCGTATCCATCTCGTGATATACCATAGAATTCACTTCTATTTCATCCACAAAGAAGTTTCCACTACTGTGGTCGATATTGATATGAATAGCAGTGCATACCTTATCATCCTGCACACTTTCAACAAAGCCCAGCACAATTAGAGTAGCTAAAAGAACCACTCCCCAGATCACGCTATGTATCAATGACTTCTTCATAAATAGTATTCATTGATTTGAGGAATAAGGGTATCTATATCTCCCGCTCCAACAGTGAGTAACACTTCGATTTCTCTTTCCTTGAGAAGGTTCATCAATTGCTCCTTTTTACAAACGGGTACATTATTCAACTTCACTTTTCTACTTAACCAACGTGAATCTATGCCTTCTATTGGCTCTTCCCTTGCAGGATATAGCTCCAATAGTATCAAATCATCTGATTCTGAAAGGGCTTCGGCAAACTCATTACCCAAATCTTTGGTGCGACTATACAGATGAGGCTGAAAGATGGTGGTGATCTTCTTTCCGGGATAAAGTTCTTTCACAGATTGCAGCAAGACAGCAATTTCTTTAGGATGATGCGCATAATCATCGATGTACACAAAATCATCTCTTTTGATATGCACATCAAAGCGGCGCATTACCCCTCTGAAGCTCGACAGAGCCTCTCTAAGATCTTCCACATTCAATCCCAGTACATCACATACCGCCAGAGCCGCAACTGCATTCTCTACATTATGTATTCCCGGAAGTCCGCAAGTCAATCCTTTAACTCTGCGGTCCTTGATGCGCAGATCGAATTGATAATTACCATTTACCACCCCAATATTCTCAGCGGCATAATCAGATTCAATATCATTCAAGCCATAACTATAACTCTCTATATCAGCACCTAATTGAAGATCAGACTCAATAGTGCTTTTACATAGTAGACTTCCGTCCTTGCGAAGCTGTCTGGTAAACTGTCTGTAAGTATCCAGCATATCATCTCTATCTTCATAGATATCCAAATGATCGATATCCAATGAAGTAACGATGGCAATATCCGGTTCTAGTTGTAAAAAGGATCGATCGAATTCATCAGCTTCAGTCACCATTAGTTCGGCTCCTTCTTCCAAGATCAAATTGCTGCTAAAATCTGCACTGATTCCACCTAAGAAAGCATTCAACTTGATCCCGATCGACTTAAGCAGATAGCTGATCATTGCAGAAGTAGTTGTTTTGCCATGAGTCCCACTTACTGCAATGGTCTTAAGATCTTTGGAGAGTAGACCAAGTACTTCAGCTCTTTTGTAAAGCCTAAAACCTTCTTCTTCAAAATAGGCTCTTATCGGATGAGATTTGGGTATAGCCGGAGTGAAGATCACCAGCGTATTCTCTTTATCTCTGAATGGCTGTGGGATAGCATCCGCATCTTGAATGTCTGTGAGCTTAATACCCTCAGTTTGCAATTGCTTGGTAAGCTTTGTAGTAGCTCGATCATAACCACCCACTTGCTTTCCAAGCTTGTTGAAGAAACGCGCAAGGGCACTCATTCCGATGCCTCCAACACCGATCAAATACACATGTGATTTTTCAAGCTGTGCATTCATTAGTCTTGACTCTTCAATTTTATTACTTCATCGGCAATGATATCTGCCGCATCTTCATAACCCAATGGCTTGATATTGGCCACTACTTTCTCCAATTCCTCTTCAGAATTCATCAATCTGCTCACCATTTCTCCTAATTTCTCTCTTACCTCAGAATCTGGAAGCAAGAAGGCTGCATTCCTTGAAGTAAGTGCCTGCGCATTCTTATTTTGATGATCCTCCGCCGCCGAAGGCAAAGGCACAAATATGCTGGGCTTCTTCACCAGACACAATTCAGAAACGGCTAAAGCTCCTGCTCTAGACACCACCAAATCGGCCACAGCATAAGCCAGGTCCATTCTATTGATGAATTCATGCACCTTCACATTATCTCTTCCTTTTGCCGCTTCTTCAGCTTTCGACAAATAGGTCTTACCACATTGCCATACTAATTGGATGTCATCTTCTTTCCACTGATCCAAAGCTGCAGCCACCCCTTCGTTCACACTCCATGCTCCCAGGCTTCCACCAACGATAAGCAAGGTTTTCTTGGAGGGATCCAATTGAAAGAATTCAATGGCTCTTTCTTTTTTGCCTTCCAACTTCACGACTTCAGACCTCACAGGATTACCGGTAAGAATGATTTTGTCTGCCGGAAAGAATTTCTCCATCCCTTCATAGGCCACACAAACCTTAGATGCCTTCTTTCCCAAAATCTTATTGGTGAGACCGGCATAGGAATTTTGTTCCTGAATAATAGTAGGTACTCCGGCTTTTGAAGCGGCTCTGAGTAGCGGACCACTAGCATAGCCTCCAACTCCAACGGCTACATCCGGTTTAAAGTCTTTAATCACCCTTTTTGCCTTTCTCATACTCTTTAAGAGCTTGAAAGGGAACTTCAGATTCTTAAAACTGAAGCTGCGTTGAATTCCCATAATAGGGAGACCAATGATCTCATATCCGGCTTGAGGAACTTTCTCCATTTCCATACGCCCCTCTGCCCCTACAAAAAGTATCTCGGCTTCTGGCTGTTTCCTTTTGATGGAATTGGCAATTGCGATGGCTGGGAATATATGTCCGCCCGTTCCACCTCCACTTATGATCACTCGAATACTAGCCATTGCTGAATTTGTTTTGAGTTGTTTCTTCTTCCTCATTGTGGCGACTCACAGATAGAATAATACCTATGGCCAAACAGGTAAACCAGATGGATGTACCACCCATACTTACCATGGGTAATGGCTGACCGGTAACGGGGAATAGATTCACTGCAACCGCCATATTTATGAGGGCTTGAAAAACCAGACTGAAGCTGAGGCCCACTGCCAGCAGTGAGCCAAATGTCCTTGGAGCATTCCGCGCAATAAGTATCCCACGGTAAAACAGTATCAAATACAATAGCACGATAAAAATGCCCCCTATCATTCCATATTCTTCTATTACCGTGGCAAAAATGAAATCTGAATAGGCCTGAGGTAAGAAATTCCTTTGGGTAGACCTTCCAGGACCCTTTCCTACCACTCCACCTGTTGCTATTGCAATCTTGGATTGCTCTGCTTGATAATTCACCTGTGAGCCTCCATCCATGAAATTCTCTATCCTGGCCTTCCAGGTTCCCACTCGAGAATCTACATTGGAATTCATCACAATGGCAATGAAGATTGCCAGTCCCACCACTCCTATAGAGACCAGTGAAATGATATAGGCCAAATTGATCCTTCCAATAAACATCAATACCAAGCATGTCACAAAAAGCATGGCTGCAGTGGAAAAGTTAGCCGGCAAGATCAAAGCGCAAACCAAGAGCACCGGAATCATAATCGGCACAAAGGCTCCATTGAAGTCCTTGATGTGATCTTGTCGCTTCGATAACATCCTCGCCAAGAACATGATCAAGGCCAATTTGGCCAAATCCGATGTTTGGAAGGTTTGGTTGATCACCGGTATTACCAGCCAGCGACTAGCATCGTTAATGCTTGCACCGGTTAGCAGAGTGAGCAAGAGCAAGGGCACGGCAAGGAAGAGCGCCAACTGCGACATGCGGGAGTAATATCGATAGTTCAGCTTATGAGCAAAGTACATTAGTCCAAAACCAATCAAAAGGATAATGCTGTGCTTCAATAAGTAGAATTCAGTATTTCCTCCCTGATATTTATATGCCAGAGTTACAATGGAGCTATAAACCACTAAAATGGAAAAGATGGCCAGAAGGGTAGAAACCCCCCAGATCACCCGATCTCCCTTGATATACTTGAGTATATATTGCATTAAAGTGCCTTTACCGCTTTCTTGAATTGGTGTCCTCTATCCTCGTAATTCTCAAAAAGATCAAAACTTGCACATGCAGGTGAAAGCAATACCACATCTCCTTTTGCTCCAATCTCATATGCTTTGCGCACTGCGTCTTCTGCAGATGTGCTTTCTTCTATGATCTGGATCTTTTCTTTGAATGCATCGATGATCTTCTTATTGTCCTTACCCAGGCAGATGATGGCTTTTACCTTTTCTTCTACCAATGGCATCAACTCAGAATAGTCGTTACCCTTATCAACTCCACCTACGATCCAAACTACCGGACGACTTAAGCTCTCCAGCGCATACCAAGTGGAATTCACATTGGTGGCTTTTGAATCGTTGATGAATTCGATACCGTGCACAGAGGCTACAGTCTCTAAACGATGTTCTACATTTTGAAAGTCGGAAAGACTCTCTCTAATTACTTCCTTGCGCAGATCCAGAATTCTCGTTGCGATTCCGGCTGCCATGGAATTATACAAATTGTGCTTGCCTTGTAAGGCTAAATCATGTATTGACATAATGAATGATTGGTTTTTATGATTAATGATTAGTTCTTCTGAACTGTTATATGCCCCTTCCTCCAGCTTTTGCTTTTGGGAAAAGGGGATCTTTTTAGCCTGAATCGGATTTCTTTCCATGCCCTCGGCGATCACCGGATCGTCGGCATTGTAGATGAAGTAATCTTCCTCAGTTGTATTTTTTGCAATCTTCAGCTTGGCATCTGCATAGAGCTCTAAGCTGTATTGATATCTGTCTAAGTGGTCTGGGGTGATGTTGAGCAGGATGGAGATCGGCAATTTCATTTGAGCTACATCATCCAATTGGAATGAGCTGATCTCAATTACGTAATAGTCGTGCTCCTTTTCTGTAAGCTGTCGCGCAAAACTCTTACCCACATTGCCCGCCAAGCCCACATTCAAGCCGGCCTTTTGAAGCATGTGATAGAGTAAATGCGCTGTGGTTGTTTTGCCGTTACTTCCGGTTATCCCGATTAAATAAGCCTTTGTGTGTCTATAGGCAAACTCGATCTCAGAAATCAATTCCGCTCCACCGGCGATCAACTTTTGAACTACCTCAGCTTCCGAAGGAATACCCGGACTCTTCACCAGGATAGCTGGATTGAAGTCGATGATCTTCTCATGACCACCTTCTTCATATTGCAATCCGGCTGCATCCAATTCCAAACGGAATTTCTCTTTCAGCTTTCCTGCATCAGATAGGAAGATCTCATAACCCTCCCGCTGCGCTAGCAGGGCTGCCCCTACTCCGCTTTCGCCTCCGCCTAATATGCCGACTTTGGTCTTCATCGAAGCTTGAGGGTTACAATTGATAATATGGCTAGCATTACACCCACGATCCAGAATCGCGCTACGATCTTGGATTCATGCATGCCTTTTTTCTGATAGTGATGGTGAAGGGGCGACATCAGGAAGATGCGACGACCCTCTCCGTATTTTTTCTTGGTGTATTTGAAATAAGCCACCTGCATCATCACCGATAAATTCTCGATGAGGAATACACCGCAGAATACAGGGATCAATAATTCTTTGCGAATGGCCAATGAGAATACCGCGATAATCCCGCCAAGGGCCAAACTACCGGTATCACCCATAAATACCTGAGCCGGATAAGAGTTGTACCAAAGGAATCCCACACAGGCTCCTATGAATGCTCCGATAAAGACAGTGAGTTCACCGGAATCAGGGATGTACATGATATCCAGATAATCGGCGAAAATGGTGTTACCACTTACATAGGCGAAAACTGCCAATGTAACTCCAATGATGGCTGAAGTCCCCGTGGCCAAACCGTCCAATCCATCCGTCATATTGGCCCCATTGGAGACCGCCGTGACCACGAAGATCACGATGGGGATAAAGATCAACCAGATCCAATCCATGGCGTTATCGCAACACCATTCGATCAACCAGGCATAGTCGAACTCATTGTGCTTCACAAAAGGAATGGTGGTCACCACATCCTTACTCTCTTGCCAAACTGTTTCAGAGACCTCAGCCGCAGCTGCTACATCGGTCTGCTGAAATTCAACCTCAACCTTATGCATTACCACGATATCGTCGTGGAAGAATAGAATGGCACCTACCATTAAGCCCACCACAACCTGTCCGATGATCTTGAACTTTCCGGCCAAGCCTTCTTTGTTCTTTTTGAAGACTTTGATGTAATCATCGATAAAGCCAATCGCGCCAAGCATCACCGTAGACAATAGCATTAAGATGATGTAGATATTATCTAGTCGGGCAAATAGCAGGGTTGGAATAAGAATAGAAGCCAGAATGATCAATCCACCCATGGTAGGAGTGCCCTGCTTGGATTTTTGTCCGTCTAGACCAAGATCCCTCACCGTTTCTCCCACTTGCTTGCGATGCAGTAGGTTGATGATTCGCTTACCAAAGACCATAGAGATCAAAAGGGAAACGATTACCGATGCCGCAGTTCGGAAGGTGATGTATTGGAATACACCCGCTCCCGGGAAATCAAGTTCATTCAGATATTCAAATAGATAGTAGAGCATATCAGTTTAGGTTTTCTTGACTGTGGAAGATGTTTAATGATTCAGATAATTCTTCTCTATCATCGAAGTGATTGCGCTCTCCGTGGATCTCCTGATAGGTCTCATGCCCCTTTCCGGCCACCAACACTATATCTCCCGCCTCTGCCAATGAGCTGGCAGTTCGAATGGCCTCCCTGCGATTGCTAATGGAGATCACTTTTTTCTGCGACACCTTATCAACTCCTTTCATCATCTCAGCGATAATGGCATCCGGATCTTCTGTTCTTGGATTGTCTGAGGTAAGCACCACTCTATCTGAGTAGTTGCAGGCTATTTCTGCCATGATCGGACGCTTGCTGCGATCCCTGTCGCCACCGCATCCCACTACAGTGATCACTTGCTCATTGCCTCCTCTAATTTCTTTGATGGTCTTCAACACATTTTCCAAAGCATCCGGAGTGTGCGCATAGTCAACAATGCCCGAAACCTTGCCCACAGCGATGAATTGGAATCTGCCTGCAACCGACTTCAACTGAGAGAGTGCGGTGAGCACCTCTAGCTTATCCTGCTCTAAGAGCATAGCCACACCGTAAATTGCAGTGAGATTGTAGGCGTTGAATCTGCCTACAAGCGGACTCCACACCTCTTGTTCATCTAGCTTTAGCTGCAAGCCATCAAAACTGCTCTCAATGATCTTGCATTTGAAGTCGGCCGGCTTCTTCAATGCGTAATAATGCTTGCTTGCTTTAGAATTCTGAAGCATCACTTCACCATTCTTATCATCTCTATTTGATAGCGCCCATGCACGCGGACTCAAAGCAGTGAAGAATGCCTGCTTCGCCTCTATGTATTCTTTGAATGTCTTGTGGAAATCGAGATGTTCTGGAGTGATATTACTGAATACTCCACCTGAGAAATTCAGTCCTGCAATTCTATGCTGCACTACTGCATGTGAACTCACTTCCATAAAGCAGTATTCACAATCAGACTCTACCATCTGTGCCAAAAGCTTATTGATCTGCACCGCATCCGGAGTAGTATGTGTGGCCGGAATAATATTGTCGCCCACTCTATTCAATACTGTTGAGATCAAACCAGAGCGCTTGCCCAATGAGGTAAATAGATCGTAGAGAAGGCTTACTGTAGTAGTCTTTCCATTGGTTCCGGTTACCCCGATTAGCTTGATGTGATCAGATAGCGAACCATAGAAATTATGAGCCATTTGACCAAGAGCCTCAGATGAATCCGCAACCTGCACATAGGTCACATCAGCAGGATCCAATTCAGGTATTTCTTCACAAACAATTGTCTTGGCCCCTTTTTCTATAGCTTGCGCGATGAAATCGTGACCATCTACTTGCGTTCCTCTTTGCGCCACATAACAATCCCCATCCTCAACCTTTCTGGAGTCGAACTGCAAAGCCCTAACTGGACGATCAGTTATTCCCACCACATTCTGCAAAGGCAATCCGTATAGTATGTTCTTCAGTATATTCATTACGATAGCTCGAGCTTTATCTTCATTCCTCTTTTCGCCACTCTACCGGGCATTATCGATTGTGTTTTTACCATTCCACGGCCTTCAACCGCTACTTGTAGTCCTTGATTTTCCAGCAGATACACCGCATCTCTCAATCCCATTCCCACTACATTGGGAACTAGTTTATCTTGCACTTCTCTAGGAGCGATAGTCACCGAGCTATCTCCTGTTTGAGTTACGATCCAGTCGGCATCAGCAGCCTTTGACTTGACCGGGATATTCAATTCTGAGAAGATCTTTTCTATGCTGTATTTATTTCCGTGCTTGGAATATGGTATTGGAGAAGATGCCAGATAATTCTCTTGCTTTTGAAGTGGGTCGTGCATCTCTAGGCTGTTGGCATAGACCTTATCGGCCACTTCCTTGAATATCGGACCGGCAACCAGGTTACCGTAATACACATTCTGTGAAGGAGCATTCACCACCACTATGCAGGAATACTGGGGATCATCAGCCGGGAAATAGCCGACAAATGAAGCCTGGTGACTCACTCTCGACTGGTAGGAATAACCGTAATTCCTGTTTGCGATCTGAGCTGTTCCTGTTTTTCCGGCAATCTTATAATCTGCGTTTCTGAGGTTAGAGGCCGTACCATTCTCCACCACACCTTCTAGGGCGAGTTTTACTTTATCGATAGTTTTCTGAGAGCAGACTTCCTCAACCAAAACTTCAGTTTCAATTTCCTCAACTGTTTTTCTTCCCTTGGTGATGCGCTCCACGAATTTTGGCTTCACCATACGACCGTTATTGGCGACGGCATTGTAGAAAGTGAGGATCTGAAGAGGAGTTTGTTTCACCTCATAACCGTGAGCCATCCAGGCAAGTGAAATTCCAGACCAACTATCGTCGCTTGTATTCTTGATATAAGGTTTGCCCTCTCCGGCGATCTCGATACCCAAAGGTTTTCTCAATCCCATTTCATCTAGTCCATCGATGAACTTTTGAGGCTCCTGGGCATAAGACCTCTGAATGATCTCTGCCATTCCAATGTTTGAAGAAACCTCAAAGATTCGCTGCACGGTGATCTTTCCCCAACCACCATCTTCATGATTGGAATCGAACATGGTGCGATCGTAGTATTGCTTGCTACCATCTCCACAGTCGACCATATCTTCCATATCTACAAAGCCATCTTCAAGTGCCGTGATCAAGGCAGCTAATTTGAAAGTAGAGCCAGGCTCAGTGCTCTCGCCAATTGCGTAATTATAGCCCTCGTAATAGCTTCCGTCTTGATTGCGCTTGAGGTTTGCGATAGCCTTGATGGCGCCGGTCTTTACCTCCATAAGCACCACACAGCCGTGATCGGCTTTATGCGTTTGCAATTGCTTGAGCAAGGCAGATTCCGCAACATCTTGAAGGTTTACATCAATGGTGGTGTAGATATCTCTACCATCTTCTGGTTCGATCTCATTATCGTCTCCCACTGGCATCCATACTCCGCCAGAGATCTTTTGCATCATTCTTTTTCCATCAACTCCCTTTAGCACTTCACTATAGGCACCTTCTAGTCCAACAGGACTTACACCTTCTCTTTCATAGCCAATGGTTCTGGCGGCAAGCACCTTGAATGGGCGCTGGCGTTTGTTTTGTTGTATATAGATAAGGCCTCCTTTGTATTTTCCTCTTCTGAAGATTGGGAATGTCTTTAAGGCTTTGAGCTCGGTGTATTTCACCTTGCGTTTGATCAGATGATATCGCTGACCTTCTTTTCTGGCATTCACCAAAGAGCGACGGTAAGCTACCATTGGCTTATCCTGAAAAAGCTCACTCAATTTAAAAGCCAGTGAATCCACTTCATCATAGAAGATCTCATCAGTAATGGCATCTGAATTTGGATCGAAGCGCACTTCGTAGATCGGCACTGAGGTGGCAAGCAAACTGCCATCGGTAGCATAGATATTACCTCTCACTGCTTCAATATTCTTTTCCTTGAGGGTATAGCTCTGCACTTTCTCTCTAAGCTCAGGTCCCTCGATGAGTTGAATGGTGGCGGCTTTCACGATAATGGCCAAACCGAACAGACAAACTGCGAAGTAGGTAAGGTATACTCTCCAGGCGATATCTTTCTTCACCTCATTCATCGCGATAATCCTCCATTTCGTCTTCGGTGAGCACTATTTTCTTTGGCGGAGAGGTGAGTTCTTTCAAACCCAACTCATAGGTAGCTCTGGCAAGCTGTGACTGCTTTGAGATATACATCAGATCCGATTTGGTGGTGATGTATTCAGAGCGCAATTCTTTTAGTTCATTGTTGGTCTTGTAGATCTGTCGGATCAGCTTTTCTGCCTGATAGCCATTGGCGATATAGAAAATACCCAGCAAGCTCAAGAACAAGATGAAAGGAAGACCTTGAACAGCCTGATCGCGATTGAGGAACTGTCCGCTCATCAAACTCTTAAAGCCAGTCTTCTTCTCCTTTTTTGGAGCCTCTTCTTTTTCTATGTCTTTGTACTTATTCATTCTCCAAAGCCAATTTTTCAGCTATTCTCAGTTTTGCACTACGCGAGCGATTATTCGCGGCGATTTCTTCCTTTGATGGGATGATTGGCTTGCGATTTATGGGCTCAAGTGGCCTGATGAGATTGCCGTAGAAATCTTTTTCTTGTTTTCCCTGAATATTTCCTGTGCGGAAGAAATTCTTTACCATGCGATCTTCCAGAGAGTGATAAGTGATCACCACCAATCTTCCACCTTCTGCAAGCACTTCTTTGCTTTGCTCTAGCAAGCTCTCAAGCACTTCCATTTCTTGGTTCACTTCAATTCTCAAGGCCTGAAAGACCTGAGCCATGAAAGTGTGCTGGTGGCGCTCAGGCACAAATCCTTGCAGTAATTCTTTGAATTCGGCTATTTGCTTGATCTCTCCTTCAGCTCTTTTCTCGACTATCTTTCTAGCAATTGCTTTTGCCTGTCTGAGCTCACCGTAATTCTTTAGCAGCAAAGCCAGATCTTCTTCAGCATAGACATTGAGGATGTGGGCTGCAGTTTGCGGACGCTTTTGGTCCATGCGCATATCTAGAGGTCCGTCGAAGCGGAAAGAAAAGCCCCTTTCAGCCTCATCAAATTGATGGAAAGAAACGCCTAGGTCGGCTAGGATTCCATCGACCGGAATCATTCCATGCAGTCGGAGAAAGTTTTTGAGATAGGCAAAATTTTGATCGATCAGCGTGAAGCGCGGGTCGTCGATCTTGTTCTTCAGCGCATCAGGATCTTGATCAAAAGCAAACAGCTTTCCGTGATCAGAAAGCCGTTTAAGTATTTCGCGAGAGTGGCCGCCGCCGCCAAAGGTAGCATCAACATACTTTCCTTCAGCTTTGATCGAGAGCCCCTCCAGACTCTCTTCCAGCAGGGCTGGTCTATGGTATTCGCGTTCGTTCAATTTATTTTCTTGACACTTTTACTTTTTTGACTTCATTTCTTTCATCTGGTCCGAGTCCGTCCTTCGGCTACGCTCAGGAACCGAGGATCGAGTCCGGCATTTTGCTTCAAAATCATTTCAGATTTCTGATCTCTTATTTCTGATTTACTCATCTCCCTCTTGCTGCTGATTCCCCATTACCTCCTCTGCCAGATTCGCAAAATCTTCAGGCTCATCTGTAAGCAGACCTTCGTATTTCTCTTTATTCCACACCTCTATTCTGTCTGAATAGGCGAAGAGCACTACCTCTTTCCCGATCTCGGCGTACTCCTGCAAGCGCTTCGGCAGCAGTAGTCGGCCCGTTCCATCAAGCGTCAATTCTGTCGCCCCTCTGTAGAAATAGCGGATGAATTCACGATTCTTCTTCACATACTGATTGAGCTTATTCACCTCGGCTGAAACCTTATCCCAATGATTCTTTGGATAAAGCACAAGGCACTGCTCAAAGCCACGATTAAGCACAAAGCTTTCGTTGGCAGCAGGCTCTAGCTGCTTGCGCAGACCGGAAGGGACCATCAGGCGACCCTTGGCATCCAGTTTACAATCAAATTCTCCTATGAAGCTCGACATAGCCTTATTTGGCGTGGGTTTCAGCAATTAGTAGGTAAAAATATCGATAATTTTACCACATTCTACCACTTTTTACCACTTTGTTGATAACTTTAGGGCATAATTGAGCCCTACTCCATTAGAAATGAGCCTGTAATGCAGCATTATCAGTGCTTTCAGATGAGTGTCAGATGTGGGAAAAAGGAAATTAGGGTGGGAAGAGCTATTGCACTAAGCAAGCTTCCAAAGCCTATTGAAACTGGATTAATTTGCTATTTTTGGCGCTAAGCTTTGCCATATGAAGTATCAAGACTATATCAAGAAAGAAAAAGAGTTTGAATACCTGGAAAAAGGAGAGGGTCACACCATTGTAGTCTTGCACGGACTCTTTGGTGCATTGAGCAACTTTGAAGATGTAATCGATGACTTTTCCACCAAGTACAGAGTAATTGTGCCAATCATGCCGCTTTACACTCTACCATTGATCAAAACCAGTGTAGGTAGTATGGCGAAATACATCAAGAAATTCATTACTTACAAAGGACTAGATAATATCACTTTATTAGGGAATTCACTTGGTGGTCATGTAGCATTGATCTGCGCATTGGACATTCCCGAGAAAGTTCATTCTCTTGTACTTACCGGTAGTTCGGGATTGTATGAGAATGCATTTGGAGGTTCTTTCCCAAGAAGGGAAGACAAAGAATATTTGAGAAAGAAAATTGAAGTCACTTTCTACGATCCTGCTGTCGCTACAGATGAATTGGTAGATGAGGTTTACAAGATCGTGAACGACAGAAATAAATTGATCAGAATTCTAGCTATGGCGAAGTCGGCAATTCGCCACAACATGGCAAAGGATCTACAAAAATTCAATATGCCGGCTTGTCTGATCTGGGGTAAGAACGATAGTGTTACACCACCGGAAGTAGCCGAAGAATTTCACGCAAAACTCCCTGATTCTGAATTACATTGGATTGATAAATGTGGCCATGCAGCTATGATGGAACACCCACATGAATTTAACGAGATACTCGATAAGTGGCTGAGCTCAAAATTAGCTTAGCATGAAGATCCATTCTGCAGAATTCTTAATCAGCAATACAGACTATCGGAAATGCCCCAAAGCTGAGTTTCCCGAATACGCATTTATCGGTCGCTCTAATGTGGGCAAATCTTCGCTGATCAATATGCTATGCGAGCGAAAGAAACTCGCAAAGACCTCCTCCACTCCCGGAAAAACCCAATTGATCAATCATTTCCTGATCAATGAAAATATCTATCTGGTGGATCTACCAGGATATGGATTTGCAAAAGCCTCAAAGAAGGAAAGAGAGAAATGGGAGAAAATGATTCAGGGCTATCTGAACCAACGACCTAATTTGCTCTACACTTTTGTTTTGATCGACAGTCGCATCCCTCCTCAAAAAATAGATCTGGAATTCATGGCACATTTGGGGAAAAAACAGATTCCATTTGTGATGCTTTTTACCAAGATCGACAAATTAAGCAGCTCGGCATTGAACAAGAATCTCACCGCCTACAAGAAAGCTATGCTTAAAGAATGGGAGGAAATGCCCCCTGTGATCACCACCTCTTCTGAAAGCAAATTTGGCAAAGAGGATGTGTGGAATTTGATAGAGCAAACCAATAGAGATTTTTCGATCTCACTACACTAAGAGTATATTAGAGAGAGAAAGCCATCGGCAATACCACACCAATGGCTTCTCTAATTCTAGTGACTATTATGCCCAGGCTCCCATATCAACCGTACAAAGGAGCTGAGTCTTTGGTTTTCACGATTTACCGGTATTCCAGCGACAATACCGACTAACAAATTGTCAGCTATCCCCAATCTCATCTGAGGCCTAATGGTCATGTCGAAGTCACTTTGTGCAAATGATTTATTAAACTCAACACCAATAAAGTTCCTGGTACCTGAAATCATATAATGAAAACTCGTGTTGGCCTCGTAGGTAGTGTTAAACTTATTAGAATTGAATTGCTGCTCGATCTTGGGCCCAGTGTAGATCAATGAATGAAAATTGTTGCTCCAACGTTTGGCCACCACTAGAAAGGGATTATATACATTCCCTTTGATCAATGGTCTACCAAATTGATTAAAGTCGCTCAATTCAATTTCATTAATATATCCCAAAGCCATAGAGGTTGCCATGGCTTCATTAACAAAAAAGGACCACTGAGCAGCCACCTTTATGCTATTAAGCTGGTTAGATGGCACTGCTGAAGCTTCTGTTCCATTTACGGCTGAGTAAAAAGTAAAGGGCAACTCAACTTCAATACCCAACCTATCAATAGGCGCCCATTCATACTCGATCAGAGCCTCATACGAATCGAACTTAAGCTTATCTGTCAGACCTAATCCAACATTCCATTCCCGTTCACCCTTCCTGGCTCCTAGGTCTCGAATCAAATCAATATAAAGTGGTTCTGCATGCAATACCTTATCTGGTTCGTCTTTATTCTCTACTTGATTAATATAGAGACTATCTTTCTGTGCGTCACTGATTTGTGCTTCGCAATAGGAGTAAAATACCAATAAAATTAGTGGCATCCACAGTTTATTTCTGTTCATTTTTGATCTGTTTTAATTACGAAAACCCCTTGATCAATTATCAAGAGGAAAGATTAAATAGAAAAACAAATCAAACTTTGGGCGGTGGGCTATCTACTTCAAAGAAACCATTAACTAATCTAAATTCTTGGTTGGGATAATACTGAACTTTAAGGGATGGATCATTCAATCCGCTTTGATCGATTCCACTATTGGAAGTCAAAATATCAACCTTAAACTGCTTCTTATTCTGATTATCATCAGAATCGTTATCGTCATACTCTTTTATTGCATCTTCAAATCCTAGGAACTTCTCTACAACCACTTCAATTATACTCTCCTGATCATTGAAGCTAAGGTCTTCGGGAATATTTTCTGGATTCGGATCTGCCGGATCAATAGAAATATTGAGCAGGTAAACTGCCATCAGACCCCAAAGGCATTTACTAAACACGCTTGTCCCAACCTGAATCATAGTGATTCAAAAATACCTTTATGACGATAATTAAATTGTGAAAAAAATATAAAAGAGAAAAGCCATCATTATGGTGTAATGATGGCTTTAAAAAGTTAAGACTGTGTCAAACACTAAAAGATAAGATGACAAGCTTCGTATTGGTTACTCTTAGGTTCAACCTTAACTTAGGTTCGCAATACAAATATATCGATTATTTTCATTCGTTCGTTGCTTTTTTTACATCATTCATCGAATTTTTTCCTTTTTCATCGAACGAATCATACTATTCATCTAAAAGTCAAAGACTTGTTGATTTTCGCTGGAAATTGACATTCTAAGTTCTGTTATACGTAGATACATCTAATTAGGTTTCTATTTTATTTTTGAAGTTCCATATAGCCTGCAAATCCCCTAATTTCATACTACTTTTGCAGACCTAAACCCAAGGCATGGATTACAACTTTTCAGAGATCGAAAAACGCTGGCAAAGCTATTGGAGCGAGCAAAAGACTTTTGCTGCAGATGAGAATAGCCAAAAGGAAAAATTCTATGTTTTAGATATGTTTCCATATCCTTCCGGAGCCGGACTTCACGTTGGGCATCCATTGGGATATATCGCCTCTGATATTGTATCGCGCTACAAGCGACACCTCGGTTATAATGTCTTGCACCCAATGGGTTATGATTCTTTTGGCCTGCCTGCCGAGCAATATGCCATCCAAACAGGGCAACATCCAAGGATCACCACAGAAAATAACATAGCCACTTATAGAAGACAATTAGACCTTATTGGCTTTTCGTATGATTGGGATAGAGAAGTAAAGACATCCGACCCAGAATACTACAAATGGACACAGTGGATCTTTCTTCAGCTTTTTAATTCTTGGTATGATAAGGATGCCGATAAAGCAAGATCTATAGAAGAACTTATCTCAATATTCGATAAAGAAGGTTCATCTAAGCTAAATGCTCACACAGACAGTGAGATCAGCTTCACAGCAGCCGAATGGCAAGAGATGGATGAGAAAGAACAAGCTGATATCCTTATGGATTATCGCCTGGCTTACCTCTCAGACTCATTTGTGAATTGGTGTCCGGCTTTGGGAACCGTTCTCGCCAACGACGAGATCAAAGATGGCAAATCGGAGAGAGGAGGTCATCCCGTTGAGCGCAAGAAAATGAAACAATGGAGTATGCGCATCACAGCCTATGCTGAACGCTTACTTCAAGGATTGGACAAGATCGACTTTAGCGATGCACTTAAAGAGATCCAGAGAAACTGGATAGGCAAGAGCGAGGGCGCAAGCATTCGCTTTAAGGTAGCAGATCGCGAGGATGAGATAGAAGTATTTACCACTCGTCCGGATACAATTTTCGGAGCCTCTTTCATGGTACTTGCACCTGAACATCCTTTGGTAGATGAAATCAGCAGTAAGGAGCAATCAAAAAAGGTAAAGGCCTATCAGAAATATGCCGCTTCAAGATCTGAAAGAGAAAGAATGAGCGAGGTAAAAACCGTAAGTGGAGAATTTACTGGAGCCTATGCCATCCACCCTTTTACCAATGAAGCAATACCAATCTGGATTGGAGATTATGTGTTAGCGGGATACGGAACAGGGGCTGTTATGGCAGTACCTTCCGGAGATCAAAGAGATTGGGGTTTCGCAAAGAAATTCGGATTGGAGATCCCTCCAGTTATTGAAGGACAAGATGTAAGTGAAGGTGCCGATGATCGCAAAGATGGAAAGATCGTGAACTCCGATTTCCTGAATGGACTGAGTGTTCAAGATGCAATCAAAAAGAGCATCTCTGTAGTTGAAGAGAAAGGAATAGGTAAAGGAAAGATCAATTACCGTCTGCGTGATGCCGTATTCTCTCGTCAACGCTACTGGGGAGAGCCCATTCCGATCTATTTTAAAGATGGAATGGCCAAGGCAATTCCCGAAAATGAGTTACCACTGCGCCTTCCTGAGATCGACGAATACAAACCCACAGAAACTGGCGAACCACCGCTTGCAAGAGCAAGAGATTGGAGTTTTGAGGGAAATCCAATAGAAACTTCAACTATGCCTGGATGGGCTGGCAGTAGCTGGTACCTATTCCGCTATATGGATCTGGAGAGAAAGAACGGATTTGCATCTGAAGAAAGTTTGAAGTATTGGGAGAATGTAGATCTCTATTTTGGAGGGGCAGAACACGCTACCGGTCACCTACTCTACTCTCGCTTCTGGACAAAGTTCTTATTTGATAGCGGATATCTTAGTACAGACGAGCCGTTCAAGAAATTGATCAACCAAGGTATGATCTTGGCTTCTGACGGACAAAAGATGAGCAAGCGATATGGCAATGTGGTCAACCCAGACGATATTGTTGCTCAATACGGAGCAGACACACTTAGACTATTTGAAATGTTCCTAGGACCATTGGAGCAATCCAAGCCATGGGATACAGATAGCATAGAAGGAGTGCATCGTTTTCTGAGAAAGTTCTGGAGACTCTATCACAACGATCAGAATGAATTAGAACTATCTGATGAGGCTGCAGATAAGAAAGAGCTTAGAAGCCTTCACAAATGCATTAAAAAGGTAAGTGAAGACATAGAATCCTTCTCATTCAATACAGCCGTGAGTGCATTTATGATCTGCGTGAATGAATTGCAGGATCTCAAATGCAACAAACGCTCGATCTTAGAACCGCTATGCATCTTACTTTCTCCATTTGCGCCTCATATTAGCGAAGAGCTAAGTTCAAAAATGGGTCATGAAGGATCCATTTCCAAACTCCCTTACCCAAAGTTCAATGAAGCCCATTTGAAGCAGGATGAAGTGAAATATCCTGTTTCCTTCAATGGAAAGATGCGCTTTATGTTGGAGCTGCCTGCAGATATGCCAAAGGATCAGGTAGAAGAAACTGTCCTATCCCATGAAAACGCCCAAAAATGGCTGGAAGGCAAGGCTCCTAAGAAGGTGATTGTGGTGCCGGGGAAGATTGTCAATATAGTTGTTTAGGAGAGAGCTTAGAATCTAGAGTCTAGAAACTAGACGGTTATATTTTCAAATAAAAATCCATTGTGCCCTTAGTGATAAAGCTTTGTGTACTTCGTGGTTAAAGCGGATTTTCTTTAAGAGCTTAGATTTTATAGATTAGATAGCATTTGAAAAATAATCATAATTCTTGTTCTAGTCATCTTTCTTTTTTACCACAAAAGCCCCGATGGTTCCCGAGTGATTCCGCTACGCGGAATTGTATCGAGGGACGGGGCTTCGCAAAGGCGCTTCGCTTAGCACAAAGGTCACAGTGACATATCAGTCCTAAAAACCAAGCCGCTTCTCGAGTAATCCCGTATGCCTCGGTTCTATTCCGATTTCATCGGAATCAAGGTGCAGCTAATGGGATTGTATCGAGAGAAAGGCGTCAATAACTCTACCCTAAAATCCTTACTCCATCCTCCAGGCTCCGAACTGCCGTGAGGCATAAAAAAACCCGAAGCAGATTTCTCCACCTCGGGTTCTTTTAGAACTTAATATTTCCTGTTAGTTAACTGCAGCTTGGAATTCAGCATCGTCGAAGTATGCGGTGAATTCAGCATCAGTTTTAGCTTTGTCTTTCAATGAAGAGTCGGCAGCGATAGCAGCTTTCAAGCTAGTGATAGCAGCATTCTTATCGCCTTGTCTTGCACCGATGATAGCTTTAAGATAGTGACTCTTAGCTTCTTCAGCAGTAGGAGACTCATCAATTACTGTAAGCGCATCTGCGTAATCTCCGTTCAATGTCTTAGCCAAAGCAGAGTTGAATGACTTCATAGAACCGAAACTGTTCACAGCTTGAGCATACTCACCTCTGTTGATGTAGATTGCTCCAGCATTAGCTCCAGCTTCAGAAGTACCAGACTTCTGATAGTGTTCCATAGCTTTCTCCATATCTCCAGTAGACTGAGCATAAACACCCATATTGTTAAGGATCACTCCATTCTCTGGATCGATCTGAGCAGCTTTGTCGAACTCAGCTTTTGCTCCATCCATATCTCCGTTAAGAGCCATGATGTATCCAACGTTGTTTGGTCCTCTCCAATCTTCTGGGAAAAGCTCAGCGAACTTCTTGTAGATTCTCAACTTCTCATCCATATCATCTGTCATAGTAGCAGCATAAAGCAACTCTTCTGAAGAAAGTGTATCAGGATTAGTTTTAGAGAATTCTTGGATCTTCTCATCAGAGAAACTAGTCATCTCACCGTTCACAGTGATCACAGATCTTCTCAATGAAGGAAGGATCTCTTCTTTCAATACTTCGAAAGTCTCAGCTAGGTTTCTGATCTCCTCTTCTCTCTTCGCTTTGTCTTCGTACATCTCAAGAACTCTCAAGATCAAATCTTTGTCCTTGATATCAGAAGCTTGCATAGCTTTCTTGAAACCATCCCAGTCTTCACCTTTTGGTGACAATTGGAAGAATTCATTTCCACTAGCGTCTTTCTCACCAGCTCTTCTCAAGATATTGCGAACAGCAGCAGAACCAGACTTAGCTCTATCGCCTGCAAGGTTCTCATTGATGCTTAGTTCACCTTCAGGAGAAGCGTAAGCTACAACTTCACCACCTTTGAATGCGAACATTGGGTGATCAGCGTTCTCTTTGATCCAATCGCTCAATGCTTTCATATCCTCATCTCTCAATTCAGAAGAACGAACAGATGAACTGTTTACCAAATAATTGATCTCAGCTGAATTTGATTTAGGATAAGTCTTTTGGAAATTGTCTTTTCCAAGAGCGAAAACGTAATCGTCTTCAACCCACATAGGAGTAACAACAGTTCCAGTTGCAATTTGAACTGGGTCAAATGCAACTTCTTTTCCTTTATAAGATCCAACAGCTACAGCATTCAATACTGCTTGCTCCATACCATCTTGGTATGCAATCTTAGTTACGTGCGAGAAGTTTCCTCCTGCTTCGTATGCAATCTTTATTCCCTCTACTTCTGAATCCTCACCAACAAGAGTGATCTTGCTAAATGAAGTTTCTTGGTCCTGATAGTTTAAAACAGGAGTAACATCCACAGAAACCTTCTTATTGAAGAATTTTGGTGGGATTGTCCCGGAAATACTGATCTCTATACTATCCGCATGCATTTCTAGCGGATCAGGAGTAACTGAGTAAGATACCTCCTCAGCCTTTTTAGTCATATTGTTCAATGGGTTACAAGCTATAGTGGTAGCTGCTGCAACCGCGATCAAAGCGTATGATCTTAAGTTCTGTTTTTTCATCTTGGTTTTAAATCTAACAGGTTTAATTAGTTAATCCTGCAATATTAGTTAAATATGTTAATTCACACAAAAAAGCACCGTCTTTAGGGGAAAGCAAAAAGAGTTAACCAATTTGAGTCACGAATAAGCTTGTCGTGAAAATTCGCTTACGAATGTAAATGAACTTTGTTTAGGTCGTTACAGGATGTTAATAAGTCTTGATTACTTTTTCCGAGTATCGGATGAATGAAATTTGGAGCAATCTCAAGCAGGGGTTGCAATACAAAGCGACGATCTTGAAGGCGAGGATGAGGCACTTTAAGTTCCTCACTATCAATTCGCTCATTATTGTAGTATAAAATATCAATATCGATCATTCTATTCGAATATTCCAATTCATTCTCTTTTGCTTTTTGATGGATATCACGACCCATTTCAGCCTCAATTTTTTTAGAATTTTTAAGAAATTTTTCGGCTTCTATATCCTGCTGAAGATGAATTGCCATGTTCAAAAAGTCGTTTAGATCCGAATTGCCCCATCCTTCAGTTTCATAAATCGATGATTTGGATACGATACGAGCACCCATTTCTTCAAGTTTTTCGATCGCCTGTGCTAGGTTCTGCATTCTATCACCTAGATTTGAGCCTAATGAAAGGTATATATCAGCCATCTATCCCAATTATCCTATTGAATTACCATTGCTGTAAATCTAAACTGAATAGCCATTCCTCTGTTTTAAATTTGCGTAGCATTGTCGGTACCAAATTAAGATAAAGCGGAAGCAATACCGATCAACTACATTTTAGAATACCATTAGTACCATATAGATATGAGACAGTTTTTCAAAATCATGTTTGCCACCATAATTGGCTTTTTTCTGAGTCTTATCATCCTTTTCATGATTGGAGGAGGAATTATTGCAGGCATAGCCTCGAGCGCAAACGACCAAAAAGAACCTTCTATAAAAGAAGGTAGCATTCTTCATTTGAAGTTAAATCGCCAGATCAAGGACCGTCCGTCCGACAATCCCTTCGAGACTTTCAACTTCGCCACTTTGGAAGATGAATCTCCGCTTAGTCTTAGCAAGATCATCGAAAATATCGAAAAAGCGAGCAAGGATGAGAGAATTGACGGCATCTATCTAGATATTCAAAGTCTTCGCGCAAATATGTCGAGCACCCAAGCTATTCGTCGCGCCCTAGCAGAATTCAAAGAGAGCGGCAAATTCATTGTAGCCTATAATGAGGATTACGGGCAAAATGAATATTACCTCTGCTCAGTTGCCGATGAGATCTATTTGAACCCAGCCGGTGGAATGACTTTTAAAGGTCTGTCTGCTCAATTGATGTTCTTTAAAGATGCTTTAGGCCGATTGGACATTGATATGCAAGTGATTCGTCATGGAAAGTTCAAAAGCGCCATTGAACCCTTTGTAAGGAATGATATGAGTCCGGAAAATGAAGCTCAATTGAGAAAACTTATCGATGGTATATGGGCTAGTCAGTTAGAAGAGATCTCGAGCGCAAGAAAGATCGAAAAAGCTGAATTGAATCGAATTGCCGACAGTCTTTTAATTCGCACTGCAGATGATGCCTTGGCATTTGGCTTTGTGGATGATCTCTTATATGAAGATGAAGTGAAGGAGCTGTTGAGAGCGAAAGGAAGCCTGTCAAAATCTGAAATCGGAAATCAGAAATCAGAAAATTCGGACTCGGACTCAACTGATGTTGTTAAGGAAAGTAAGGGCTCTAGTAAGAACTTAAATCTTCTTACCCTAACTGAACTCAATAAACTGAAGTATGCCAAAGGGGAAGATATGGAGCTAGTGAGAGAGATCAGAAGAAGCAAGAACAAGATCGCTGTGATTTTTGCCGAGGGTGAGATCGTTAGCGGAAAAAGCAATGATGGAAGAATGGGTTCTGAGACGATAGCAGAAGCGATCAGAAAAGCCAGAAAAGATGAGGAAGTAAAAGCCATCGTGCTTCGAGTTAATTCTCCAGGAGGCTCTGCCTTGGCTTCTGATGTGATCTGGAGAGAAACCATGCTGGCTAAAGCAGAAAAGCCACTTGTAGTTTCTATGGGTGATCTTGCAGCATCTGGTGGTTACTACATTTCTTGTGGAGCCAATAAGATCTACGCAGAAGAATCTACAATTACAGGATCGATTGGCGTATTTGGTGTAATTCCGAATATGCAGGGAATGCTGAATAATAAATTGGGAATCTATACTGATGAAGTCAATACCAATATAAATTCCGATGGATTAACTCCTTTCAGACCACTTAGCAATACAGAAAGAGTGGCAGTTAAAACAATGATAGAGGAAATCTACGACGATTTCACATCTAAGGTAGCCAATGGCCGAGGCATGAGCCAGGCGAATGTGGATAGCATTGGCCAGGGAAGAGTATGGAGCGGAATGGATGCGATTGAGATCGGTTTGGTAGATGAAATTGGCGGACTGGAATCTGCAATTGCTTCAGCTGCTGAATTGGCTGAAGTAGAGAAATACAAATTGAAAGAGCTGCCAGAAAAAGAAGATCCAATGATGAAGCTTATGCAGCAATTGGCTAATCAGTCTTATCTCAAGATCTTCAATTTCCCTATGGCCACTAAAGCCGAAAAGTATTACAGAACGCTAGAACAAGCTTTCGAATCAGAGGGTATCTACACCCGATTGCCAGTTGACATCATCTTCAACTAAACGAAAGAAGAAGACAATTAAATTAATTGGGCCCTGAATTGAATTATCATTTCAGGGCTTTTATTTTTTCAATTAATTTTAATCCTCCAGAAACTAAACTATGCCAATTCTCAATAAGCTCTTCTCTTGGTGGATGAAAAAACGAATTCACCAGATTGAACTCTTCCTTAAATATCCTCAAGAAGTTCAAAACGAATGGTTCAATGAGTTGATCAATAGCGCTCAAGACACCGAATTCGGAATGAAGTATGGTTTTGCCGATATCAAGAATGGCAATGACTTTAAGGAGCAGGTTCCAGTTCAATCATACAACGATTTAAAACCCTATGTAGATCGCATCATGAAGGGTGAGCAGAATCTGCTTTGGCCCACAGAGATCAAATGGTTTGCTAAATCATCAGGAACAACCAGCAATCGCAGTAAATTCATCCCGGTGAGTAAAGAAGCATTGGAAGAATGTCACTACAAAGGAGGTAAGGATATGTTATCTATCTACTGCTCACACACAGAAGATAGCGAGGTATTCACCGGAAGAACATTGATGATGGGAGGAAGCTCCCAGACCATTGATCCAGATAACAACACTTATCATGGCGACCTCTCCTCTATTATCATCAAGAACCTTCCCTTTTGGGCCGAGATCAGAAGAACGCCCGATAGGCAAACGGCATTGATGGAGGATTTTGAGGAAAAACTTGAAAAGATGGCCGAGATATGCTCCAAGGAAAATGTAACCAGCATTTCCGGAGTGCCCTCTTGGAACCTGATCTTGATCAACAAGATCCTTGAAAAGTATCAAAAGACCGATATCAAAGAGATTTGGCCAAACCTAGAAGTTTTCTTCCACGGAGGTGTGGCCTTTACTCCTTACAAACCGCAATTCGAGGCAATAATCTCGGGTAAAATGAACTATCTAGAAACCTACAATGCCTCTGAAGGTTTCTTTGGAATCGAAGATCCCGACCATCCCGGAGAATTGATCCTAATGCTCGACTACGGAATCTATTATGAGTTTATTCCAATGAGTGAATGGGATAAAGAACACCCAAGGACTGTGGGATTGGAAGAAGTACAGCTTGAAACGAATTACGCCTTATTGATATCAACCAATGCCGGATTGTGGAGATATAAGATTGGCGATACCATTCAATTCACTTCAATAGATCCGTTTAGGGTAAAAGTAAGTGGCAGAACCAAGCATTTCATGAATGCCTTTGGAGAAGAAGTGATCATCGATAATGCCGAACAAGCGCTTAAACACGCTTGCCTAAAAACAGGAGCAGTTATTGAAGAATACACGGCTGCCCCGGTCTACCTTACGAATAAAGAAGCCGGAAGACATGAATGGTTGATCGAATTCAAAAAAGAGCCCGACAGTTTTGAAGAGTTTGGCGTGGAAATGGATAATCGTTTAAGAGAGATCAATTCAGATTACGATGCCAAAAGAAAAGGGAATATGGCTTTGGAATTTCCCTTGATACATAAAATGCCAAGAGGAAGCTTTTACAACTGGATGAAGAGTCGAGATAAACTGGGCGGACAAAACAAAGTGCCTCGCTTAAGCAATTCGAGGGAATATTTAGAGGCGATCCTGCGTTTGAACGAGGTGGAAGTGCGCTAGAGTGCAGCTAGAGTGCACTAGAATGCACTAGAGTTTGGCCAAATATGAAATGTGAGATGTGAAATATGAAATGTGAAAGAGATTTGAAGTTGAAATGCCGGACTCGAACCTCGGTTCCTGAGCGCAGCCGAAGGACGGACTCTAACTAATCCTAGTGATAGATATTAACAATGAAGCTTATTCTTTCCATATTAGTTCTATTGATATCAGCATCCTCCTACAGCCAGGATATCGCTGAGGCGGTTTTGAATAAGCCGGTAAAGAAGCTGAATAAAGAGGCTGATTTTATTAGCACAGATAGATTGGGCAATCTCTATATTGTGAAGAACAATGATATCTGGATGTACGATAGGAACGGGGATTCCCTTCGCGCATTCAACACCAAGAGATATGGCAAGATCGAATTCCTCGATTGCACAGACCCTTACAAGCTTCTCGTTTTTTTCAAAGATTACAATGTGGTCTTGTACCTCGATAACTACCTCAGTGAAAATGGTCCGGCAAGAGATATGCAGGAGCTCGGTTTTGATCAAGCCACTTTGGTTTGCCTTTCGCAAGAAAAAGGCTTTTGGGTCTTTGATCAGCTGAAGCAAAAAGTCTTGAAGCTAGATGCCAACTTCAGAAAGACTAATGAAACGGTAAACTTCATTCAATGGTTTGGCAAAAGACTGGAGCCAAACTACATGATACAATACAACAACAAACTCTATCTCAATGAACCCAGCATGGGGATCTATGTCTTCGATAATTTCGGAACCTATTTGAGAAAACTTCCTATTCTAGGCCTTAACCAATTGCAAATGTTAGAAGGTATCATCTCTTATGTAGAAGATGGGAATTACTGCAATTATCGACTATTGGAGCTTGAAAGTGATTGCGATAGTCTACAAGCAAAAGAAGTTTACGGTGCTAGAAAAGAGAAAGGTCGATTCTATATGCACAGTGATAGAGGGGTGGAGATCTTTAAGACGAATTAAGTTGGAAGTGCAGCTAGAGTGCAACTAGAGTGCCTAAAGTTGGTTTTTAGCTGTGTCACAAAGGCTCGCGATGGCGCTGCGCGCTCTCGAAGGTTCTCAAGGATTGATAATTCTACTCTTTGTGAACCTTAGCGCCTGCCTGCCTAAGGCAGGAAACCTTCGAGAACCCTTGTGCAATAGCTTGAAAGAGACCGGAATCCGGAGATTGAGTATTGACATTTTGGAAAGAAATTTCGCTGTGCCTGCCGGTAGGCATGTTCGCTATGACTAGCGCGGTTGAACTTCTTAAAAATCCTGAAACCGCAAGCCAGAAATAAATTGCAACTAGTTCCTCAAGGCTGCAAAACTTTCACATATCATATTTCACATCCATTCTCCCTCTGTCCGTGCCTGAAATAGGTTGACCACTTTTAAATGTGATCAACATGAAAACAAACATCAGGACTTTACGAAAACATCGTCGTTATTCGGAAGAGTT
>PALM01000006.1 GCA_002706365.1 Flavobacteriales bacterium | reverse complement strand
TCATCCAACAGAATCAAGCTGCGATCTGAAATATTGTTGAGAATACTAGCTGTCTCATTCATCTCTACCATGAATGTCGACTCGCCGGTAGATATATTATCACTAGCTCCTACCCTTGTGAAAACTTTGTCTAGCACACCAATACTAGCATGTGTTGCAGGCACATAAGAACCCATTTGAGCCATAATGCAGATTAGGGCTGTTTGTCTGAGCAAGGCTGATTTTCCCGACATATTAGGTCCGGTAATCATGGCAATCTGCTGTTGTTCATTATCGAGATATACATCATTACTGATATACTCCTCACCCAAAGGCAATTCTTGTTCAATCACTGGGTGACGACCCGACTTGATCTCGATCTGAAGACTATCGTTTACATCTGGTTTGGTGTAATTATTCTGCGTAGCCAATTCAGAAAATGAAAGCAGGCAATCAAGCTTTGCAATCTGCACAGCATTTAGCTGTATAATGTGGATATACTCAGCAACTTCCTTGACTAACTTTTCATACAAATCGCCTTCCAATACTGATATCCTATCTTCAGCTCCTAGAATCTTACTCTCATAATCTTTCAACTCCTCCGTGATGTATCTTTCAGCATTCACTAGGGTTTGCTTTCGAATCCAATCTTCAGGGACTTTATCTTTATGTGTGTTTCGCACCTCAATATAGTATCCAAACACATTATTGAAGGCGATCTTAAGTGAGCTTATGCCGGTCTTTTCAACTTCTCTCTCCTGCATCGCTTTAAGCTGATTCTTTCCGCTGCTTCTCAACTCCCTCAATTCGTCTAGTTCAGCATTTACCCCTTGCTTGATCACATTGCCCTTGTGCAATTGAACAGGAGCTTCTGGCTCTAGTCCATTCTCGATACGCTCACAAAGGGAATTACAGGGGTTAAGTTGATCCGCTATAGCTTTGAGACTCTTGCTTTTGATAGCATTTAAAAGCTTAGTAATGGGCGTTATTTGAGAGAGAGCCCTATTTAGTTGCAGCAATTCTCTAGGATTGATTCTCCCCGTACTTACCTTTGAACAAAGCCTTTCCAGATCTCCGATATTTCGGATCAATTCCTTTAACTCATTCGATTCCTTTTCCGATTTGAGTAAACTCTCAACTGCATTCAATCGATCGTGGATCGGCTCGATATCTTTAAGAGGCATTGCCATCCAACGCTTGAGCATTCTCCCACCCATCGGAGTCAAGGTTTGATCCATCACCTCTAAAAGAGTGCGGGCCTCAATGTTTGGAGAATAAAGCAACTCCAAATTGCGTAAAGTGAATTGATCTAGCCAAACAAACTCATCCCTCTCTATTCTGGAGATGGAACTGATGTGCTGGAGTCGGTCATGACGAGTATCTGCCAAATAATGCAATGCAGCACCGGCAGCAGTAATACCTGAGTCCATGGAATCAATGCCATACCCCTTGAGCGATTTGGTCTTAAAATGATTGATCAATTGTTCGCGCCCAAACTCTTCTCCAAATGCCCAATCTTCAAGCATATAAGTGAAGTGCTGACTCCCAAAATACTCTTCAAATAGCTTTCTTTTCTGCTTTTGAAATAACACCTCAGAAGGCGCAAAACTTTGAATGAGCTTAGATGCATATTCGCGATCTCCCTGACTTAGAAGAAACTCTCCGGTTGATACATCCAAAAATGCCAGACCAATCTCATTCTGTCCATTAAAATGAACTGCTGCGAGAAAATTGTTGGATTTCTGATTGAGCACTTCATCATTGTAAGCTACTCCCGGAGTAACCAGCTCAGTTACTCCTCGCTTTACAATAGTTTTGGTTTGCTTGGGATCTTCCAACTGATCGCAAATCGCAACCCGATTTCCAGCCCTAACCAATTTTGGCAGATATGTTTCTAAAGAATGATGAGGAAAACCGGCCAACTCGATCTCATTAGCGGCACCATTATGCCTTTTAGTAAGCACAATTCCCAATACTTTTGATGCTTTTATCGCATCATCGCCAAAGGTTTCATAAAAATCTCCAACCCTAAACAAAAGCAGCGCATCCGGATGCTTGGCCTTGATCTGATGATACTGCTTCATCAGCGGAGTCTCTTTTGCCTGCTTTTTTCTGCTCTTTTGCTTTTTCAAAACCTAACTTTGTGGTCTAAATTAAGCAGCTCTCTAGGGCTGCCATTGCTTTGATACTTGAATTTATGAATAGTTTTTCACATAAAGGGAACCGGAAATTAAGCATCGCTGAACTTGAGCGAAAAAGTATTGAAGAATTCAAAGATGCCGAGAAACTACCTTTGATCCTGGTGCTCGACAATGTACGCTCCTTACACAATGTGGGCTCCGTCTTCCGCAACGCCGATGCATTCGCTGTACAAAAGATCTATCTCTGCGGAATAAGCGCAACTCCTCCACATAGAGAGATCAACAAAACTGCTTTGGGGGCAACCGAATCAGTGGATTGGGAATATGTGAAAGACACTAAATCTGTAGTAGAGAAGTTAAAAAAGGAAGACTATGGGGTTTATGCTTTAGAACAAACACATGCTTCTATATTACTATCTGATTTTGAGACCGAAGCAAATAAAGTTGCGCTTATATTTGGTCATGAGGTAAAAGGTGTACAACAAGAAGTGATCGACCTTTGTGATGGAGCAATTGAGATACCTCAACTGGGCACCAAACATTCCTTTAATGTTTCGGTTAGTGCGGGAATTGCAATGTGGGAACTATACAAGAAAATGAAGCTTTAAAAAAAGATGGCACGGACTTTGAAAAATATGAGCAAAACAAAGCTTATGAAAAGGTTCATCGTGCTTCATTTAATGGTATTCATGCTGGCTCAAGCCGGATTTACCAAAGGTCAGGACAAAAAAAAGTCTGAAGAAAAGGTCGCAAAGCAAGAATTACGCGAGATCAAACACAATGCATTCACTCCAGGTGAAAAGCTGCATTATAAATTCGCTTACGGAATTATCAATGCCGGAGTAGCAACACTAGAGGTTAAAAAGGTCGATCGAAAGATACACGGTCGCGACTTGCTACACATTGTTGGTGAAGGAAAGAGTATAAGCGCATTCGATTGGTTCTTTAAAGTAAGGGATCGATATGAGACCTATATCGATGAAAAGGGAGTTTTCCCTTGGTTGTTCATTCGCAGGATTCATGAAGGTGGATATGAAAAAGCCCAGGATTACCAATTCTTTCAAGAAGACGGCTATGTGGTAAATGAGGATAAAGAAAAATACAATGTCCCCATGGCCATTCAAGATATGCTTTCTGCATTCTATTACGCCAGAACAATGGATTTCAGTAATGCGAAGAAAGGAGATGTCTTTGTGATTCAATCTTTTGTGGATGAAGAGGTTTTCCCACTTCGAATTAAATATGCAGGCACTAAAACTGTCAAGATCAAGGAGGGCAAATTCAAATGTTATGTATTCCACCCTCAAGTTCAAGAAGGTAGAATCTTTGAAGATGACGAAGATCTAACGGTTTATATCACTGCCGATGAGAATAAGATTCCGGTTTTGGCAAAAGCCAAGATCCTTGTAGGCTCTATTCGTATGGAACTTACAGGATATGAGAATCTTGCAAACCCCGTTGCCAAAGTAGATTAGCAATTCAAAGATTTGAGGATAAGATTGTGAGTAAGATGTTCTTCATCTCTGCTTAACTTTTAAGCAATCTCTTATTTTTGTTGAAAATCTTTCAACATGGGCAAATCTGATCCTAAAAACCTCTCTTCCCCACTATCCGACGAAATCATTGATAAGGTTCGTCAATTGGAAGAGAAGTATGCCGCAATGGGGCAAGATCTTGGAGCCTATCTTGATGGCTTGATCTATTCTGATTATGTAACCTACTGGGATTACATTCAATTGGATACTCTACTCAGCCTACAGAAGCCAAGAACAGCAATTCCAGATGAAGAGATCTTCATCATGTATCATCAGATCACAGAGCTATATTTCAAACTCTGTTTGCATGAAATTAGGCAACTAGCAAGCAAAGAGTCGCTAAAAGCCGACTTCTTTATCGCTCGTCTAAAGAGGATCAACAACTACTTCAGAGCCTTAACCCATTCTTTCGAGATCATGATACAGGGAATGGAAAAGGAGCAATTCTTAAAATTCCGCATGGCTCTTTTACCTGCTAGTGGGTTCCAGTCGGGACAATATAGAATGATAGAGATCTGTTCTACCGACTTCCACAGATTGATCGACAAAGAGGTGAGAGATGAGTTTACCAAGCATAAGGTAAATGAGAAGCAAATTGATGAACTTTTTGAACACATTTACTGGAAGAAAGGGGCAACGGAGCTTGCTACAGGCGAGAAAACCTTAACACTAAAACAGTTCGAAAAGAAGTATTCCAAGGAATTCAAAGAACTGGCATTGGATTATGCCGATAAGAACTTATGGGCGCTATATTCAAATCTTCCGGAAGAAGAAAGAAATAATGAAGACCTCATCGAGCAATTGCGCTTTTTAGATGTAAATGTGAATATCAACTGGCCACTTGTACACTATAAGTCGGCAGCCAGATATCTACAAAAAGACCCTGAAGACATAGCTGCTACGGGAGGAACCAACTGGCAGAAATACTTACCACCGAGATTCCAGAAACGAATTTTCTATCCCACATTATGGACTGGTGACGAACTAAATAGCTGGGGTAAAAGCTGGGTAGATGAAAATGTGCTCTTCAAGAATTCTAAGGCCTAAAAATAAATGAAGAAGAAACTAACTTTAATTAGCACTGTTCTCACGGCGATTCTCGGTGCCTTTGTCTTACTATTCATTAGCGAATCTCAAAACATCGAGGATGAGACTGAAGTACAAATGGATAGCACCATAACTGAAGAAATTGTTGAAGCTAAGATTGAGTTTGGTTTGAATAAGAACGACTTCAATATTGTTGAAGGTCGTATAAAACGAAATGAATTTCTGGCCAATATCCTGCTTCCTCATGATATAGATTACATCACCATTGATGCAATTGCCAAGAAGTCAAAAGAGGTTTTTGATGTGAGAAGAATGCTTGCCGGCAAGCCATATAAGATCTTCAAATCAAAAGATTCAACTGAAAAAGCAGAATACTTTGTTTATCAGCCAAACCCAATAGACTTTGTAGTTTTTGATCTAAGGGATAGCATTCACATCTACAAAGGTCAAAAAGAGGTTGAAGTTCGAGAAGAGCAGATTGCCGGAATTATAAACTCCTCACTATATGAAAGTCTTCAAGAAAACAATGCTTCTCCAGCACTAGCTGTTGAGATGGCTGATATTTTCGCATGGACTGTCGATTTCTATAGAATCCAAAAAGGAGATTGGTACAAGGCTGTCTATGAAGTACAATATGTAGATGGCGAAGCCATTGGAATTGGCGAGATCAAAGCAGCGGCTTTTCATCATTTTGATCAAGATTTCTATGCATTCCACTTTGTGCAGGGAGAGAATAAGGACGATTATTTCGATGAAGAAGCACAGAGCTTGAGAAAGGCTTTCCTTAAGTCGCCACTGAAATTCAGCAGACTTTCTTCTCGCTACACCAGAAGAAGGTTCCATCCTGTGCAGAAACGTTGGAAAGCTCATTTGGGCACCGATTATGCAGCACCAACGGGCACGCCGATCATGAGTACTGGCGACGGTGTAGTTACCCACTCTTCATACACTAGAGGAAATGGGAAGTATGTGAAGATCAAACACAATAGCATGTACACCACTCAGTACTTGCATATGAGTCGCAGGAATGTAAAAGTGGGACAATATGTGAAGCAAGGAGATATCATTGGCTATGTGGGAAGTACTGGTCTGGCTACCGGTCCGCATGTGTGCTACCGTTTCTGGAAGCATGGAAGCCAAGTGGATCACCTCAGGGAAGATTTCCCTTCAGCTGAACCAGTTCTGGAAGAAAACAAGGAAAAATTCGAAGGGGTTAAGCAAGAATACAAGAGAATCTTAGATGGCATCCCGCTTCAAAAGGAACTCTTAGCGGCTAATTAAAGATTTGCTCCGCAGAATTTACAATGCTTGGCATCTGAGTCATGACCTTCTTTAGAACATTGCGGGCAAGCTTGAGTATTGAAGTCCTCTACTTTTTTAACACTTCTGTTTCGCACCAATTCCCCAGTAACGATTCCAGTTGGTACCGCGATAATTCCATAACCCAAAAGCATAATTATTGAGGCAAGGGTTTGTCCTAAAGTAGTGACTGGGGCTATGTCTCCATATCCAACTGTTGTAATCGTTACAATTGTCCAATACATGGAGGTTGGAATGCTAGTAAATCCATGCTCAGGACCTTCGATCAAATACATCAAGGTTCCCATGATCAATACAAGGATTACAACTCCACTTATGAAGATGGTGATCTTTGCAAAACTGGCTTTCAATGCCCTTCCTAGAACCTGAGCCTCTGATACATATCTGGTTAATTTTAGGATTCTAAATACCCTTATCAATCTGATTGTACGAATAACCAAGAGATATTGCGGACCTGCCACAAACAAGCTTATGTATGTTGGCAGCACAGAAAGTAAGTCGACTATTCCCATAAAGCTCGTGATATACTTCATGGGTTTGCCTACTGAAAGAAGTCTCAAGACATACTCAATAGAGAAAAGTATAGTAAAGATCCATTCTGCTATCACTAGCATTTCTCGATGATTAGTTGCAACTGAATCCACCGTTTCCAGCATAACTGCTAGAACTGATAAAACGATCGCCCAGAGTAGAACCACATCAAACAACTTGCCGGTTGGAGTATCAGCCTCGAAGATCACTTCGTGCATTCTGACTTTCCAATCAGGGGCTTGTTCTTGGTCAATATCTCTGAAGTCTTTTTTCTGACTACTCATCAGGGTTAAATGTAGTTAATTTGTAGAAAGTTATGCAGAGCAAACTCCAAAGTCAGATAAACATAAATCCATTAGAGCTTGAACTGGATCAGGCTTCAAAACTACTATTCCTCGGTTCTTGCTTTGCTGAAAATATAAGTAAGAAGCTAGCCGACTTCAAGTTTGATTGCGCCACAAACCCTTTGGGCATAAGCTACAACCCAGTTTCGCTCTTCAATTTACTGGAGCGGAGTTTGAAGAATGAAGTATTTGATCTTAGCGAGCTGAATTACGCTAATGAAAGATATTTCAGTTATGAGTTGCATTCTGCTTTTTCAAATCCCAATCGGGAAATTTTATTGAAAGAAGTTAATGAGCAATTAGCACTCCAAGCTAAATGGATTGAGTCTGCAGATTGTTTGCTTATTTCGCTGGGGACCGCTTGGGTTCATATTCTAAAGAAAGAAGATCGACTAGTTAACAATTGTCATAAAGTAGCCTCCTCGGAATTTGATAAGGCGATTCTAAGCATCAATGATATTGTAGAATCTTGGAAAAGCTTGGCTAATGAGCTAGAAAAGAAGAACCCAAAGCTAAAAATCCTTTTTACAGTTAGTCCGGTTCGTCACTTGAAAGATGGTTTTAGAGAAAACCAATTGAGCAAATCTACCCTACATCTTGCTGTGGAAGAGATCTGCCAGGAGTATAAGAATTGCCTTTATTTTCCGTCTTATGAGATTATGATGGATGAGCTTAGGGATTACAGATTCTATGATCGAGATCTCGTGCATCCCAATTCATTGGCAATAGATATCATCTGGGAGCATTTCCAATCTGCATGCCTGAAGGATAAAAGCAAGCAAGCTATTCTGGAATTAGAGAAACTTCAAGCCTCGATGGCGCACCGTCCATTCAATTCAGAGAGTAATGCACACTTGAGCTTCCTCAAGAAGCTACTTACTGACCTTCAGCAATTTGAAAAGAGCTATGAAGTAGATCTTGGAGCTGAACTAGAAGAAATCAAGAATAAGCTAGATCAACATCCTGCTTCTTAGGCATTGGCCATTGCCGATTGATAGTATGTGAGATAATCCAATTCCTTTGGATTTACCACTAAAAAGAAACGACTGCTTTCCTTTACTTCTATAGATAAGTTAGTCTCATCTTCCACTCTCAAAAAATCGTGGGCTTCCATATCTCCTTCAGAGGTGGAAACTTCTCCTTCGATCAGATAATAGGAGTAGATCTTGTCAGACTCAGTAGGCAATTGGTGGTTTCCCGCTTCAAGACTGATCTCTTTGATCTCTACACCTGGACTATCCATCATCAATGGCGCTCCATCTCCCTTGTAAGTCTTTATGCGCATACCTTCCTTCTCTTCAACAGGAAAGTCGGCATCTCTGTAATCATTATAAGAAGCTGGTTTTTCCAAAGCTCTTGCCAAATTTGGATCAAACCAGATCTGGAACATATGCGCTCCGGCATTTAATCTTTCCGAATGCGAAATCCCATTTCCGGAGCGAATGATCTGTGCTCCACCTTTCTCTATAGGCTTCCATTCTTCATCTGAAGTATCATAATGCTCTATTTGACCATCAAAGACAAAAGATAGGATCTCAAATCCTTGGTGTGGATGTAATCCAATAGTGCTCCCTTCATCACTCCATGCATGCGACCAATAGAAGAGGTTTGAGTATGGCTTTAATTCACCTCCCTCTCTTGGAAAACCGATAGGTTTGTTTTCCAATATTTCTCCTCCATTGAATTGCCCTCTCGCTTGATAGGTCTTTTTCGTGATCTTAACTGACATTTTTCTTGAGTTTGATTGTAAAATTACAACAACTAAAACGGCAAGAGGTTTATTGGAGTGTGTGAGCGCGGCTCTGCATTGAAAAGCACAATAAGGGACAAAAAAAAAGGCTCATTTTCATGAGCCTTTTCGAATTATTCAGAGTTTAATCTTACTCATTTTCTTCTATACCATATACTTTAACCATTTCATCATAGTTATCGTGATTTACACCACTTAGCATATTTGCACTAGGAATCATTACAACTCTAGCGTTGGTTTCAGTATTGAAGTTGATAGCTGTATTGTCAAAGAACCTTGCAGAAATTGTAACCTGCCCTATGCTCACAGTATTCTGAAGTGTAATGAACTGATTAGTTCCACCTACGTTTCCTACAAATCTATATGGCAATGGATTCCATGTGATCGTATCAGTACCTAGTGAGTCAAATGTAAAGAACACAGATACCACTCCATTATCAGCAATATCCTTTGTTAATCCTGGTACTGTAATAATTGCATTACCATTGCTCCAAGCGGTATCTGCAATAGTGAACGTTGAGCTTTGTACGCTTGATGACCCAGGTGCACCAGTTGTTCCATCCTCTCCATCTTCACCAGAACAAGCTACCATTGTTAAACTTACTACAGCTACTGCTATAGCCATTACTTTTCCTTTAAGAAATCCTAATCTCATGATATTAATTTAATGTTAAGTCGCGCAAAATAAGCATTATCATATATTTTGCTTCTAAAAGTTACAGTTAGGGCTTTGATCTAGTATAATTACGAGACTTTATACCTTAGAGTCTTATTTTTTCTAGACTCACTTTTGGCTGCTCTCCGCGATTGAGATAATCCAATCTGAACATACGGTCGACTTCTATACTAGCATAGCCGAATTCTTCCATCACTTTTCCTCGGATAAAATAACAGCCCTTACCTCTGAAGGGATTGCGTTCAACCACCGGTGGAAAGTGTACCGTATCGATCCAATCGCCATCCTTATCCACGAAAGTGCCGAATTGCATCAATTTGCCATTTGAAGTGCGCGTATTCTTTACCGTAACCAAATAACCGACGATCTGAAGGGTCTTTCCTACATTCTCGCCAATATCTCTAGCCTTAGTTTGTGTGGGCATGGGTTCTTTGAGTAGATCAAAAGGTGAGCAAAGTGAAAAACCAAAGAGTTCCATCTGATCAAAGGCATCTTCCAGATGGAATTGATCCAATTTGGGAAGCTTTTGAGCGCGATTCTGCAGTTTAAAAAGATTACCGCTCCCCTCTGAACGCTTGCTATGACCCAAAAGGTGATAGGCCTCCCAAAGCAGTTTCTGCTTGCTCTTTCCACTAAAGCGAAATGCGCCTGAGCGAATAAGTAAACTAAGTTGCTCAATGGAGATCGGACAGCGTTCCACAAAATCGGCTAGATCTTCGAACTCCCCTCCTGCTTGTCGGGCTTTTAACAGCCGACTAACCACCCGCTCTTCCAGATCCTTGATCAGATAAAAACCCAGATAAATGGTGTTTTCGCCATATAAGACCGACAACATCCCCGAGCGATTTACGCAGGGCGTTTCAATCTCTGCACCCAGCATTCGCGCTTCATGAATATACATCTCGAGGCTATAAAAGCCTCCTCCATTATTCAAGACACCTAGAATGAATTCCATGGGATGATGCGCTTTGAGGTAGAGACTTTGATAGCTCTCTACGGCATAGGAAGCTGAATGTCCTTTTGAGAAGGCATAACCGGCAAAACTTTCTGTTTGTCGCCAAATCTCTGACGTTAGCTCATCGCTATAGCCTTTCTCCTTACAGTTATCGAAGAACTTCTGCTGCACCTTGGCAAACTCTTCTCTGGATCGGAACTTGCCCGACATACCTCTGCGTAGCATATCGGCCTCACCCAAACTTAAGCCGGCAAAATAATGCGCCACCTTGATTACATCTTCCTGATAGACCATAACCCCATAGGTCTCTTCCAGGATCTCCTGCATCACTTTGGGAGTAGTCTTTCGCCACTCATCGCCAGGGTCTAAGGAGCGACTGAGATAAGCGCGCATCATACCCGATTTGGCTACGCCCGGACGAATAATGGAGCTAGCCGCCACCAAACCCAGATAACTATCTGTTTTCATCTTCTTCAGCAGCATGCGCATGGCTGGAGATTCCACATAGAAGCAACCCATGGCATCTCCGTTCTTAAGTAGCTGCTTGATCTTGGGGTCTTCGAAAAAGGGAGACGTATGATGAATATCCAGTGCTTGCTCCTTTCCCCTTAGCTTCAGCAACTCTACCGAATCGCGGATCTTACCTAGGCCGCGCTGACTAAGCACATCGAATTTGTAGAGTCCGGCATCTTCGGCATGCACCATATCAAATTGTACAATGGGGTAGCCTTTTGGTGGGATCTCGGTGGCGGAATAATAATGCACCGGTTTTTCTGAGATAATGATGCCTCCTGCATGCACACTAAGGTGATTGGGCATACCATCCATGTGAGCAGCGTACTTATAGATCAGCCGTAGATAATCGTCGGGGTTCTCTTCCACCTTTCGCTCGGCTACCAGTTTGTCCATCTCATGCTTGGGCAAGCCAAAGACCTTCCCCAATTCGCGCACCAATGAGCGATAGCTAAACGTATTGTAGGTAGCCAGCAGTGCGATCTGATTTTGCTCTCCATACTTCTCAAAGAGGTAATCAGTCACCTCATCACGGTCGCGCCAGGAGAAGTCGATATCGAAGTCGGGCGGATTTTCCCGATAGGGATTGATAAAGCGCTCGAAATAGAGGTCTAACTTTATTGGATCCACATCGGTGATGCGCAGCAGATAGGCCACCATGCTGTTGGCTCCACTACCTCTACCTACATAGAAAAAGCCACGCTCACGGGCAAATCGCAGCATATCCCAATTGATCAGAAAATAGGACTCAAATCCCTGTTCTTCTATGAGTTTGAGCTCCTTATTCAGTCGTTCTTCCAAACCTTCAGGGGCAGAATTGTTGGGATATCGATAGTTCAATCCCTCTTCGCAGAGTGCTCTCAATAGTGCTTGATCAGTCTGTCTACTCTCGCCAAAGTGTCGACGGTTATGATTCACTGCTCCGCTCTTCTGTAGGTTCTTATAGGTGAAACTGATCTGGCATTCTTCCAGGATCTTTTGGGTGTTCTGATAGATCTCTGGATAATCTTCCAGCAGCTTTTCGACTTCAGCAGCATTTCGCATATAATCATCCTTGCTTCCGAATGCCGTTGTGGGCATCTTACTGAGTAAGCTATTGTGTTCAACCGCCCTGAGCAAACGGTGAATGTTATAATCGCGCTTATGTCGAAAGCTCACTGGGTGAAGAAGCACAAAGCGATGCTGGTGAGATCGCCATGGCGAAAAGGGCAACTGTGAAAGCTCATCAAGACGAATACCGATGAACTCATTGCGTTTGAGTCGGATGAATTGGTGACGGTAGTTTCGAAATGGATAGATCACATAGACCCTCTCCATTTTCTTGGCCCTTTCGGGGATAGCTTTTTTATGATGTAGGAAATCTGAGAGATAGCCATTCAACTCTTGGAAGCCCTGATTGTCTTTTGCGATCCCCACAAATTGTTGTCGGTCGCCCTCCCTAAAATCAATTCCCAGCAAAGGCTTCAGTCCTTTCTGCTCGGCCAAACGCACAAAGTTCAGGCAGGCTGAAGTGTTGTTGATATCGGTAAGTGCCAAAGCTGTATATCCCTTCTCCAAGGCCATATCGATCAGCTCAGCCGCCTTGATGGTGCCGTATCGCAGACTAAATTGAGAGTGAGAGTTGAGCATGTGGGAGTTAAGAGTGCAACTAAAGTGCAGCTATCCTTCTACGCTAAAGCTCCGAAGGACAAGGTGTGCGCTAGAGTTGGGTTTGTGTTAAATGTGAAATATGAGAGATGAGATATGAAAGTGAGACAGAAAGTCAATAACTATTTTTTTCAAGAAAATGAATTGATGATAGATTTTATCACTTGCTCTAACCGCCAAGAACGCTAAGGAGGCTCAAAGGACACAGAGTAGTATTTAGCTTCTATTAGATGTATAAAATGCTGATTGCTTTTCACATTTCTCATTTCATATTTCACATTTTAAATCCGGATTCCGATCACACCGCCATCCTTCCATTAAACGGGTTCATCCTAGGGTGCCTGAGTTTCATGCCGGCGGCTCGCTTTACCTTATCTTCTCCAAACCTCAACCTCACCTTATCCATGGCTTGATAGAGGGCAATCATTTCTTCGGTATCGTCGAACAGATTGATCTGATAAGCTCCTCCCACCAAATGACTCAGCCGCACGCCGATCAAGCGGATCAGCAAGCGCCTTTGATAGAGTTTATCAAATAGCTCTTTGGCCTTCTGGATCAGGATATGATCGCAGGAGGTGTAGGGCAAGCGACACTGCATACTACGCGTATCGAAGTCGGAATAGCGAATCTTCACCGTAATGCAGGCTGTGAGTTTATTCTGCTTGCGCAGCTTGAATGCCAGGCGCTCGGTCATACCCACCAGCAGATCCTTCAAGCCATGTACATCTGTAGTATCCTGATCAAAGGTGCGTTCAGACGACATGGACTTCTGTTCTGAGTAGGGCACTACCGGACTATGATCAATGCCATTGGCCTTCTGCCAAATGCGACTACCATTCTTGCCCAGTACATTCTGCAGCAGCTCTACCGGCATCTTCTGTAAGGTGCGCACCCTAGCCACTCCCATACTGCGGAGCGTATTGGAGGTAGACGGACCGATCTGTGGAATCTTATCTACGGTGAGCGGCGCTAAAAAAGGCTTCTCGGCTCCCCGATCCACCTTGCAATGTCCGTTGGGTTTCGATTCATTGGTAGCCACTTTGGAGACCGTTTTGTTAATGGAATGACCAAAAGAAATATTGAGCCCGGTTTCTTTGCCAATATCTCCCTTGATCTTCTGCGCCAACAAATAGGAATTGTGGAAACGCTCCATCCCACTTAAGTCGATATAGAATTCATCGATCGACGACTTCTCATAAAGCGGCACCTGCTCGGCAATGATCTCGGTAACCATATTGGAATACATGCTGTACTGCTCTGGATCACCTCCAATGATAGTGGCATGCGGACAAAGTCGCTTGGCCGTTTTCATGGGCATGGCCGAATGTATGCCAAAGCGCCTAGCTTCATAACTACAAGCTGCCACCACTCCCCTTCCGCTCTTACCGCCAATTAAAAGCGGCAAACCTTTGAGTGAAGGCTCTCGCAAACACTCCACCGAGACAAAAAAAGCATCCAAATCCATGTGGATGATGTTCTGATCTCTACTGTTTTTGGGAATTATCTTCATTTTGACGTATTTATTGTCATTGTTTCGACAATAATATAATCAAACGGTATTAGAAAAAAGAGAAAAGAATAAAGAAAAAAGACTTGGTTCTTTAGGATGCATGAAGCCAGATGCCGGAAGCTAGATTTTAAATCTGCGTGAATCAGCGAGACCTGCTTGCCGGCAGGCAGATCGCCGTGGTTAAAAACTCAGTATGAATAATAATTCAAATCCGATATTTGAAGCATGAAGAAAATCAAACTGATCTGGGACTTCTTTGGTGATGATGCTTATGAAACTGCAAAGCACCACGCCATTCATTTAGAAGAATACAGCGCGAAGGCCAATGTCGCTCAATTTGGTGTTGGAAGTGAGCAGAAAGACTCCCATTCTGAAGCATATATCATAGTTGAAGAAGCAAATATGATCCTAGTGCGAGATGCCTTAAAGCCGAAGAGAGGGGAGTATTTTGATGAGAGTCTTGAAACTGGAAAGTAGAAACTAGAAAGAAATTTTTAAACTGGGTCACAGAGGTCCGCCAGCTGAGCGCCTCCACTAAAGCTCCGGCTACAGCATGCGGACTACACAGAGAAGGCACAGAGACCACAGAGTTCGTCTCGTTTCTCAATGTGGTCCTCATCGTAGTCGTCTTCGTCAACTTTAGAATACCTTTACCTCGTGTTAAAACATAGCAATACAATCCTATTTGTAGTTATCCTTATAGGAGGATTGATCATTAGAGCTTTTAGTCTAGAAACGAACGGACTATGGCTTGATGAGATCTGGTCTATGATCGCTTCATCGCCCGATCACAGTTTGAAGGATGTGATCTTCAATGCACTAAAGGACACCCACCCTCCGCTATTTGATGTCATATTGTTCTGGTCTTTGAAGTTGAGTGGAAATGCAGAATTCACCGCCAGATATTTGGCCCTGTTATTTGGTTTGATAGCTATGCTTGCATGCTACCATTATGGAAAGAAGATTGGCGGAAGCAAAACCAATGGCCTGCTTCTAATGGCCATCTGCAGTTTCAATTTCTTTCACATCTATTACTCTATTGAAGGAAGGTTTTACAGTCTTTTATTCCTTCTGAGCTTGATCTGCACCGCTGAATTCTACTTGTACTTCAAAGAGGAAAAACGAAAGCATGCGATCATCTATTTTATCTCTTCAATATTGCTCTGCTACACTCATTATTATGGAGGAATATTGTTGGCCAGCCTTTCAATAGTGGCATTGGTCTACTTCATCATCAAAAGCACTTCAAAGAAACTATTCTTGCAATTTGTAGGTGTACAATTCCTGGTATTATTGGCTTTTGCCCCTTGTATACCCTATCTAATTGGCAAGACCAGCCTTGAAAGTTGGATGAGCGACCCAACCATAGGAGACTTCTTCAATTACTATTACCTCTACAGCGGAAAGAACCCCTTAGAGTTTGCCTGGCTTTTTCTACCACTTCTATTTTATTTTAAAGTTGGAAAGGATAAGAATTTGAAGCTCCTGCTATACCTCAGCATTATTCTGGGATTTCTTTTACCCTATCTCGTTTCAAAAATTGGCTCACCAATGTTGCATAAGCGATATACATTGATCTATCTGCCGGCAATTTACATTATGAGCATGCAGGCATGGCGACAATTGAGTTTTGTGGGTTTGAGCAAGAGCAAATGGATTTATGGAATTGTGGCTGTGAGCTGTATATTGAATATTGCTTTCTTACGCGATGAGTTTAGAGACGACAGCAAAGACCAATGGAAGGAAGTCGCCCAGTTTCTAGCAGAAGAAAAAGCCGAGCACATTGTTGCAGATCAAGCACATTATCTCAACTTCTATTTAAACCGCGAAGGGCTAAGCAAAGCTACAATGGGTCTTTCCGATAAGGAATGCTGGGTATTAAAGACCAATTTCGATGAAATGGATCCGCTTAAAGCTCAAAATGTTGAGATCCTTGAAGAAAAGGAATTTCCAAAGGATTTCAGACTCTATAAAGTGAGTGTGAAATAAAAAAAAGGGAGAAGGTTTAAATACCCTCTCCCCTTGAAATCAAGATCGCGCGATTAGTACACGATCAATTTTTGAGTGCGACTGCCGTTTTCGTCAATCGCTCTGAGGTAGTAGATTCCACTATCAAACCCACTTACATCAATCACTGTGGAATTGGCATCTGTTACTCTCTTATGAAGAACCACGCGGCCCTTCATATCAATGAGCTCCAGATTAAAGCTTTGATTTTTATCAAATTGAATGAATACTTGATTGTTAGCCGGATTTGGCATCATTTTAAACTCTGCATCTTTTGCTTCGTTCAAGCCGACTACAAAATTGCCATTGGCAGGATTTGGCCCGAAATTCAATCTCACTGCTGCTATAGTAGGCACCCAAAACCATCTTGCATTTCCCGCTTCATTTAGGAAGCAAAAATTGGTTACATCCGGGGCAATTGCAGATGAAGAACCATCTCTGGCTGCGGAGAATGTCAATCCGTTCGCAGCTCCGGATATTTGCTCCCATCCTACTACATACTGAGAATCTTGTTCCAATAATGGAGCAGTTAAGTATGGCAAGACCAACCAAGAATCTAAGTCGGCTAAGCCAATTGTTGTAGAGAATGGTTGAATACCTAATGGATTGCCAATAGCCGCTCCAATGGTAGCCTGACTATCATCAAATGGCCAGATCCTAGGCTGTATAGCTACGCCTACCAGATCCGTATCATTAGGTACATAAATTGAAATAGAAGTTGCTACTCCACTATCACCTAACATTTCATACAACAAACCCCAAGCGTCATTATCATTACCTCCTCCAACATAGTCGGAAGGTCCGGCTGTTCCACCATATCCACCATCATCTCTAGCAAATACTGTATCACCTACACTAAATCTTCTAGTGAATTGTCCAGGACTAGAACCTACTCCAAGAGGAGAAGAAATCGTTCCATCTACCCTAAAATCACCAGATCGCAAATTGATATATGCAGGATTATCAACCACAATTGTAGTGTCTTCCTGAGAAAGGATTGAAGAACCTAATGTGCTACTCAATGAAGATACTTGTCCAAAACCCGGAGCACCTCCAAATCCGGCTTCATTAAAGATATTTACATTGGTAGTTACTCCATTCTGACTAAAGAATCCATCATTCAACACATCAGCTTCAAATTCTATTGGCTCCATCAGAGCTCTTGGAACGGTTGTGTATGTAGGATTGAATTGATGGTTCCTTGAGAACACATTTCTAAAATCCTGCATCAATAGAGATGTTGAATCACCATCTAGAATCTCAAGATCATCCAGCATCCAGAAATAAGCCGTTGAACCAGAAGCCCTAAACCTAAGGTAAGCTGTATCAGCATTAGCCAATGTATTGGTGACATTGATTGTCAATTCTTGTGGATTTGTCGAAAGCACATTCACACCAAGATTTGGAACAGCATCATAGGTATCCCAAGTCAAACCATCTGTGCTACACTCTAGTACAAGATCATTCGATGCATTACAACAATAGACTAGATACTGTTCAAATCGAACGTAAACCACAGCCATTTGAGGTATAGGAATAGCGGGAGAGACTACGAGATTATCCATCGGAGATGCAGTTGGAGTATTACAGAGGTCAATCGGCAAAAGCAAAAATCCATTCGATGCTGTTGTAGAATTGATTCGGCTAATACCGGTTGTGAACTGTCCAGGACGATAAAGGGTATCCCATTGCCATGAGCAATTTGTATTCGGATTCACAAAAGTCCAACCAGCAGGCAGGGCTCCATCAAAATCCTCATAATATACTTGTGTATTCGGGCCCTTTTGTTGTTTTGCTCTTTGCATAACTTGCTCGTCCTCAAATAATTGATGAGGCGAATATGGAGCCGATTGATTAATTAAACTTTGCGACCAGACTGCAAATGTGCAAGCCATGATCATTGTAAATAGTAGCAATTTTTTCATGATGATGTTTTTTTAAATGTTATGGTTCTCCCAGTTCGGAATGAATCTTCTCTTTATAGCTCATGAACATAGGTCCATAGGCGGTAGATTGACTCTCCGTCATGAATTAAAGGGGGAACAAAAAAAATTTGGGGAAAGTAGTTTTATGCCATAGGCGGTTTTAAAGGTTTATAATTAGAATTGTTACAATTTACGATTTATACATGAGAAATAAAACTCATCCTTCGACTGTGCATCAGGAATAAAGATTAATTCAGATAATTTTAACACGATTATCCCTCTCACATATAATAGACGGTATTTTTAGAGAAAAGCTGCTTTGTGAAGTCGATTACGATAATAATCAAATAGAATGATCAGTCCACAGCCTAATCTATTTAAAGACTCAAGCTTATAATTCCTTTTAAACTAGAATTGAATTTCTTAAAGAAAAAATGGAATAAATTGTTTGTGGTATTCTTATCCAAATATTATATAGCCTTGGATTATACACTAACATCAATTGGAAAAGTTTGAAGACAAATTTTAGATGAGCCAATCCTAATAAGTCCCTTTGCTTACATTTAGCCCTCAATTATCTCGTGAAAAGCATCAATAAAAATTCCATTTCCGACAGCAGGGGCGCGGGTCTTTCCACCTTTGGCGGAGTATTCACACCCTCTATTCTCACTATCCTAGGCGTGATCATGTATCTGCGTTTTGGCTGGGTAGTTGGAAACGTGGGATTGATAGGCACACTTCTAATTGTGACCCTTTCAACGAGCATTACTTTTCTAACTAGTTTATCAATTGCTTCAATTGCCACCGATCAAAAAGTGAAGATTGGCGGTGCCTATTATATGATCTCTAGATCTTTAGGCTTAGAATCTGGAGGGGCAATTGGCATCTCGCTTTATTTTGCTCAAGCTTTATCAGTGGCGCTCTATGCAGTTGGTTTTGCAGAAAGCCTTTTGGAAGTCTTCCCCAATATCGATCAAAAGATGGCGGGGATGATCACCGTTGTGGGTGTAGCCATGTTAGCGCTCACCTCAGCAAAAGCGGCAATCAGAGCTCAGTATGTGATCATGATCGGGATTGCCATCTCACTTGTCTCCCTCCTATTTGGTTCTCCATTGGAAGATTCTCAAATTGAAATGTGGGGTGCCCCAGCCTCTGAAAGTGTGCCTTTTTGGGTAGTCTTTGCAGTCTTCTTCCCAGCTGTTACTGGAATCATGGCCGGTGTGGGTATGTCGGGTGATCTGAAGAATGCAAAGAAGTCGATCCCCAGAGGAACCTTCCTGGCAATTGGAGTAGGATACATTATATACATGGGCCTGCCAATCATATTAGCATCAAGAGCAGATGCCAGCTCACTTATTGAAGATCCCATGATCATGCGCCGTATTTCATTTTGGGGCGACGCCATCTTGGTTGGTGTTTGGGGAGCCACTCTCTCAAGTGCTGTGGGAAGTATACTTGGTGCGCCAAGGGTGCTGCAGGCTTTGGCCAAGGATGATGTTTTACCTTCTTTCCTTAAATGGATGGGCAAGGGTGCCGGAAAAGATGACACGCCTCGATTGGGAACATTGTTCACATTGGTGATTGTATTGCTTGCCGTTTGGCTGGGCGATTTGAATATGATTGCACCTGTACTTACTATGTTCTTCTTGACCACCTATGGTGTTTTGAATATCGCCGCAGGATTGGAAAAATTCCTACACTCCCCCTCTTTTAGACCCACCTTTAAAGTGCATTGGTCATTCTCTATACTTGGTGCTGTTGCTTGTATCGCAGTGATGTTTCTCATCAATAGCCTAGCCACCATAATTGCATTGGCCTTTATTGCCTTGATCTACTTTTTGCTAAAGCGCCGTCAGCTTCAATCTGTTTGGGGCAATGTTGGTCGCGGTGTGCGCATGGCGATCATTCGAGCTACCCTATTGAAGTTGGGTGAGGATAAAGACCCGAAGAACTGGCGACCACAACCAATTGTATTTGTGGGCTCTCCTAATAGAAGATGGCATTTGATCGAATTGGCCAACACCTTTACGCATAAGAAAGGTATACTCACTGTAGCCAGTATAATTCCCGATGGAACTATCGATTCTCAACAGATTGGAAGTATGCGACAGCATGTGAAGGACTTCCTTAAAAAGAAAGGAATTGAAGGATTGGTTAAAGTGATCTCAGCTCCTAATGCCTATGATGGTGTGGGTAGATTAGTTGAGTCTTATGGTTTGGGATCGATTCAACCCAATACAGTGATCGTTGGCACCACTCAGAAAGCTGAAGACAAGCAAGAGTATTGTCAAATGATTCATCAGTTCTATCAATTACAGAGGAATATCCTCATAGTACATAAAGGGGATAATGAAAATGTATTTGGCGATAAAAAGCGGATTGATGTATGGTGGGGTGGTTTAAAAGGCAATGGCGGACTGATGATGATCTTGGCCTATTTGATGTCGCACAGCATCGACTGGAAACAATCAACAGTGCATCTAAAAATGGTTGTTGAAGATGAAAAAGCCATCGCCAGAGCTGAAGAAAACCTTCATGGAATTCTAGATGAAATCCGAATACAGGCAGAGATCGATGTAATTGCGGCCGAAGGAAGAAGTTTTGACTCTATCTTACATGAGAGTTCAAAAGCCGCTGATCTGGTATTCATGGGAATGGCAACCCCCGATGAGAATTTCATCGATTATTATGAGAAAGCACAGGAAAGAATCTCAAAATTACCTACCACAATCCTCGCTCTTGCCGCTCAGGACGTAAGTTTTGGAGAAGTATTGATCTCCAAAGACACCATGCAAGAAAACTAATTCGAAAATTGGAATTCTGATTAATTGACATTATTTTTGTCATACACTGACAATTTTAATATCATGATTCACTTCGGCAGCAACATCCAATTCCTCAGAAAACGCAAAAAGATTTCTCAAGAAGACATGGCCACCGAATTGGGAATCAAAAGAAGCTCACTTAGCGGTTATGAATTGGGTAATTCAGAACCCAACTTTGATACTTTAATGCGTTTTTCGGAGTTCTTCAAGATCTCATTGGATAAGTTGCTTAAACTGAATTTACAGTCGGTATCTGAAGTATACCTCAAGCAGCTAGAGCAAGGTATTGATGTAGATATTACCGGTGCTAAACTCAGGGTACTCGCCACTACAGTAGATGGCGAGAATGAAGAGAACATTGAATTAGTGCCTATTAAGGCTAAGGCTGGATATTCTGCCGGATATGGCGATCCCGATTTCATTAAGGTGCTTCCCACCTTCCAACTGCCATTTCTGGATAGAAGCAAAAAGTTCCGCACATTTCAGATCAATGGCGACTCTATGCCACCTGTATCAGATAAGTCTTGGGTTACTGGCGAGTTTGTTCAAAATTGGAATACCATCAAAGACGGATACCCATATATTGTGGTTACTGAGAATGAGGGCATTGTATTCAAAATGATCTACAAGCAATTCGACAAGAACCAAACCCTTCTGCTCTGCTCAACCAACCCTATTTACGAGCCATACGAGATCAATGTGAATGAAGTGAACGAGATCTGGAAGTTCGTGAATTACATCAGCAATGAGATGCCAGAACCAAATTTGAACAGAGATCAACTCAACTCAAGTATAAGTGGTTTGCAAAGAGAATTGCGAGAGATCAAAAATACCTTGAGAAAGAAGGAAGCGGAGACCGACTGATAATCCGCTAAATACTGCAACCATTGCTTATATTTAACGTCTAAAACTCAGATGCCAAAGTATTTGCGATGAATCTATTTTACAGTCTACTACTATCCACTTTATCCCTTTTCTCTGTTGATCAACAAAATGATACTCAGTTAGAAGAAACCCCAACTGAGCAAACGGTACCCTTCAGTGAAGATGTTCCACCATTTTCAAACTGTCCCGCATCTCCGCATCCAACCATAATCAATCAGCCTAACAATACTACCATCACCATAATTGGCAAAGGGAATATGGTGAACAATTGGACTGAAACCATAGACGGATACACTATTGTACTGAACAACGGCATTTATGAATACGCAAATAAAGTAAATGGGAATTTGGTACCAAGCGGAGTATTAGCACATGATCCAATCGATAGAACGCCATCTGAAAACACTTTTGTAAGTAGCCTGCCAAAATCATCTAAACCCAATCTTAGCCCACTCAATCAGTCGATTCTCAATCAGGTTCGCAATCGCGTTTTAAGCAAGACCTTCCCTACAACTGGAAATATTCGGGTCTTGGCTTTGCTTATCGACTATCCTAACCTTCAAAGCACATTCGCTAAAAGCAATTTCGATAGTTTATTGTATGCCTCAAACTATAGAAGTGGAGATGGGAGTTTTAAGTACTACTATGAAACTTCTTCAGATAGTGCAATCACAATTGATGTTGACGTTAGAGGGTGGTTTAGAGCTGCAAACAACTACCTCTACTACAGCAGGGATAGCGGAACTTCCAGGGCGGCAGATTTAGTGAGAGAAGCTGTAGATGCAGCAGAAACTGCAGGTGTAAACTTTGCGAATTACGACAACAACAACGACAATAGAGTTGATGGCATTTTAGCCGTTCATGCCGGACCAGGAGCTGAACAAGGCTCAAGAACACAATATATTTGGTCGCATCGCTGGGTACTAGCAGGTGGGAGTTTAGGTGCAGTGACTTATGATGGAAAATTGATCAACGACTATATGATCAATCCAGAGATCAGAACTGCCGGAGCTGCTCAAAATCTTGTGGGGATTGGTGTGTTCTGTCATGAATTCGGACATAACATTGGACTGCCCGACCTCTACGACACAGACAATAGCAATGGAGATTCTGAGGGTATAGGAAACTGGTGCTTAATGGCCGGCGGGGGCTGGTTAGGTGGAGAACACAGGCCTGCTAACTTTAGTGCTTGGTGCCGAATAGAGAACAGTTGGGCAACTCCAACAAATCTTACAATTGGCAATAGTAGTTCTTATACGATGCAGCCATCAGTGAGCAATCAAAATGAGATCTACAGGGTCAATACGGCTCTAGCAAATGAGTATTTCCTGTTAGAAAATAGACAAAAGCAAGGCTTAGATGTGGAACTACCGGGTGAAGGCTTGGCAGTTTGGCATATCAACACCAATAAAACCAATGCACCTGGAAATAGTGTAAATGCCGATGAGAATTTGAAAGGTGTGGATCTTGAAGAAGCCGATGGAAACAATGATCTAGACAATGAAGTGAATCGCGGCGATAATGGAGACCTATTCCCGGGTAGCTCAAACAACTCTACATTCGACGACTCTTCTAGTCCGAATGCAAAAACATACACCAATGCCAATACAGGTCTTCAACTTCGAAATATCACTGAAGTAGGATCTACAGTGAGTTTCGATTTTGGTCCTGCTCCTGTGGTTACTTGTAGTGGAAACTCAAACCAAACTGCTGCATCAAGCACTTTTGATGATGGAAGCGGAACAGGCACACCCTATGCCAATAATCTCAATTGCAGCTGGTTAATCCAACCAACGAGCGGCCCAATTAATCTAAGTTTCAATAGATTCGACCTAGACAGTGGTGGCGATACATTATATATTTATGATGGAGCGAATAGCTCTGCAAGTCTAATTGGTAAATATACCGGCAGCACAGCTCCACCAGCAGCAGTCTCAACTGGAAATAGCTTATTCTTAGAATTCATTACCGACGGATCAACAACTGCCCTAGGTTGGGAAGTGAGCTATACTTCCAGCGCTCCTTCTACCGGATGTAGTGGAACGACTAATCTTGCTGGAGTAAGTGGAACTTTTGATGACGGAAGTGGTCCGGGAGTGAATTACAACGATAATCTAAACTGCAGCTGGCAAATCGATGGTACACTTTCAACCATTCAATTGAAGTTTGATTCTTTGGATATAGAGTCGACAAATGATTCAATCATCATCTATGCAGGCCAGAACAATACAGCTCCAGTAGCCACAATCATCACAGATAACAGTCAGGCTACCACCCTTACACTTAACAGTCGCTATGCATTTGTGGAGTTTAAAACCAATGCCACTATCAATGCAGAAGGATGGCAAATAAGCTGGTTGGGAAGAAGCGGATGTAGCGGCGCCGATACGCTTCGCAATCAAAGTGGAACATTTACAGATGGAACCTTACCTACATCTCTATACGGAAGCTTTAGTAGCTGCGAGTGGCTAATTGAACCTGCAGGAGCAAGTTTGATCACGCTGGATTTCAATCGTTTTGACACAGAAAGGAATTTCGATTTTGTGGAAGTATATGACGGCTCAACCACAGCCGCACCAAGAATAGCCCGACTATCAGGAAGCTCAATTCCAAGTACCATAGTCGCAAATAGCGGAACTATGTTGGTGAGATTTACTTCAGACCTCAGTATCAATTTTACCGGATTTGAAGCAAGATATAATTCGAGTAGTACACAATGTTTGCCCACACAGCTCTTTACTGCGAATAGTGGCAGTTTCTCAGATGGAAGTAATGCATTGAATTACCAAGACAATTTGAATTGTGGATGGTCTATTCAACCAGCACGTGCAGATACGATCAAGATCGACTTTACAGCTTTTGATACGGAAAGCGCCAATGATGTAGTGAATATTTACAATGGAATTGATAACACAGGTACGCTTGTAGCAAGTTATTCAGGAAACAGCATCCCACCTCAAACTGTGGTATCGGGTACTTCGATAGACGCATTTGTTGAATTCGTTACCAATGGAACGGTAAATAATGCAGGTTGGGATCTGACCTATACCTCAAACAGAAGACCAAGTTGTACTGGTACAGATACACTTACAGCACCTAGTGGATCCTTTACAGATGGATCAGGCACATTCAACTATGATAATAATCTCAGCTGCGGTTGGTTGATCCAACCTCCTGGAAATCCAGCAATTATTAACCTTGATTTCAATAGTATTAATCTAGTAGGAGGATTCAATCAAGATTTTGTGAGGATATATGATGGTACCGACAATACAGGTACGCTTTTAGCGACTAGAAGTGGGACTTTCACCGGAGGTACACTTACTGCTTTCAGCGGTGCAATGTACCTTGAATTCACTACTAATGGATTCAATACTGGTCCGGGATGGAGTGTGTCTTACAACTCATCGACTAGTTTTTGCCTGAGCAGTTCAACCCTTACCGCCAATTTTGGATCCATTTCAGACGGATCACCTTTCAATCAAAATTATCTTCCAAATACAGACTGCTCGTGGTTGATCCAACCTGTAGCCAGTAATGTAGCTGTGCGCTTTACATTTAGTCAGTTAAACACTGAATTGAATAATGATACGATTACCATTTACGATGGGAATACCACAAACGCACCAATTTTGGCTACAGTGTCTGGAAGCACATTACCTTCAAACCCATTTACTTCTTCTGGAGGATCGATGTTGATCACATTCAAATCAAACGGAACGAATCAATTTAACGGCTTTTCAGGCTTCTATCAAACTCAGCCAATTCCATTCTGTGCTGGACAAACATCACTAACTGGAGTAAGTGGGACTTTTGACGATGGTTCACCTGTGAGTGGAAACTACGTAGATAACAGTAATTGTAGCTGGTTGATCCAGCCAACATCAGCTAATCTCATTAACTTACAGTTCAATCGATTTAGCATAAATTTTGGCGATACCGTGAAAGTTTATGATGGAAGCACAACTTCCGCTACTAGACTTGGCGCATTTACTGGAACCAACCTTCCGCCATCTTTGAGTTCTTCTGGTGGAACTATGCTTGTTACTTTTAATTCCAATGCTTTCAGCAACTCAACTGGCTGGGAGGCTACATATAATTCAACTAATAGTCAGTGCTTCGGTAATAGCACACTCACAAATCCAAGTGATACATTAAGAGATGGAAGTGGAAGTGCGAATTATGGCAATAATCTAAGTTGTAATTGGTTAATCCAGCCACCAACAGCCACAAGCATCACCTTGAATTTCTTGCAATTCGATTTGGATAATCCAGGTGACAGTTTGATCATTTATGATGGAGTAGACAATACAGCTCCGAGAATAGCAAGTCTAAGCGGTTCTGCCCTTCCAACGAATGTGAGCTCTACTGGAGGTGATATGTTCGTGGAATTCATCACAGACGCTAGCAATACTGCTCAAGGCTTTGAAGCAGTCTATACCATTACATCTAGTCTTTCTTGTATTGGTACCACTACCTTAACTGCCGCCAACGGTAGCTTTGATGATGGAAGTGGGCCTTCGGCAAACTACGACAATGGTTTGAACTGTAGCTGGCTGATCCAACCTCCCGGAAGTCCGGCCTCAATCACATTGAATTTCAATTCGATGAATACAGCCGGCTTTAATGATCGTGTGACGGTATATGATGGAAGCAATAATTCCGGAACTGTTCTGGGCACCTTCTTCTTCAATAATACAGGTGGCACACTTACCGCCTTCAGTGGAAGTATGTTCTTGGAGTTCACGACCGACGGTTCAGCTACTGCAGCAGGTTGGGATGCAACTTATTCTTCTTCAGCTTCCTTTTGCTCGGTAAATACAACGCTGACAGCTCCAAATGGTCTCATTAATGATGGATCTCCATTCAATCAAAACTACCTCAACAATACATCTTGTCAATGGCAGATCTCACCCGGACTTGCCAATCAAGCGATACGATTCAACTTTTTGCAATTCAATACTCAGGCGGGAAGCGACACCGTAACTTTTTACGATGGAACATCCACTGCAGACCCAATATTGGGAAGCTTCTCAGGAACAAGTATTCCTCCAACTATCACAAGTAGTGGTGGAGATCTATTGATCACTTTCAATACAGATAATAGTATTACGGCAAATGGTTGGAGAGGTAGCTATCAATCGATACCTCTACCATCTTGTAATGGACAAACTACACTAACAGCTGCTAGTGGCTCTTTTGATGATGGGTCCGGTCCTACAGCCAATTATACGGATAATGTGAATTGTAGCTGGTTGATCCAACCTCCGGGAGCCATCACCATAAGCTTAACTTTCAATAACTTCAGAACAGAGACAGGTTTCGACTTTGTAAGGGTTTATGATGGCACAAGCAGTGGTGGAACCTTATTGGGCACATTCTCGGGCTCTGCAACACCACCAGTATTGCAAGCTACTACAGGCTCCATGTTTGTAGAGTTTACATCAGATCTTTCGGTAACGGATCAGGGATGGGATGCATCCTATACCTCATCAAGTAATGCCAACTTATCTGCTAGTCCGGATACCATAACTATAAATGCAGCACTTGGTAGTCAGAATACCTTCAGTGTGAGTTCAAATACCAATTGGACAACTTCCGATAATAGTGCCTGGATGTTAGCTAATCCAATAAATGGAAATCGAAATCAGAATGTCACGGTAATCGCTGTTCAGCCAAATATTGGACCGATCAGATATGGAGAAGTGTATGTGGCCACAACCAACAACACAATTAGAGACACTGTAGTAGTTGAGCAACTATCTAGCGGTAGATACCTCATCGCAAATCCGGATACGCTCTTCTTCCAAGCAAATCCTTCGGGAAGTCAGGCCATTAATTTAGTGACCAACGTAAACTGGAGTTTGAACACTACTTTCCCTTGGATCACAATAGGGACAAACAGTGGTAGTAATAATGGCAGTAGCCAGATCAATGTTACATCTAGCGGTGGAACTCAGAGAGTGGGCTATATCGTAGCTAGTGGGAATTTAGGTGTAACAAATGACACCATATTTGTAAAGCAAGCTCCGGCTGGTATACTTCTAAGTGTTGATCCTTCTAACATAACCCTTGCTCAAGCGATGGGAAGCACCGGAAACTTCACAGTGAATTCCAATACGGATTGGCAGACTTCCTCACCTGCCAACTGGTTAAGCATTCAAAACCCTGCTGTTACTTCAGATACAAATACCGTTGGAATTACTACAACTAGTATGAATAGTCAGCCAGGCACAAGAAGCTCATTTGTAGCCGTTCAAGATCTTGCCGGAACTGTATTCGATACAGTCTTTGTTACTCAATTGGGAGGAAATCTAGTTCTTTCGGCCAATCCTGATTTTGTGACTCTAGGAGCAAATATGGGTAGTTCAGCCAACTCAGTCTTGACTTCAAATGTGAACTGGACTGCTACTCTAGACGATCCTGCAAATTATGATGTTAATCCAAAAAGTGGCAATGGAAACTCTAGCTTGCTGATAGAAGCTCTAACTTCAAATAATTTCGCCAATCCAAGGAATTCCTTTATCGTATTAGAAGGAGCAAATGGCGCAATTAGAGATACCATTTTCATCTCTCAAAATGGTCAGCCTATTACTTTATCAGCCAATCCTAAGGTTGTTAACCTCAATCAGGCTACAAATTCCGTGGATAGTTTCAGAGTGACTTCCAATTTTAGTTGGAATTCCACTTCTCCTGCGAGCTGGGTTAGTCCTAATGTGACCTCTTTCCCTGTATTTGGCGATACCACCATTATACTGACCTCCACTTCAGCCAATACCACTGGTCCTACCAGAACCACATTTATGGCTTTGCAAGATATATTGGGAAGCAGGTTTGATACAGTGATCATCAATCAAACCGGAACCAATCCAATATTAGAAGCAAATCAGGATACTGTTTATCTAGATGGAGAAATCGGTAGCACTGCAAATGTGACATTCCTATCCAATGGGGTGTGGACGGCAGTAGAAGGAGCCCCATTCTTTAGCAGCAGCTTGAATACGAATAGTGGTAATGGCAATCTTATTCTAACAGCTAATTCAGACAATAATGGTCCTGCCGCTCGAATATCTTATCTAGCCTTGGCGGATGTAGGACAAATGTTAGCTGATACGGTAGTTGTAATTCAAGACACCATTGTCATTTCTCTTGATGCAACGCCAGATACGGTGGTCTTAGCTTCAGCAGCAGGATCTCCGGGAATTATAAGTTTAAATAGCACAATTTCCTGGAATGCATCTCCCGCTGCAGCTTGGTTTAGTTTAAATCAGAGCAATGGCATAGGCAATGCATCTATTACAGTTACTTCCACTACTGCAAATACGAATACAGCAGATCGATTTAGTGAAGTGGTGTTTACAGATGTTTCGGATCCATTGAATACAGACACCGTGGTGATCCAACAAGAGGGAGTGCCTTTACAACTAAGGGTAACACCATTGGCAGTTAACCTAAACTTCCTCAATGGTAGTAATGATGTGCTAGATGTAACATCAAGCACAAGCTGGACGGTAACGAATCCAGTGAGTTGGTTGAACTTGTCTGCTAGCAGTGGAACAGGTAATGCCAGCATTACAGTTACTGCAAATAGTGATAATCTCACGGGAAGCATTCGATTGGCCAACCTCACATTCTCTGCTGTAGGAGTGCCGGATGTAATTGTTACAGTGCAGCAGATCGATGGAACCTCTCCTGTATTCCTATTCTCTAGAGACACACTTTATGTGGATGAAATACAAGGAAGTACAGGAACATTTACTGTTCTAGGCAATCAGGCCAGTTGGAGTTTGAGTGAGAATACCCCTTGGTTGTTGGTGAACCCTACATCGGGAAATAACTCAGCAGATGTTACAGTTTTGGCTGCTACAAGAAATACATTTGGCAATCCTAGATTTGGAAGTATAGTGGGAACGGCAAGTGGCTTCAGCAATGACACCATTGTAATCGTTCAACGCTCTTCTACTCCACTCTTCCAGGCGGCTCCAAGCGCGCTTAGTCTTGGTTCGGATTCTGCAAATACGGTATTCTTTAATATCAGCTCGAACTTATTGAGCTGGACGCTCAATGAAAGTACAAGTTGGATGGAAGTGAGTCCGGACAGCGGAGGATTTAGTCAACGAATTGAAGTCAAAGCGACTGAGGATAATAATAGCGGAACCGTGCGAAGTGGTTTGATCCAAATTCTTTCTCCACCACAAGTTCCACTAACGATCACCGTAACACAGGATACGGTGAGAGCTATTGGACTATCAGAGAACAATCAATCTGAAGCCTCTTTGAAGATCTATCCTAATCCGGCTCGTGATCTAGTTATCATTGAAGGAGTAGGAATAGATAGAATCGACTTGAGTCAACTACAATTGTATAGTGCAAACGGTAGATTGGTAAGCAGCAATTTTGTGAGACGATCTGCAAATCAAATCGAGATCGATCTAAGTTCAGAAGCAGCGGGTATTTACTATTTGAGATATCTGCATGATGATGGGATACTGAGTAAGAAGATTATCCTTTTAGATTAGAGTGCAGATTTTAAGAGTATAGATAATAAGAGCATCGCTGGTTTTCCAAGCGGTGCTTTTTTATTTGCTATACCACAGTGTTACACTGAGCCTGCCTGCCGAAGGCAGGTATGCGCAGAGTCACTCTGAGAAACTCTGCTTGCCCCGACCGCTCCTGCATGCCCACCATAATACTAGCCAAAGGCTATGAAGGTGGGAGTGATTCCGCATGTCTCGATACTATTCCGATTTCATCGGAATCACTCGACAAGCTAATGGAATTGTATCGAAGGATAGTCGGTGGCGAGAACTTTGAGAAACCTGCCTACCGAAGGCAGGAATCCTTAGCGAACCCTCGTGCCATAGCTGCATATTTAGCTGTTACACAAAGGCTCGCAAAGGCGCTACGCTTGCTCAATGGTTCTCAAAGCTTCTCACCCCAACAAAAAAGCCCCTTGATTTCTCAAGAGGCCTTTGTTTAATGCAATCCGTCTAGATTCTAGACTCTAGGCTCTAGGCTCTTATTTAAAAGCATTTATCCCTGTCACATCAAGACCGGTGATCAGCAAGTGAATATCATGAGTTCCTTCATAGGTGATCACCGATTCCAGATTCATCATATGACGCATGATGGAATACTCACCGGTAATTCCCATACCACCGTGAATCTGACGAGCTTCTCTTGCAATATCTAGAGCCATTTTCACATTGTTTCTCTTGGCCATAGAAATTTGCTGGGAAGTGGCTTTCCCTTCGTTCTTCAACTGACCTAAACGCAAGGCCAACAATTGGGCTTTAGTGATCTCGGTGATCATCTCTGCCAATTTCTTTTGTACCAATTGGAATGAAGCAATTGGCTGCTCGAATTGAATTCTCTCTTTAGAGTATCTCAATGCTGAATCGTAACAATCCATAGCTGCTCCAATAGCACCCCAAGCAATACCATATCTAGCAGAATCCAAACAAGAAAGTGGAGCTCCCAAGCCCGATTTCCCTTCCAATAGATTCTCTTTAGGCACTTTCACATTATCGAATACCAATTCTCCGGTTCTTGATGCACGAAGCGACCATTTGCCGTGTGTTTCAGGAGTAGTAAAGCCTTCCATTCCACGCTCTACCACTAATCCGTGTATTCTTCCTTCTTCATTCTTCGCCCAAACTACAGCAACATCGCAAATTGGAGCATTGGTGATCCACATCTTCGCACCATTCAATAGATAATGGTCTCCCTGATCCTTGAAATTGGTGATCATTCCGGAAGGATTTGATCCGTGATCCGGCTCTGTTAGTCCGAATGAACCGACAAATTCTCCGCTTGCGAGCTTAGGCAAGTATTTCTTGCGCTGCTCTTCATTTCCATATTGATAGATCGGAAACATTACCAATGAACTCTGCACAGATGCAGCAGAACGAATTCCAGAATCTCCTCTTTCCAATTCTTGCATGATCAAACCATATGAGATCTGATCTAGGCCCGCTCCACCATACTCTTCTGGGATGTATGGTCCAAATCCGCCCAATTCTGCAATACCCTTATTAAGTTCTTGAGGGTACTCTGCCTTCTGCGCGTAATCTTCAATAATTGGTGTTACTTCTTTCTTTACCCAATCTCTAACTGTATTTCTAATCAGCTTATGTTCATCGCTAAGTAGGTCGTCAATATTGTAATAATCAGGTGATTGGAAATTATCTGTCTTCATAGAAAATGCTTTGGCGCAAAATTATGCATAAAGAAGGGGCTAACCTTATGTAAGAAGATTTCAAATTGGCTTAAATTTGCATGAAATCTACTACTATACTTTCCGACAGTTCAAATACAGCTAAGCATATCCCAAAAGAAGGGGTATTGATGGATGGAGCAAACCATCCTGAATCTCAATCGATTGGCGAATGGTCGGAATCTCTATATCAAGCTGAGATCGAAAAGTCCCAAGAGTCAACACTTGCCGGTGAAGCGGTGGTGCATTCGTATGGTTGGGGCTTCCTAATGATAAGTATCTTGGGTGTAGGCATTTTGGCTGCAGTTATCGCATTCTATAGAAAAAGATTTGAGCTCTTGCTGGGAGTGCTCTTCAATTGGAAACTCTCTAAACAGATCATCCGCTACGAAAAAGTGCATTCGCATCCGGTGAATATTCTCCTAATGCTGGCCTTTTTGATCTTTTTCCCCCTATTCTTTGCCAAAATTGGCAGTGAATTGAGCAAATACGACTTCATTTTCCTCTGGCAGCGGATATTGATGTATTTGGTCATCTACTTTGTTGTTAAACTGATTCTCTACCGATTTTCGGCCTGGTTATTTGATGAAGGATCACTGATCAATAAATATGTCTTTCAGTTAAATCTTTACAGCAAGTTCATGGGCGTTTTGCTCATCGGAATGTGGATTTTACTCATCTATTCACCTATTGGTATCGACTACCTTTTCAACTTCAGTATGCTGATACTCATACTATTTCTGACTTTGCAGACGGCTAGAGCTTTTATGATCGGAAGAAGTGAAGGGAAAAGCTTGTATCTGATAATTTTGTATCTTTGCACCCTCGAAATTGTTCCATGGATTTTGATTATTAAAAGCCTGAAAAACAATTGGTAACGTTCGCAGATACATTCAAAACTAACACTAAAAACAACCTGCTTTGAAAGTTAAGACTATCCTAGTATCCCAACCAGAGCCAGAAACTGAAAAATCTCCTTATTACGATCTATCTGAAAACTGCAAAGTAAAGGTCGATTTTCGTCCTTTCATTCATGTTGAAGGAGTTGAGTCTAAGGAATTCAGACAGCAAAAGCTGAATCTTTCTGACTATGGTGCGGTAATCTTTACAAGCAGAAATGCAGTTGACCATTTCTTCCGCATTGCCGAGGAAACTCGTTACAATGTGCCGGATTCATTGAAATACTTTTGCATTTCGGAATCTACTGCCTACTATTTGCAGAAATATGTAGTTTACAGAAAGCGTAAGATCTTCCACGGTCGTCAGCGAATTGAAGACCTTATGCCTTTGATCAAGAAACACAAAGGAGAAAAATTCTTACTTCCTTGTTCTGATATCCTTAAGAAGGAGATTCCAGACACTTTGGAAGAGCAAAACATCAATTTCGACAAAGCAATGTTGTACAGAACAGTTTGTTCTGACCTTTCCGATCTGGAAAATGTAAACTACGACGTATTGGTTTTCTTTAGTCCTGCCGGAATTGCTTCTCTATTCGAGAACTTCCCAAATTTTAAGCAAAACAATACTCGCATTGCGGTATTCGGTGCAACTACAGCTAAAGCAGCTGAGCAAGCCGGACTAGAAATCAATATTGCAGCGCCTAAGCCGGAAGCTCCTTCCATGACAATGGCCCTTGAGCAATACATTAAGAAGTCGAACAAGAAGTAAACTTCTAATTATAGATTTAAGCAAGGGCATCGGTTCAACTGATGCCCTTTTTTTATCTTTAGCCCATAGATGATGCTATGCGACAAAGCCTGAAAAAATCTGAGCGATTAAAAAAGAGAGACGATATTCAGCGGCTTTTCAAAAAGGGCGACTCCATATTCGAGCATCCAATAAAACTCTACCATCTAAGTATCGAAAAGGGCGATGAAGCTGCCGGTTTGCGGTTTGGCGTTAGTGTGCCCAAGAAGAAATTCAAAAGGGCTGTAGATCGCAATCTTCTTAAAAGAAGGATCAAAGAAGCCTATCGCAAACACAATGGAAGTTTGAAGTCGCTTTTTAAAGAAGGCGATCACAAACTCCTGATTATGCCCGTCTTTTTGGCTGATGAAATAGCCGATTACAGCCTGATTGAGGGTAAAATAATCTTACTTTTACAACGTTTGCAAGCTATCTATGAGCAAGATCATTAGTCGATTTCTGGTTCTTTTGATCCGCATTTATCAGCTGACCCTTTCCCCTTTTTTGGGCGCGAATTGTCGTTACCAACCCACCTGCTCTCAATATGCGGTGGAAGCCCTCAAGATTCATGGTCCGCTAAAAGGCGGATGGCTTGGACTAAAACGTATTTTAAGTTGTCACCCTTGGGGTGGACATGGTTATGATCCTGTACCTAAACCTAAATCATGAAGAAATTTAAGCTCACCATCATCGCCCTAAGCATAGGGTTAGTCTCATTTGTCTCTTACGGCTTCAGCGATTACTACTTTGAAGTATCGAAGAACCTCGACATCTTCAGCACTTTGTTCAAAGAGTTGAACACTTATTATGTGGATGAGACAGAGCCCGGAGAATTGATGAAGACTGCTATAGATGAAATGTTGCAGTCGCTAGATCCATACACCAACTACATTCCAGAATCACAGATTGAAGATTACAAGTTCATGACCACCGGTCAGTATGGTGGCATTGGTGCGCTAATCCACAAATACGAAGATGTAGTGATCATCTCTGAACCCTATGAAGGTTTTCCAGCTTTTAAGGCCGGATTGAGAGCAGGTGATCAGATCTTTGAGATCGATGGAAAGAGTGTGAAAGGAAAAAACACCTCTCAGATCAGTGATTTCTTGAAAGGACAAGCAGGTACTACAGTAAAGATCCTAGTTGACCCGATTGGCGATGGGGAAAACAAGACCATTGAAGTAGTTAGAGAGAATATTAAGGTAGATGATGTACCTTATTATGCCATGTTGAATGATGAGGTGGGTTATATCAAATTGATCAGCTTTACTCAAACTGCTTCTCAAGAATACAAGAAGGCTTTCAATGAATTGAAGGACAAAGGCATGAAGAAATTGGTCTTCGACCTTAGAGGAAATGGTGGCGGACTGCTTATGGAGGCAGTAAAGATCGTGAACAGTGTGGTTCCTAAAGGAAGTAAGATCGTTGAAACCAAAGGCAAATTGGAAGAATGGCAATCGGTATACACCGCTCAAGAAGAGCCAATCGACACAGAGATTCCCTTGGTGGTATTGGTAGATGGAAATTCTGCTTCTGCTTCTGAGATCGTTTCAGGTGCGCTTCAAGATTACGACAGAGCGGTTATTCTAGGTCAGCAGACTTTTGGAAAGGGCTTGGTTCAACAGACCCGTCCGCTTAGCTACAATGCCCAATTGAAAGTAACCGTGGCTAAATATTATATTCCAAGTGGAAGATGTATCCAAAAGATCGACTATTTCCATAAGAACAAGAATGGGAAGGCCCAAAATGTGCCTGATTCATTGATTTCGTCTTTCAAGACTTTAGTGAATAAAAGAGAAGTATTCGATGGAAAGGGGATCAAGCCGGATGTAAAAATGGAGCAAGAGACCTTGAGTAAGATCGCCACAGTGCTATTGCAAAAGCATCATATTTTCAATTATGCTACTGAATACAGATTAGCACATGACTCTATTGTAGATCCACTTGAATTTGAGCTTAGCGAAGAGGAGTACATTGACTTCTTAAAATACCTGAGCGATAAGTCTTATGAGTATTCCACACGCTCTGAAGAATTGCTTAAAGAGGTAAAAGAAACCGCTGAGAATGAAGAGTATTATCAACGAATCGACCAGCAATTCAGAGCTTTGGAAGAAAAGATCGCCGCTGAAAAGAAGGATGATCTGAAGCATTTCAAAGATGAGATCAAGCAAGTATTGGAAAATGAGATCGTATCTCGATACTATTTTCAGAATGGTAGGATTGCACAATCCTTGAATGAGGATCCAGATGTGCAAAAGGCCATTGAAATACTGAAAGATGAAGGTCGATACCATGGAATATTGGCCGGCAAAACACCTCAACAAAAGGGCAAATAATTGAAGCCTCTTTCTCGATTATTACCATTGCCTCCGGAGCAGGTCGATCAGATCCATCGCGCCCTCTACATTTTGGGTTTGATGACCATCGCATGCGGCTTGGCTTGGTCGAACGCTTTAATGAGCATTGGACAGTTCATTTTAGCCGGAAATTGGCTTTTAGAAGGCGATTTTGTAGCTAAATGGCAGCAATCTAAGCAGCAAAAACACTTAGGACTGCTGCTTTCAATCTTTGGCTTGGTCTTAATCGGTTTTTTGTGGTCAGATAATATCGAATATGCCCTCAAAGATGCACGGATCAAATTCCCTCTCTTTTTATTGCCACTCTTCATTGGAACCACAGAAAGATTAAAGAAAAAGGAGATCAGGCTTATTTTCGGAGTCTATCTGATCACCCTATTACTACTCTACTTAACAAGTCTGGCCAAGTCCTTCGGTATCTTCTCAGACAGCCCAATTGGCGATAAAAGAGAACTATCTATCTTCATTTCTCATATACGATATGGACTCAATCTGCTATTAGGGGCACTATTGGCCATTTACTTTGCCCCAATGATCCTTGGAAGTAAGAATGCCGGCCTCGGTCTTCGAACCCGGCCCAAACGAATTTGGTTCATTTACATCCTTTCTTTTACTCTCCTAACTTCCTTAGTTGTACTCGAGCTCTACACTGCTTTATTGATAGGATTCCTCATAATTGGAATCTACATCCTAAAGCTAATTCTATTCAGAAAACTCAATCGATACCTAAAACTCAGCGTCTTCGTCCTCGTCCTCGTCGTGGCCGGTACCGGCCTCTTCCAAATAAGGCAGGTATATACTGACTTCCAGTCACTGCCAGAGATGAATTATGACCAAAACTTATTGATGGGTTATAGTCCGGCCGGTAATCCCTACTTCCATAAGGAGAATGATTTGCGCAAAGAAAATGGAGTGTATCTCTATCGCTATTTGCAGGAAAAAGAGTTGGCCAATAGTTGGGATGAAAGGTCGCAGATCGCTTATGACGGAGAGGATCAAAAGGGCAATCCTATTCGAAAGACATTGATTCGTTTCCTATCATCCAAAGGACTTACAAAGGATTCGGCTGGAATGGCTGAATTGAATGAAGAAGAGATCAAGGCAATTGAGCAAGGTGTTCCAAACCGCTATTATTTGGATCATTATCCACTTCAAAACCGGATATACACCACACTTTATGAATTGGAAATGTATTCTGACTTTGGCTATGCAGAGGGTTTTTCTTTGGGGATGCGATTGGAGTTTTGGAAAACGGCCAAACGCATAATTGAGAAGCAGCCTTTAATGGGCGTGGGAACAGGGGATGTGCAGGATGCATTTGATATGCAATATCATATGGATAAGACTTCCTTAAGCCAGAAGAATCGCAGAAGAGCGCATAATCAGTACCTCACTATTTGGCTGACTTACGGCATTTTCGGAATGATTTACTTCCTTTTCTATCTGCTTTGGCCATTGAGGGGCAATTGGAATAGTTTTTATCCGGCTTTTCTTGCTATTGCAATGCTATCTTTTCTCACAGAAGATACTTTGGAGACTCAGGCCGGTGTGACCTTCTTCGCCTTTTTCAATGCGCTATTTGTATTGGGAATGCCTCAAGAAAGCAATTCGCGATAGACAGCCAGGGTGTCTTGAGCAGTCTGTGCTTTAGAGAACTTTTTCACCTTTTCAGCTGCTTCCGCGATGAGTTTTTGGCGGAGTTGAGCATCGTTTTTTAGTCGGGCTAAACTCTCCGACAATGAATTTGAGTCGCCCACATCACAGAGCAGTCCTGTTTTCTCATTTTCCACCAATTCGGGAATACCTCCTGCTTCAGTGGCCAAGACAGGCACTCCAGCTGCAAAAGCATCGATAATGGAGGTGCCGAGGCCTTCGGTTTTAGAGGTGATCATAAAAAGGTCTAGTTCGGCCAAGATCTCGGGGATGTCGTTTCGAAAACCTATCATTCTCACTGAGTCACCCAATGATTTCAGTCGGAGATAGCTGGCTATCTCATTTTCCATAGGTCCTTTACCAATGATGAGAAAGAGCAGGGAGGGATCTTCTTTAAGCGATTTTTCTGCTGTATCGATGAAGGTGAAGTAATCTTTATGGTCGGCGATGGCAGAGGTATTTCCGATAAGGAAGGTCTCTTTGGGAATATCCAATTCCCTTCTCAGCTTGCCACTATCAGCGGAGAATTTATTGAGGTCGACACCCGAATAGACCGTCTGCAGTTTATCCAGCTCCTTAATTCCCAGAGCGGTAATCCGCATGATCTCTTTGCTCACACAGAGGATCTTTTTGACCAGGGAGTGATTGTATTTGTATTGGGAGAAGAGGCTTTTCTGGATTGGGAAATCAACTCTTCTACTCACCACTATAGGCACGGTATTCCCAAAAAGGGTAGCGGCAATAATGGCCAAGCTATGGGCGTGGGAATCGTGGGTGTGGATGAGTTGGATATTTTGCTCATCACAGTATTTTTTAATGGCCATTGCAAAGGCCGGATCCACACTAAAACGTTTTTTAGCAGCCAGGTGAGGATAAGCTTTCTTTTCGCAATGTGCTTGCATTTCGGAGCCTTCGCTGCAGAAGACAAAATTTTGACATTCAGTCTGTAATTCTTCCAGGAGATACGCTAACTGCTGCTCGCCGCCTCGCCAGCTTTTGGCCGTTGAGATATGTAGTATTCGAAGATCTTTCATGAGTTGGATTGCTCATGGTTTACGGAATGTAATTCTTGGAGTTTGCGGTATTTAAGCCAATTGGCATAGGCCGAAAAGCGGGCGATATCAAAGCCCGCCTTTCCATCTAGAAAGCCCAATCTTAGAAAATAGGCTTTGATAAAGCGCGCTGCAGGATTGATCCAGCGTTTGATGATATTGGAGCGTTTACCTCTTTTATGCAGCGCGCGGGCGGCGATGCTGCTGAACTTCTCGATCTGTTGTAGATGTCCGGCCCTATCGTAGAAGGAGTAATGCAAAATATCTCCCGAGATCCATTTCACCTCAACACCTTTATGTGGAATGAACTTATCATGCGGATTATCTCCACCCCACTCTCCTTTTCTGCGGTCGAAGAGTCTAATTTTAGTATCAGGATACCAACCCGAATGATGCACCCAAGAGCCGCAGTAGTTTGTGAGGCGGTTCATCTTATAGGCATCATGTTCCCAATTCTCTTTGATCTTAAGAATATTGGTCTGCAATTCCTCATCCAGCGCCTCATCGGCATCCAGAGAAAGCACATGATCATATTGAGCTTGCTCTTTAGCAAAGTTCTTCTGCTCTATATGTCCGCCAAAGGCATTCTCGATAAAACGAGCACCTTTCTCAATGCAGATCTGTTTGGTGGCATCGCTAGAGAAAGAGTCAACTACCAAGATCTCATCGGCGACTGATTGAAGAGAATCCAAACAACGAGCAATGTTTCGCTCCTCATTGAAAGTAATAACCACTGCTGATAGTTTGATCTGCATTTTGCGAAGGTAATATTTAGGTTTAAGAAATTAGTTGAGGATGCTGGAAGCCGGAAGCCGGAAGCCAGAAGCTGGAAGTGAAAAGCCATAAAATAGAATATTGCCGGGTTTTGGGAAATGACGTAACTTATATAGAAGTTAAATTATAAATTATGGAGACAAAGAAAGGCTTTGGATCATTCTCAAAGCAGATCATTGCCATTCCTTTGGAGCACAAAGGCAAGCGATATATTGGTTTAGAGTTCGATTATGATAAAATTCTAACAAAGATCTGCAAGCGAATTGGAGCGATTTGGGGTAAGCATCAGGGAATTTGGTATTTAGACTACAATGAAGAGAATTTTGAAAAGATCCTTCAAGTATTTCGAGGAGAAGCCTGGGTAGACATCCGACGATTCAAGCAGAAGCAAGTTGAGAAGATAGTCAATCAGAAGTATCATTATGAGGTTGACCTCAGCGAGCAGATAGCCGAGGAATTGGATGTCTACGTGAGAAAGATGCGTGCCAAAAGATATAGCGCTAGCACTTTCAAGAGCTATTTGAGCATTTTGAAGCGCTATTTTACCTACTACAAGCTTCAGAAAAGCGAAGAGCTAACAGATGACGATCTGGTGAATTATATGAATGATGTAGTCTTGCCCAGTGGGTATTCGGAAGTCTACCAGAGGCAATTGATCGGCGCCTTGAAGCTATTTTATAAGTATGTGCATGGAGAAGATCGGGAGTTTAGCGATGTTCCTAAGGTTAGAAGAAGTAAAAAGCTACCCGAGGTCTTGTCGAAGGAGGAAGTAATGGAGCTATTTGAGTGCACCAATAATCTAAAGCATGAATTCACCTTAAAGCTGATTTATGGTTGCGGTTTACGGGTGGGTGATGCTACAAAGCTTAAGCAGCGCGACATTGATCTGGATCGGATGGTGGTACATGTAAAAATTGGAAAAGGAAGAAAAGACCGCTTGGTTCCCTTTCCAAAGAGTTTAAAGGAAATGTACTTACGCTATTTGAAGCGCTATAATCCAAGGGAGTTTGTGTTGGAAGGGCAGTTTGGCGGTCCGTACAGCGCCACTTCCGTCAACAACATCATAAAGCGAGCTTGTATGATAGCCGGCATCAAGAAGCATGTGACCGCTCACACCTTAAGGCATAGTTTTGCCACGCATATCATCAGCAATGGCGGCAGTGTATATCTGTTGAAAGAGATCTTGGGGCATGCCAGCACCAAGACCACGCAGATCTATATTCATTTGAATGAACAGGATATCAACTCGGTAGAAAATCCACTGGATCGGATTATGAAAGATGCCGGAAAAGACGTAGATTAGAAGGTAATTATTAATCAAAAATCAATGGCTCGTTATAAAACCAAAGCAATTGTTTGGATAACACTCCTCAAGAGTTGTTAACCCCAACAATCGATTGGGATAGAAACGAGTTAGCGTGCAATCGATAAGGTAATTGCGGTATATTAAGATTGATTACCTTTGAATAAACTTTAGTGTCATGGACACAATTCTATTAAAAGCTAAGTCTAAAGAAAACCTGAATTTGCTCATCAAACTTGCTAAAAAACTTGGTGTAGAGGTCTCTGTATTGTCTGAAAAAGCAACTGAAGAGATCGCAATGGTTGCTGCAATCAAAGAAGGTAAAACTGGTAAGCTTTCCGATACAGACAATTTCATCAAAGGCTTGAAGAGTGATTTTGCAAGTTGATAAGTCCTTCGAAAAGGACATTAAAAAGCAAAAAGACCCAAGTCTAAACAAGAGAGTTCTCAAACTCATTGAAAAACTCCAAAAAAATGATTCTATAGATCAGATTTCCAGCATTAAAAAACTTGCAGGAGAGGAAAGCCTTTATCGAATTCGTATTGGAGATTACAGAATCGGCTTAGAATTGCAAGAAGGCAAAATCACTCTTATCAGATGTCTTCACCGCAAGGATATCTACAAGTACTTCCCTAAATAAAAAAATCGCACGCTAACACTGGCTAAAAACCATGGGCTGGCGCTCGAAGCTCGCGCCTGAATTACGTTTTATAAGATCCATTCTCAAAGTGGCCAACGGCCACGAGCCGCTCCAGCCAGGGTATGGCTTTTCACATTAAGCTAGCCGCCACATTAAACGCTAAGGCCAAACCCAGAGGCGGCCTCTGTTAAGCTAAGGTTCGTTGCCATTTTAAGATTCCAGCTATCTCTGCTGCTAGGCTGGCTGGCTTTCGCTATCTTTAGTTTCCAAACAAAACAATACGCGGCCCACGGCTTTTAGCCTGGACCGTTGTTCGCCATTCCTATAGTTGTGCTGTTTACTAACAGCACTGCCACTTCTGAAGTCTGCAGCTTTTAGCTAGCTATTTTTTATAATAAAGTCAGGTCAGCTAGATCTAGCAATCATCTTTTTGAGTTTCTATCTCTGGATCTATTTGCTAGCTACGCTGCAATTAAAAAAAAAGAACGGCGAACAACACTGGCTATACCCAATTGGCCCGCCCGCCAAAGGTCGGGCGGTTCAGTTTTCTCCTAAAAAAACATCGCGTTTAAAAGTAACCGCTCTGCCGCTAGTCTGGTATTTTAACTCAGGGAAAGCCGCTTATCGCAGCCATATCCGCCCAAGGGCGGCTTTTTTCTGGCTGCTAGGGTTGGTGCAATTTAAATTCCAGCCATTTTTCGGCTAATCTTGCGCGGCATTCGCTACTTTTAAGGGAAATAATGTTCAGGCGTAGCCAACTGTGTATAGCCTGGACCGTTAGGCGCAATTTATAATGAGAAAAATTATACTTCTATTATTGACTTCTATAACATGCTCCTTGTCATATTCTCAAGATTCAATTGAACTCAGAAATCAAATTCAAAAATCATTTGCTGAGGAACAATTGATTGGTAAAGAATTAAATGAATTAGTCGAACAACTTTCGTCATATGACACAGAAGTTGCATGGGCTGACGAACCTCCCGGAAAGCTCAATGGGCTGTTTTTCTTTATAAATGATCAATTGTATATAGAAGTAGAATTAGTTGATATTCCTAAAAAATCACAATTAAATATGGAACGAACTTGGGAGATTGATGAGGTTAAATCAAGTAAAGTCCATTCAATAAAGATTTTCTATAATAATAAGCTCTTCGAAGAATTAAAATAACTGCGCCTAACACTGGCTAAAAACCATGGGCTGCTCCCCGCCAGCCGGCAGGTCGCTCAATTCTACTTTTAAGATCCAAAACGTAAAGTGGCCAAAGGCCACGAGCCGCTCAGCCAGAGTTTGGCTTTTCACATTAAGCTTGCCGCCACATTAAACGCTAAGGCCAACCCCAAGGCGGCCTCTGTGAAGCTAAGGCTTGCTGCAATTTTAAGATTCCAGCTATCTCTGCTGCTAGCTTGGCTGGCTTTCGCTATCTTTAGTTTCCAAATCAAAAAACGTAGGCCCACGGCTTTTAGCCTGGACCGTTAGCAGCTATTACTTATGGAAATATCGCTATCAGATTTTAAAATCAATGATGATGGCACAATTGAAGGTAAAATAGAGAACCCTGAGTTGCCTTTAATCACTTCGGAATTAAAGGCAAAAAATGATCTTAAAATAAAAGGGATCATTCGGGAAACCTTCCAAGTAATGCTACCCATTCATGGTGAAATAAGAGTTCCAAACCAAAAATTCAAAGCAGGTGATTGGTATGTTAAATATGCAATTATTGAAGGCTTTGAATTTATCAAAGAAGGCACTGTAAAATCATTGATTTTATTTGATGCCCCAACTAAAGAAGGAGTTCGGGTATATAAGCCAGATCAAAATTCTTTTTTGGTTGCCTTAAAAAGGATTAGCGCATTAGATTTTTCTAACTTCTATTTAGACATTAGAGGTGGTTCTGATGCAGGTCTAGGCAGAAATGAACACGGTCTACCACATTTTCATATAATCCTAAACGCTGGCAGAAAGGACATTGGTAAGGTTTATTTCCCTACCGTTGAAGAGTACAAATCAACTGGTAAGGAATTAGTCTTTTCAAGTACACTAAAAAGGAAATATAAGAATGAGATTCTTGATTGGACATTCAAGAATGATTTAAAGAATTTACAACTAATGAATGATGTTTGGGAACTCATGAATCAAGGCAACCAAAAAAGAATGATAAAATAACAGCTGCTAACACTGGCCATACCGCATGGGCTGTTTCCCGCCCTTCGGCGGTCCACTTCCACCCCGTTTCTAAAGATCATTTCATTAAGCCCATAAGGGCTTAGTCGCTTTTGCCGCATATGGTAGTGCTATGCCACCGATACGCCGCCATCAGAAAGCGCTCGTCGCCCCAAGGCGGCTAACATATCTGATCGGTAGCTGCAATTTTAAGATTCCAGCCAATGCTTGCTGGTTGCTAGCG
>PALM01000005.1 GCA_002706365.1 Flavobacteriales bacterium | reverse complement strand
TCCGGTCTCTTGATAATATCCTTCTAGGCTTTTTGGAATATCATGATGGATCACAAAGCGCACATCCGGCTTGTCGATACCCATTCCAAAGGCTATAGTAGCTACGATCACATCAACTTCCTCCATTAGGAACATATCTTGATGCTTGGCTCTGCTTCCTGCATCTAGTCCCGCATGATAGGGCAGTGCCTTTATGCCATTCACTTGCAAGGTTTCGGCGAGTTCTTCTACTTTCTTCCTGCTCAAGCAGTAGATAATACCCGATTTACCCTTGAATTGATTGATATATTTTACAATCTGTGAATTGGCGTCTTTATGTTTAGGATTTACCTCATAATAGAGGTTTGATCGATTGAATGAAGCCTTAAATACATTGGCCTCAGCCATGCCTAGGTTCTTCTGAATGTCTTGCTGCACCTTAGGTGTAGCAGTTGCAGTTAGAGCAATGATTGGAACCCGATCAATAGCCTCAATGATTTCTCTCAATCTGCGGTATTCCGGTCTGAAATCATGCCCCCATTCAGAAATGCAATGCGCTTCATCAATAGCGAAGAAGGAAATGTTGATGGTTTTGAAGAAGTCGATATTGGCCTGCTTGGTCAATGTTTCAGGAGCCACATAAAGTAATTTGGTTAATCCTGCCGACAGATCGCTTTTTACTCTAGTTAACTCTGTCTTATTCAAAGAAGAGTTCATAAAGTGTGCAATATGATCACCCTCAGAAAAGCCACGAATGGCATCAACCTGATTCTTCATCAGGGCAATTAGTGGTGAAACTACAATTGCTGTGCCCTCCATGAGTAGCGCAGGTAATTGGTAGCACATAGATTTTCCGCCTCCTGTAGGCATGATCACAAAGGTGTCTTTGCCGTCCAATAAGCTCTTGATTACCAGTTCTTGTTCTCCTTTGAAGGAATCAAAACCAAAATACTTCTTCAGCTGACTGCTTAATGATGGGGAAGCTGTCTCCATTAGCTCAATTCTCTTTAACGATATTTCAGTTACTTTTGCTTCCGAAAGACTTCGGAAGAGTCTAAACGACTTACAAGTTAGCAATATTTCCGACACAAAAAAATACCGCGACTTTTTTGAAAAATTCAAACGAAATTAAGCAAATTGCCAAAGAAACCCTCGCTATAGAAAGGGACTCTATTGATGCATTGATTGGCAGCATAGATGATGACTTTGCCAAAGTTGTGGAGTTGATCTACAATTGTAAAGGTAGAGTCGTAGTAAGTGGCATTGGAAAAAGTGCAATCATCGCACAAAAGATGGTTGCCACCTTTAACAGTACGGGAACTCCTGCCTTATTTATGCACGCTGCTGATGCAATTCACGGGGATTTGGGAATGATCCAAAATGATGATCCCGTGATCTGTATCTCCAAGAGTGGTGATACCCCAGAGGTTAAAGTCCTTGTACCCTTGGTAAAGAAAATGGGTAATGCACTAATTGCCCTAACTGGGAATTTTAACTCTTATTTAGGGGAGCAAGCAGATTATCGCATAAGCTGTAATGTGGATAAGGAGGCTTGTCCGAATAACTTAGCTCCTACGAATAGTACAACTGCTCAAATGGTTATGGGTGATGCCTTAGCAGTTTGTTTGATAAAGATGAGGGATTTTAAAAGTGGCGATTTTGCCAAATATCATCCTGGAGGTGCCTTAGGGAAAAGATTGTATTTGAGAGTTTCTGATTTGATCGTTCAAAATGAAAAACCTCAAGTAAATGCAAATGCCAGCCTTGATGAAGTCATCCTTGAGATCTCATCTAAGCGTTTGGGAGTCACTGCTGTGCTAGATAATAACAAACTAATGGGGGTAATCACTGATGGTGACCTAAGAAGGATGTTGAGCAAATCTATTGATATCAAAGCTGTGGTAGCCTCAGAGATCATGAGTGCGAATCCCAAAACTGTAGATCATGATACCATGGCAGTTGAAGCGGTTGATATGATGAAGAAGAATAACATCTCTCAACTTCTAGTTGTAAAGAACGGTGAATATGAAGGCGTTCTACATTTTCACGATTTATTTAAAGAAGGTCTTATCTAGTGAGTCTCGATCAACAATTTGATGAAGATGATTCTCAGATGTCCTTTTTGGACCATCTAGAGATCTTGCGTTGGCATTTGATACGCATTGTAATTGCATTAGGCATTACTACAATCTTAGCATTTGTGTTCAAACACATTGTATTTGATGTGATCGTACTAGCTCCGATCTTCGATGAATTCGTGACCTATCGCGCTTTTTGTAAGCTATCCCATTTAATGTCGATGGGCGATAAGCTTTGCTTTGAGGAAATGAAATTCGAGCTGATCAATATCAGTATGGCCGGACAATTCAGCATGCATATCATTGTCTCATTAGTAGCCGGATTAATTCTCGCTTTCCCTTATTTCCTCTATGAAGTATGGCGTTTTATTAAACCCGCACTTAAAAAAGGGGAGAAGAACTTTGCAAGAGGATTGGTTTTCTGGGGCTCTTTGCTTTTTATGATGGGTGTTGCTTTTGGATATTATCTGATCACTCCCTTATCTGTTCAATTCTTAGGCGGTTATACGGTCAGTGATTTTGTGTATAATCAGATCAATTTGAGATCCTATATCACCACAGTCACAACCATTACCTTGGCTTGTGGATTGGTCTTCCAATTGCCAATTCTGGTGTACTTCCTCTCCAAATTGGGTTTTGTTACCCCTTCTCTTATGAAAAAGTATCGCCGACATGCCATAATTGGAGTTTTATTGCTGGCCGCAATCATTACTCCTCCGGATATCTCTTCTCAGGTTTTAGTAGCACTTCCGCTCTTCGTACTTTATGAAGTAAGTATCTTGGTTTCCAGAGCAGTTGTGGGCAAAGAAGAGTCCTAATTTTCCCCCAATCACTTACAAACAATCTGTATTTTAGCGGGATTATCAAATGAACGTCTGCCGAACCGCCACACTTCTGAAAGTATCACTTCTCCTCCTTTTCTTTACTGTTGTGTCTGGGCATTTGCTGGCTCAAAAAACCGTAGTTAAAGGAAGGGTTATTGATGCTGAAAGTAAAGAGGGTTTACCCTTTGTGAATATCGTATTCCAGGATTCCAAGATTGGAACTACAACAGACCTCGACGGCTATTTTGAAATCAGTACGTATTACCCCACAGATTCGCTTATTGCAAGTTTCGTAGGTTATAATCCACAGCTCAAAAGGATTAAAAGGGATCAAACCCAGGAGGTGATCTTTGAATTGCGAACCGGAAATATCTCTTTGGAAGAAGTAGTTATTGAATACACCGGTAATCCCGCCCATGAGATCCTTGAGAAGATCATTCGCAATAAAGAGGCCAATAACAGGGAGAAATATGATTACTACAATTATGAAGTATACAATAAGGTTGAATTCGATATCAATAACATCACTGATGAGTTCAAGCAAAAGAAGATCTTCAAGAATTTCCAATTCATCTTTGATTATGTAGACACCACAGATGAGAAGGCGTTTCTTCCCATGTTTATGACGGAATCTGTTTCTGATTTCTACTATCGCAGGGATCCTAAATCAGAAAAGGAATATATCAAGGCCTCAAAAATTTCAGGTAATATCAATGAGAGTATCACTCAATTCTTGGGTGATATGTACCAAAAGGTGAACATCTACGAGAATTATATTAGTGTATTCGGAAAGTCATTTGTAAGTCCAATAGCCAATAACGGACTCAGCTATTACCGCTATTACATTATGGATACGGTAATTGTTGAAGGCAGCTACTGTTATGAGATCGATTTTATACCAAAACACAAGCAAGAACCGGTTTTCAAGGGAACCATGTGGGTGAATGATACCACCTATGCCATCAAGCAAATTGAAGCTACCATTGACTCAAATGCCAATATCAACTTCATCAATGGCTTTAGAGTTAAGCAGACCTATAAGAAGGTAGACGACCAATATTGGATGCTGTCTAAGGACAATTTGATCGTTGATTTCCAGCTTGCAGAGAATGTGATGGGGATGTATGGAAGGAAGTCGACCTCCTATAAAGATTTTGAGGTGAATAAACCGCATGACGATAAGATCTATGAGGGGATTGATAATGTAACTGTCCTTGAAGACGCCAATCGGAAGGAAGAGGATTTTTGGGAGACAGCAAGACATGATAGTCTCACTGCCAATCAGAAAGAGATCTATGAAATGATCGATTCGGTGGAGAATGTGCCCGCTTTCAGAACATTTATTGATGTGATCCAATTGATCTTTACAGGCTATAAACAGTATGGATTGATCGAATTAGGTCCCTATTTTAAATTATATAGCTGGAACCCTGTAGAAGGCTCTAGATTTAGGTTTGGAGGAAGAACCAGCAACGACTTTAGCACAAGATTGCAGTTGGATGGCTATATGGCATATGGAACCAGGGATGATCGCTTTAAATTTGGTGGTGGCTTCATGTATAAGCTAGATGATAATCCCAGACAGTTTATTGATGTTCACTATAAACACGATTTTGAACAGCTGGGCTTGAGTCAGAATTCCTTCTCCCAAGACAATATCCTTTCTTCTTTCCTTCGTCGTCAGCCCCTTGATAAGCTCACAGATGTGGAAGAATATAATTTTTCATATTCAAGGGAGTGGATCACAGGTTTTGAATCCAGGATCTATTTCAAGAGGCGATCCATGAGTCCGAAAGGCACTTTGGAGTATAGACGCTTTGATCCGGATCCAGAAATCGGTTTTTATGAGGATGAATACCTCAATACCTCCGAGATCAGTTTTTACACCCGCTTCGCCTATAAAGAGAGGTTTGTGGAAGGAGAGTTTACTCGAATTTCACTGGGAAGCGACTATCCTATACTCGAGTTTCAGTTGGGAGTTGGTATCAGTGGATTATTTGATGGCGATTACGACTATCAGAAGTATGAACTTGCAATCTCAGATAACTTCAGTGTAGGAGTTTATGGAAAGACGGAGTACAGACTGACTGCCGGACAATATTTTGGGACGCTTCCCTATCCATTATTGGAGATTCACAATGGTAATGAATCCTACTTCTATGATCAAACAGCATTCAACTTGATGAACTTCTTTGAATTCATCTCAGATCGATATGCCACCATGATGGTTACTCACCACTTTGAAGGGTATTTTTTAAATAAAATACCTTTGTTTAGAAAATTAAAGTGGAGAGAAGTCGTTTCTTATCGAGCGGTGGCTGGTAGTTTGAAAGATGCGAATAGAGCCGAAATGGTTTTGCCTTCGGATTTTTACGAACTTAATCAGCCATACATGGAAGTGGCTGCGGGAGTTGAGAATATCTTCAAGATATTTAGAGTAGATGCTCTTTGGCGATTGAATTATCTAGATCATCCAGACATTGCTAAATTTGGAATACGAGCAGCCTTTGAAATACAATTTTAAGCAAGCATGAAGCTAAGAGCAGAGAATATTGTCAAGAAGTACAAAAGTAGAACAGTTGTAAAAGGCGTTTCTGTTGAGGTAAGTCAAGGTGAGATCGTGGGACTTTTGGGACCTAACGGCGCAGGAAAGACCACCTCATTCTACATGATCGTTGGCTTGGTTACCCCAAATGAGGGTAAGATTTTTCTAGATAAGGAAGAGATTACAAAACTCCCCATGTACAAAAGAGCACAAAGAGGCATTGGTTATTTGGCTCAGGAGGCTTCAGTTTTCAGAAAATTAACGGTTGAGGATAACATCAAAGCCATTTTGGAGATGACTGATCTAAATAAGGCTGAGCAAGCTGCAAAACTGGAGAGTCTGCTCGATGAATTCTCACTTCAACATGTGAGAACCAATAGGGGAGATCTACTTTCCGGTGGTGAAAGAAGAAGAACAGAGATTGCAAGAGCCCTTGCCACAGATCCTAAATTCATTCTGCTTGATGAACCATTTGCAGGAGTTGATCCAATTGCCGTAGAAGATATTCAAACCATTGTAGCCGACCTTAAGAAGCGAAACATCGGTATCCTGATCACCGATCACAATGTAAATGAAACATTGGCAATCACAGATAGAGCATACTTGCTGTTTGAAGGGAATATCCTAAAAGCGGGTACAGCAGAAGAACTTGCCAATGATGAGCAAGTTAGAAAGGTTTATCTAGGAAAGAATTTCGAGCTTAAGAGAAATAAGCTCGCTAGTAAATAGAAATCTTAAGCGATCTCTTCCAATTCAAATTCGAAAGACTCCATCACTTGATTGGCTAAAAGTCTTTTGCAAGCCTCTTCAACCTTTGCGCTGGCAGCTTCCTTGCTATCTGCTTCAATTTCCAATGAAATGTGCTTTCCAATACGCACATTATCGATCTCGCTTAGATCTAAGTTCTTTAGACTAGAAGTTACAGCCTTTCCTTGAGGGTCTAGAAGGGCTTTTAATGGCATAATGTCGATCTCAGCTTTGAATTTCATCGGTATTTGTTTTGCGACGGTCTTGTATGATGGATAAAAACAGATACAAAATTAGGATAATTGGCACTGCTGCAAAGAGAAATAGTGCAATTAATATCATTGAAATCAACAAAAGGATATATCTATATTGATTTCCTTCCCATTTTAACTGCTTGAACTTTAATGAAAGTAAGGGCAATTCTGCATTCAACATGAATGAAAAGACTAAGATCAAGGCGAAATTGAAGGAGGATAAAGTACTCATCTCAGTCCAAAAATCAGCGAGCATTCCTCCATATTCCATTTCCTGAGATTGCCATATGCTCAATACTATGGAAACCCATAATAGTGCATTTGCAGGAGTGGGCAATCCAATGAATTGATCTGTTTGTCTGTCGTCTACATTGAATTTTGCCAAGCGAATTGCAGAGGAAATGGCAATAATGAAAGCTAAATAGGCCAGTTTTGGATTGTTTAAAGTCTGTTCAATTATACTAAAAGCAATGAATGATGGAGCAACACCAAAACTCACTACATCTGCCAATGAGTCTAATTGTGCACCAATTTCACTGCTCACTTTGAGCAATCTGGCAGCTAAACCGTCGAAAAAGTCTAAAAAGGCAGCTAGTAGAATGAAAAAAGCAGCCAAAGGAAGATCGGCTGTAATGGCCGACTGTATTGCAAGACAGCCGCAAATTAGATTCGCCGAAGTGATCGCATTTGGAATATGCCTTTTCATTGATATTTTAATTCAACTATTTGCTGCGAATTTCCGTCTTTTATGCAGAGCGAACAAATAGAATGATTTTGACTTTAATTTGTGATTTTACTCAAATTGTAATAAATCAACTTTTTAAGAGTTAGTATTGCGACCTATTAACTTATGATGAATCGAATAGCCTTAGGCTCACTACTTCTTATTTCAACTGTCTTTTCTACTAAGACATTTGCGCAAGCTGAAGCCCCCAAGTTTAGTAATGAATTCCTCAAGATTGGTGTTGGTGCCAGAGCTTTGGGAATGTCGAATGCATTTATTGCCAGAGCAAATGACGTAACAGCCGGTTATTGGAACCCAGCCGGTTTAACTGAAATGACTAGCGATTATCAGGTTTCTCTGATGCACTCTGAATATTTTGCCGGGATAGCAGCCTATGATTATGCGGCATTTGCGCATCGAATCGACTCGATGAGCTCTTTTGGTGTTTCTTTTATTCGATTTGGTGTGGATGATATTCCAAACACCACTCAGCTAATCGATTCAGAAGGTAATATCGACTTCAACAGAGTAACATCTTTCTCTGCAGCTGATTATGCTGCCTTGATCTCCTATGCGAGGAAAAGTGGAATTGAAGGACTTAGCTATGGAGCTAATGTGAAGATCATTCACCGGAATGTAGGCGACTTTGCAGATGCATGGGGTTTTGGTTTGGATGCAGGTGCTAGATATGAAAGAGGGAAGTGGACATATGCCGCCATGGCGAGAGATGTGACTTCCACTTTTAACGCATGGACATCCAACCTTGATGCAGAAACACAAGAAGTATTCATACTCACTGGAAATGAGCTTCCAGAGAACTCCGTGGAGATCACATTACCGGAACTTCTTTTGGGGATTAACCGTAAATTTATATTCAGCAATCGCATAGGTATGATCGCGGAATTGAATTTGAAAAATACATTTGATGGACAAAGAAATGTGCTAATTAGCGCAGACCCCATCAGTATTGATCCTTCACTTGGATTAGAGGCAACTTATGATGATCTGATCTTCTTGCGCCTTGGTGTGGGAAATGTACAGGTTACAGATGATATCGATGGAAATCGGATCACCACTTTCCAACCAAACTTTGGTCTTGGAGTTAGATTCTCTTCTTTCTCAATTGATTACGCACTTACCGACATAGGCGATCGCTCTGTGGCATTGTATAGCAATGTATTCTCACTGCGACTTGACCTAAATCGGAAGAATTGAGGCATAGCTTAATTGGCATATTACTTTTCTTTTCCATTTCGCTTTTCGGACAAGGAGCGGCGAATGATTGGATAGACTATAATCAATCCTATTATAAATTCCCCATTACAGAAAAGGGAGTTTATCGTATCACTTACCAAGATCTGCAGTCGGCTGGAATACCTATTTTAAGTATACAGCCAGATGATTTTCAGCTTTTCGCTAGAGGTCAAGAACAGCCCATTTATATTCCGAATCCTTCTGATGGCACTTTTGATCCAACCGACTTCATTGAATTCTATGCTGAGCCTAATGAAGGATGGATGGATACTGCCTTTTATGGATCAGTCCAGAATCAACCAAACCCAACTTACAGCCTGCTCAATGACACCATCTATTATTTCCTAAGCTGGTCTACAGGCAGCCATTTGCGCTACCAAGAAGAAAACAATATCAATTTTGGAAGTTATTTCGCAACTAGTATCGTTTGGAAGCAGAGTCAACTTTCTCTGAATTCTAGCTACTACGATGGCAGACCATTTTCTGGAGGAGCCACCGATCCAAATTATACTCCGGAAGAGGGTTGGTTTGGCCCAGCAATCAATCTCGGACAAAGCAGACCTCACAACCTCATGCTTAATGGACTGCAGAGGAATGGTCCGCCGGTTGAATTTGAATTGAATCTGATTGGGGCTTCAGACCCTTCTCAATCTCCCGATCACCACATTCGAATAAGCTCGGGAACTTTTAGCCTAGATACCATTTTTGATGGCTATGAGTTGATTCGAATTCGCGAAAATATCGCGGCTAACACATTCTTTATTGGTTCGAATTCGATTAGTGTCAGCAGTATTGATGATCTGGGTGCAACTGTAGATAGATCAGCAGTATCCTACATTAGAATGACTTACCCGGCTGACCTTGATTTTGACAATGCGGATTATCAAGAATTCAGCTTGGATGATAACTTGAGCCAGTCGGCTAGCCTTATTGAAGTGAGTAATTTCAATGCTGGGTCTCAAGTGATCCTATACGATATCACCAATCAGAAAAGGATTCGTGTAGTTCAGAATCTCAGTTTCCACAGAGCAATCGTACCAAACTCCGGTGGTAGGAAGGAATGCGTAATGCTCAATCCAAACAGATTAAGATCTATTAGTGGTTTGCAAGCTGTGGGAGTGAATGCAAGATTCACCGACTTTGAAAGTCAATTAGTGGATAGCACTTTTCTGATCCTTACGCATGACCAACTTTTTAATGCCTCTACCAATTATGCTGCTTATAGAAGGTCTTCGGGCTTTGAGGTAGAGATTATTAGGGTGCGAGAGCTCTTTGATCAATATGGCTACGGAGTTCCGGGCAATCCGCTGGCAATCCGCAATCTGATTAAAGACAATGCGCAGAATTGGTCGAACCCAATCACTCATCTTTTGCTCTTGGGAAAATCTGTTGGGACAAAAGATTATCGGAAGAATTCCGTAGATCAGGCTCAAAACCTTGTGCCGAGTTTTGGCAATCCTGCAACCGACAACCTATTGATCAGTGGAATTAATTCAGCTCAAACAGTTCCCGCAATTCCAATTGGTAGAGTGAGTGCTAGAACTCCAACGGAGCTAACCGACTATCTCAATAAATTGATCGAATATGAAACTGCTCCTTCTGCAAAATGGATGAAAGAAGCTCTGCATTTCGCAGGAGGTAAGTCGGAACAAGAATCAGCTATATATGAATCCTACTTGAATGATTATGCCACCGACTTTGAAGGAGAAGGTTATGGCGGTAGAGCAAGGTTGTTCAAAAAGAGCTCATCTGCTCCTATTCAAACCACATTAGCCGACTCAATTCGCACATTGATCAATAGCGGAGTGAGCCTGATGACTTTCTTTGGGCATGCTTCTGCCAATGATGGTTTTGATATTAGCATAGATACTCCAGATAAGCTCCAAAACCGCGGTCGTTACCCGCTGATGCTTGCCAACTCCTGCTTTACGGGAAACTATCATCAGGCCAATAGCATTAGCACAGGGGAAGATTATGTGCTTGAAAAGAACAAAGGCGCTATTGCCTACATAGCCACGGGGAATTTGGGCTATGCATTCTTCCTAGATAGATATTCTCGAACCTTCTACGACAAGCTTACAGAAGAATTTTATGGTGCTGAGATAGCAGAAGTCATGCGTCAAACAGCAATAGAGCTGTCTCAATCCAATCCCAATGAGCAGTTAAAGCGAGTAGCATTGGAAATGTCTTTACAAGGAGATCCGGCAGTAAAACTCAATCCTTTCCCTATAGCTGACTATCAAGTGCTGGAGAGTAATGTAAGCGTATTGCCAAATGAGGTAACTACCGACCTTGATACATTTGAGATCAGAATCAATGTAGAGAATATTGGAAGAGCAACTTCTGACACTGTATTGTTATTGGTACGTAGATCTTTCCCAAACGCCTATCGTTTAGACACTTCTTACATAATTGAGTTGCAAGAACTCTATTTCGATCAAACAGTTAGCATTAAGATGGGTATTGATCCTTTTCAGGATATAGGGCAAAACCCCATAGAGATCATTGTAGATCCCTTCAACCAGATTCCAGAAGCGTCTGAGTTCAACAACCGCTATGAACTGGACCTGCTTATTCGCTCTGGTGAGATCTTGCCGCTTTATCCCTATGATGAAGGGATTGTTGGACAGCAATCACCAACTCTTACCGCTTCTACAGCATTTGCCTTTGAAGATGAAAGAGTCTATTTATTTGAATTGGATACTTCCATAAACTTCAACAGTCCGTTCAAGCAGAATACCTCAATCGCCTCTTCAGGAGGCTTATTGGAGTGGCAGCCGGCTGCGCTCTCAAATATGACAGATAGCAGTGTTTACTATTGGAGAGTGAGCAAGCAGCCTCTTCCCGGAGAGAATTTTAATTGGAAGTCGCATTCCTTTACTTATTTATCAGGCAGAAGCGGTTGGGCCCAGTCTGATTTTGATCAGATCAAAGCCAATGATTTCCTCTTTTTAAGCAGGGATGAGGTAAATGAACGATTGGACTTCACCAATAATGTAAAAGAGCTTTTGGTTTATACCAGATCATCTCCGGATCCATCTGAGAATTTTTCTATTCGCTATGCAGTTGATGCAGATGTTCGGGAGAGAAATGCCTGCGGTCCGCAGCCTGGCTTTTTGATCGCAGTACTCGATTCTCTTTCATTGGAATCTTGGGAAACCCCATACAATGGAGCAAATCTCAATCGCTATTACGGACAGGCAAACTTTGACGGTTATTGTGCCCCAAACCGAATGAGATCTGAAAAGTTCTTCCTCTTTCGTCAGACTGTCCCCTCACAAATGGACACCCTATCGAATTTCCTGCTGAACGAGATTCCCGATGGTAATTACATCGTGGTATACACATGGCAGAATGTGGATTTTGAGCAGATTGCCATTCAGCACCCTTCTGTGATCAATGCCTTTCAGCAATTGGGTAGTCTATTGATCGATAGCCTTAAAGATGATGAACCTTTTATTTTTACTGTGAAAAAGGGCTTTGCAAATACTGTTCAAGAGACCAAAGGTTTCTCATCAACGGATGATATTGAACTAACACGCACCCTCACTACTTCTGCAGATTTTGGAGAAGTAAGCAGCACGGAGATAGGTGAGAGCGAGAATTGGCAAAAGTTTGCCTACAGATTTGATCCAACTGAGCCTTCTGATTCTGTGGACTTGAAATTAGTTGGATTGAATGGAGTAAGTCAAACAATCATATACCAAAGCCGGAACTTTGTTACCGACTCAGTTCTTGATGTTCCTGCCTCTGCATCGAATTTTTCAGCTTTGAAGTATGAGCTAAGAGTTGAGGATAAGATCACACAGACACCACCCCAGATCAACTTTTGGCATTTGTATTATGAGATCTTGCCCGATTTTGCCTTTGCTCCAAATCACTATCAATTTATTCCATCTGATTCTCTTCTTCGCGGTGAAGAGTTCATCTTTGAATTGGCCTATGCCAATTCCTCACCTCAGGCTTCTGATTCAATTTTATTGAATTATAGCCTCTTTGCTTCAAATGGAATTAGAGTTTTGGATGTGGATACTATGCTAGCTCCATTGCAGGGATACGAATATGATAGCTTAAGACTGAATCTATCCACAGCCAGTTTGAGTGGTTCTTATCGATTACTTCTGGAATTGAATCCCAATAATGATCAGGCAGAGGAGTACAGCTTTAATAATCTTGCTGAATACAATTTTAAAGTCGCTGGAGATAATGCAAAACCCTTATTGGATGTAACCTTTGATGGAAGAAGAATAATGAATAGAGAGCTTGTTTCTGCCAATCCTGAGATCGTGATCCAATTGGAAGACGACAATCAATTTTTGGCTTTGGATGATACTTCGGCTTTTTCAATATTCTTGAGACGTCCCGACGGACAAGAAGAGCTGGTGAATTTTAGTCAGAACGACCGCTTGATCTTTAGTCCGGCTTCCTTACCAGAAAACAAAGCAAGAGTGCTTTATCAACCAAATCTAGCAGCAGATGGTGTATACCGTTTAAGAATCCAGGCTCGCGACAAATCTGGTAATGCCAGCAGTCAGACCGATTACGCAATAGAATTTGAAGTGGTAAATCGATCCACAGTGAGTTATTTACTCAACTATCCAAACCCATTCTCTACTTCAACACGCTTTGTATTCACACTAACAGGTTCCAGAGTGCCGGATCAGATCCAGATCCAGATTATGACCGTTACCGGAAAAGTGGTGAAGAACATCGACCAATTTGAATTGGGTCCAATTCACATAGGCAAGAACATCACAGAATATGCCTGGGATGGAAAAGATGAATTCGGTGATCAATTGGCAAATGGGGTTTACCTCTACACTGTGAAAATGCGCATTGATGGCAACAACATCGAACACCGCAATTCTAGCGCCGATAAGTATTTTACTAAGGAGTTTGGGAAGATGTATTTGTTGAGGTAGGACGAAGACGAGGACGAGGACGGCATTTAGAATGGGAATGCACTCTGTGAACCTTTAGAGAAACCCTCCTAAACCTTTGTGTAATAACCGCAAAAGCTTATCTCGATACATTTTTGACATTCAGAAAATTAATTCCTTCGGAATAGAACTCTTCAAACCAAAAACACTCGATAAGCGAATTTATAATAGAAGCAAAATGTAAATCAGACTTGTAAAGTCGCTGTGTCCGCCGTGGTTAAATTGAGGCCGAGTCCGAGGACCGAGTCCGGTATTTAGGACCGAAATGTCTCAGCGACCTTTGCGGAAAGCGAAGCGCCTTTGTGGTCCGCATGCTGGCACTGAAGCTTTAGCGTAGGTGCCCAACTGGCGGGCTTGTGGTTAAAGAAAATTTTCCTTTGAACTACTTAACAAGCTTTATTAGTTGCTTTTCCCTTTTATTGATGAGCTCCAAAAAATAGACCCCTTTGGAGAGTTCATCTGTAGCTATTCCAATTTGGCTTTGGCTGCTTCTTAAGTTGATAAATTCCTTTCCACTGGCATCCAACAACCTAATTTCAAGTTCATATGAATGATCATTATCGATGAATAACTCATCCTCTACAGGATTTGGATAAACCTTCAACTCATTCAAAGCTTTACTTTTTTCTAAACCTACTAGCGTAGAATTTCCTCTAATTGGAATCGTAAGAGACGACTGTCCGCCTACCAATGATGTATTAAAAGAAAGACTTTCATTTAGATTGAAGTTGCCAAATGAATTGAAGATCACAGGAATGATCAAAGCATCTCCAGGCTCAATGATCAAACTACCGCCAAATCCACTGCTAAAACTTAAATGAGTAGTACTGCTCAGACTAAAATTGCTAAAAGTCACGTCCTGATTTCCCCTATTCACGATTACATATTCGAAGGTGTCTGCTAGCTGATTGACAAGCGTTCCAAAATTGATCGATGATTGTGTGATATCAATTCCAAAGACAGGAGCTTTTGTGGAATTGCTTACAAAATTGGTAATGCGATCCGCCAATTGAGGGTAGTCGATAAAGGGATTGCGATTATTCTGCACTGCGAATATGTCGTTATTCCTTCTTCTATCTATTGAGTCTGGAGGGTAAGTGTCATGCCAGTTCTTGAGCAGGTTCTCCTGAGGTGCAAAATGACTCTGATAATCTTGATACCTGATCACAAAATACATCATGGCTCTTGCTGTGCGACCCTTCTGCTGATTTCTAGGCTCAAAAGTGGTGTTGTTGTAAAAAGATCCTCCACCTAAGGTCACCGGAGTGCCATTGCTCACCAAGCCGAAGGGCTTATTCCCTCTTTCTGAATTGGAGTTGTTAGTTGTGGGAAAGAGATGATGAATATCAGAACGCTCAGGTAAGACTTGGTTGAAAAAGCCTTGTGGGAATGTGTGCTCTGTGTTGAATTGTGGAGTGGTGGTTTGAGCATCTGAACGCGATGTATATCCATTCTTCACATATCCGGTGTAAACACATTCTAATCTATTGGAAGGAGCCCCCTGTCCGTTTTGAAATTTATTGTCGATCGTCATGAACATCGCATCTCTAGCGGCATTATAGCTTAATTGAGTATAGCCCACTGCAAGTCGGCTCTTTAAGGCTACCTTCAATGATTCTTCCTCTAGATTTTGTGTGGTGTTGTAATATGGATTTGGAAAAACACCTTGTCCTCTAAGATCAATACTTTCAGAACCGCTATTTGCATTATGTTGGATCACAACTTCAGAGTTATGCAAGATGTTATGCACTGGTTCAAAGTAGATCCACAGCTGATAAGTTCCATTAGCGGGAATGCTGAATGATGTTGCGGAAGCTGAGAATGGAAAATCGTTGTAAATGGTATAAAACTTCACATTATTTACGTTCAGAACAGTTGATGAACTGTTTTGAAGATTGATCATCATGCTGTCGACATCTCCAACATTTACAGATCCAAAGTCTAGCGAATCGCTTGAAGGCTTGATGATCTGCGCATTGATCTGTGCTGTGAAAGTGAGTAGGAGACTTAATATAAATATTGCTTTTTTTGCTAGCATGCTGAGATTCAATTTCTTCCGGCTCAAAAGTAAATATTAATAGTTTTGTGGCTTTGCCATTTAGATTTCATGAAGATTAAATTTTGGTTATTATCCATACTCAGCGGATTGCTCTTTGCATTCTCCTGGCCGGCCATCGGAGATCAGTGGTACCTGATCTTTTTCGCCTTTCTTCCATTACTATGGATTGAAAGAGAATACGCTCAATTAAATGTGAAGAGAAAAGCACTTAAAGTCTATGGCTTCGCATATCTGAGCTTCTTTATTTTCAACTTACTCACCACTTACTGGATCTACTATGCTTCAGATTGGGGAATGGCCATGGCAGTGATTTGCAACTCCTTCTTCATGGCAGCTGTTTTCACCCTTTTTAGATATAGTAAAAGATGGGTTGGGGAGCGACAAGGCTACATAGGGTTTATCTTTTTATGGATAGCTTTTGAGTATCTGCATTTGAATTGGGAACTAAGTTGGACCTGGCTAACATTGGGTAACGTATTTGCCAATGATGTGCAGTTTGTACAGTGGTATGAATACACCGGTGTGCTTGGTGGATCTCTGCTGATCTTAGTGGTTAATCTCTTGCTTTTTTCTGCTTTAGTGCGATTTTTTGAGCAAAAGAATCAAAGCCCTCAAAACTCTAAACCCACACTCAAAACTGTATTACCTCTTGCTCTAACACTCACACTCTTGCTGATTTCCTGGCTTTACTCTTCAAGTCGATATAGAAACTATCAAGCAGATGGTGAGAAAGCTCAAATAGTTGTTATTCAACCGAATATAGATCCGTATAAAGAGAAATTCTACGGTATGGCTGAATCCGATCAGATCGATAGAATGGTTCAGTTGAGTTTGTCTCAAGTTGATGAGGAAACCGATCTGCTAGCATGGCCTGAGACTGCTTTTCCACAAGCTTATTGGGAGCATGAATTTGAGTATTTATACGGCACTGAAGAGGTCAGAAAGATAATCGATAGCTTTCCTCAGCTTAGGGTTATAACTGGTCTATCAAGCTCCAGATTATTCCTCGAGGGTGATGTGCTTACAAAGACTGCAAGGAAGTTTCGTCAGGGAGAAGGTTGGTACGACAATTACAATTCTGCGATTGAGATTGAAGCAGGCAAGAAGATCGATCTTCACCATAAGTCGAAATTGGTACTTGGCGTTGAGAAAATTCCATTCTTGCAGTACCTCCCAATTATGAAGAAACTTTCGATCAACCTTGGAGGTTCATCTGGTGGACTAGGCGAAGATGGTAGTCCAACGGTTTTTTTCAATGATGATTCAGAAGATGGTTTTGCTCCAATTATTTGTTATGAATCGATTTACGGGGAATATGTAACTGAATATGTGAGACAAGGTGCCCAACTTTTGGTGATCATCACCAATGATGGATGGTGGGATAATACGCCTGGCTACAAGCAGCATTTGGCTTACGCCCGATTGAGAGCTATTGAGACAAGAAGGTCTATTGCCAGATCGGCCAATACGGGAATTTCTGCTTTCATCGATCAAAAAGGCGAGCTTTTGCAAGCTACAGATTGGTGGGTGGAAGCTGCTATCAAAGCAGAACTCTATTTGAATAATGAACAGACCTTTTATGTGAGGTATGGCGATTTCACAGGTCGCATTGCCGGCTTTGTGGCTCCACTTTTTCTGCTCCTGGCCTGGGTGAAAAGTCGCAATAAAACAGAGCAGCGATTGAAGCTGTAATTAAGTACTCGATTCCTTAAATTTGCCGTCCATTTAAGCTTGAAACATGGAAAAATATGATGTGGCCGTGATCGGCTCTGGTCCAGGAGGATATGTTTGCGCAATCAGATGCGCCCAATTGGGATTTAAAACTGCCCTAATCGAGAAATACGACAGCTTGGGAGGTACTTGCCTCAATGTAGGTTGTATTCCATCAAAGGCCCTTCTTGATTCTTCTGAGCACTATCATCAAGCTGCTCACGATTTTAAAGAGCACGGTATCGACCTGAAAGATCTCAAGGTCAATTTCAAGCAAATGATCCAAAGAAAAAGAGGTGTTGTTGAGCAGACAGTAGGCGGTATCGACTTCCTAATGAAGAAGAATAAAGTGGATGTGCTTCACGGACACGGATCCTTCAAAGATGCCAACACCATTATTGTTGACGGCAAGGAGAAGAAAGAGATCAAGGCTGATAAAGTGGTCATTGCTACAGGCTCAAAGCCATCTTCTCTTCCATTTATCAAGATCGATAAGAAAAGAGTGATCACTTCAACCGAAGCCCTTGAGCTTGATAACTTGCCAAAAAGTATGGTAGTGATCGGCGGAGGTGTAATTGGCCTTGAATTAGGTTCAGTTTACGCCAGATTGGGAACTGAAGTACATGTGGTTGAATTCATGGATCGTATCATTCCGGGAATGGATGGCGACATGAGCAAGGAACTTTTAAAGTCGATGAAGAAACTCGGTGTGAACTTCCATCTCAATCACAAGGTGAAAGAGGTAAAAGCTACTGCCAAGAAAGTGACGATCAAAGCAGATGATAAGAACGATAAGGAAGTGAGCTGGGATGCAGACTATTGTCTTGTATCTGTAGGTCGTAAGCCTTACACAGATGGTCTTGGATTAGATAAGGCCGGTTTAGAGACTGATGATAAAGGAAGAATTGAAGTGAATGAACATCTGCAAACCAAGGTCAATCATATCTACGCTATTGGCGATGTGGTTAGAGGGGCAATGCTCGCTCATAAGGCAGAAGAGGAAGGAACTTTTGTTGCTGAGGTAATGAAAGGAGAGAAGCCACACATCGATTACAATCTTATTCCGAATGTAGTATACACTTGGCCGGAAGTTGCCGGAGTTGGTAAGACAGAGGAGCAATTGAAAGAAGAGAAAGTGGCCTACAAGAAAGGAACTTTCCCATTCAAAGCGAGTGGTAGAGCTAGAGCAAGCATGGATACAGATGGTATGGTAAAGGTCTTGGCCGATAAGGAAACGGATGAGGTCCTCGGTGTTCACATTTGCGGTCCTAGAGCTGCAGATATGATCGCAGAGGCTGTTGTAGCTATGGAATTTAGAGCCACTGCGGAAGATATCAGTAGAATGAGTCATGCGCATCCAACCTTTACTGAATCTACAAAAGAGGCTGCTTTGGCTGCTACAGATAATCGCGCGATACATATTTAGGAAAAGCTAAACATTTAGCCATTTCGGCTGTCTGATTGCTAATCTCAGCAAGAATTCAATATGCCCAAAACCGGAGTTTTACTCGTTAATCTCGGAACCCCAGACGATGCAAAGCTGGGTCCCGTAAGAAGATATCTTTTTCAATTCCTAAATGATCCAAGAGTAATCGATCTGCCTTGGTTGGCAAGAAAGATATTGGTCAATTTGATCATTGTCCCCTTCAGAGCTTTTGGGTCTACAAAGATCTATAAGGAGTTATGGACAGATAAAGGATCTCCCTTGATCATCTACGGAGAGTCTAATCGCGATGAATTGCAAAAGCGTCTGGGAGAAGATTACGGAGTGCATTTGGCTATGCGATATCAGAATCCAAGCATGGAGAAAGTGCTTGGAGAAATGCGTTTGCAGAATTATAAAAAGATCATCATCATTCCACTTTTCCCTCATTATGCTTCTGCTAGCAGCGGATCTGCAATGGAAAGAGCATTGAAGATCATCAGCAAATGGTGGGTGATTCCGGAGATCTCAATGGTAAGTCAGTTTTGGGATCATCCTAAGTATATCGACGCCTTTGTAGCAAGGGGAAAACAATACAATATTGATGAATACGATCATGTGCTTTTCTCATATCACGGCTTACCGGAACGACATGTAAACAAGGTTTACGATGATGGAATCCCATGTAAGGATCACGATTGTGAGACCGAGATCAATGAGGAGAATAAGTTTTGCTACAAGGCCACCTGTTACGCAACAACCCGTCTTCTTGCAGAGCGTTTGAATATTCCCGAGGAGAAATACACAGTTGCTTTCCAATCGCGCCTCGATAAAAAATGGCTAGAGCCATTTTCAGATGAGATCGTGGAAGAAAGAGCCAAGAAAGGCGATAAAAAGCTATTGGCTTTTAGTCCGGCCTTCATCGCCGACTGTCTTGAAACTACAGTTGAGATCGGAGTAGAATATCAAGAGATCTTCGAAGAGCAGGGCGGAGAGAAAGTCCAGCTTGTAGAATCACTAAACGATCATCCACTTTGGGTGGATTGTCTGGAGTCTCTTGTCAGAGACAGAACATAGATGTTAGAACCTTGAACCTAGAGTCTAGAATCTAGACGATAAAATTCTTATAAAGAATAATATTTAGGTCTTTTTTTAACTCTAGCGGAATAGTAGAAGTCACTTTTAACTTCCTGATTCGTACCAAAAAAGTCTAGGCTCTAGACTCTAGATTCTAGGCTCTATAAAGAAACCTACCACTCTCCTCTCTTAATTTTGTTATGTGGTAATGTGTATTGGTTTTGCATTGCATGAATGCTGCTATACACGCCAAG
>PALM01000004.1 GCA_002706365.1 Flavobacteriales bacterium | reverse complement strand
TGTTTGCCCTTTTAGTGGGATATGGATTGAGCAAGATCAATTGCGGATTTCCGGAACCCAGCACAACTATCTTTTCATCAGGCTCTGAGATCTCATCCATTAATGCCTCCAATTCCATTTTGTATTTCACTTCTTCCCGAATAAAGAAGTCGTGCTGTTGATTGGCCATCGACTCTATCCCTAAAACACAGATCAAAGGCGCGGCTATCCACCATTTATTGATCTTGCTCAATCCATATCCCACTAAAAGGGCAAACAATGGAACAAATGGAACGATATAGTAATTGTGATGATGAAAGTAAAAGCCCGATTTTAATATATAGATCAATCCGAAAAGAGAGTAGATACCTAGTATAGCCAACAAGCGTATATGCTTATCTCGGAATACTTTCAAAATTCCCCATAGCATCAGGCCAAAGCCGCTAAAAGCATAAAAGGCATGAAAATAAAAATGCTCGAAGCTTGCAGATAGGTTTGAACGGATCTCTCGCCATCCATCCGATAGGCTCATTCCCTGATTGTACCACAAGCCAAAAGTCTCGGACAAATGGGGATTCCATTGATAATACCATAAATAGACAGGAATACAGACCAGAATAAATGCTCCAACAAAGCTCAGAAGTCTTCTTCTCGAGATCGATACATCAAAATAATAGAGTGCAAGTGGAGTGAGAACCAAGCCTGCAGTGATCTTAGACAACAAAGCCAGCATTGCAATGAACATGAACCATAGCAGTGCCATCGAATGCTTTTCCTTTAAATACTGATGAGCCATGTAAATCGCCATCATCGCAAGAGCGATACTAAAGGTATCAGGCATCATTTTGCGCGAATAAGAGAAGAAAATGGAAAATAGAATCGCCAAAGTAGAGTAGAGGGCGACTCTCTTATTGAAGAATTTAGAGAGGAAGGAGCTGAAAAAATAGATCCCAATAGAAGTGATCAAAAGGTTTATAAGTCGGCCGTACCAATGCGTATATCCAAAGATCTTTGAAAGTAAATAGTGACTGTAATTCAAGATTGGAAACTCCATTCCTATCACTTGATCTTTACCTCCTTCAAGGTCTACCCTTGGGTAAAGTGGATTCGCTTCCACCTCTACAAAGTTCCTCGCTACCATTAGGCCGGTGATCTGGCGCCAGCTATGTCCGCCTTCCAAGGGAGGGTTAGTTATTCCAATGAGTCGAACGAAAAAGAAAAGTATGATCCAGAAAAATGGCTTTTTAAGGATTTCCATAAATGCCTAGAACCACTTCTTAATGCGGAAGAAAATCAACATGCCAAAAACCACCAGTAGCATAAGTCCCCAAACAGCCGGATAAGCCCAACTATAACCTAATTCTGGCATATGTTGAAAATTCATTCCATAGATTCCCGCGATAAATGTGATAGGAATGAATATAGTAGACATAATGGTAAGCACCTTCATGATCTCATTCATCTTATTGCTTGCCATATTCATATAGAGATCCATAATACCGCTATGTAGATCGCGATAAGTCTCTAAGGATTCAATTACCTGTATGGTATGATCATAAACATCGGCTAAAAAGCGCTCAGTTTCACGATTGATCAGTTTAGATTCGGTTTTCAGTAGAAAATTGATCGACTCTCTCAAAGGGTAGATGGAGCGGCGTAAATAGATGACCTCTTTCCTTACTTTCTGTAGCTTTTGCAAGGTTTGATTGGTAGGCCTGTCCATTACCTCATCTTCTAATTCCTCTAATTTTTCTGCCAGAGAGTCGAGCACTAAAAAGTAGTTATCTACGATAGTATCTATAAATCGATAGAAAAGATAATCAGCCTTTTTATGGCGGATCTTCCCATAGGAATTTAGCAATCTCTCTCTTAGAAGATTAAAGATATCTCCTTCCACTTCTTGGAAGGAAATCACGAAGTTCGGACCAAGTACAAAACTCACATGTTCGAATTCAATTCCATTCGAAGTTCGGTCGTGAAACATCTTGATGGTGAAGAAGATGTTCTCTCCAAAATCTTCGGCTTTTGGTCGCTGATCTACCGCTAGTATGTCCTCTAAAAGTAGAGTGTTTAAATTGTATGATTTACCAACTTCATCAATGATCGCTTCATTGCTAAGCCCGGACACATTGATCCAATTAACTCGTTCTTCTTTGGATTCAGACCGAACTTCCTCCCAATTGAGTGATTTCTTGTGTTGGATCTCCTCTTCATTGTAAGAGTAAATCTCTAGAACCACTTTATCTACAATACGCTTACCAGTGTAGATCAGCGTACCGGGTGCTTGTCCGATCGCCTGGTCGGCTTTCGACTTCTCGGAAAAACGGCGGAATGCCACTTTTGGTATATGGACTTTAAGCCGGTTTCTCATTCTTGTAAACTATTGTTCTATATGGGAATGGGATCTCAATTCCTTCGGCATCAAAGCGTTCTTTGATCGATTTGAAAAGTTCAGTCTTCATCACAAATCCGCTAATGGGGTCATCTGCCCAAACATAAGCTCTCAAATTCACTGAAGAATCCCCAAAACCTATCAATCTCACTATAACTTTGTTTCTTCCTTCAGCTATGTCCTCCGCTGTCCTGAAATCGCGACAAGAAGGGTGTTTCAAAGCCTCATCACGCATGATCTCCATGGCTAGATCCACATCACTATCATAGCTGATGCCCATTTCTACGAACATGCAATTATGTCTTTCGCCAATAGAGGCATTCAAGATGTTCTCCGTACTCATCGTTGAGTTTGGGATGATGTATCGCTCATTCTGAAAACTTTTGATCACGGTATGCCTCAATGTGATATCCTCAACGATTCCCCATTCTAGACCGCCAACCCTCAACATATCCCCAACGCGATAAGGTTTGAAGATCACAATAAAGATCCCTCCGATTATATTTGAGAATGCCGCTTGTGATGCAAAACCAATAACAGCAGCTAAAACTCCAGCACCAGCAAATAGGGTGACACCTAATGCTCTCAAAGGAGGAATGGTATAGAAGATCAATATAATTGCAGCTAGAAAGATGACAAAATTCACTCCATTGGATAGGAAAGCGACATTGGTTTGGTTGTCGAACTCGCCACTTTCCATCTTCTTGAAATACCTCTTGATCGCTCGCTTTATGATCTTCGCAATCACCCAGGCAATCACAATAATGATGGCTACTGCTAACCAATAACGAATGGAAAATAGCCAGTCTTGAGAGGAAATGAATTCGTCTAGTTTATTCATTGAATTAGCTGATGTCTTCTTTATTGATCAACCCTTGTTCTAGTAGTTCTCTCATTACGATCTCTGTCATATCGGATTGGAATGAGAATTCATAGCGAATATCGGAAACATAGGCTTTCAAGCGCATCTTTAAATAGGATCTTCGTTGCTTAACTTCATTGATGAATAAGACCACAATAGGTTTATTCAAATACACATATCTAGATACCCTGGCAGCCTCTAATGCCAATTGTCTCACCTTATTGGTATCCACGTCTATCGGTAGATAGATTTCGGCAACGACCTGACAGTTCGCTTCGCCACTATTAGAGTTCGAAACTGCCTTGTTTACTACTTCTGCGTTTGGAATAGAAATTAAACTATCGTCTTTAGTGACAATCCTAGTGGACCGTAACCCAATCTCCTTCACCTCGCCATAATCTTCTCCAATTTGGATCTTATCTCCCAACTGGAATGGTCGATCAAAGAGAATCATGATCCCACCGAATATGTTTTTGAGAATATCTTGAGCCGCAAAACCAATGGCAATACCCACCGAAGCCAAAGCTGCATAGATTGCTTCAGTAGGCGGTTGAAAAATGCCTTGAATCAATACGAAGATTGCAATGATCCAACCGAGGATCTTAATGAAAGGCGGAATACTTTTTAGTATGAATCGATACTTGGTGCTTTTTTCTGCGAAAGTCTCTACTACAAAGACCAAGAAGCGAATTACGAAATAAGAGAAGATCAAGAAGACAATTCCCCAGAAAACCTTAGGCCATGAAACGATCTTGCTCAATTTGTTGATTCCCGTATTCTCTGCTGCCTCATCAAGTACAGAGCTTTCAGTGGTATCGGCAACTAGGGTGTCGGCTTGTTGGACCCAAACAGTATCATGTAGAATGATAGTATCTATCCTAGAAGTGGAATTATTGCTCGAGGTCGAGGCCGAAGACTGAGGCCGACTTTTTTTCTCAGAATCAACTTTTTCAGATTTCTGATTTCTGATCTCTGATTTTAATGACCATTCTTCGGGTATAAAGTCTAGTTGGGCAACCGAATTAATTGAATAAAACAGCAGGCTGATGCTAAGCAGATATGTCCGAAACCAAGCCATTAGTGCAAAATATTTTTTTGTCGTAATACATTCACTACTTGTCGGTAAAGCAATCGATTGATCGTATAGCGATCATCTTTTAGATTCAGTATCCCATTATCTTCTAATACCATTAAGATCATCTTACTTTGCCATTCAGATTGATGGAAGAGGATTGAATGTTCTTTTACATTCAGGCTATCATGAAGCAAAAGTGCATGTAAGGTAAAGATGCTATCATCAGTCATTCCGGAGAGGAATTCAAAGTTCATCTCGTTAAGCATTCCGATGTGAATAGTGTTGTCTTTAACTTCAGTGGTAGACCTCAACCAATAGAGCAATGCTAAACTGATATTACTTCCTGCAAATTCATTCAAACTCTTAAAGAACTTTTGCTTCAGGTATTTTTGTCTTCCTTCAGGATCGAGCTTGCGCATTTTCTTAATGTCCTTTCTGCTAGGTCTGCTAATTCCGAACTCTAGATTATAACCACTGACCTTATGTCGCCTCATGATCAGGCTTATCATCTGCTCATCGCTTACTTTTTCAAGCATAATATGATTCTTGAAGTAAGAGCTGATCCTCACGGTCTTTTGTAAATAATAGTAAGTATAGGTGGTTACTTCAATCACCCAAAAGATCTCATCTGAGGTCTCTGAGATCAAGTCGAAGAGCTGTTGAATGGCTTCAAAGCCCCCAATCTTTTTTAAGTACAGATGTTGCGCATCTTCAAAGACAATTACATTGGGTTTTGCTTCTCTTAGTGCCTCAACTACATCTTCCTGACTTTTCAGTTTTTTGTCCTTTAATAATTCCCTGAAGAGCTCTAAAAAGTCCTCTTTGGACGAATAGGCTTTTTCAAATTTATGTCGCAGTACATCCGGTTTGCCTGCCTTTTCTAAGAAGAAGTTGATCAAGCTGCTGGTTCCACTACCTTTTTCACCAACTACAATGGTGGCTTCGAAATTGCCTTTTTGCCACCTTTCATAAGCCTTGTTGATTCGCTCCAACTCTTCAACTCTTCCTTCAAAGAAGATTTCCTCGCTAAGAGGAGCTACACGGTATAATCTTTTATAGACGTAGGGAAGCTTGGCTATAGCCTCATCGGTGTTTACAAGGAATTCCGATAGCTCGGCGGTGAGTTCTTTGGGCTTGGCCTTTAATCCCAGATTCTCCCAAATGGCATCCAACTTTTTTAGTAATAGCTGAACCTCATTCTTAACTTTTTCAAATAGTGGAGGTACGATCTCCTTGAAGTAGCCAAAGATCCTGTCTCTGATAGATTTGGTCTTATTGGCCGCCTTAGCCGCAGCCAACTTCAATCGAAGCTCAGTGATGTTGTCGTTGTTCGTAAGCTTGATCAGACCTACGCTCAACTTTTCAACAGCCGCTTTCAGCTGTTGATTTATGGTTTCTTGTAGCTTGATGAGGTTATCTTCGATCTGCTTGGTTTTTGCCTTGGTGCGCACAATTCCCTCGCATGCTATTTCTCTGATATCAGCTGGCTCTTCATCTTCTGAAACCTCAACATCTTCTGAGTTAAGAGCTGATTCAAGATTGTATTCTATGATTCCTGTAAGCTCACTCAGTTCCGATTGCAGATTTCCCAGTTGTTCAACAACAGAGGATTTCAGATCAGCTAATTCCTTCGTAAAATCCTTAAGTATGGAAACTTGGACTAGTTCTCTTGGGTTGAATTGACTCAACTCTGAGCGATTGATGGGCGAATCATATTCATTCTTAGCATAGATCAACCTTTCATCTTTCATTCGTTCAACGGCCTTGCTGATCTTGAACTCCATTCTGTCGATCAGATTCGGGAAATCTTGTTCGTAGATCGATTCAACAGTTTTTGGAATGATGCGAGTCTCAAGATCATTTGCAATCTTCTCCTTTTCGTTGTGGATCAATTTGTTGATCGCTTTGGAGTCTTCTTTCTTGATGGTCTCCAATAGCTCATCAAATTGCTTGTCGATCTGTTGAAAATGATTCACTATAGTTCGCTCAATCCTACTCTGAGCAGAATTAGTGAGAAGAAAATACTGCATCAAGCCGAAATACTTGATATGATAGAGCTCAATATCGATCTGTATATCGTCTAGCTGGGCGAATATCGAGTTCTTCCAGCCTCCAAAAATGCGTTTATACTTAACAAGATATTTTTGTCGGCCTGCCTTTAGTTGAGAAAGGGAATAGTGTTTTCTTCCCCATTCTATGGTGCCTACTTTATCCAATGAAGCCATAAAATCGGCCTCGATTAGCTTGAAGGTTTCTAAACCCTTTTTTCTCCATCGGGCTAGGGATTCGTCTAGGTTTTTTTGACTGGCAATTAAAGTGTCATTATTCTCAATTTCTTCCAGCCTCTTTATCATTTCAGTGGCCGACTGTTTCTCTTCTTTTAGGAAATCAGTGATGATGGAATTGATGTTTTTGATCACCTCCCAGTTTAGGTTTAGGTGCCGGCATTTTGCTTGCATCAACTCATCAAAAGCATAGAGATTCTCATCCACCAATCTATTGATGAAGTATTGCTCGATCATTGATTTGAATGGAATGCGATGATTCCAATACTTGATCTCTTTTTTCTCCTTTCTAAATAGGTTGGCTAATTTTTGTGGTGCCCTGCTGAGTTTAAAGAGATTTCGTTTGAACAGCTTTCCAATGATCAGGCTAGCGCTATCATCATTATTAGAGTAGAATCGTTCTTTTGATTGTTCGACTTTGATTTCGGCCGGACTCTCCATCAAAAAGCTATCAGCTTGTTGAATGAATTGACCAAATTCTTCTTCGAAGAGAATTTCTCTCTTTTCGGGGAACTCCTCCTCTAAAAGTTTATAAAGTGAAGTCTTTAACCAATCTGTTTCATTGATGTATTTAGACTTGTCGTTCTTGCTCTCAACTCTGCGAATGCGTTGCATGTAGTTGAGATAGAGCTCATCGCATGCTTGTAAAAATCGCTTCTCGCCATGAATGTCTTCCTCCAAACAAGCGAAATAGGAATCCAAGAAGATTTCCTTCAGTTGATCACTTTCTATTGGAGGTAATTGTCCCATTGAGTTATTTCAATTAACTCTTGAAAGATAGATAAAATCCCAGAAATCTAGCGATTGACAATGCGATATGAAATGCCGGCAGTTAAACTAAGCAGGGCTTGTTCAGACTGATAACCTTTGAAGTAATTTTTGCCGTAGCTGCCGTAAAGGTCCAATTGAAAGTCGTTGTTGACTAGATAAGCTAAACCTAAACCTCCATTCATGGCATTGCTCTCTTCTCTAATAAAGCCAAATCCTTCGGCAGCTAAGCTAAACTTGTCGCTTAAACCATATGCCAGGTTCACGATGTAAAAGCCTGAAAGATTTGATTCATCAACATTCCAGCGGTTGGCTACGTTGTAACTGATCGTTAGATTGTCACTCAGTTGGTTTACGAAGTTCAATCTTAGAATGGGGTCTGGATTGTTGCTTTTGTATTGACCTATACCTCCAAAATCTATTATGAATTGGATACAAAATCCCGGCCAGAACCCCTGCTGTTGGGTTAGTGTTTGGCGAAAGCCAATAGTGAAATTTTCCAGTCCCGATTGGTCTATCGACTCATCATTCTCAAAATTTCTTCGATCCATACTAAATATATTAGTGGAGATCCGAAGCTCATTGTCTTCTCTTAAACCAATTCGAAACATTCCGTCAGCTCCTTGAAATAGTCTGTCGTTTGGCAGTATTCCCTTTAGATCAGAGCCACTTAGTGAGCTATTTATGAAATTGTATCCGATCTGAGCCTGATATACTCCCTTACCCACAGAATTGGTACCATTGGCATTCCCCGGTCTGCCGGAAGCAATGCTTTCTGCAAATTGGGCTCTTAGGCTATAGCTGCTGCCTAAAACAAGGGATAGACCTAATGCAAAATTTACTAAGAGATATTTTTTCAAAATAGTTCAATGCCTGTATAATTGAACGGACTGATCTTTTTGAGTTCTTCTTTGATGCCCTCATTTACTTCGAGTCCGTCAATGAATTCGTGAATAGCTTTCTGATCGATCTTGTGATTCTGACGTGTAAGATCTTTTAATGCCTCATAAGGCTTTGGGTAGTTTTCCCTTCTCAAGACTGTCTGAATTGCCTCAGCAACTACTGCCCAGTTATCTTCAAGATCGGCTTTGATCTTAGCTTCATTGATAAGCAGTTTGCCCATACCTCTTTGCATCGACTTCACAGCAAGTAAACTATGCGCAACCGGCATACCTACGTTTCTCAGAACTGTGGAATCTGTTAGGTCTCTTTGTAAGCGACTGATCGGCAGTTTTGCCGATAAATGCTCGAAAAGGGCATTTGCAACACCTAGATTTCCCTCTGAATTCTCAAAATCAATTGGATTTACTTTATGAGGCATGGCTGATGAGCCAACCTCTCCTTCTTTGATCTTTTGCTTGAAATAATCCATGGAGATGTAAGTCCACAAATCTCGATTCAAGTCGATCAGTATCGTATTGATACGCTTAAGTGCATCGAAAAGTCTGGCCAGATTGTCGTAGTGCTCTACTTGTGTAGTAGTTTGCGAGCGATACAGACCCAAAGTATCATTTACAAACTCATTGGCAAAGTCTACCCAATCTATTTCCGGATAGGCTACATGATGTGCGTTAAAGTTACCCGTAGCTCCTCCAAATTTGGCCGAGAACGGGGTGTCGATCAATGAATTGTATTGCTCTTTCAATCGTTCTGCATACACCATGATCTCTTTACCCAATCGAGTAGGGGAGGCTGGTTGTCCGTGAGTTCGGGCCAGCATAGGCACATCCTTCCACTCAATGGCAAAAGCATTCAATTCACCAATTACTTCATTCAGTTCCGGTATGTAAACCTCTTCGATTGCATCTCTAAGACTGAGCGGAATTGCAGTATTATTGATGTCTTGAGATGTTAGTCCGAAGTGAATGTACTCAAGTTGTTTGTCTAGTTTAGAGCTTTCGAGCTTTTCCTTGATGAAGTATTCCACCGCTTTCACATCGTGATTGGTGGTTTTTTCGATCTCTTTAACTCTTAAAGCATCCTTTTCACTAAACTCAACATAGATCTTTCGCAATTCACCAAAGGTGTCTTCACTAACATCTTTAAGTTGAGGGAGTGGAATCTTGCAAAGAGCAATGAAATACTCTACTTCAACTCTTACTCTATAGCGGATAAGAGCTGCTTCAGAGAAGTATGGACTTAGCTCCTTGACTTTATCGTAATACCTTCCATCAATAGGAGAAATAGCATTAAGGCTTGCTGTTGACATTTTTATCTTAGGCTTTAAATGGTCTTTTCGATTTCACTTCGAATGAATGAAGCGAGTTCATTTAAGTATTCAGCAGAAAAATCGAATCGTATACCTGCTGCTTCATACACTTCACCTATAGTGGCTGTATAGCCAAGGCTTAATGCGTCTTTATATTGTTGAATTCCCTTTTCAGGATTATCTCTGTAATTTCTCCAAACGGCTACTGCGCCTAGTTGCGCAAATCCATACTCTATATAGTAGAATGGCACCTCATAGAGGTGAAGTTGTCTTTGCCAAACGTACTTTTCAGCTTCCGGATAATCCGACCAATCAATCAGATCTGATCCAAAGTCTCTTGAGATTTCCAACCAAGCTTCTGTTCGTTCTTCATTGGTGTGCCCTTTATGGGTGTAGATCCAATGTTGATATTTATCAATAGTGGCAACCCATGATAGTGTTTTGGCAATATCGAATAGTTGATCTCGCTTAGCGCGATTCAATTCTTCTTCATTCGGGAAAAAAGCATCCCAATGATCCATGCTGATCAATTCCATGCTCATGCTTGCAAGTTCTGCAATCTCAGATGGAAGACTTTTATATTCAACCAGCGGAAGGTCATTGCTAAGCACTGAATGAACTGCATGTCCGCCTTCGTGTACCATAGTGGTGATATCTCTGAAGGATCCTACTGCATTCATAAAAATGAACGGAAGACCGGATTCATACAGTGGGTAATTGAAGCCACCTGGAGCTTTCCCTTTTTTAGATTCTAGATCCAGATGCTTTCTTTTATCCATTTCACGCAGACAATCAGCAAAGAATGGATCTACTTTTTGGAAACATTCGATACTTTTTTGCAAGAGTTCTTCACCGCTTTCAAAAGGTTTAAGCGGCTCTTTCTGTTCAATATCTACAGCTGTATCGTAGGGCTTAAGCGTATCTAATTGCAATTTTTCCTTGCGGATCTCATCAACCCAATTGCCAAGTGGCACAAAACTCTGTTTCACACTTTGGTGGAATTCAAGACAGTCTTCAATACTATAATCAAAGCGCCCCATTGCTTTGAATTTGTAGTCTCTGTAATTATCGAAGCCGGTGTTTGCAGCAACTTGCTGACGAAGAGCAATGAGTTTATTGAATAGCTTGTCTAGCTTTTCCTTCGCTGAAAGTCGCTTCTCAGTAATTAATTCAAATACTTCTTTGCGCTCATTTCTATCTGTATTCTTGAGAAATTTTGCAGCCTGCTGAAGGGTGTATTCTTCTCCTTTATACTCAATGCTGAGCTGGCCACTAATGGCGCCAAATTTTTGCGACTCGGCCTCCAATTCGGTGAAAATGGGAATGTTTTCTTCCCTAAAGAGCTCAATTTGATTGCGAACCTCTCTAAGTAGGATATCTATACCTTCTTCTTTGATCTCATCCTTGAATTCACAGCTATCTAACTTGCGATTTAGCTTGTCTTCATAAGGTGCGATCTTAGGATTGATCTCTTTGATGTAGAAATTGAAAGCATCTTGGTACTCTTGATTGGTGGTGTCAATATTCATTCGAATATATCTCCATGCAAATTCTTCTTCGAGTACAGATGCCAATTCAGATCTATCTTTCAGCCATTGGTATAACTCTTCAGCCGATTTGATCTCCCTATTCAAGAGGTTCTCAAAATAGCTTTTAATAGTATCCCAATTGATCTCGAGCTTCTCAGCAACAAAGCTGCGAATAGGTTTTTCAGCAATTTTCATCTCTATAAGGATATTAGCCGCCTCTTTTCTGGCCTTGAGTTGATTGCTTTTTTACAGATGGACTAGCCTTTTTAGCCGGTGCTTTTCCTTTGTTGCTCGCCTTAGGTTTAGGCTTCTTATCCGCTGATTTAGCAGAACCCTTTTTCTCAGCTCCCTTTTCAGATTTCTGATTTCCGATTTCTGATTTTTTCTCCAGAAGTCCTTCTTTATGCAAGATGTTGTACCATTGAACAAGCTTCTTGATGTCGGAATTGTATACTCTTTCTTCATCAAAATTTGGAAGATGAGTATTTAGAAAGGACTTCAATTCTTCTGCCGACGACTTATGAGGAATGGCTTCTTTTCCTGATAGACCATCAAAGATCTTCTGGAAGACTTCAGTCAATGGGACATCTTCCTCATAGGTGTAGATGCTAATGTCTTCAAGACTACTTACACGCTGCGCTCCATGCACTGGAAAGCGACGACCGCCACCTAGAGGTTCTACAATTATACCGTTATTCGTTTGAGATACGATCTTGAATAAGCCCGACTGACCGGAAATTGAAATTATACTACTTAGATCCATGAATATTATCTATGAAAAAAATTGAAAGCTCAAAGATAACATATTGTTGAGGGAAGTAGCGGAATGAGCGCAACGAATATTAGTGATTATCCGTCCTTGAAAGGTGAAATATGTCTATTTTAGACCTGTATTTTCGTTTGCCACCCTATGAGGAATTTTTTACTGGGATTATCCCTTCTGCTAACTACTATACTACTACTACCAAGCCAAGCGAATGCCACCCACCTAATGGGGGGAGAAATTACTTGGGAATGTAATGGACAGGGTGAGTACGTTTTTACCTTTAAAGTTTACAGAGATTGTAGTGGGAACCCAATTTCCCCAAATTCTTCTGGCTTAATCCAAATTCACAATTATCCTACTCCGAATAATGTAATTCAGATTCCTCCTGCACAATGGACTACTGTGCGCGATGGAGATATATCTCCCAATTGTTCCGGACCAGGTAGTTTTAGTTGTGCTAATTCAGATGATGAATCTGTTTTTGAGTATGTGAGAACCTTTACTCGCCGACTGAATGGTACCCCACCGCCTGCAGGCTGGATCATTACCTATGATGATGTTGCCAGAAATGCAAATAGCAATATTCAAGGTCAGCCGGGGGTTACATTGAGGGCGAAGATTCTACCTCACAGTGGTTCGGTTGCCGATACTTGTGTAGATAACTCACCTCAATTCCAAGAGATTGCCACTTCACTTATCTGTGTGGGTGTTCCTTTCAACTACAACCATAACGCCACAGATGTTGAACTGGATAGTTTGGTTTTTGAATGGGCAAGACCGCTTAATGCCATCGGAACAAATCAATTGTATGTAGAAGGATCGGTTCCTGCTAATGTGGCATTTCAATCAGGATATACATTCAATTCTCCATTTCCAGGTCCTGCTCAGGATGTAAGGAATGTAGCGGCTACCCTAGATAGGAATACAGGAGAGATCTCTTTGACTTCATTTACCTCTGGTAAGTTCGTTTCAGTAGTTAAAGTAACTGCCTACAAATGTGGGGAGCCGGTTGCCGAGATATACAGAGAGCTACAGTCGAATCTCGCTAGTAACTCTGTTTGTAATAATAATGATAAGCCAATAGTTCGTCCGCCATTTCAAGATCCAAGTAACAATTTCACCCTCTGGAACGATACTGTTAGAGCAGGTGACTTAGTAAACTTCAATATTCAAATACAGGATTTTGCCAGTATTCCGCAGAATGGAGGTGATTCTGTTACCTTAACTGCTACCGGACTGCAATTTGGAACAAACTTTACCAGTACCACAGGCTGCATTAATCCTCCTTGTGCAACCTTAACTTCAACTTTACCACAAAAAGGCTTTTTAGGAGTTTCTAATTCTTTTACCTGGCAGACGGATTGTAATCATGTTTCCTTTACGGATCAATGTGTTAGCGGTCAAAATACCTACACTTTTGTAATTACGGCTGAAGATAATCGATGTCCGCTGCCACTTAAGAATGTAGGTACGATCTCTATTACAGTCTTGGCAGATTCAGTCTTGCTCTCTCCATTGATCCATTGTGTGGATGTTCAGCCAAACGGAGATGTACGTCTCGATTGGAACCTTACACCCAATATCCAGAATTCATTCTCGGCATGGATGATCTACACTGCCACAAATGAGAATGGACCTTATTCGCTTTTGGATAGTGTGAAGACTTATAGCATCGATAACTATATGCATGTAGGTGCGAATGCTCAAAATCAGAGAAGATGGTACTACATCCGCTCTCGTTCAGGTTGTAAAGGAATAGTTCAAAACGTTGCTAGAGATACAGTCTCTACGATCTTCATTGATCCGGTCACTACACCTACACAAGTAGATGTGAACTGGAATCCACTTACAGTGCCGAATCCTCAAGGTTCTTCAAGCTCTTATGATCTTTTTAGAGAATATACCATTGGAAGTGGATTGAACTTCTTTCAAACTGTAAATGGAGAAACATTTGCCGATAACTTTCCTAATTGTCAGGACTCTGTTCGCTATAGAGTTGAACTGGATAATCCTTTGGAAGGTTGTGTCTCAAGATCCAACACCTTGCTCTATCAAGTGCAATTCCCAGATCCTGTTGCCGGTTTTACATATCCAGCTACAGCTTGTCCGGGAGATCCAGTGACATTTACTAATACCACTTCGATTTCAGGAGGAACTATTACTTATACGTGGGATTTTGGTGATGCATCTCCAACTTCAAACCAAACAAGTCCAACGCATACATATGCGGCTATTGGTAATTACACCGTTGAGCTGATTGCAAATACACCAAAAGGCTGCTCTGATACATTAACTCAAGTCATAAATATCACCCTTCCAACTGCAGATGCCGGAGTAAATACTAGTGTGTGTCCTGGAAATGGAGTGCAAATAGGAGGTAGCCCAACTACTACATCTCCAGGTGCATCTTTTTTATGGTCTCCTCCAGCTACACTTAATAATGCTTCAATAGCCAATCCCACAGCAAGTCCAATTGCCACAACAACTTATACGGTTACCGTTACGGATGGAAATGGATGTACGAATACCGATCAAATAACTGTTACTGTAAGTTCACTGCCAACAGCAGATGCCGGTCCTGATAGAAATACTTGTTCTGCGGTTCCTGTTATGATCGGTGGTGCTCCTACGGGTCCAGCCGGAGCAACTTTCGCTTGGGATAATGGAGCTAGCCTTGATGATCCAACAATTGCCAATCCAATGGCAAGCCCAACGGTTACCACAACTTATACAGTGACTGTTAGCACGGGAATCAATTGTTCTGCTACTGATCAAGTTACCGTTACTGTTGATCCTTCTCCTACAGCTGATGCGGGAGCCGACCAAATTGTTTGTATTGGTTTTGGAACTACTATTGGTAATGTCGCTAGCGGAGGTACACCTAATTATACTTATAGCTGGACACCAGCAACTGGCTTGTCGGCCACGAATATTGCATCGCCAACTGCAACACCAACAGTAACTTCAACTTATACAGTAGTGGTAACAGATGCGAATGGATGTACAGATGATGATCAGGTCACTGTTACTGTAAATGCAGCTACAGCAGATGCAGGGGGGAACTTCACTATTTGTAATGGAGCTGGAGTTTCTATTGGAGGAACTTCTTCAGGTACACCGCCATTGACTTACGCTTGGAATAATGGGGCTAGTCTTTCTGCAACGAATATTCAAAATCCTGTTGCCAATCCAACGGTAACAACAACCTATACACTTACTGTAACTGATAATGACGGTTGTGTCGATACAGATCAAGCAACAGTTACGGTGAATACGCTTCCTACAGTAGATGCAGGTACTGATCAGTCTGCTTGTCCTGGTGCAACTGTTGTCATTGGTGGAGCACCAACAGGACCTGTCGGCTCAACATTTATTTGGAGTCCTACAGCTAATCTTAATAATGCCAACATTGCAAATCCAACAGCAACAGCTGTAGGAACAGTAATATATACGGTTACTGTAACGGACGGCAATGGCTGTACAGATACAGATCAAGTGACAGTAACAGCATTCCCAAGCTTAAACCCGGATGCTGGTCCTGACCAAACCATATGTAATGGAGGCTCTGTACAAATTGGAGGAACTACAACTGGAGGTACAATTCCATACACCTATGCATGGAACAATGGAGCTAGTTTGGATGATCCAACAATTGCCAATCCTACAGCTTCTCCGACCGTAACTACGACCTATACTTTAACCGTAACCGATAATAATGGCTGTACTGCAGTTGATGCTGTAACAGTGAATGTAAATGCTCTGCCAACGGTTGATGCCGGGGCCGATAGGAATATTTGTTTAGGTACGAATACAACAATTGGTGGCAGTCCAACCGGTCCGGCCGGAGCTACATTTGCCTGGGATAATGGGGCAAGTTTGAATAATGCCAGCATAGCCAATCCTATTGCCACTCCCACAACTACTACCACATACACAGTAACAGTAAATGATGGAAATGGATGTGTTGATACAGATCAAGTAACGGTAACCGTAGATCCATTGCCTAATGTGGATGCTGGTCCAGATCAAACCATTTGCGAAGGCTCCAATGTGGTGATTGGTGGAAGCCCTACTTCTAGCACAGCTAGTGCAACTTTTGTCTGGAACAATGGGGCAACTTTAGATAATACCACTATTGCCAATCCAACAGCAAATCCTGTTGTTACAACTACATATACCGTAACGGTAACTCACCCTAACGGATGTACAGACACCGATCAAATGACGGTTAATGTGGATCCTGCGCCAACAACTGATGCGGGAGTAGATCAAGATATTTGTATAGGACAATCCGCAACTTTAGGTGGCTCGCCCACTGGCCCGGCTGGATCCGGATTTGTTTGGGCGCCGGCTGCTAGCTTGGACAATTCGACAATTGCCAATCCAACAGCTACCCCAGCTGTAACTACAGTCTATACAGTAACTGTAACTGATGGAAATGGCTGTACCAATACAGATCAAATTACCATTACTGTTAATCCATTGCCAACTGTAGATGCTGGTTTGGATCAAACGATTTGTAATGGCGACAATGCTACCTTAGGAGGTAGTCCAACTGGTCCTGCAGGATCTACTTATAACTGGGATAATGGTGCAAGCCTGAATGACCCAACAGCTGCCAATCCTATTGCCAACCCTACGGTTACTACAACTTATACAGTTACGGTTTCAGATGGAAATAGCTGCACGAATACAGATCAAGTAACTATTACAGTTGACCCATTACCTAATGTGGATGCCGGTCCTGACCAAGCAATATGTAATGCACAGTCTGTAGTTATTGGAGGTACCCCAACTTCTTCTACACCGGGTGCAACTTACGCATGGTCACCAAATGCAAGCTTGAACAATGCTACAATTGCCAACCCAACTGCAAATCCAACAATAACAACAACTTATACGGTTACTGTAACCCATACCAATGGTTGTACGGATACAGATCAGATGACAGTTACAGTGAATCAATTGCCAGTTGTGGATGCTGGTGCCGATAGAGATATATGTATAGGTCAGTCAACTGCTTTGGGAGGTTCTCCAACCGGGCCGGCTGGATCCACTTACAATTGGGATAATGGAGCGAGCTTAGACAATAACAATATTGCTAATCCAACAGCAACACCTACTGCAACCACTACCTATTCCGTAACAGTGATAGATGGAAATGGATGTACCAATACAGACAATGTAACTGTGACGGTGAACCCACTTCCAAATGTAGATGCAGGAGCTGATCAGGTAATTTGTGAAGGAGCATCTGTGGGAATTGGCGGAAGCCCAACTTCTACAAGTCCAGGAGCTACTTTTACTTGGGATAATCCGGGAAGCTTGAATTCGGCCAACTTTGCCAATCCAACCGCTTCGCCAACTGTTACCACAACATATACTGTTACTGTAACAGATCCAAATGGATGTACCAATACTGATCAAGTTACGGTAACAGTGAATCCAGTGCCGGGAGCTGATGCTGGTCCAGACCAAGCAATTTGTGATCTACAATCTGTGACTATTGGCGGTTCTCCAACCTCCGCAACTGCAGGAGTTTCTTATGCTTGGGATAATGGGGTAAGCTTGGATGATGCCACAATAGCAAATCCTTTAGCTACTCCTTCTACAACAACCACATACACAGTAACTGTCACAGCACTTAACGGATGTACAAGTACAGATGCGGTCACAGTTACGGTAAATCCATTGCCAACTGCAGATGCCGGAGCTGATCAGATCATTTGTGAGGGTGATAATGCTACTTTAGGTGGTAGTCCTACCGGTCCGGCTGGATCTACATTCCTTTGGGATAATGCTACAAGTTTGAACGACAATCTAGCGGCTAATCCAATAGCTACACCAACAGTTACTACAACTTACTCCGTAACTGTAACAGATGCAAATGGGTGTACCGATGTAGATCAGGTATTGATCACGGTAAATCCAATTCCAAATGTAGATGCCGGTCCCGATTTTAGCATTTGTGATCTTTCGTCGATCACTATTGGTGGTAGTCCAACATCTTCCACAACAGGAGCAACTTTCGCATGGACACCGGCAGCTAGCTTGAGTGGTGCAACAACAGCTAATCCCACTGCTAGTCCAACCGCTACAACTACCTATACAGTGGTGGTTACACATCCAAATGGATGTACAGCATCAGATCAAATGACCTTAACCGTTAATCCATTGCCAAATGCTGATGCGGGTGTAGATCAGGATATTTGTTTGAACCAATCTGCCACTTTGGGAGGTTCTCCAACTGGTCCTGCAGGTTCTACATTCCTTTGGGATAATTCTGCAACTTTAAATAACAATCTAGCGGCTAATCCAATTGCTACACCTGCAGTTACTACTACCTATTCAGTTACAGTGACTGATGCAAATGGATGTACAGATGTAGATCAAGTATTGATAACTGTCAACCCGCTTCCAAATATCGATGCCGGAAATGATCAGGCAATATGTATTGGACAAAGTGCAACTCTTGGTGGTTCTCCAACATCAAGTACTCCTGGGGCAACCTTCTTATGGGGGCCATCTGCTACATTGAATAATGCCAACTTAGCTAACCCTATTGCTACTCCAACAGCAACTACGACTTATACCTTAACAGTTACTGATGCAAATTCATGTACGAGTACAGATCAGATCACTATTACTGTGAATCCACTTCCCAATGTGGATGCCGGTCCTGATGATGCTATATGTTTTGGCGGAAGTACTACTATTGGAGGCTCTCCAACATCAACAACTAGCGGAGTGACTTATAGTTGGGACAATGGAACAAGCTTGAATGATGCCACTCTTGCCAATCCAACAGCATCGCCGACAGTAACTACCACATATACAGTTCTAGTAACAGATGCGAATGGTTGCACAGATTCTGATCAAATGACATTGACTGTGAATCCATTGCCAATTGCAGATGCGGGAGCAGATCAAACGATATGTTTGGGTGATAATGCCACATTAGGAGGTTCCCCAACTGGTCCTACTGGATCATTATTTGTGTGGGATAATGGTGCTAGCTTGAATGATAATACTTTGGCAAACCCAATTGCCAGCCCAACTACAACAACAACATATACTGTAACGGTGACTGATGCTAATGGATGTGTGAGCACCGATGATATAATTATCACTGTGAATCCCGCCCCAGTCGTAGATGCCGGTCCTGATCAGACCATTTGTTCACTTGATTCAGTGATGATTGGCGGTTCACCAACTGGTCCTGCAGGAGTGACCTTCAGCTGGAGTCCAGTTGCGGGATTATCTGATCCAACTGCAGCTAATCCGATGGCATCGCCTTCAGATACTACCAAGTACTATGTTACAATTACAGATGCGAATGCGTGTAGTTCCATAGATTCTATGGTTGTGAATGTGAATGAACTTCCGGTAGTTGATTTCCAGGTGGATGCTGTGTGTTTTGGAGATTTTACGGCCTTTACGGATCTCAGTACAGTGAATAATGCCACTTTGCAAGCATGGGAATGGGATTTTGGCGATAATAGTGGAACGAGCAATCTTCAAAATCCAGGATATCAGTATGCTGCACCAGGCGATTATCAAGTGAAGTTGATTGTTACCTCTGACTTGGGTTGTGTAGATTCTATCGAAAAGACAATTACTGTGAATCCTCTGCCATTGATAGATGCAGGTGCCGATGTGGATATTTGTGAGGGCGATACTATTGAATTGGGAGGCTTCCCAACGGGACCGGCTGGTTCGAGCTATAGTTGGTCGCCAGGTCTAGGCTTGTCAGATGCTGCTGCAGCCAATCCATTGGCATTCCCATTGACAACAACCTCTTATAACTTAAGCATTACTGATGCAAACGGTTGTTTCAATTTTGATACTGTTGAGGTGACTGTAAATCCACTTCCGCTAGTTGTTTCTAATGCAGATGCCTCAATTTGTAAAGGAGATAATGTGCAGCTAGTAGCTACAGGTGCAGTTAATTATAGCTGGTCGCCAACAGCGGGCTTGTCGGATCCATTTATAGCCAATCCAATTGCTACTCCTCAAGTGAGCACTACTTATGTGGTATCTGGTTCTGATATTAACGGATGTATAAATACCGACACCACTTTTATAAGAGTGTTCACGGTCGACTTTGATCCTAATAATGTTGCTGTTTGCTATGGCGATAGTGTGCAATTGAATCCGATATTGGATATAGACGATCCTTCTACTGTTAGTTTCATCTGGTCACCTTCATTGGGATTGGATGATCCAAATTCACCAAATCCAATGGCTTCACCACCGCTAACTACTGATTATCAAGTCTTGGTTGAAGATCCTAGAGGATGTGTTGATGTGGATAGTATTAGAGTAACAGTTGATCCTCCACCTGGAGTTGCATTCGAATATGAGATCTCACCTCGTTGTTCAGGAGCTGTAATTGAGCTGATGAACACCTCTACAAATACTGATGAGTTTATCTGGAAGTTGAATGGTATAGTGAGAAGCACCGACTTCGATCCTGAATTTGAAATGGACTATTCTAAAGAGAATACCGTAACGCTATTAGGTGCCAATGCAAAATGTGAAGATTCTATCCTACAGATCATTCCGGCCACCAACTTTGAAGAGATCTTCCAATTCAAGGATAATAACGTATTCACTCCAAATGGCGATGGAATCAACGATATCTTCGATCCTGGCTTCAAAGGAGAATTCGTAGGCTGCGTCGACTTCAGGATCTACGATCGCTGGGGAAATAATGTCTTTGATTCCAATAATGGCCAATACGGTTGGGATGGAAGAACCCAATACGGCGATAGAGCTGCAACTGGAATGTACTTCTACATTATTCAGGTAGCTGGTCAAGAGATCAGAGGATCGGTTTATCTGCAGAGGTAAGGGATTTTATTTCAACAGACCAATCCTATTAATTTGGTTATGGCGCTTTGATATGCTTAACTTTAAAGAGATGAACTAGATATTTCATGAATGCACTTTCAAGAATCATATTAATTCTGACATTACTGATGGAAACCTCAATTAGCTTGAATGGCCAATGGAGGCAAACCAATGGGCCTGACGGAGGTTCAGTTACATCATTGATAAGTAAAGCCAATGAATTATTCGCAGGAACCAAAAGAAGTGGCGTAATAATGTCAAGTGATAGTGGAAGAAGTTGGACGTTTTCTAATATTGGTATTGAGAGAAATTACATAACTGATCTAGTGAGACAAGGTAATACCTTATTCGCTTCTACAAGAGATAGTGGTGTGTTTATCTCTACAAATAATGCCAGCAGTTGGACTCCTATTAATAATGGGATAGCAAATTTGAATGTGTCAGGACTAACTGTTGATGGAAATGTGATCTATGCAGCAACTGCTGGTGGATTATACCAATCTGTGAATTCGGGAGGCAATTGGATTTCCCAAAGTTCTCTTCCTATAAGTAACTTATATATTGATGGTAGCGATTTTTATGCTAGTTATAGTTCTTTTGGTATTTATCATTCTGTAGATAGCGGAAATACATGGATTAGAAAAAGTAATGGCCTTGACTCTACTCATTTATCAGGTTCAACTTATATAACTGAAACACCAAATCATTTTATATCAATTGGAAATAAATTATTTGCTTTAGGTGTGAATCTATATGTTTCTGCCAATAGTGGTTCCACTTGGGATAAAATTGATTCCAGCAACTTTGCATATGGATATGGAACAAGTATGCTCTCATTTGGCAATAAACTGTATGTAGGAGGTACCAATGGTATTAATGAAGGCCTGATATATGTTTCTGTTGATACTGCCCAAACATGGAGTTTAATTAAAGATGGCTTATATGGAATTCCAGCTGCCTTTAATGTATTAGATAGCAATTTAATTGCTGGAACATCTTCGGGAATTTTTTCTTTAGCCCAAAGCGGTATGCACTGGCAAAGCTCAACAACTTGTTTGATTGAAAGTTCAATTCGAACATTAGTCGCCTCTGAAGACAGACTTTATGCAGGGACAAGAGGAAATGGTGTTTTCTATTCTGATGATTATGGTAATTCATGGTCAAGATTGAATGACGGATTAGTTGAATCCCCAATTAATTCCTTGGCTTCTAGAGATAGTAGTTTGTATGCTTTGATAGCCAATTCGAATAAAGTATTTAGTTCTAATGATCGCGGGGATACTTGGACACAAACTAGTGGATCGATTGGAAATTCCGATGTAATGGCAATTAGTGATTCAAGTCTATTTGTGGCTAACTTTTCTAATGTGTATAAGTCAGTGGATAGTGGGCGCATTTGGACAAACTTTACCAACGGTTTGCCATTCAATAATATGTACTTCAGAACTTTAAAGGTTATTGACGGCAAGATATATGCGGGAACTCAACATGGAGTATTTGTCTCCAATATTGATACTGCCAATTGGACTCAATTAAATAATGGAGTAAGTTCAGCAAACGATGAGATATTGGCATTAGAAATGTTCGGCAATAATCTTTTTGCTGGTTCAATTAATGGAGTTAATTATTCTTATGATAATGGACTTAATTGGACAAACACAAGCCCAAGTATATTAAGTAAGAGAGTGAATTCATTGGATAGCAGGAATTCAATCCTATACGCAGCTACCAATAGCGGAGTCTTTATGTCATTGGATTCTGGCCAATTTTGGATGGCGATCAATAGTGGACTAGACGACTTGAGGATTAACTGTATGTGTAACCTTCCCTAAATCTCGGACTGGCTAAAACTATTAATTTTAAACCAGTCAATATGAGAAAGTCAAGATTTACAGAATCGCAGATTGTGGCTGCC
>PALM01000003.1 GCA_002706365.1 Flavobacteriales bacterium | reverse complement strand
CTAGACTTAAGAGTCGAACTAGTTCACCTTTACCCTCTTGGTTGTTCTAAATCAATCTAATTTATACCCATTAAATTTATCGATGCTAATCTAATAGCGTAGTCGAAGGATGAAATGTGAAAGGACATTTTTTGCAAAATTTTCCGCTATGTCCGCTGTGCCTGCTTGCCGAGAGGCAGGTCGCCGTGGTTAAAAATCTAAGTTCTAGACTCTATAATCTAGGTTCTCATTTTCGTACCTTTCAATTCGAAACCAAGCCTTCAAGAATCAATGAGAAATGGCCTTAGCTGCATTGCCCTGATAGTAGTATTGCTTTCTTCCTGTAAGTCCAACCGGCAAAAGATCAAGCCGGAAATTAGTGATCTCACCGAATCTGTTTATGCATCCCTTACTGTGGAGCCTTATGAAAAGTATAAGGTCTACTCTGCTGTGGGTGGTATCGTAACCACATTAGCCGTGGCTGAGGGTGATACGGTATCAAGCGGTCAGCTGCTCTTGCAGATCGACAACACCAATCCCGAGCTTAATTCTGAGAATGCGCGTTTGGCTTATGAGTTGGCTAAAGAGAATTATTATGGAGAAGAAAATGTACTGGATGAGCTGAAAAGTCAGATCAAGACTGCAGAACTTCAATTGAACAATGATTCCATCAATTATTTCAGACAAAAGCGATTAAAAGAACAAAATATCGGCTCCGATACTGAATTTGAACGCAAACAATTGGCCTATCAGAAGTCGGGGAATCAGCTTCGAATGCTCAAGATCAAGTACCAACAAACCAAGAAAGAGCTTGAAACTGCCCTGAAGCAAGCTGAGAATAATTATAAGACCAGCAAGAAGACCATGAGTAATTATGCGGTCCGAAGTGAAATGAATGGGAAGGTTTATGAGCTTATGAAGGAGCAAGGAGAGATCGTAGGCCTACAAGAGCCCATCGCCCTGATTGGCAGTAGGGATTCATTCATGCTTGAACTTTTAGTCGACGAGGTGGATATTCCAAAGATCGAGATCGGTCAGCGCGTTTTGGTGCGATTAGATGCATACGGCAAAAGACTTTTCGATGCCAAAGTGGAGAAGATCTATCCACGCATGGATTCCCGTTCCCAAACCTTTAAGATAGAAGCGAGCTTTGAGAAGCAGGCGGATAAATTGTATCCTGGTTTAACCGGAGAAGCCAATATAGTGGTGCGAGAAAAAGAAAATGTGATTACCATTCCCAGTGATTATTTACAGGAAGGCGATCAAGTGATCACTGATAGCGGTTTGAAAACGGTAGAAGTAGGTCTCAGAAACTTTGAAAAGGTAGAGATCCTCACTGAATTGGACACCGCAGCATATATTTATAAAGAAGAGTAGGGGATGATGGACTTCCGGGTCATATTGGGAATTTCCTCCACTCATCTGCTCAGCCGTATGAAGCAAACGGTGACTGCCTCTTTGGGAGTGACCTTTGGAATTGCAGCCTTTATCATTTTGGTGAGTTTTATGACCGGTTTGAATGGCTTGCTCGATGGTTTGGTGCTCAATCGCACTCCGCATATTCACCTATACAACCAGATCACGCCCAGTAAGCAGCAGCCGGTAGACCTTTTTGACCCCTTTAGTGAATCCGAGAACTTCGTGCATTCGATTAAGCCCAAACGTCTGCAAAGCCGCATTCACAATGCTCAGCCAATCATCAACTACCTCAAAGAAAGAGAAGAGGTGAAAGGGGTAGTGCCACAGGTGATCGCTCAGGTTTTCTATGTCTCCGGTTCAATAGAACTGAATGGATTGGTGAATGGAGTGGATATACTGGAAGAAGATCGGCTCTTCAATTTGGGCGACTATATCGTAGAAGGCAGTCCCAGAGACTTGGCCAAGGCCGAGAATGGGATCATTCTAGGTGCGGGATTAGCCAGGAAGATGTCGGTAAGCATTGGGGATATTGTACAGCTAACCACGGCAAGTGGCGACTTCTTCTCCCTCAAGATCGTGGGAATCTACGAAAGCGGTCTGGCCGAGATCGACGATGTGCAGAGCTATACCAATTTGAAGACTGCCCAGAAGTTGATGGGACAGCGCGATAATTATATCACCGATATCAATATAAAGCTGTACGACATTGACTTAGCTGTTCCAATGGCAGAGCGTTTGGAAAATCAGTTTGGCATTACGGCGGTAGATATCAAATCGGCCAATGCCCAATTCGAGACTGGCTCAGACATCCGGAACTTGATCACCTATGCCGTATCCTTCACCCTTTTGCTGGTAGCCGGCTTTGGGATCTATAACATCCTGAACATGCTGATCTACGAGAAGATGAATGATATCGCCATATTGAAAGCCACCGGTTTCTCTGGCTTGGATGTGAAGACCATTTTTCTGGTAGAAGCCATTATTATTGGCATCTGCGGAGGTTTGCTGGGTCTGATTCTGGGTTACAGCGTATCTGTGCTCATCGATCATACACCATTTGAGACCGAAGCTCTACCAACCATTAAAACATATCCGGTGAATTTTGATCCACTCTATTATATTTTTGGATTTCTCTTTGCTCTGATCACCACCTTTTTAGCCGGATACTTACCGGCATCCAGGGCAGAGAGTATCGATCCGGTTGAAATTATTCGAGGACAATGAGCACGGTACTTAGAGCAGAAAATATCAATAAGTATTTCCGTGAGCCGGTGCTTTTTCATGTGCTTAAAGACATCAGCTTTAGCATTGAGCAAGGAGATTTCATTTCCATTATGGGGAAATCGGGCTGTGGTAAATCCACCTTGCTTTATATTCTTTCCACCATGGATACGGACTATGAAGGCAAGCTTTACCTTAATGAAGAATTGCTCAGTGGCAGGAGTGGCAGCGAACTTTCGAAGGTGCGTAATGCCAATATCGGCTTTGTGTTTCAGTTCCATTATCTGCTACCGGAATTCAGTGTGCTAGAGAATGTTATGCTTCCCGCTAAAAAGCTCGGCAGGAAGCCACTGGCAGAGATCGAGGCGGATGCCATAGAGAACTTACGCTTGTTGGGAGTGGATAAGCATGCCCATAAGAAGGCTTATCGAGTATCTGGAGGGGAGAAGCAGCGTATAGCCATCGCCAGAGCCCTGATCAATGAGCCGGCTATTATCATGTGTGATGAGCCCACCGGTAACCTCGACAGTAAGAACTCTCAGATCGTCTTTGAACTCTTTGATGAACTATCAAGCCGAAAGAAATTATCCCTTTTGGTGGTCACCCACGATGAAGACTTCGCCAATAAAACCCATAACATCATTACGATGGAGGATGGGAGGATATTGAGTGCCTAGAGTTTTTTAAATCAGAAATCTGAAATCTGAAATCAGACATCTCGACTCCGCTCGATGTGACATATATGAAATATGAGATGTGAAATATGAAAGATAATTCTTTGAATGAATTCCCTTTGTGAACCTTCGTGAGAACCGCCAGTTGGCGGGGACTTTGTGCAGTCCCGACTTAGTCGGGACCTTTGTGGTACAGCTAATGATGGCCGATTGTCGATGGCCGGCTTTTAATACTCCTATGCCATTCGTAATTCGTAATTCCCAATTCGTAATTAATCTACAGATTTAATCTTCCTACTGATCAGTATCGACACTATCCCCATCGCGATAGCGAAATATCCCACCCAATCATAATTCACCAATTCTCCATTCTCTCCCTCAGCAATGATCAGTCCGCCTAGATAAGCCGCTAGGCCATTTGTCATTTGTCGAGCTGCGGAATTGAAGCTCATAAAGCTCCCTCTGTTTTGTGGAAGGACGGAAGAGGTGATCATGGCAGTAGAAGGAATAAATCGGCCAGAGCCAAAGATGAAGAAGAAAGAGGTAACCACTAGCATCACCCAGACAGGAGTCTCTCCGAGTGTAGTCATGAAATACATCGGAATAGAGGCACAGAGCACTACAATTGAAAAGACCTTAACTCTTCCATGTCGGTCGGCAAGTCTACCGATCAATGGAGCGGTGAAAATTGTTAATCCGCCACCGATCAAATAGATATAGGTGATCTGCTGCTCGGTAAAACCCACATTGGCAACCATATACGGACTGATAAAAGGCACTATAGTGAAATGGCTGAACATGATTACCACTGCAAAAAGCAATGCCTTCATTTGATTGCCATTAGAAGTTACTTTCCTAATGATCTCTAGGGGAGTGGGGTTGTCGGCACATTTGTCGATATGTCCAACCATCTCAGGAATAAAGCGCATAATAGGCAAAAGTGTAAGACTGGCAAGTATTCCTAGAATCAGGAAAGGCAGGTGCCAGTCGCTCAAGCTAGCCAAGAACAAGCCTGCAGGAACCCCAAAAACAGAAGCAGCAGAGAAGGAGGCCATGACCATACCCATAGCTCCGGCTCTTCTATCATTGGGAATCGCATCTCCAATAATGGCCAGGATCAAAGCACCCAAGACACCACCGAAGATTCCTGTAAATGACCTAGTAATTAAGAGCATTTCATAGGTGTAGGAAAATGAGCAGAGTAGTGTGCCCAATGCAAAGCCAGCTGCCATGAGGATTAGCGCTTTCCTACGATCAAAACGATCAATAAAAAAGGCTCCCACAAAGCCCGATACACCAGCACTAATGGTGTAAGTAGAAACCAATAAGGCAAATTGAGAGGGCTTGATCGAAAAGGCTTCCATCAGCTGCGGACCCAGTGGCATCAGTATCATGAAGTCGGTGATATGCGAAAACTGAATGACTGCTAGGGTGAAAAGCAGGGCCTTTTCTTTGTTCATCTGGTAAAGATGAGGTTCTTTTTAGAAATTTTGAGAAGAGATTTTAGATTTTAGATTTTAGAGAATTGTAATTTGAATTGACTCTGAGTTCTCTGTGCCTTCTCTGCTTTGCCCTTCGAAGCTGCAGAAGGCAGCGCAGAAGGGTGTAGACCCAACTCAGTCGGGGCCTCAGTGTAAAACTTAAGAAATCAGCTAATTCCTACGGAGTACAATTGGTAAAATTCGGCTTTGGAGAGGTCCAAGCTGGAGTATTATCTGAGAAGCCTGAACAAGCTGTAACCTGACTGACCGTCCATCCTGAAAGATCGGAATTGAAAGCAATCGCTCCTTCAAACATAGAAGTCATATCTGTAACCTTTCCGACATTCCAATTATTTAGGACTTGATTGAATGAAGTAGCTCTGAAAAACATTCCATATGTGATTTCTGCATTACTAACATCCCAACTACTGATATCCTGATTGAAGGATGTTGCGCCACCAAACATGGATTGAAAAGTCTCTACTGAAGAAGTATTCCATTGATCCAATGGTTGATTAAAGGCTGTGGCTCCTGCAAACATTCCATTCATTGTTGTGACTTTGCCAACATCCCATGCATTCAAAGAACCATTGAATGGAGATCCAGAGAACATCAGTGACATATTTTCAACATTACTTACATCCCAATGACTGATATCAACTGATGGGCTTTTTCCCTGAAATAAGCCATACATACTAGTTACTCTAGATACGCATACTTTATTCATCATATAGTTATTATCTACCCTATATCTTAGATCATTCTCGTTGACAACAGTATAAGTGACTCCATTCACAGTGCCTGTATCACCAATTATAGCCCAGCTATGAGCTTTTATAGTAATTCCATTGGAATCGAGATATACTGCAGGTAAAGATGGTCTAGAAGTATCGGTCTTAAAATCCTTTTGTTCCCCATAGTAAACTACATTATTGCTAGTCAAGTAGGTCCGGAAGTAGTATTTCGTATCTGCATCAAGACCAGTAATTGTCGTCGACACATTAGTTCCTGAGACTTCTTTAAAATTATCTGATACTTCAGGCAGGGTGTTCTTCGACCAAACAAAACCTTGAGAATTAATGGTGGTTTGACATGAAGGTGGAGCTATCAATCCATTCAGTTTCGCAGAATTGTCGTCGACCATAAGCGCTTGATAGGTGCTTAAGCCAGGAGTGTTTGAACAAGGAAAAGGTGTAGAGTCAGACTCTTCATCTTTATTGCAAGAAATTACAAAGAGACAAAAGCTAAGTAGGTAGAGTAAAGGCTTCATTTCATGAGATTAGAATCGCAAGATATTAATTCAATTTAAGATAGGAGTTTGGAGTATGGAGGAAGGATTAAGGATTAAGGAGAAAAGATTAAGGAATCTGCGAGATCAGCGAATGGAATCAGCGTGATCTGCGGGAAATATTTAGGACTTTTATTTTTTCCGAAGACATGCCTGCACCCTGGCGCTGAAGCTTTCCGCGAGCGCTAAAGCTACTCTGCGGAGGCGCTAGTGTAGGAGCCCAGAAAGTAGGCTCAGTGTAGAACTAAAAGAAGGCTAGCTTTATTCTACGATAATTTGCTTGAACCCTTTACTTCCATCTTGAGTATGAATAAGTATAAAGTAAGAACCACTAGGAAGTTGAAAATACTCATCTTCCAAACCTGACTTATTGATCATTCTTTGATCAATAAGTTGACCACTAGAATTATAAATCAATAAGTCGATTGATTCTGCATTGTGCTCCATGACAATCCTAAACCCTTCTATTGCTGGATTGGGATAGACATTGAATTCCAAAAAGTCTTTTTGGTAGGATTTCAGAGAAGTGGTTAAGTCAGAATCCCAATGCAATCCATAAAGCTTACTATCAGCTTTGTTATATGTGAGTTGTATTACATTGTCGTTTGTGTCATTCAGTACCGGAAATGGAACAGTAGAGCTAATCTGACCTGTAGTTGGATCTATCTTGAACAATAGATCATTATTTAAAGTGTCCCTGCCAGGATAAACTAATAGGTTAGATTGTGAATCATAATATCTTTCAAGACCAACAAGGTTTTTGATCATTGATAGGTCAGATACTTTAGTGTAAGCCCCAGTCGATTTGTTGATTGTAACCAGGTTGATCAAATCCAATGAATCACTATAGTAAAGAGCAAACAGATCACCATTATTATCAACTTGAAAGGAACTTATCCAATCCAATTGATTTGAAAGGGTAATGGTTGGATTGTGCTTAATTGTGCCACTATCTATGTTCATTACATACAATGACCGTTGAGTGGCATTCAATCTTGCGCTTAGAATGTATTCGCGATCCAGAGAATTCAATACTATACTTTCAGGATCAAAGGTTTGAATATTCGGTAAAGCTAGAATCGATTGATGAAGTCCACTATCTGCAGAAACAGAAACGAAACTAGTTTGCAGTAGAGAGTTATCGAACCAAAGACCATAAAGAAGCTTAGTTGAATCGTCATATCGCAAGCTTCCAATAACGTCTAAGAAATCCCCAGTATTTGGAAAACTTGGACTATGAATAATGGCTCCAGTCTGTAGATCCAATGTGTAAAGATTTCCTTGAAAACCTATACCCGTTCCTTCAAATATGAAATACCCTGAATCACTGTTAATTGTAGTGTTATTCATTGTAACAAAGAAAACGCCTGGGATGCTATCGATCTTTGTGTGAACACCGGTACTCTGGTCTATCTCGACAAGAAATTCTTTCTGACTAAAGGCTTGGAGACAAAGGAATAGGAGAATAGGTAGTAGAAACTTCATTGAAATGGATTAAGAACACAAGATATTAATTCATTTGAGAATGGATTAAGGTTTAAGGATTAAGGAATGTAACAATATACCAATGAGCAAATTTGAAAATGTTAGGGACAGATCTGCGTCAATCTGCGCAATCTGCGGGAGAAACAAAATATTTCAATATTCCCGCTGACCTGCCTGCAAGCTGGCGCTGAAGCTTTAGCGTAGGAGCCCGGCAGGCAGGCTCAAAGCAACTCTGCGGTATAACTGTGGATATTAATGTTTACGCTCTTGTCCAATCTTAAACTGCATCAATTGCGCGATTTGCTTTGCTCTTGAGACGGCTAGATCTGCTTTTTCACCGGCAAAATGCTCTTTTACACTCTCTTCCCACAAATTAAGCCAACGATCAAAGTGCTTCTGTTCCATTGGAGAATTTTGATCAAGGGCGATATGGGCGCTCATCGGATTTCCTCTATAAATGCCGGTTCCCAGCAGGCTACTTTCCCAAAAATCCACGATCAAGGGAATGTGGGAATCCCAATTGAGCTCTACTTCTTTGGTAAAAAAGTGTTGGATCACTTCATCCTTCAAAGCCTTTTTGTAAAAGCGATCTATCAGCAACTCTAGGTCTTCACGATTTTCTATATCCTTCATCTAGATGCAATGTAAACACAAGATATTAAATATGTGTGGTTGTGGAGAATGGAATGTATCAATATATCAATGAAGCAATTTAACAATATAACAATATGAATATGAGGTAAAAAGATCTGCGAAAATCAGCGAGATCAGCGGGAAATATTAGGGATTATCTTTCCCCCGCAGATTGACGCAGATTGTTTAAGTTCAATGATTAAGATGAAAAATCATTCACACATTCATCATTAATCATTCACACATTAATATCAACTATCTTCGCCTTGATGAGCGTCAAATTGAATAATATCTTTTCATTTCTCAAAAGAATGGACCCCATTCTATTCTTGGCAATTGCTCTAGCTCATACATTGCCGGTCTTTTTGATCGATGGATTTGTCACCATCGACGGTCCAGCGCACCTCTACAATTCCTATTTGATCTATCAACTGCTATTTGAAGAGGCTGGATTGGCTCATCAATTCTATGAATTGAATTCCTTCTGGGTGCCCAATGCAAGCGGACATTATTTGCTGGTATTTCTGCAATTGATCTTCAGTCCGATCATTGCTGAAAAAGTCCTGATCTCAGGACTGATCATCGCACAAGCTTATGCCTTGAGATATTTCTGGCTTAGCTTCTCTAAAGCTGCCATTTACCTTGTTTACTTAGCTTTCCCGCTGATCTTTTCACTCACCTTTTTCTTTGGATTTTACAATTATACCGTTGGATTAGTCTTCTATCTCTTGCTATTGGGCTATGCGATAAGAAGATGGGATAAGCTGTTTGATATGAAGCAGGACTACCTTTTCCTCTTTGTATTCATTGGCATTAGCTATTTCTCCCATTCACTTTGTTTTGGCCTGGCTTTATTGTCGCTCTTTTTGCTTTCGATCTCCATCTATGGCAAAGACTTGAAGAGAGCATTCTATTACAATCTAAAGCTCGGACTCATCGCTATCCCATTCCTGATCATGTTCCTTCTCTACTTATTTAGCATGGAGGCTGCAATATCTGAATGGATCTATTCAAGTCCGGCGGAATTGTGGGGGCGCTTTACGGATGTAGCTACTTTGGTGGCCTTTTCATCTGCTGAGGAGGTGATCTACACCCAGATCATTGGTATTGTTTTGTTGGTTTTATTGATCCTAACTATCGTGAAAACTTTCGGAAAGCAAGAAAGTGGCATTTCAAAGAAATGGCGGTTTGGGATTTATCTTTTGCTTTTGCTGATTGTCTTGTATGTGAGCCTACCGGAATTGACTTCCGATGGCGGAATCATCACCTTTCGCATTCATTGGTTTATGCTATTGATCGTTATTGCTATGATCTCCACCCAAAGACAATCCAGGCTAGTGAAAGTCATGGCTTTGATTGCCATTGGCTTTGCCCATATTATGCTGTGTACTTACTATTGGGACGCTCAGACAGGCCGAGCACAGGACCTAAACCATTACAAAGCTCTGGGAGGTCAGATTCAGCCAAATTCAGTGGTTTTGCCTTTATGTGATTTCGCTTGGGATCGCAAGCATTTTAGCAATATCGTGGGATTAAAGCCAAACACCATTGTGCTCTACAATTACGAAGCTCCCAAAGCCTATTTTCCGCTTAAATACAAGCAATCGGGAAGCCCAAAACCGATAATTGAGGGAGTGGATCTTTACGATGGACATTTGAACTTTCTTCCTAAAGTCTTTAATGACCAAAGCAGGCAAGTAGATTATTTGATCATCCACAAGCATGATCGAAAATTCCCCCAGATGCCGGAGCTTAAGGAGAGTTTGGAGACCAATTATGAATTGGTAGAGAAGAAGGGGAGTTTGAGCTTGTATCGGATGCGGGATTAGGGAGTTGGGATATGAAATTTTGAGGCTAGAAGCTGGAAGCCAGAAGCTTGACTTATTTTTTAGGTGTTGTTACTACAACTTTGAAAAAAAAAAGTCTCGGACCTCATATTCGAAGTACCGAGACTCTTGGTGTATTGGCTTACTATCCTTGAGCTATAGGTTTAGCTTGCCTTTGAATTCTTTGCTCTCTAGCTTTCTTCTTTCCTCTGAAGAAGAGGAATAAATTAAAGAAGAGCATGATGCCCAGATAGACGGCAAACTTTCCAATCTTTCCACTGAGGATTTCAATTAGCTCACGATTGCTGTCCAGGTGTTCACTGCCATAAACACTCACTTTCATGATCAATAGACCAAAACCGAGGTTGAGCAGGTAGAATCCAACTTTAAAAAGTTGATTTGTGGCATTTGCAATTTCTTCCCTACCGCTAAAGATGTCTAACATGAAGGTCTTGCCACTTTGGAACAGTGTCCTGGCGACAAGGAATGTCAGTACTATAACAATTGGAAGATAAATTAGATAGGCTTTAATGAAATAGCTTTCCATGATATTTAAATTATAAATGATTAATTGGTTGATTATTCTTCTTTTGATCGCCTAAAAGGCTTAAAATATATATGTTGATGAAGTGAATTACTCCAAGGCCTAGACTAATTACACCAATAGTTAATGCCAGACTTTCAATTAGTTCAATCCAGCCACTTAGGTCTTCCCATTCTGTGAGGATTAGCAGGCAGTATCCAATATTGATCAGGTAGTATCCTATTAGTAAGGTTCTGTTCACAGTGTCTGTGGTTTCATTATCTCCCTTAAATTGTATGAGGATAAAGGGTCTTCCATTTTTAAATAGTGTGCTACCAACCCAGATCAAAATGAAGAAGGTAACTGGAAGATAGATGCTGTATGCGATGATGTTAAAGTCCATACTTATTGTATTTTCAATAATTATTGAAACATATTGAGCAAAAAAATATCAGATCAATTTCATTACTAGTTTAAAGAACCAATTCTTATCGGATCTACTTAGTTTATCAATGAGGCGATCTGCACTTTTTGTATATGATTGAAGCTCTTTGAGCATCATTTTAAATTCTTTTTCTTCTGTAGTTTTTGCTTCTACTGTAACTAGCTCATCTATTACTCTTCGCATTGGGTCTAGCTCGCGTCTCTTTCTTTCTTGAGCAACTTGTTTTGAGATGTTCCAAATGTCTTTATCAGACTCAAAGTACTCTTTTCTTTCTCCAGGCATAAAAGCCTTTTTCGTCAGTCCCCAGCTGATCAAAGCTCTAATATTCATATTGGCATTGCCTCTTGAAATATTCAGCTCATTCATAATGTCCTCTGTACTTAAGGGCTTTGAAGAGCTAAGAAGCAGGGCATGAATTTGAGCCATCGTTTTACTTACACCCCAACTGGAACCAAGTTCTCCCCATGCTCTAATAAACTCTTCTTGTGCTTCTTCAAACTTCATGAAACAAATATATGAAACATTTTGTATTTTCAATAAAAAATGAAAATAAATAATTCTTAATCCTGTTTTTTATAGAATGATTAGTGTAAAGTATGAGTTTAAGTAATCAACTTCTTTCTGCGGAAATCAGCGTGAAAAAGGATTATGGTGTTGTATCTCCCGCAGATCTCGCAGATCGGCGCAGATTATTAGAAACTTGTAGAATTCAAAGTTTCTGATCTCTGATTTCAGATTTCTGATTTATCTAACCTCAGGCTTCCAGCTTCCGGCCTCTATCTTAGAATTTAACAGCCAAACCTGTTCCCACAGTAAACCCACTAAACGTCCAATCGATTTCTTGGGTGAAATCTACATTAGCGGCCTCAAAGAAGGCTTCACCTTCAGCAGTTAGCTTAGTTTCAAGAGCAGAGTAGAAGTAGCCTCTGTAGGCGACATTGAATAGAATTCCAATGTGTTCTGAGAAGAAGATTCGATCTGTCACACCAACAGTCCAATAGATTCCTGAACCACTGTATGAGTCGATGAACTGTCCAGCTATCGGTTCAGCTTCCCAATTCATCCCAGAAAACCCCAATCCAACACCAATCATTAAGTCGTTCTTGTCTGAATTAAGAAGATGGTAATTCGATCGAATTCCAAAATCAAAGGCATTCACATTTGAGATAGTGTCTTTGTCTTCCTCATCAATAAAGTAATTACTGATGGTTAGGTCTACACCCAATCCAATTTTATCAGTAATACCATATTCAAAGCTAATTGGGAATATAGTGCTTGCTGCGCCATCTGTTTCTGATGAAGACGTTTCTACGTTATTTACAGTATTGGTGGTGGTAAACTTTGTGCCATAAGCTGCAAAACCTATACCTACATCAATGTTCTTATTGCCCTGTTGGAAGGCCTGAGCGTTAAGTTGGTTGGTAATTAGAATTGCAAAAGAGAATGTGAGTAGTAGTTGGATTGATCTTTTCATGGTGGTAGAATTGAAGTGGAAAGGTAGAGAAAAGATTTAATCCACTTTTAATCAGCTACCTTGGTTATTGCAATATCAATAAGCACGTATATAAGGAAGAGCCATGGAATCCCATGTAAAAATAGGTCGAACCAGTCTATTGCACCCATTCCATTTGCACCTCCCATAAGCCATTTGATCTTTCCCACAATATGGGGTTCAGGTGAGAAAGGTGCAAGACCAAGAGTCAAACACAAGATCACGGCATAAAGCAATTTCTGTTTCATAATTTTATTGGCAATCAGATTAATAGATATGAAGGCAAAGTAATGCAGGAATTTTTTCTTGAAATGTGACCTAAAATCCTAAATCAAAATAAAAAAAGTTTTACATTTGCCGACCCGTTCGGAAAAAACGGAGAGTTCTAAAGATTTTGGTCCGGTAGTTCAGTTGGTTAGAATACCTGCCTGTCACGCAGGGGGTCGCGAGTTCGAGTCTCGTCCGGACCGCAAAAGCCTTCCTCCATACGGCGGAGGGCTTTTGTTTTAAAAACCACTGGTCGCGTAGCTCAGCTGGATAGAGCATCTGCCTTCTAAGCAGACGGTCACAGGTTCGAATCCTGTCGCGATCACTACTAGAAATCAAGGAGTTATAGATATTAATCTGTAGCTCCTTTTTGTTTAGGTACATTATAGGTACAGACTATTTTTACTCCTCCATTAATAAATGAAATAAATCAATCGGAAGAATTATATTTCTAGGCAATCTCTTATACTCAGATGGATAGTTAATTCTCTTAAGTTCAACTAATAAATTATCATTAAAGGATTCACTTATAATGTAGAATTTGTTAATTGTAGAGCTTTGATTTCTTATATTCAAGCACTTTATAAGTTCTTCAAATTGACTGTGCACTTGCGAGGAATATACAATCTCTCCTCTAGTATATTTATTGAACTTAGAATTGCCTGGATTAACCCAATTTGAAATCAATGACAATAGCCCAAGTGTTGAGTATTGATGTAACCTTCCCTTTTCTCGAACCGGGTATAAATGTACTTTATCTTTCATTTAGTTAAGGTTCACTTCATCAAAGCAAGCTTGCTTTGATGAAGATTCTTCCTCTGCTTGCAAGGGTGTTATTCCTCCCAGAGCTTCATGTGGCCTATGACCGTTATAATCCTTCACCCATTCTTCGGCTAAGATTCTGACTTGACTGATATCTTCAAAAATATGTGCATTGAGTATATTCTGTCTGAACGTTCTGTTAAAGCGTTCTATAAATCCATTCTGCATAGGTCTACCTGGCTGAATAAACTGAAGTTCTATCTCTTGCACTCTGCACCATTCAGTAAGTTCTAAGGAGGTAAACTCTGGTCCGTTATCTACTCTAATCCTCTCTGGCTTTCCATGTTCTTCAAAGGCTCTTTTGAGTACTTCTATAACTCCCATTGATGGGAAAGTGAATTCTGCTTCTACAGCCACTGCCTTGCGATTAAAGTCATCCATGATGTTCAATACTCTGAACCTTCTGCCACTCTCTAAGCTATCGCTCATAAAGTCCATTGACCAAGTCTTGTTCGGTTGATCAGTTTGTAGTAGCGGTTGTTTTACTCTTGCAGGGATCCGCTTCTTGGATCTTCTTCTCATATTCAGTCCTAACTTCAAATACACCCTTCTAATTCGTTTTCTGTTCCAATTGTAACCTTCTAACCTTAACCGTTGATGCATCTTATCTTGACCTTCTGTAGGTCGCAGAGCGGCCATCTCTAAGAGCCTAGTGATCACCTCAGAGTCATCTTTAACGGATTCATAATAATACATGGACTTTGGAAAGCGGATCACTTTACACGCCCTGGTGATACTCACCTCATAGCTGTCATGAAGGTAAGTAGCCACGTTTTGTCGCTCACCAGTGCTTACCACTTTTTTGACAGAACATCCTTCAGCATTTTGTTATCCAGACTTACGTCTGCAAACATCTGTTTGAGCTTGCGATTCTCCTCCTCAAGCTCTTTTAAGCGTTTTAATTGCAAGGAATCCATTCCTGAATACTTCTTCCTCCAGAGATAAAAAGTGTTCTTGGATATCCCATATTCTCTGCAAATATCATCTGCTTTTCTTCCCGATTCGTGCTGCTTGATGGCAGCCACAATCTGCGATTCTGTAAATCTTGACTTTCTCATATTGACTGGTTTAAAATTAATAGTTTTAGCCAGTCCGAGATTTAGGGAAGGTTACAGTTTTAAAAGAAGTGATGTTGAGAAAACTAGTGTCAAACTCCCACACTCTTCATACTCGTAAACATTAACTTCATTGAGCTCAATAAAAGATCCACTTCCAGGCTCGGTGATCTCTATTTGGATACTATCATTGCTCCCAGTATTGAAGTATAGATAGAATTGTTGCACTTCTTCAGGAAATGTATAGTCTTCTGCAGATCCTATTACAAGTTCAATTGCATCTTTACAACTTTCCCCGGTTCCTGCTCCAACTAGATTAAAAGTCGATAAAAAGATTAATAGAAAGGTTGATAGAGTTTTCATAGTAGCTTGTCATTAGTTAATAATTATTTGAATCTTCAATATAGTGAACGGCTCAAATCTGACAAGTAATAATCAAGCTATCAAGGAAAAAGCATATCCAACTTTTACCTTTATAGGATGCTTTTTTGACAAGAAACAATTCTATATAACTGATAATCAGTAAGAAATAGTTGGCTGAAATTACAGATTATTTCTTCTTTAAATTATTGTTCATTTGCTTCATATCCACAATTTTATATCTTGGTCCAATGAAACGGATTGCATCTTTCCTATTTCTCATTTCAATTTGCTTTTCAATTTCTGCTCCAATTTGAATACGGATCTGAAGGGCTAACTCCAAAATACATTGTAGTTGAGGTAGATTCACTTGAGGCAGGCGAATTGTAAACTTCTACATTGAATTGGCTTAAGGAGACTTACAGAAACCCTGATGAGGTTATTAAATCATCTATAGATAATGAAATGATCCGATTTGAAGGCTATCAAGAGTCCTTTGTATGTATTGAATCAATGATGACTGTTTGTTACAATGGGAGCTATACAATTAGAATTGATTTTAAAGATGGGAGGTTTAAGTTTGAACCGGTAAGACTTATCTTCAATATACCTCCATCTCAAAATAGCGCCGCAAGGGATACTGAATTATCACTTTCGGATGGCTCATACATGTATAAGAATAATGGGAAATTAAGATCCATGTATTCTAGGTATCCAAATGATGTTCCTGAATTATTCAACGAATTGATTCGGAGCTTATTGTCTTATATTGAAAAAGGGAATGAGCAAAGCTCTAACGATGATTGGTAAATACTGCCCTGACAACTGACAGCTTCGCCCTTCCATTTGGAGGGGCTTTTTACAAAAAATATTCTCTTAGAAATGAGCGGGACAAAAGACGATTTAGAATGGATTAAAAATAAAAACAATGAGGATGATGTTGTTGACACAGGGTATTTCTCGAGATACCTTTCTATTGAAAAATTCTTAAACCTTATTGTAAATAATCATCTGAGATTCTCTCGATTTGACATGTTTGATGATCCGATCGAAGGTGGTACACAAGTAAATATTCAAGATATAGTAACATTTAAGGACGAGTCTTTTAACGTTGAAGACTATAACCCAAATATAGTATTAGAGTTGATTGAAGGTTATATTAAAAATGCTAAATCTTCATTAGAGAAAGCTAAAGAAGAACTTGAAATTGCTCAAAGCAATGGTTATGGCCTTTGCCTTTACTATAATGAAAATGGAATATCTGAATCTCGGATTATGTGGAATCTATATTCAAATCCATTAGGTGTTGTAATGTATATCCCAGCCCTTTATTTGGACGACTTACTTAGGAAAAGAATTGATTACCCTGACTTTATTACTCAGGGCTATTATGGGCGAGCAAACTATGAAGATATTTTTTCCACTGATTTTTTTACGAAAGAAAGCGACTCAAAAACACGTTTCTTTACTAAAGATAAATCCTATGATCATGAGAAAGAATATAGGTATGTATTAGCTACGAAAGAAACTATTGGTGATACTACAGGCATTTATGCTCGTTTACCGGAAAATACAATTATTGATTTCCGTGCTCACCCAGACATGCCTATTCATGTTTTCAACGACCTTAAATCTATACTTGATAAATATTCTCCAAAGTCGACATTTAATCGTTCTAAGCTATTTGGCAAAGATGTGTTTGGCAATCTAAAATAAAAACCCCGAGATATCTCTCAGGGCATTGCGTTAAACTTGCGATGTGATCTTTTTAAGAATGAATAAGATGTTCATTTCCTATGATCAATGCGCTTGTAACTTTATTGATCGATTCGAGTTGGCTCATGATCTGAGACTTTAATTCTGGCCGTTCTTGGACTATGTGCCAAAGTCCTTTGCGGGTTTTGCGCAGGTCGTTTACAATGGTCCTATATTCTTCAGCTGAGGTAAATACTTCGTTAAGTCTATAGATGGTTTCTTGGGAAAGTTTAAAGCTATTCGGTGTTTCAATTCTCTCTAGGTTCATAGTAATAGATTATAATATTGATACTAGACTCTCGACTTTGAAACATCTAAAAGCTTTCTTGTCGAGATCGAAGTAAGCGACAGTTTTATAATTCTCTTTTCGAGTGCCAGCAGGAGTGCCTGGAATATCCTTTAGGATTCCAATAGCTCTTCTCAATGTGCCGTCCTTCTTTTCGAAGGTGAACGTGGTGGCTGCGTTCTTCATTCGTTTGATCAGGCGATATAAGGCCCATGCTTTGGAAAGACAAACAGCAAATGCTTTGCCGGTAGCTCGCATGATTTCGTATGCTGTCTTGAATACTTTGGATCTAAATTTCGTTTTCATAATGTAGGTGTTAGCTTTATTATTATGGTACAAATATAGGTAAAGACTTAATAATATACAACCTTTAGCTAAATTTATTCGTATTAAATACAACTATTAACTGTATTTACTAACTTTGAAATAAAAACGAGATGGAATATTTAAGGGTTAAGGAGCTGTTGTCTGAGAAGAATATCTCAGGCAAGGAACTTGCTCAAAAGGTAGGAGTTTCAACTAATGCTATTAGTCAGATAGCCACTGGTAAGACTCAACCTCGGTTTGAACTTATGGAGAAGATTGCTGAGGTTCTTGGTGTTGAAATTCGGGATCTTTTCCAGCCTTCAAAAGGAGACCCGATCTACAAGAAAGTTGAAGGTGAGTATATCCAAATTGGAGAGCTAAGAAATGACAGCTGAAGACATCTATCAAATAGCTAAAGAACTTACAATATCAGAGCGAAATCGATTAGCAGACATGCTAAGAGTCGAAAGACCAAAGAAGCTATCACCTAGACAATTGAGAAGTCAAGAAATTAGAAGAAAGTTAATTCAAGGAGGCATTCTTCATCCTCCGAAATAATGATTGGCAGTTTTATAACATCAACAGTTTAGCTACCTTAGTTCCATGGCTTGGGTGATCTTCGTAGTTCTATCGCTTTGTGTGGGCTTATTGCTAATGCTCAGCTGGTATATTGCCAAAAAGGTATTTAATGCCTTCAGAAACGCTCCTAAAGCTTTGGGAAGGGAAATTGCTAAATGAATGAAAGAAGAGATCACAGATGAGCTAGATCAGGCTGAGAGTGATAAGCTTAATCAGCTTGCTAATTCTAAACGATTTGAAAAGAAAGAAGAATTAGGCTTATGAGCTTTTTTGAGAAGGAAGATTATACAATTGATGATATTGATCAACTCATAAAGGATCAAATCGAAGAATCCATTCATCTTGATTATAAATCCGCAAGATCATTATCTAAGAAAGACAAGCAAAAGAATGAGATAGCTAAAGATGTTTCGGCTTTTGCAAATTCAGATGGTGGCATTATCATCTATGGCGTTGAAGAAGTTGATCATGTTCCAACCAAGAAGAGCTTCGTTAATGGCAATGAACTGACCAAAGAATGGCTTGAGCAAGTGATTCATGGAGGATGCTCAAGTAAAAGCTTTAAGATTAAGATCTTTCCAATACGAGAAGATGGTGACTTTGAGAAAACAATCTATCTAGTAAAAGTAGAATCGCACTCTGGCTTTCCAATTATGGCTGGAAATAAGTTTTATAAAAGGTATGATTTTAGCTCTGTCGCAATGGAAGAGTTTGAGGTTAGATCTCAATATTTTCAAAATAGAGTAAGCCAACTTAAAATCCTTGATATTGATCATCAAATTGTTCCTCACATAACTTCTGCTGGAAGAATTACAGATTTTAGGTTTGGTTTCAGATTCAAAGTAAAAAATATCAGCCCAACAATTGAAAAGGATTATAAAATCGATGTACAGATTCCAAGATTGATGTACTTGAATTCACCTAATCACTCTATTAATAAACTAGACCCTTTCAAAAAAGACGATCTTGAAAATCATTATTTATTTTCATTTCCAAGCGAGTCTTCTTTATTTTCAGGAGAAGAGATGCCTTTCAATTTTAAACACCTTGCATTAAATAAGAGATCTACCGTTGAGGCTATGTATAATCCAATTAGATTGAAGTTATATTATTCAGGAGGTTCAATTGAGGAGGAGATAGATCTCAAGCCCCTGTTATTTCATGAAGGAAAAGAAATCAATCATTTAAATTTCTTCTAATATTCTTGCATACTTCCTTCTGCAAGATTGCTAATTGTTCAATTAGCAATCACACTAGCATTTTTTAGCTTCAATAAGGTTTCTGTATCCAGCAGATTCAGGTCAATTGTGGTTTTCTTCTGGGTGTTGTGTTTCTCATAAAAGCCTAAATGTTTAGCAAGCATTTCTATTGCCCTCTCCTTAGATACTAGCTTAACCTCAACAGTCTCATTTATGATCTTTCCATCTGAAGTTGATGTCCGGTTAAGTTTAAGCGAAGCAATGGCATTTCTTAGCGCAGAAGGTAGCCCCTTTAGTTCGCTAAAGTTGAGGTTTATTGTTTCTGTGATGTCAGCCTCAATCCACTCATTTAGCTTTTGAATAAGGGTATCTACAGTTATTTGATTCCTCTCCCTGATCTCTCGCTGAAGCTTGCAGATGAATTCTTGAATGTGAGGTTTTGTGAGGTTCTCGTATGCTTGCTCTTTTGCTGTATTTGATGAATAACCGGCCCGAATAGCAGCTTGAGTTCCATTCAAGTCTATCAGGTATTCTTCACAAAATCTCTTTTGCTTATCAGTAATTCTCATTTCTCTTAATTCTTAAAACTAATTTTTACCTTTTGATCTGTTTCTTTCTTGATACGATCAGTCATTCCTAGCCTATTCTTAGCATAGAATATTCCTTTACCTTCATTAGCAACTATGTCGACTGCAAGAGCATCAAAATCTGCCCTTATATTTTTTATAGTCTGACATAATGGATGGCTTTTATCCTTAATGACTCGATAGAATTGCCTGCTCCCTATCATCTCTTTTTGAAACTCAGGATCTTGCTTCCTAAGCCAATAAGAAAGAAAGTAATCTACAGTAGGGATTAACCTATCTTCTATCTCGACTTTCTTGCCTGACCTAGTGAGAAGGATTTTTTTATTATTAATGCACTCATCGCAATACTCATCCGCAAGTTCTTGCAATCTGCCTTGATCTATGTTTCTGTGTTTGTTTGCCATTGTCTTATTTTTTGGTCGGAATTTTAAATTGCCTCTATACGCGCGATGATTGTGGTAAAATCTTTTCTCTTTATTTTTAGAATCATACTTATCTTAAATCGTTGCTCCCTCAATCACCTCAGCTACTCTCTGTTGCCCTGAGTTAATATCATCTACTATCACAACTGGATTAGGCAATGATTCATTTGCTTTTGCGACTGCCAATGCCAACCTATTGTAATCAAGCTTAAAGCCTTTTTGACCATTCAAGCTTGTGAATTGTGAAGTAACTATCCCACCATTCTGGAACATTCCAATTCCTCCAGCACCCGGCACGTTGTATTTTGAATTGAGCGATTCTAGTAGTGGGAGAAAGCGCTTTGTTGCTTCTCTGTTTACAATATACTCTCCTCCTTCTGCCTCAAATCCTGCATGACCTCCGATCGTGAAAGGAATACCACCTTGTTTATGGGATGGACCTTCTAATAATCCGCCTTCCTCGAATTGAACGCCAGCTATCTTAGCGACATTCGCAAAGCCAAATGAGGCCGCTTGAACTGATGCGGCAATTGCTCTTGGGACAGAAGTGGGGTCTCCTGGAATCAATTGCGACAAATAAGCCTTTTGAGAGCCTATAAGTGCATCCGCTGATGCTAAGGCTATGTTTAACTCTTTACTGTTGCCAAAGAACTGCTGATAGGCTCCTCCGATGTCTCCTATTGTTTTCTGTACTGCTTGTACCTGAGCTAACTCCTTTTGCTTCTCAAGCTGCTCTTTTTTGAGGGCAAACTTCTCTTCGACTTTTTGAATATCTAAACCCTTTTTCTGGGCTGCTGCTATTGCGTTCTGCTTTTCTCTCTCAAGCCTCTGTAATTCTACTTCTTCTTGTCGTGCTCCTCTTTCTGCTTGAAGCTCTAAGACCAGCTCAAAATTCTCAGCCTCCTTTTCGAGCTCTAAAGCTTTTTCCTCTTCCTTCTTTTCTTTCTCCTCGGCTTCGATTTCTTTCTGCTGTTCCTTGTATTCCTCTCTGAGGCCTTTAAGATTGCTTTGGTAATCATCCTCAACCTTGAGTAGTTCAGTTCGATACTGAAGCTCAGATAGCTTTCCAGCTTCAAACTGCTTCAATAGAATTGCCTGCTTCATGTCAAGTATTTGCTCTTGGCGTTCCTCTTCTTTCTTGATCAGTTCCTGAGTGAGTTCATCTTCTGAATCCAGAACAGATTTATTCTTTACCCGATAATATTCTAATTCCTGTTGGAGTGCTTCCAGAGATTTATTGAGAGTTTCTTGTGCAAGCTTCTCCTTAATATCTAGCTCCTTCTTTGCCTCTGCATTGATTTCTTTTTGAAGAGCTGATTTAGTCGAGATAAACCTCAACTCAGTTGTTTTCTGCTCTCGGTCTTTTTGAATCAATTCGGCCTTTAGGTCGTTTAGCACTTTTTGATCCTTACGATCGGAGTCATTTAGTGATTGTGTGATTTCCTCTTGCTCAATTTTAAGTCGAATGATCTCTTTCTCATCTTCTGCCAGTTGCTTGGCAATCTTGATAGCTTCTTGAGATGCATCATTTCGCTCTTTAGCAGTTAAAGCTGTGTTCTTGGCTATAAGTTCTAGCTCTTTCATCTGGTCGAGGGCTTGCGCTCTCTTCAGTCCGATATTAGCTTCAGCTGTCTCTATGTCAATCTCAATTTGTCGAAGCCTGTTACCTTGGTCGACTGCCTCAGACAAAAAACCCTTAGTTGCTTGGGCTGCTTTTCCTACTTTATCGATCATGTTTTCGACTCCTGTAGTGGCTTGTAGCACTCCGTTGGTTACTTGCTTTAGGTCAAAGTTCTTAATGCCCTCTAAAACCACAGCAAAGGCCTTAAATCGATTAATAACCTGACCTTTCATAAAGTCTAAAAGGTCAGATAATAGCTGTTTTGGATTTGAAAAAGCCTCGAACATGGTTTCTCCGAGATCTTGAACTATACCCAACACCTTCTGAAAGATTACAGACAGCGGCTTCGTAACTTTCGTTACTTGATCCATTCCTGCCTGCGTTGAGGTTAAGTATGCTACCAATGATCCTAACGCTACCGCTATAGCTCCTATGCCTGTTGATATTAGTGCAATCCTTAATACCTTGCTAGCAGCTGCCAGTCCTCCACTTGCCTCTGATGAGCCTAATAAAGCTGCTTTTTGTGCTATCAGTCCATTGCGAATACCCTTCAAAGTATCGATCATTCCACTCATTCCGGGCAATGCTCTTTTGATTGCTCCTTCGTAGTCGCCTATTCCAATTTTTTGCTGCTCATATCCAGATACGTTCTGCTTGATAAATTCGTTATTCTTGTTCAGCTTACCATTGATAGCCTCAATTGCTTTCTGGCCTTCTTTGGTATTTGCGTTAACCTTATTACGGATATTCAAAAGCTCCTTATTGGACTTCCTTGCATCCTCGATTGAGTTCACTTGCTTATTCACGGCCTTTGTAGCAGCCTCATTTGCTGTAGTGAATTGCCCAGATTGAGAAGTCAGCTCAGCAAGCGCCTTTTTATTGGCATTGTACTGAGTAGATACGTTCTTCAATTGAGCTTCCTGCTTTACGAACTCCTGCCTTCCTTCTTCATTAGTGGTATCTAATGCTTTCATGGAAGCCTTAAGGTCATCTGTTGACTTCTTCAATTCCGCTTGCTTGGTTAGCATTGACTGGATGTCTATATCCAGTTTAAATATTTCATCTGCCACTTGATTTGATGTTATTAGCGCTTAGTATTTGATTCAGTTCCTCCTGTGCGCCTTCAGTCAGGTCTGTAATGCTTTGAATGTGTAGAGCTACTTTCATAGTGATCTGCTCATTTGCTTCTTTTTTGGTTTTAGCCTTAGCTACCTCAGCTATTATCAGCTGCTCAAACTCGGGTGAATTGCAATACCTCCGAACTAGCTCAAGTTGATCATTATTGAGTCTTCCTGTAGTTTTGTACTGAGCTAGGATTGAAGCTCTACAGTCCTCTATGTCGATTTTTATATTCATAGTCCTCTTTGGTTCAATTCATCTTGCAGCCTTATAATCTTCTTCTTGTCTTCTATTCTTTCCTTTTGAAGTAATCTGAGATTGTGCCTTAGGTCGCTAATTACATGCTTGAGATACCTATTCTCAGCATTCTGGACGGCCATTTGATCAAAGTAATCGATTACTCCTATGATCTTTTTCAAATACCTCTTGCCTATGCTGGAATCAAGTTCAATTAATATTCCTCTTAAGTTTTCGCGCATGTATTCGAACTTAGCCCAGCCAAACTGATTATCATTGTCATGCTCTCGATCAGCCTTCTCCCTCAATAGCTTATCTCTTTTTTCAGGAATATTATGAAGCCCATCAGGAAAAACGTACTTGAGTAGATCCTCAACTGACATCTGCTCAATAATGTGATTCTGGGTTTCTATCTGAGTGTTTCTGATCATATTAAAAGCGTTCATTTGGTTTAATATCCTGAAGCTGACCATCTGGCTTAAGCGCATTGGAAATAGGATTGTGATTATTGCAGGTAAACCCTAATCCACTATTCCAATCAAAGATTACAGGGTCTTTTATGCTTGTAGGAATTCCACCAGTTTCTGTATCCTTGACCTTTCTGATGAATATCAAAGTCTTATACTGGAGAAGAGGGTGTCCAATGTATCGATGGACGGTAATGAATTCATCACAACGATTAGCAAACGGTTGTCCTCCTTCTGATTGACTTCTACTTGGTGGCTTCTGGTAGCCCCTTAGATCCTTATCAGCAAAGTTGTCTGGATATACCGACCTAGCCGCTTCGCTATTAGGGTGAGTGTTCACATAGACAGTTAAACCAGTTTCATTTACAAAGTTTCTAGTCTCATTTAGAAATCTGTAATTGTCGGCATGTGTAAAGTTTCTATCTAAGCCAGTAAAAGGGTCAATTAGGCAGGCATCTACTTTAGCATCCTGAAATACCTTATACAAATCTTTGTTTGTGTAGAACTTCTTATGATCTACAAACTTGAAATGCTCTCTTATAAAGGCTTTCGCTGAATGAAGATTTTTCTGCTCCATATCCTTTAGCTTTCTACCTTCTAGGAATTCGATTAAATACCTCTCTAATGCTTCAGGCTTATTCTCGCCTGACCAAATGCAGAACTTCAACCCTTTCCTTACTGATAAGCATAAAAAGTACCAAAGGACCCAAATAGTCTTACCGACATTGTCAGCGCCATTTATGATATTGAACTGACCTTGCTTATATCGGAGATGAGCATCAAGATCAATTACGCCTATTGCATAACCCTGCTTAATCTTGCCATGAAGATAATCCTCTAAATATTGGTCGCTATGTCCTGATGGTAGAATCATATATGAAGAACTTGTTTTATTTTTTGCTCTGGAGTTTGACTCACAGGGTTCTCTTTGCGTTCTGGATGGTTCTTCTTAAGCCAATTATTAGCAGTAAGATATAAACTGGTGTATTTATCATTGTCTTTGTAATTCTCTATTTGATCAAGAATATCATCGATTTCTTCTTTAGAGAATTTCTCCTCTAGTTTATCAAACTCCTCTTTTGAAATAACGAGATGTTTAAATTCCCGATAGGGTACATCCTTCTTCTCTTTATTCTTCTTTGTTTCTTCTTGTTGCGATTGAGTATCTATACTGTATATATACTCTATCAATGATGTATCCTTTACGTCCTTCAACTCCTTGTCAATACAGGCTTTAACCTTTGGTGAGGCACTAGAATTGTACTTTGGCCAGTTTCTTAGGGCGATTTCAGATGTCTTCTGGTTGAACTTAATCTTGTCCTCTTTTTCGAAGAACTCGATAAGCCCTACAATCTCGTTTTCTGAGAGCTTTACATCAAACATCATTTGTCTTATGCTGATCTCTGTTATGCCACACTGTTTAGATCGCTCATTTGTGAGCAAATACAGGTAAAATACAGTTTGCTGAAGGTTTAACTTCCCTATAAAAGGATCAGACCAGAACGAAGTATGAACATTTCTATATTTAGCCATTGAAACCTCCTAATTGCTTATCTATTTCTCCTTTAATCTGATCGAAGTCCCTTGCAATTAAATAGATGCCTCCGGCTTTCTCTACCTCAGCACGATAGCTCTCTTGAGTCTTACTCATTCGATCCTTTGTTCTGCGATTCTTAACTTCAATTTTGACTGATCGGCCGTTGATGGTAGCTGAGATGTCAGCAGTGCCGTTTCGAGAGGTGCCTGGGATCCAAATGTCTTTGCCTCGCTTTTTGATCTTACGACCCATAGAGCTAATTCGCTCGGCTTGGCCGCCATTGAGATCGATATAAGCAATTATTGCTTTTGTCAGTTCATTGGACGTTTTATCCGAATACTTCTTTGGGGCGGGGTACGGATTGTTGGGATAGCGCTCTCGCTTCTTTTCTAGGGCAAGAACCTCCAACTCTTTGATTGAGTCAGGCTTCTTATATCGCTTCTTTTGAGTACCTTTATCTTGCTGAAGAATTCTGGCCTCTTGTGATTTATTCCTTGAGGCCTTTTTCATTGTCGCTGGTACTTTAGAGATTTGACTTCTTCCCCTGAATCATAGAGGTCTTTATGCCGGATTCGGATTCTGCGGCCAAATCGCTCCGCTTTTATTTTGCCGTCCTTTATCCAGAGTCTAAGAGTAATCTCGGCAATGCCTAATATATCGGCTGCCTCCGCAACAGAATATAGCTTATCTTGGTTCTCTTTTTTTGGCTGTCTTTTAATTTCGATCAATAGGCCTTCAATATTCTCTAGCCTATCTTCTATAGATTGAAATGGATTTGAAATCATGGCTTGCATTTTTTGTAAAGTTGAGCAAGCCTAATCCTTAAATAAGTGATAACCGGTTAACTAACCCGGTTAGATTCTATCAATGAATGTTCCTTTTCCGCAATTACTCTAGCTTTAGTTGAAGGCAATGCTTCGGCCACCCTGCTAATTCTATCTTTATTTTCAGGAATGATTCTATTCTCACTTTTCAAGAGTCTATTGTATGCTCCTGTAAATTTGGTCTGTGATTGCCCTGGAAAATATTTATTTAGAAATGCCTTGATATTAGCACCTTTCTTGCCCGGTTCTTCAAATTTTATCTCATTTGCCATTTCAAGGTAAACTGCAAAGAGAGCTTTCTCTTCTTTAGTTAGTTGCAGTCCACTATACTTAGTAAAAGGATTTGAAGTCTTATATTCATCAGTAAAGTATTGCATCTCAAAAACAAATCCAGTAGAATATCCAAGAGCATGAAATGATCTGAGATTAAGAACCAATGGCAAATTATAAAGCACTTCTTTATGATGTTCATTGTATGCTTCTTCTAGCTTCAATCTCCGCCTGCTATTAGCGTCAAATATATCATCTTTAGCGAATCGGTTCTGAAAGTCTTTCAGTCCACTCAAGTACCCATTAGAGAATGCTTTGAAAAAGACCTTAGATTCATTCTTGAGGTTTAATACCTTGGATTCCCCACTTATAATAACCGGAAGACAGTTCTTGTAATTATTTACTCCAGCACCTGAGAGCATAGTCAACAGAAAGGCAAGTTTCTTATTTAGAGTTACCACCTTAATTATACCCTCATCTGACTCCAATAGCATACTTAGGTGGTTATTGTTGAAATTAAAGGCTGATTGACTAACCGCTTCTTCAAACATTGAATCGAGAGTTTCTACATCTAGTTGATAAGCATCCATTAATTCACTTTTTTCATTGGAATATCAATATCGAATACCTCATCAACTGCCTTGGTTTTTTCAGGGGCGCTAACCTGATAATACTGATTGAGGGTCTTGAGGTCACTGTGGCCCGTGATCGATGCTATCAACTTATCACTCTTACCCTCTTCTTTCATACGGGTAATGAAGGTCCTTCTAGCAGTATGAGTACTGATCCGCTCATAGAATGGCATGTATTCGCGAATATCCTCTTTTCCTTTAGTTGTTACCTTTTCAACTTGATGATCATAGCCTGCTAACTTGAAGACCTCTTTGATGTACTCGTTTTGTTTTTGATTGGCAATAAGGGGAAGCTTATAATCGTACTTCTTAAGAAGATAGATAGCCATCCTATTCAAAGGTATTTCACGAATCTCCTTTTCTGCTCCTTTCTCTTCTTTCAAGTTGAGGTAGTTTCCATGTATGCTTTCTCTCCGAATAAGCTTAAGCTCTCCAAAACGCATACCGGTTACGCAAGCAAAGATGAATACATCTCTGACCCTTTCTAATCTACCAGGGAGCTCTGCATCCATTAGGTCCTTTAAATCATTCCGATTTAATGCTATCTGCCTAGTAACTACTCTTGGCTTCTTTTGGAAATCCTTGAACTCGAGATTATAGGTATAACCTGATCGATAAGCCCATTCCATAAAAGCCTTGAACAGGCCAATGTTTCGAGAGAAAGTATTGTTGATGTGCTGCTTATCATTTAAGCAGAAGTCTGTAAACTCAGAGTAGAATGCCTGGTTGATATTCCCAAAGGTTAAACGGTACTTCTTAACCTCCTCAAATTCGCAAAGAATATTGAAGATGTTTCGATACCTTTTGATGGTTGATTTAGACCAGTCTTGATTCTTGATTTTGTAATCCATGAATGTCTCAAATGCCTCATGAAAGATCTTTTTCTTCGTATTGGATTTCTTGAATTCTTTGTCGAACTCCATCTTTAAAGACTTCGAAGTAAAGTCTTCGCCCATCTGCTGAAACCTTGATAGTGTCTTTCTGAAAACGGATTTATACCTATCCAGCTGTACCTCGATTCCGTTTCCTCCAGGGCATTTATTTCTCCCTGACTTTATAGGGCTTCTGGTAGACTGGTCCCAATGCTTTGGATGGATGTTCTCTCCAGTTGAATAAACGAACTTTTTAGCCTCGCTTTTGAAATAGCAAGAGAAGAGAATAAGACTTTCTTTATCCGCATTTGGCTCCTTAAGAAAAAACGTCTGCTTCATCAGTTGACAGTATAGTTGACAATATCGTTGACAGTTTTATTATTACTCAATATATATGTGAGTATGAAGTAAAGGTAATTAATTAAGCTATTCGGGGCTTTCAAAGGGAGTTACTACTTATTAACAACTATTGAATTACAAAAGGTGCAATAGCCTCCGGCTCCACCTACGCCCTGCGAAGCTGTCTCAGCTCGTAGGGCATTTTTATTATCGTTATGCTTCTTGGGCTTCGGTGGACACTGTCCACCAATTACTTTTAAAAGCGAAGCAGGGATACGCCCTGCGAAGCTGTCTCAGCTCGTAGGGCATTTTTATTTTCGTTATGCTTCTTGGGCTTCGGTGGACACTGTCCACCAACTACTTTAAAAAGCGCAGCAGGGATACGCCCTGCGAAACTTTCGCGATGGCTTTTGTTTTTGACTTTTGGCTTCGGCCATGTACTTCGAAACGCAGTGAAGAAGTAT
>PALM01000002.1 GCA_002706365.1 Flavobacteriales bacterium | reverse complement strand
TCTTTGCTCATGATGAATTTAGTTGTGGTAAACCAAATATCATCATTCGGTGGGAGGAAATTTATTTCCTCTCACTTTTTTCCCGGACAGTAATGATTGAAAATTCGTAATTAAGCGAAGCGATATTATCTTCGCAGCTGAATTCCAACTATGCTATTCAACTCACTTGATTTTGCGCTATTTCTACCAATAGTATTCTTCCTCTATTGGTTTGTCTTCAAGCATAGCTTAAAGGCGCAGAATGCCCTCATTGTTGTAGCCAGCTACGTCTTTTACGGTTGGTGGGATTGGAGATTCCTCTCCCTGATCGCCTTCAGCACCTTTGTTGATTTCTGGGTAGGGAATCAATTAGGTAAGACCGATAATCAAAAGAGAAGAAAGGTCCTATTATGGACCAGTATTCTGGTCAACCTTGGATTCTTAGGTTTCTTCAAATACTTCAATTTCTTTCAGGAAAGCTTCGTTGATGCCTTTTCATTGCTGGGATACCATTTCAAGGGCTATAGTATGAATATCATACTGCCGGTAGGAATTAGCTTCTACACCTTCCAAACCTTGAGTTACGCCATTGATGTGTATAAGAAACGACTAGAGCCAACCAAGGACATTATCTCCTTTGCCGCTTTTGTCAGTTTCTTCCCTCAATTGGTTGCCGGTCCCATTGAAAGGGCCACCAATCTCTTGCCCCAATTCTACAAGAAGCGTCAGTTTGATTATGCCAAAGCCGTGGATGGCATGCGACAGATTCTTTGGGGTTTATTCAAGAAAGTGGTGATCGCAGACAATTGCGCTGAGACCGCTAATCTGATCTTCAATAATTATCAAGATTACAATGGCAGTACCTTATTGATCGGAGCTATATTTTTTGCCTTTCAGATCTATGGGGATTTTTCCGGTTATTCAGACATTGCCATTGGAACAGCCAAGCTGTTTGGTTTTAGGTTGATGCAAAACTTCGCCACACCATATTTTTCAAGAGACATTGCTGAATTCTGGAGAAGGTGGCACATTTCATTATCCACCTGGTTCAGAGACTATGTATACATCCCTTTAGGAGGAAGTAGGGGAGGAAAGTGGATGAAAGTGCGTAATACCTTCATCATCTTTATCGTGAGTGGTTTTTGGCACGGAGCCAATTGGACTTTCATTGTTTGGGGAGTATTGAATGCCATATATTTTCTTCCACTATTGCTGGCCAATAAGAATAGAACTCATCTGGGAGTAATAGCTGAAAACAGGATGTTGCCATCTTTGAAAGAATTAGGTGGAATGGGTTTGACTTTTTTCTTGACGGTAATCGCTTGGGTGTTTTTTAGGGCAGAGAGTGTTGAGTTTTCACTTTATATATTATCCTCTATATTTAATTTAAATGCATCATATTTTCCGATAATGAAAGTATTTATCGATGGTAAGTATGTTTTTGCATTACTGTCATTTTTTTTTATTGTAGAATGGTTTGGTAGAGGACATCAATATTCTTTTGTTATTATAAAAGGGATTAAGAGCAGGGCTGTTCGTTTCGTTTGGTATTTTCTTATATTCCAAAGTATCCTTTGGTATGTGTCTAAACAGCAAGATTTTATCTATTTTGATTTTTAATGAAGAGCTTCCTCACTGCCATATTTCAATTTCTATTCTTTTGGATAATAGCATGTCTGTTTATAGGACTGACTAACTTTTTGATTATTAAAGTTGAATTATCCAGTATAAGCCCTCATAGATATATGATAATGGGTGACTCCCATATGGAGCAGGGATTAAATACAAAATATATTGAAAGCAGTGTCAATTACGCATTACCAGCAGAACCCTATCCAATAACTTATCTAAAAGCTAAAAAGCTTTTCGAATATGCAAAACCTAATACATTATTATTAGGGTTTTCTTACCATAATATTTCTGCTTATAATGATGAAAAATTTAGCAATCGGCATGCAGACGAAATGTTCAGGAGACTCTACCCTTTGGTTTATTTTGAGAAGGTTTCTGGAATAAAATATTCATACAAAGATTATTTAGAAATATTTTTAAAACATCAGTTCTTATATCCTCATAAAAATCACTATAAATTCTTAAGTAATCAGGTAAAGCAATTTGAGCAGAATGGCTTTAACACAGATGAACTCAACGCTACTATAGATAGGCACTACTTTAAGAATGATAGAGAATTAGATATATCTGAGATAAGCGTTAATTATCTAGATTCAATAATAAATATGTGCAGTAACAAAAGGGTAGAAATCATCCTTGTTGGGACACCACTTAGAAAAGAATATTTAAAAAGAATTCCGAAACATATAATTGATAAATATTCTACTTTGAAAAAAAACTTTGCTGATGCTGGTATCTGTGTCATCGATAGTACTAACGCCATTTTCCCAAATACTTACTATCGTGACTTTGATCATTTAAACTCCAATGGCGCAAAGTTTTTTACTAGACAAATTGAAGGAGTTTTGAGGCATGACTCTAAGCTTCCTTGATTGATAAAGTTTTATTCTCATCACCCAAATCCCCAAAATACTTGTATAACTGGTATAAACGAAAAGTGTGAATGTATAAGAATGATGAAAATACAGTTTTAGTTGAGAATACTTAGAGTTAGGAATGAGTACCAAGATGAGGACGGAACTTTGGAATGAAATGCTCTTTTCGAGCCTCTATGACCCTGACTGGGTCGGGGCTCTGTTTTAGCTTTGCGGAGCAAAGCGCCTCCGTGGTATAGGGGTAAATGGTTAAATTTTACGCTTTTCGTTTCTGGTAGAACTTGATTCTAATCATCCAAAGGGCGAAGATAATAGTATATACCAATAGCGTAAAAGTATACGAATGATGAAAATCCAATGAATCAGGATAATACTTCACGATCAACGCCAATCCCATCACCCGGGCCACGTTCAAAAAGTGGATCAATAAGATCCCTGGCACAATGAACAAAAGCTTCATCCACCACTTCCCCTTAAACACTACCACAAACGCAGTATAAAGAATAAAGAGGCTCAATCCATCACAAGGATTCCCGATCACCACTCCGGAAGTACCGGCAATACCCATGTGGTATTGGTAATAGGTGTTTTGCATCAACTCATAGCCCAAGGCCTGGAGGCCGCTTTCAGAAGAAGCGATAATGCTGTTGATCAGCCAGCTGTCAATTGCTGTGTAAGGGGTTAGGATATAATCATATATTCCTTGCAGGATTAGGTATAGCCCGATAAGCTTTAGTACAAATAGTACTGCCTCCTTATTAGCTAAATAAAAATCCTTGATTTTATTTTTCATTAAGGTCAAATTTACTCCCGTTTTAGGACCGAAGACGAGGACGAGGACGAAATTATTGATAAGATCAAAATCATTATCTTGATTCCAAGCGATTCTATTACCCTCTGTGTAACTCCCTGCCTTCTCTGTGTTAGTTATTCCGCCAAAGGCGGATAACGCCTCTGTGGCACAGCTACTAATGGTGATTCATCTATGCTTTCTATTCCTTACTTTTTGGTGGGGTAATTCTTTTTTCCACTTTTTTCCCGCTTGAGCGGGATGGAGCAAAAATCAAGGCTATGATTTTCCTTCTGTTCATTTTTGTCTTGACACAAAAACAGCTTGTCCGCCTACCGGCGGAAACCAAAAAAGTCAAGATTCTGTGATCCTTCTGCGCTATGGCTCGCGCCGGCCCGGCACAGAATCTGTCCCACGCGCTATCATGTCAAAGGCATGATAAGGTTGGCATCTTCGAAAGTTGTTGGAGGAGCGAAAGAGAAGCATAGTAAAGAGGCAAGCTTCAAGCTGGCTTGAAGATCTGCCGGTTTTACTTAGCTTATATGAGTGGATACAACAATTTGAGAAGGCCTGGGCTTTTTGTCTTACTTTTTGCCCACCAAAAAGTAAGTATTAAGTAGATAATTTTCTGTTTTATCAATTTTGATCGATCTGCCTAATAGCAAAGGTTGCTGCGCTTAGCAGCAGGTACAACACCGGTGAATGAAACCACCCGATCATCATCCGAAGAAAGGGATATACCTCTGAAAAACTCAGGAAAACTAATCCAATGATCACAGTAATTGCCGCAACCATGATCAGTAATAAATAGATAATGGATAGTAGATAATAGGGCCATTTCTCATTAAGCGAAAGCTTCAACCCTAACAAACTCACTCCCATAAAGAAGACCGAGAACCCCACCGTCATCCCATACTTCAATTTCACCAACTCCCCCCGACTCCAATCAGCCAGGAAAGGGAGGTAGGTGGTTTTGGCATAGAAGAAATCTTCACCGGCGATTAAGGCGTTTACAGAACGGAAGAGAACCTCCCTATAATAACTCCCAACGAATAGAAGGGCTAGAAAAAGTATCCAAAGCCAAAAGTTCTTCATGAATACGAAAATAAGGCAATTTCTTTGAGGTCGGGGTCGAAGGTCGAGGTCGACTGTTCAAGACTTAAATCTTCCCTGTAGTTCTCTGTGCTACCCTGAGATCCCCTGTGAAATATTTAGATAACTAAAAGATATTCTTGATTTCGAATGCCATTCGTAATTCGTAATTAGGGGTTAGAAAATGGTCATAAAAAAAAAGAGGCGCCTATAGCTCCTCTTCCTTTTTATTCATATCGTAAACCTTTTTACCTCCATACGCTACTCCAGCTGCCAATAGAAAGGACAAACCCCCATCAATTGGCACACAGGGAGGTGGGAAACAACCCGGTTTTGGATCTCCACCTCCACCTGGGTCTGGTGGTTGAGCGATCAGGTCTTGAGAAAAGCCAATGGCCAGAAAAAGGAAGGTGATGGTGATTAATTTCTTCATGCTAGATTGCAAAGATATCCTTATTTGCTTAGAGTTTTACTCTTTGGTTGACAATTTCACCACCACCAATCACTTGAATTAGAAAGATGCCATTTAGACTTCTCAATTGCGAGAGGGCAAGTGAACCGCTGCCATTTACACTAACAGATTCAGGGGACACTACTAATTGGCCGGCTAGACTATACACCCTAATCTCAAGCTGCTTTTGGTCAGGAGAACTAAAACTGTAATCGATCCACCACCCACTTTGATTATTTCTTAAGGAAATGGCATCATCAAGTTTTTGAATGATACTAAGTTCACCTTCAACCAATTTTTGACATTCATCGAATGAATTGCTCAAAATCAATTCAAAGCGATTAGATGTTGCTGTAGAATTTGAAAAGAAATCATATTCTTGTTCAACAGTCAAATCGATGAGGCTGCTTTCCATTTTATCAGATAGATAGATACAGTTATACTCCTTTAAAGCTTCACCTATATTTTGAATTGAAATCGTATGTTTACCCTTTACACCTGTATATACTGACATAGGTATAACATGATTTTGCTCAAATGGGCTAAGACTATTAAAGATTAAGCCTTCATCACTATTGGAAGCTTTCGAGAAGATTGCTGGTGCTCTTTTCTCAGGGCTTGGTAAATAATACCCATCTTTCTCATCAATTTTGTCAGTTGAGTTTGCATCAAAATCAATGCTAGCAAGATGACTAAATGTGTTAATTTCGTTGCTTATTCTCAAAGAGAATGTTTTATTAATAGCTTTCCTCAAGAATGATGAAGAATTTGAATTTACTTTAGCTACTTCCCTAAAATCTACAACTTTGGTTCCACCAGGAATTTTATTAATCCAGAATCCCTGACCTGGAGCAATAGGAGGCTTGCTTGCTCCGTTAAAGAAATCATAACTTCCATTATTCGTATTGAAGATATAGTAACTGTTTGGTACCCAAATTGAAGTACTGATACTATCATATTGAATAAAACTATGATATGGATTACCAAGCAAATTCCAACCTTTATCGACAAATGCACTAATTACATCACCAGAGTTTGGTGTTCCATTATAGTCAATTATTCTACCATTGAAGGTTGATAAATTGTCTGCTAACCATAATTCATAACCTTGACCTGGCACAATAGCCGTTGATACTGAAGTAATTGTATCGTGTTTATCTTGTTGACGGCTGTATGAGTATACTGAATAGAAGATACCTCCACCGGAAGCTACTGCATTGCCATCAACCCCACCTACACCACTCAAAAATAGATCATCATCCCATTGAGCAACAGTAGCATTAACAATAGGTGATGATAAATTTGCAAAATTTGCATTTCTTGGACCTATATATCGCTGCACTACAAAGTCACCTGCAAAAGCATTTGACATTGATTCTAAAATTTGTGAAGTTGAGCTTGAGTTTGAAACCAAAGTAAAGCTATTCGCATTGGATACGTCCATGCCTCCTTGTGAAATCCTTAGACTGCCAGTCAACTCAAAGTCTCCTCCAGTAAATTGAACTCCATCTGGATTATTTCCAAAAAAGTTATTGAAAGATACTATCCCTCCGCTATTATTATCAATAGATTGCAAGCCAGCAGTTGAAGCATCTACAATTGTACCGTTGTTAAATGAGCTTGGTTCGCCAAATATGAGAGGCCCATTTATAAAAAGTGAGTCATTACCAATAAAGCTAATTGAAGCACCACTATTAATATCAAGACCTCCAGTGAATGAATTAGCATCAACAATTACATTAATAGGACTGGGAATAATTACTTCACTTCCTAATGATGGAATACAACTACAATCCCAAGTAGAAATTGAGTTCCAATTTCCACTGCTAATTGCGGTAATTACTCCTGACTTTTCAGCTAAAGTAAACCGTGCGCCATCTGGAAAACTTACATTAGAAAAGGAGATGGAATTGTCAACAGGGTCATATACCGGAGAAGCTAGATCAATATATGTTCCGCCATTGCTAAAATCCCCATCATCTGTTTCAACAAGTAATACATAGTTACTCGTAGAGGCAAATCCATTTGAACCTAGAAAGAATTCTAAGTCAATACTACCTGGTGTTCCAGTTAGGTCTGCTCTCCATGCTCTATTCCATCTTTCGGTTATACCTCCAGGGACGCTAGTATTTACATTGAAATCTCCACCATTATTGCCAATAAGAATGTAATCACCATTACCTAATGAAGAAGCATTACTAATTTGAAGAGAGTCCACCCCTCTTGCAGTAAAATGACCACCATCGCTTTCTTGACCAATACCGAAGATATCATTATTGAAAATGCTCTTATAATTATAAAGATTTACAAAATTTCGAGCATTATATTTTGCAGCCAGGTAATTTGAAATAATATTTTTTTGAGCAGTATTTAAATTTGAATTATAAAGAATAACTTCTGCTAAACGCCCATTTAAAAAATTTGAGGTGTTGAATACTCCGATAGTACTATTTGGGTTGCCTCTCAACTGGGTTCTAGCAGCTAAGGTAGAAGAAACTCCCGACCTCATAGCAACAGTACCTGTTAGTGAATCACTGTTTGTAGCAATTTCAACTACACGGTAATTGCTCCCTGCTGTGGCAAGCACGGAAATTTGTGAGTTGGGGTTCACATAGTTAGCTCTGATGTTCTGATTTTGATGAAAGAAATAGTGATTTTCTAAATTAATTAATGTCCTTCCATTGGTAACCGAGGTTTGATAAACAGCAAAGAAGGTTATTGCATTGGATGTTATGTGGTTACCTAAATTGAAAAAATCATTTGACCCATCAAAGTTTAAGGCTGATCTGTTGTTAGTTGCCGATAAAACAAATGTGGGCTGGTTGGTCGACGTACTTTGAATTGCATCGTTGTTGTTGCCAGATTTGTCAGGCCATGTATTAACAGGGTCACCATTATTAAGCAACAAATCATTTGCATCCAACCATAGGATATTATTTGCACTATTGCCAACTCCTCCAGGCCCAATTTGAGCGGAACATAAATGGACTGTCAAAGAAATGGCTGTAAAGAAGACAATTTTTTTCATGAGTTTTTTCTTACGACTGCAAATATAACTATTTGCAATTGCTTTAATGGAGCTCCATTCTTCTATCTGATTGTTGAATATTAGCATTACTTTTCGATTAGAAATCTTTATACGAAAGATTGTCTTTATTGTTTCATGAAAACTTTCATCTTTAATTCAATGAAGAAAGGTAGTAAGAGAAATTTTCAAAATAGATCAATAAAAAAAATTGAAGTTGGAGATAAAAACATAGATAAATCAAAGAATTAAACGTTTAATGTAGGCCATTTCGTTTATTTGCATTTCAAATATTTACACGTGCGCAGTTCTAGTTCAAATACCATCCAAATTGAGCCAAAAATACTTTTGGCTTATTTTATTAATTATTGGTACCTCCTCGTAATTGGGCTAGCTGGATCTACTATCTACGCCTATTATCAATTCAGATATACACCTTCAACCTATTCTGTAAGTTCACGAATGTTGGTTAAAGATGAGTACTCATCATGGGGGCAAGAGTATTTCTTGCCAGGAATGGAATTAGTAAGTGGAAGAAATAGGTTAGTTAATGAAATTGGAATAATCCGCTCTTTCCCCTTAATGAGAAAAGTAGCAAATCGATTAGATCATCCAATTGACTATTATAAAGTAGGTAATATAAAAACTACAGAGCTTTATCCTGGCTCTGATTTTAGAGTTGAACTCCAGAAAGGTAAGGCGACAGGGTCTTATTATATCGACTTTCCCAAAGAGGGTGTTTATAGAATCTCACAAATCAAAGAAGAACTGACAGAGGCAGAGACGAAGGCCTTAGATTCCTCATATTCTACTGGTGATTTAGAGTTTAAAATTGTGGTAAAATCAAATAGTGTTTACTCTAGCGAATCTTACTTTTTTCAGTTTGTATCAATAGATAATTTAGCCCGTAATTTACAAGGCAGTATAGGTATAGATGTTGAAAATCAAGAATCATCCATATTGATTTTAAGCCATAGCGGGACTACCCCTGCTAAATCAATCGATTTCTTAAATACTCTAATGGAGACATACATTGACTGGGGTGTAGAGCAAAATAATACAATTGCTACCAATACCATTAAATTTATAGATTATCAATTGCGAGAAATTGCTGATTCCTTGGTTTTAACTGAGTTTCGCCTAGAGCAATTTCAAAAAAGGAACTTTAAGGACAGGATTTTTGTAGAAGAAGATGTAAATAATTTGAAAAGAGTTTTTGATTTAGAAGAACTTCAAACACAAAGGGCGGTTCAGAAAGAGTACTATGCAGCCTTGATGAAAACAGTGAAACAAAAGGATTTTACTGCATTTCCATCTGCAGCTGTATTTGGTTTTCAAGATCCTAATATAGATCGAATGATATCGATCTTGATGGAGGCTATTGCCATAGAAAAGGAAAGAGCATTGGCATTAAAGTCCAATAGCTTATTAGCCGAACGTGCTAACGATGAAGTTGAGGCTAGAAAGAAAGATCTTTATGAGGTAGCCAAATCAAATCTAGATCAAGTTACAAAGCTAATTGATTCATTGAAGATTGAAATTCAAAGGGAAGAAGAAAAAGTGTTGAAAATTCCAAAAGAACAAAGAGAATTTTTAAAACTGCAGAGAAGGAATAAAATATTAGGTGATTTATATACTTTTTTATTGAATAAACGCTCTGAGGCTAGTATTGCAAAAGCGTCAAACGTAGAAAAGGCACAAATATTAGATTATGCCAGTCCTTTTCGGGTTCGATTCTTAGGTCCAAAACCAGCTTCAATTTTTGGGTTTTCAATCTTTTTTGGAATATTATTTCCTGCATTTTTAATTTTATTAATCTATGTCTTAAATAATAAAATTGTAGATCAGTCAGAGTTAGAGAGCTTCACTTCCATCCCAATTCTTGGTTCCATTTTCCTTAAAAAGGATTTGAATAATAATATTATTGTTACTGATTCATTAAAATCGGTAATGGCAGAAGCATTTCGTTCTATCAGGACTAAATTGAACTTTATGGTGCCAGATAAACCTTCAATAAAAGTTTTAGTCACCTCCTCAGTAAGCGGAGAAGGAAAGACGTTCACTTCAATCAATTTAGCAGCAATGTATTCTGCGTCCGGTAAAAAAACTTTGTTAGTTGGTGCAGATCTGCGGAGACCTAAAATTTATCAAGATTTTGGTTTGAAAAATGAATTTGGACTCAGTAATTTATTAATTAGAAAGATAACCCTTCAAGATGCCATCCAAGTAACTAAAATTCCTCATTTAGACTTAATTTCTGCTGGTCCTATTCCGCCAAATCCAGCAGAATTAATAGAAAGTGAACCAATGAAAGAGTTAATACAAGAGCTAGAAAGTAAATATGAAGTGATCATTATTGACTCTCCTCCATTAGGTTTGGTTACAGATGCATTATTGTTAAATCAATTTGTAGACGCAACTCTATATATCGTTAGGCATAATTATACAAAAAAGACATATTTAGAGAACATTAATCAACTTTATGAAGAAAGATCCATTACTAATATAGGGATCGTTGTGAATGCAGTTAAGCCCAAAAGTTCAATAGGGAAATATGGCTCCTATGGTTATGGCTATGGTTATGGTTACGGCTACTATTCAGATGAGAAAGGATAAAAGTATATTCCTTTACCTGCATTGAAAGGTAACTGCTTATAAAATAAATGCAAATAGAGGTTATTAATTGATACCAGTTACAAAACCATATCTTCCTGATAAGATTAGGTACTTAAAGTACATTACTGAAATTTTCGAACGAGAGTGGTTGACCAATAATGGTCCTTTGGTTCAGCAGTTTGAATTGAAGTTAAAGGACCATTTAAAATTTGAAAATTTACTTTTTGTAGGTAATGGAACGATCGCCCTTCAATTAGCAATTAAGGCTTTAGGCCTGAAGGGTGAAATAATTACTACCCCTTTTTCATATGTAGCTACAACTTCTAGCATTGTCTGGGAAGGATGTCAGCCAGTTTTTGCTGACATTGATAGAAAAACTTTGAATATAGATCCCGATAAAATTGAAGCTGTAGTTACAACAAAGACCTCTGCAATTCTAGCTACACATTGCTTTGGAAATGCATGCGATATTCAAAGGATTAGTGAAATTGCTGAAAAGTATAATTTAAAGGTAATTTATGATGCAGCACATTGTTTTGGAACTCTCTATGATGGCAAAAGCATTTTTGAATATGGAGATATAAGCACATGTAGTTTGCATGCAACAAAATTAATACACTCTGTAGAAGGTGGATTGGTATGCTCTAAGGATAAAGATGTATTTGAGCGAATTTGGTACATGCGCAATTTTGGACACGATGGTCCTGAAGAATTCAATGGCCTTGGAATTAATGGTAAGAATTCTGAATTCCACGCAGCAATGGGTTTGTGTGTGCTGGAAGATTTTAACTTGATTAAGGAAAAGAGGTTAAACCAATCTCGATATTATGATTATCTATTAGAGAACTTACCACTTGAAAGACCACACATTCAAACTAAATGCGACTATAACTATGCTTATTATCCTATTTTACTTTCTAATGAAGAAAAGTGTTTAAAAGTAAAAGGAGCACTAGAAATGGAGAATATTTTCCCACGACGTTACTTTTATCCAGCTTTGAATAAATTAGACTATTTGAATAGTGAGGAAAATCCCGTTTCTGATGATTGTTCATCAAGAATTCTATGCCTTCCTTTATACCATAAACTTGCAGAATTCGAACAGGAAAAAATTTCTAATATTATAGCTGGTGAGTTATGAGATTAGCAATCATGCAGCCATACTTATTTCCCTATATAGGATACTTTCAATTGATAAATGCCGTAGATAAATACATTTTGTATGACGAACTAACCTTTATTAAAGATGCTTGGATAAATCGAAATAGACTTTTAAACAAGGGGCAAAATAAGGCGGACTATTTTACCATTCCACTTGAGAGCAAAAGTTCCAATAAAAAAATTAATCAAATTAAGATTTCTGATCAATTTGATTGGAAAAGAAAGTTTCTGAATAAAGTTTATTTAAACTACAAACGAGCACCTTATTTTGATGAAGTGTATTATTTTATTGAGACAATGATTTCATCTGAAGTAGATTATATTTCAGACTTTAATAAGAAATCGATTATTAGAATTTGTGATTTTCTCGATATTGATACATTAATAAGTACAACTGAAAGTTATTTTGATTCAGTTGAGAATGATATTAAAGAGATGGAATTCAAAAAAGGAATTGATCCTATCGAATACCCTATTAAAGTATTGAGAGTGCTAGAATTTTGTAAGAATGAAAGTGCAAATGAATTTTATAATTCAATCGGGGGGAAAAGTTTATACAGTAAGGAAACCTTTCGTAAAAATAATATAGACCTTAGTTTTATTAAAACGGATGAAATTCATTACACCCAATTTGGTAACCCCTTTGTACCAAGTTTATCAATCATCGATGTAATGATGTTTAATTCTAAAGATGAAATTCAAAGATTACTTGATTGTTACTCACTAGAGTAATTTGATCTGAACTAAAGACTTACAAAATGTCGAAATATTGGGCAAACTATTGGAATCAAATTGATGCCTCTAAAAAGCAAGTATCAGTTGGTAGGACAAAATTTGGGCTTCCAGTTGAAGAAGTTCTTTTTGCAAGGGAATTAGCTGATATAAAAAAACATTTAAGGCTAGAAAAGGAGGATGTTGTATTAGATCTTTGTGCGGGGAACGGTCTAATTACTGAAGATATCCATAATTATGTAAAGAAAGTTATTGCAATTGATTATTCTAAGCCTTTATTAGATGAGTTTGTAGTATCCTCAGATAATGTAGAATTGCAGCATCAAGACTTGTCAAAGTATAATTTCAAAGCTGTTAATTATAATAAAGTTGTTTGGTATTTTGCTATACAACACTTTAGCTTAGAGCATTCTGCGCAAATAATTAGAAATTGCTTGGATAATTTAGGGCAAGGGGGGATTTTGTTTATTGGAGATATACCTGATATTGATAAGAAATGGGAGTTCTATTCTAAAATAGATTACAAAAAGTTCTACTTTGATACCTTAATTGAAAATAGAGATCATATCGGGAATTGGTTTCAAAAGGATTTTTTTAGGTTTCTACTTAATTATCTTGGTTATGAAGGTCAATATACTATTCTGGAAAAGCCTGATTATCACTTCAATAATGGGGTTAGGTTCGACCTATTAGTAGAAAAATGAAATTGATAGCATTACACTCAATGCCGAGATCGGGATCCACTTGGTTAGGCAGTATTATAGATTCTTGTCCCGTAGTAAGCTATAAAATGCAACCACTTTTCTCCTACTCTCTTAAAGGTAGCTTAACAGATGATTCGTCACTCAATGAAATTATTGAATTCAAGAAAAGACTAATCACGGTAAAGGACAATTTTATTGATCAAGAAAGCAGAAAACAAGAAGGTATTGTACCTTCTTTTAAAAAGTCCACTTTTGACTGCGTAGCATATAAGGAGACACGATATCATTTCATACTTGACAATTTGCTTCAAAAAGATAAAGAAGTTCTTTTAATTGGATTGATAAGAAATCCATTTGCTCATTTACATTCATGGTTTAATGCTCCTAAAGAATTTGATGCAGATTGGAAGATTGAAGAAGAATGGAAGTACGGGGATAAAAAAAATTTAGATAAACGAGAAGAGTATTATGGTTTTGAAAAGTGGAAAGAATTAGGTTTTATGTTCCATGATTTGAAGTCTAAATATGGAGATAAAGTCTTTATAATGGAGTATAGTGAATTAATTGATGAGCCAATTAAAAAGACAAAGGAGTTGTTTTCATTTCTAGATATACCATATACAGATCAAACTAATAGTTTTCTAACCATTAGTAGAAGTAAAAATAATCTAGACCCATATGGTGTTTATAAAACCAAAGAAAATGATGATAGCTGGAAGGGAAAAATACCTGATTTTATAATTGATAATGTACATTCTAACTTAAAGGGAACAGTTTTAGAAAGATATTTGAAATAATCAAATTAGAATGGATTTTGCAAAGTTTAAAGAGATATACCAAAAGGAAGAGGTTGTGCACTATCCTTATAGAAGGATTGAAAAGCCATTGGTAAGTGTTCTAGTTGTAACTTACCAACATGCTAAGTATATTCAGCAATGCTTAGAGGGAATATTAAAGCAACAGACTAATTTTATATATGAAATCATTTTGGGGGATGATGATTCAACAGATGGTACTAGAGAGATTTGTCTTGAATATGCAGATAAGTTCCCTGACAAAATACGATTGTTTTTACATAGTAGAGATAATAATATCGCCATCGATGGAAAACCGACAGGCAGGTTTAATTTTATGTATAGTTTATTTTCTGCTGTGGGAAAATACATTGCTCTATGTGATGGAGATGATTATTGGGTAGATTCAAATAAACTTCAAAAGCAAATAGATTTTTTAGAATCTAATGATGATTATGTATTATGCTCCCATAATGGAACCATTGTAGATGAAATTGGTACTGGCAAGACAGGGCAAAAGTTACTCTCCGCTAATTCAGATTTTGACTTTAATGCTGGAGACCTGATTAAGAGAAATAGAGCAGCTACGCTGACGGTTGTATTTAGAAATTTCATCATTAATAGTTTTCCAGATTGGATTACTCAGTTCGGAGGTTGTGATAGGTCTTTGTATATTCTTTTGAGTCAACATGGGAAGTTAAGATATCTAAATTTTGAAGGAGCAGTTTACAGACTACATAGAGGAGGAATAAGTGTTAATTCTAAAGTCAGAGATGAAAGTAAAAGAGTAGATGCTAAACTCAGAAAATATTATAGACAGATAGCCTATCAAATTGCTATTGATAAGTATTTAAATCATAAATATTCAGACTTAACAAATGAAATGCTTAAGTATAATTATTTGCAAATATTTCTTATTCAATTCAGCAAGAAGAATTTTTTTAAAGCAGCTGAAGCACTCAAACACTTATCCATACAAGATATGGGATCATTAAAGAACAAAATTAAATATTCTTTTGCGTTGATATTTTTCCGATAAATTAGAGAGTCGCAAAGCCAAGAATGTATTAGGTCCCATCATCAAACAGTAACTATTCGGCTCTTCGAGCTGGAGATGAAGTTTCTTTTACCAATCACTTGATCATGAATATCCTCGATTTTAGTATTTGGTCCAACAAACATCCTTGGTAAGGCCAATAAATGAGACTTGTGCCCCTTAAATACGTTTCCATTTCGAGTGGTCACTGCGGTTTCAAATCCCATTGATTTCATTAATTCAAGTTCACGTTTTCCAACTTCATTTACTGAGCCATATGGGTAGGCAAAATGTCGGATTTTTATTTTGAGCTTTTCCTCTAGTTTTTGTCTGCTTCCAATCACTTCTTCTTGAAATTCTCGTTCATTAAGGGATTTTAATGAAGGGTGCGTGATTGTGTGTGCACCAATTTCAACTAATGGGTTTTTGGATATTTCTTTCAATTGGTCCCATGACATTGCATGCTCTTTTACCTTTGAGAAAAGATCTTCGTCAGACAACTTAAACCAGTCCCTTAAAAGTTGTAAACGTTCTTCTCTCGGTCTATCTATTAAATAACGACGAATATCATTGTACACATTTTCTTTTTCACTTTGTTCAATAATGGAGCTCTTTAAAGACCAGTTTTTATGTCCTAGTTCAATTTGTTCATTTTCTAGTATAATATCTTCCAATATATAATTCCAAAGTATTCGCTTACCATCTGGCATATCTGTGGTTATGTAAATCGTGAATGGTATGCCAAATGATTCAAAAAGGGGTAGGGCTTGTGTGTAATTATCCTCAAAACCATCATCAAATGTAAAAACAACAAATTTTGAACTACGTGGTTTCTTAATGTAATCCAATACTTCATCCATCCTAATGAAGTCATATTTTCTCTGTTTAAAGAATGTGATGAAATCTTCAAGGCTTCTTGGCTCAACTTCCAAAGCTTTAGTGTGAACTCTAGGCCTTCCATCATTAGCCAAGATTCGGTGAAACATAAGAATTGTCCCTCTTCCTGAGTATAGAGATCTAAAAAAGAATGAGAAACCATTTTTTAAGCTAGAGCGAATAGACATGAGCAATTCCTTTACTGTTATAACAATCAAAAAAAATCAAAATCGCCACCAGTGTAATGAAATTTGGTGTCCACTGAATTTAACGCAATATTGTTTATTATTAAAGGGGCTGATTCGCTAAGTTTCATTCTCGGATACTTATCTTTTAGAGTTTCAATAAATTTTCTATCAGAAGCGTTAATTTTTACGCTATCAAACCCAAGGCTTTTGCTCAAATCAAAAACGTTTGAGAATAGTTGCAATGGGTTGTTAGAAAACAGATCTCCTATATGAAGCACACTATTCTTAATGGTAACCCAAGCTAAACCATTTTCCAGTTTAATTACAAATGACCCAAGTCGACTCTTATACTCTAAGTATTTCTTGGTTCTAGGTATGTTTACCCCGGTATCATAGTTCGCCATTAGACTCAAATTAAGGGACTCATCGGCGATATCATAAATATCAATTGAACGTTCTTTAATTTCAAGTCGTTTATTAAATGCATAATCAGGACTCAATCTTCTTCTCACCTTGAAAAAGAAGGAAATTTTTGGCCGAATGGCCCCTATGATTGTGTTACTTTCATGATTCCAACCAAATTTTATAAATCCTGGATAAGAATTTGAATTTGGAAAGCCAAATACAAATTGAATCCCTTCAGTATGGCACAACTCCATTGTTTTGTCATGAAGCTTGGAAAATAGCCCTTGTTTCTGATATTTAGGGTGAGTGGCAGTATTACCACTTTGTGCAAATAGTATTGGATTTCCATTATAAGTGCCCAAGGTTGGAAAAACTCCATAGTAAGCCGCCGGGTCCATGTTCTTCTTATTGTACGCAATATATCCAATTACCTCCTTTCCAGTATATGATGTATCAAACTTTGATTTTAAATATTCAAATTCTGCCTCTTTTCTAAAAGCTGCTTCATATATTGTGACGAAATCTTTAAAACGATCAGTATTATACTTCTCAAATAGGTATTCCATATTAAAACTTCTTCGCTATTTCAGATTAAATCTACAGAATTTAAGAAGTTAATTAAAATTAAACTCGGCCTTTAAAGAGCATGATTGAGACCAAATAAAGTAAATACATCTTAACTTTACCGAGTCATAGTGCCCGAGAGAGTATACCATCAGATTCTAATCAAATTGAAGATAAGCATCCTCATAAGAGTTTATTAATAGGATTACATTTTGACTAGAATGATATAAACTAATTCTTTCCTGACTTAAATGATTGAGTTTAAGGAATGTTGAAAAAGATTGCTCTCGTATTTCGGATCAGATCTAAGATAATCAACATTGAACATCTTTTTCAAAGTGTATTATAGAAGACTACTAAGTAATTGAAAGATTTAAAGAAAAAAACAATTGCAGGGCTGGGCTGGAGTTCTGCTGGCAATTTGATTAACCAAGTCATAAAATTTGTGATAAGCATCTTTTTAGCAAGAATATTGATGCCTGAAGACTTTGGTTTAATGGCAATGGTGATCGTTTTTACATCACTGGCACAGGTGTTTATGAGTTTTGGTTTTGGTAGTGCTTTAATCCAAGATAAAAAAACAACTCAGTTAGACTTTTCTTCAATTTTTTTTTTAAATGTTGGTATAGGCTTTACTCTTTTCATAATAACGTTTCTTTTTAGCGATTTGGTTGGTCAATTTTATGGTGAAAGTGAGGTTGGTAAACTTTTACGATATCTTTCAATTACTTTCGTTATAAGTTCATTTGGGATAATACCAAATGTGATTTTAACCAAGGAGATTAAATTTCAAAAAGTTACAAGTGCAGAAACAACATCAATTCTTCTTTCCGGAATAACAGCAGTAATACTAGCCTATCTCGATTTTGGTGTATACAGTTTAATTTTTCAAAGCATATCTGCATCCGTATTCAGAACCGTAATTATTTTTCTTTTAGCTGGCTGGCTACCTACCTTGGCATTTTCTATTGCTTCAATAAAAAAGTATCTGAGTTTTAGTTCAAACATTTTCTTTCTCAATATCATTTCCCAAACATTAAATGAATTGGATACGATTCTAATTGGGAAATTTTACCCAGCAGCTTCATTAGGAGTTTTTAATAGGGCTAAGACCTTAAGAAAATACCCATTAAGCATTATTGCAGGAGGCTTGAATAAAGTATTATACCCTTCATTGTCAAAAATCCAAAATGATAATGTACGACTTACGAAATATTATTCATCGCTTTTACATGTTTTAGCTTTTCTAGTTATTCCAATCATGTTCACTTTGATTGTTGTAGCAAAACCATTGATCATTTTAGTTTTAACAGAGAAGTGGATAGAAGTTGTTCCAATATTTCAGATACTTTGTTTGGTTGGCTTTATGATTCCAATTGGTGGAATTAACTCCAATATTTTTCTATCAAAAGGAAAGTCAGGATTCGTCTTGAAATTTGAGACCGTTAAACGAATTTTTTTTTCATTGGTTATTGTTGCTTCTTTACCTTACGGACTGCAAGGAATGGCTATTGGTATGTCAATAGCTACATCAGTAACTTTTATTCCAAATCTATACTTCCCTGGGAAATTAATTGGTTTTAGTATGATTAAGCAGCTAAAAATTATTCTTCCATACTTACTAATTGCTACAATGAGTGCACTCATTGCTTACACTTACCATTCTTCATTGAACTCATTTGACTTACTTTTGCAAATTTTAATACCTAGCATTCAAATTTTTATACTTTACATAGGATTAGTTTTTGTGTTAAAATTAAAAGGTTTGGAGCTTGTTAAAGATAACATAGTATTCCCTCTAATAAAGAAAAATATTAATTGAAAAAAGGTATGACAACCTTACTTTATCTGGGAAGTTTATTGGCTTAGAATTTCAGAGTTAAAACTAGAATTCTTAAGTATCATATGTAAAGTTAGAATGCATATAAATTGATTATTAATTGAAAAGTCAAGATTACATCAAGGCAAGATCTCAGAGGTTTATTTTTTCTTGTTTAACAAATAGAGTATTTAAAAGAACGTAGTCTGAATTGTTTTCGTTCAAAATTAATAAAAGCACATTTGCAAATAGAATGCATGCTTATTTATGCAATTTCCTCATACAAGGAATAATGCATATCTAAAACGCGAAAAGCTAAGGTTTGTAAAGGACTATTTCCGGACCTTTGTTAAAGGTTATTGAAAAAGCATTTATACCTATTGATAAAAAAGGAATATCTATAAAATAGATGAACTAATGAATTATAAAGAAATTAGAATTTATGCTCATCCAAGATCAGGCTCTAACTATTTTGCATCTATAATAAATCAGAATTTCTCGAGAAAAGAGAATGATAGAGATATATATGGAGGACATAAATTGCCAGGTGATATGGTTAAGAATAATCCATCTATAGCTTATTTATATATAAAAAGAGACTTTAAATCAGTTCTGGATTCAATTTTTAAAATGAAAGAAAGATTTGGACTGCTTGTGAAGAATAAAGAGGAATTAGAAAACTGTATATACAAAGATATTTATAATCCACGATTAAAGTCATACATTAAATTCAAAAATAATGATGGGAGTAGAGTTGAAAGTAAAGTTTCTAAGTTTTTTGCCAATATAGAAATGTCTCCAAAGCAATATCATGAATTACATATTAGAAAATGGGAGGAAAATGAAAAATATCAGAATTTCTATTCTGTTAATTACAATGATTTGATGGATGATTTTGATTCTACGATGAAGCGAATTGCTGTTTTTTTAGGCCATGAAATCCAAGAGTTTAAAAACATCAAAGGTAAAGTGGGCTATATCCCACCAAGTAATGGCAGGTACTATTTGATTATGAAATTTTATAATAACTACATTCTAAAACCTGCGATAATTATTTACAAAAAGTACTTAAAACAAAAATGAGAATTGCTGTCTTTTGTGGCAAATTTCCTGCTTATCCTGAAACTTTTATAATTGAAGAGGTTTGTAGCTTGATTGATAGTGGTAATGAAGTCCATATCTATGCCAGTGAACGAGGAATTCCCAATTTCAAGAATGATAAGTATGAAAAATATCAATTGTCAAATAGGACAAAATATCTAAATAGAACTCAATCAAATTCTCTTTTAAGAAAGCTAAATCACATATTGCTTTGGTTAAAAAATCTAGAGAAGCTACCATACTTTTTGAAAAGGGTTGGGTATAAGAAGTTATTTGGCAATATCTATTTGTATCTTCCATTTTATGAAATTAAAGACTTTGATATTATTCATTGTCATTTCGCAAGCAAAGGAAACCTAGCTTTAGAATTGCGTAAAAACAGAATAATATCAGGGAGAATCGTTACAGTTTTTCATGGATCAGGATTAGTGATTTTAAATTCTAAAAAAGGAGTATACCCTGATTTGATCAAAGAAGGTGATTTGTTTATCGCTAATTCAATTTTTACTTCAAAAGTTGCAGTTAGTAAGGGGTATCCTGAAAATAAAATTTTTAGACTACCCGCACCTTTTAATATTGAAAAGTTTCAAAGGAGTCAACCTAGAAGCTACCCCAAAGAGAAAATTGTAATCTTATCAGTGGGCAGATTAATCCCTTTTAAGGGTTTTATTTATGGTGTTAAGGCAATAAGAAAACTGATAGATGACGGATACACAAATATTGAATACAGAATAATAGGAGAAGGTCCTATGAGGGAAGTTATTGAAAACGAAATAAAGAAATTTAGTCTTGAGAGCTATGTAACTTTACTAGGTCAGCAAGTAAGTGAAATTGTTAAGAATGAATTGGACGGTGCTGATCTCTTTATTATGCCAGGTATTATTGACGAGAATGGTAGGGCTGAGGCACAAGGCGTTGTCATACAAGAAGCACAAGCCATGCAATTGCCCGTGATTGCCTCAAATGTTGGCGGTATGGAGGAAGGAGTTAAAGATGGTGAAACTGGATTCTTGGTTGCCCAGAAGGATATTGGTGAATTAGCTGATAGAATAAGCTGGTTTTTAAAGAATCAAGATAAACTGAAAAAATTTGGTGAAAAAGGCAGGGACTATGTCTTAGAAAGATTTGATCCTAGAAAAAGCACTGATAAGCTTATAGAAAAGTACATTGAAATACTTGACAAAGCCGATTGTTAATGAAAGTTGCTTTTTTAATAGAAACTTTTCCAAGTACCACCGAATTAGCAATATTAAATCAAGTTGTTGCTTTAGTAGAAAGTGGTGTTGAGGTTACAATATTTACATTTAATAAAGGCCATTTAAAGAATAAAGTAATTCATAAGAAAGTATTTAAGCATTCATTGAATATTATTGAATTACCAAGTCCTATTTTTTCTAGATTCAAAGCAAATTGGAAGAATGTTATATATGTAAGGGTTTCAGCATTTTCAATCATCCTAAGAACTTTTCTGGCATCACCAAAAGCTTGTTTTAGGGCAATTCTTACAAAGAAGTACGGTGAAGCTAGAAAGGCTTTCAAGATTTTTTATGCTATTCAGCCACTGATAAATAAGAATTATTCATTTGATGTTATTCACTGTCAATTTGGGCCATTGGGAACTTGGGGAGCAATTCTTAGAGATTTAGGTTTTCTGAGTGGAAAGTTGGTTACTTCATTTAGGGGCTATGATATTAATGATCTACCTTCAAAATCGAAAAAGGATATCTATACATTTTTGAAACAAGAAGGGGATATATATACTGCAAACACAAATAACACCAAACAGAATGCCATTAAACTTGGCTTTTCAGATGAAAGAATAAAAATAATTCCATCTTCTATTAATATCGATGAGTTTAACTACCGTGAAAGAACTTATTATAAGTTAGATGCATTTGAAATCATTACTGTAGCTAGATTAACGGAAGTAAAAGGAATAGAATATGCGATCAAAGCAATCGCTATTTTAAAGAACGATTTTGGGTTTGATATTATCCGATATCGTATAATTGGAGATGGAGAGCTAAAAACTTCTTTACAAAGATTAATAGATGTCAATCGCCTTGGCGATTGTGTGATATTGGAAGGTTACCAATCACAAGAAACGTTGAGAGATGAGTTTTACAACAAAGCTCATTTATTTATTTTACCGAGTATAATAACATCAAATGGGAATAGGGAGGCACAAGGTATAGTTCTTCTAGAAGCTCAAGCATGTGGAATTCCTGTAGTAGGGACAAATACTGGCGGTATTCCAGAAGGGATTCTAAAAAACAAATCAGGATTCGTAATTCCTGATAAGGACCCCCATGCTATTGTTGAAATTGTTCGAAGTCTCATTGAAAATCCATCCTTAATTAAGGAAATGGGCAAGGAGGGACGTCACTTTGTTAAACAAAAGTTTGATATAAATTCAATCACAATAAAACTAATTCAGCTTTATAAGTCATAATGAGTAATTCAACTTTGCCTAATTTATTTGTAATAGGAGCGATGAAAAGTGGAACCACTTCATTGCATCATTATTTGGATATCCATCCACAAATATTTATGTCAAAAGTTAAAGAGCTTAACTTTTTTATTGAAGAAGAAAACTACTTTCAAGGTATTGATTGGTATAAGAAGAATTTTGATATAAGATATAGGTACAATGGAGAGTCTTCTCAAAATTATACAAAGAGGCATATATATCAAGGAGTTCCAGAAAGAATTAAAGAGTTAATAGGGAATGATGCTCGTTTTATTTACGTTGTGAGGGATCCAATTAAAAGACTTGTTAGTCATATTAATGAAGCAAAGTATCTTGGGAATAGAAGTAATAATTTTGACTTGGAGGATTATTCTGATATGCAATTAGAGAAATTGAATTACTTACTGACTAGTAAATACTATTATCAAATAGTACCATATATGAATTTGTTTCCTAAGGAAAATTTTCATTTTGTTTGTTTTGAAGGCTTATTAACATCACCTGAGAAAGAGCTAAATGAAATATTCAGATTCTTAAATCTCGAAGAAATGGGAGATGAAGCTTTTTTAAATTTAAAAGCAAAAAATGTCTCAAAAGAAAAAAAGGTAGATTCTAGATGGCTCAGAAATCTAAAAGGAGGGTCATTTGTTCCTTCATTTTTTAGAAAGGCTTTTCCTTCTAATTTTAAAAATGACATTTACACTTTTATTGAAAAAAATGATGTTGGCAAGAAGTCAATTCGTCAAATCGATCTTTCACCTGATTTGATATTGAGAATTGAATCCATTCTAAAAGAGGATATAAAAAAATTTAAAGAGATTACAAATTGTAAATTTAAAGAATGGTCATTATAGGATTGATACTGAGTTTTTAACGTGCAATTTACAATGATCAATTAAATGCATTTAGTTTCTATAATAATTCCAAACTTCAACAACGAGGCTTGGTTAAGCACTTGTTTGAATAGCTGTTTAGAACAAAATGGCACTTTTGAAAAGGAAATTATTGTTGTAGATGACCAGTCTACAGATAGCTCATGGAAGATTCTAAAGAGCTTTCAAGCAAAACACCCAAGTGAGGTTTTCATTTTTCAGAATCCGAAAAAAGGAGGTAATCTGGCTAGAAACTTTGGATTTTCAAAGGCAAAAGGAGATTTTATACAATGGTTGGATAGTGATGACATTCTACTCCCTGAGAAACTTTCTTCTCAAATAGAGTTTCTGAGTATGAATGAAGATATAGACATAGTCTATTCTGATTGGAGAATGGACTTCTATGAGAATGGTGAGAAGCAAAGGGAAGAAGTAGTTATTTCAAAACCATCTGCTTCATACTTAAAAACTCTAATTTTAGATGATTGGCAGCCCCCTCACAGTTATTTAATGAGGAGGAAAGTCGCTGAAAAGTTAGATCAAATAAAAGGCTGGAATCCTAAAAGGAAAGTTGGCCAGGATAGAGAATACTTCAACCTGGCCGCCATCTATGGTGCTTCTTTCGCATATGTGCCTGGATTATTCTCTGTGTACAATCGATGGTCTAAAAACTCCGTTTCAAGTATCGATTATATGAAACGGCTGGAATTAAGTTTGCATTTGGATCAGAGATTGATCACGGAAATTCAGGATCAGGAATGGATTTTACCAAAAACAAAAAAGGAGCTTATCGGGATCTTAAAGACTTATTCATTAAAATCTTGCTATTACAAACCCAATTTAAGAATTTTATCCCCAGTTGGTTTTGGTGAAATTAAATGGGAGGTGATTCATTATAAAATGAGATTAATTATTCCATTTATTTGGCTTTATCAGATGTCAAGATTCAATATTGAGAGATGGTTGCGATTGCGAGAGTAAAATGGACTTAATCTCGCTTCTTCTTCATTTTACTTCAGACTTTGACTGATTCAAAAATTTTATTTCTCACAACTGCGAGTATTTCAACGAACCCCCGTTTGCTGAAGTCATGTCTATTCTGGCAAGATAAAGGAAATAAATGCAAGATCATTGCCTTTAGAATGGGTGATTGGTCCGACCAACTTGATAATCAAATTGTTGACAAGTACCAATTGGATATCGTGAATATTCCGGCCGGACGACAAGATCTAGCTTTTTGGTTGAAAGCCAGCCTAGTAAATCGTGTACTTTCATATATTCTTCCATCATTGCTTTCTATAAGATTACTAGCCTTTGCTTCCTCTAAGAGATGCTGGCAGTTATTTCAAACTCTCAAGGATGAAGAATTTAAGTTTGATCACATTGAGGCGCATACCTTAGGAGCATTATTTCCTTCATATTTTTTTGCCAAACAAAATTTTAAAACTTTTTCATTTGATGTAGAGGACTTTCATCCAGGAGAGGTTATACACATTCAACCTGAATGGGAAAAGAAACGTCGCTATCGAATAATGAGAACTATTTTGCCTTCAGCAAAATTCATAACTGCTGCCTCTCCTTTAATTGCTAGGGAAACGGAATCACTATTGAATGGGAAAGAAGTATTAACTGTGAATAATTCCTTTTTTCAATCTGAGTTCGCCAAACCGAAAAAATCAGAGCGGAAAGAACCATTAAGATTGATCTGGTTTTCTCAGAATATCACAGATGGAAGAGGATTGGATCTGATCCTGGATAATTTTGACCGATTTAAAGATCAGATCTCCTTAACCTTAGTGGGAAATATGAATCCTTCATACTTTGAAGAAAGAATCGCAGGTAAAGCGGTAGAGATAATTTCACCACTTCCTCAAATCGAATTGCACAGAATGCTGGCTGATTATGATATAGGATTGTTGCTTGAAAAGAGTAATGTGGATCTTAATAAGGACATTTGCCTTGCAAATAAACTCTTTGCTTACATTCAAAGCGGGTTATATGTTTTGGCAACGGATACACTTGGGCATAAAGAATTCTTTGATCAATACCCTCAGTTAGGTAGTTTAACTGCTCAGAATAGTGAAAACTTAGGCTTATTGTTAAAGAAGTTGATTGATAGGAAAGATCATATTCGGGAAATGAAGGAATCCAGATTTGAATTTTCGAAATCCTTCGATTACCATAAAGAGATGTCTAACCTTATGCCCGCTATGCTGTGAAAAACATACTCATCATATATCCGCATTGGCCTCCATCAAATTTGGCAGGCGTGCACCGACCTCGATTGATCAGTAACTTTTTGAGAGAAATGGGTTGGAATCCGATCGTTTTGACGGTTCACGAAGATTATTATGAAGAGAAACCGGACCATGATTTTCTGCAAACGGTTAACGATACTACTGAGGTAATTAAGGTGAAAGCCTTCAAAGCCAAACGCAAAAGACTGGTCGGAGACATAGGGTTAAGGGCTTTTTTCCAAATGAGGAAGAAGGCCATCGAAATACTCAATCAAAGAGAAATCAATTTTATTTGGACGCCAATTCCCTCTTATTACACTACACTTATGCTTCCGGGCTTATGGAAAAAGTTTAATGTGCCATATGGAATAGATTATATTGATCCCTGGGTGAAGCCGAGAGATGTACTGGGACGTTTTATGAGCAAGGCATACATTAGCAATCTTGTAGCGCGGGTCATGGAGCCTTTCGCTGTTTCAAAGGCTGCCCTGATCAGTGGAGTGGATAAGGCTTATTATGAACCGGTTCTTAAAAGAAATTTCTCCAATAGAAAGATCATCCACTTAGGTATGCCTTATGGTTTTGATCCTCAAGATCATCAAATAAAATTGGAAAATGTGGAATTGCCGTGGATTGAAGAAGAGGAAGCTTTTGTTTACGCAGGAGCTTTTTTACCTAAGTCTCACCTTTTTCTTAAATGCCTGTTCACTTGTATTCAAAAGTTAAAAGAAGAGGGTAAATGGTCGGATAAAAAGAAGTTGTACTTTCTGGGAACCGGAACCTACCCGGGTAAACAGATCAGGGAGTATGCCGAAGAGTTTGGAATTGGGGATTTTGTAACAGAAAAGAATGAAAGATTTCCTTTTTTACATATTCTTTACTTTCTAAATCAGGCGGATGGGGTATTTGTATTAGGAAGTACTGAAAAGCATTATACTGCGTCTAAGACCTTTCAATCGGTTTTAAGTAAAAAACCGGTTTTTACGGTCTTTCATCAAGAAAGCTCAGCTGTTGAAATTTTGAATGAAATTTCAGCCACTGATTTTTTAACCACCTATTCAGAAGGAATGAAAGCAGAAGAGCTTATTTCTACAATGAAGGAGAAGGTGATTGAGTTCTTTTTGGGAGATAAGAACAGCTGGAACCCCAATTATGCAGGACTAGAATCCTATTCCGCCAAAGAAAGTGCCTCAAAATTGGTAGAAAAAATGAACCAAATAATAAGCCATAGCTAAAATGATAGTTTCTCATAAGCATAAGTTTATATTCATCAAAACCAGGAAAACTGCAGGAACTTCAATCGAGATTGGATTGAGTAAAGTATGCGGTAAGGATGATGTTATTACACCAATAACAAGGGTTGATGAGCAATTGCGAAAAGAATTTGGAGGAGTCTCGCCACAAAACTATAAAGTGCCCTTTAACCGTTATGGCTCGTATGAGTTTTATCAAATGTTCAGACATAGAAAACGAATCGAATTTTACAACCATATTTCGGCTGCAGAAGCAAGAAAGTTTTTGGGCAAGAAAATATGGGAAGAATATTATAAATTCACCTATGACAGGAACCCCTATGATAAAGCACTTTCTCTTTATTTCTATTTCGGTGGTGAGAAGAAATACAAAGATTTTAAGAGCTTTATCCAAAGTCCTGATATTAGATATCTTAACTCCTATGATGCCTACACAATAGATGGAGCATTGGCTGTTGATGAACTTTTCAAATTTGAGGAAATTGAATCTTCATTAAAAATTGTAAGCGAAACATTGGGATTGGATAAGCCAATAGAACTGCCTGGAAAAAAAGCAAAAGGTGGAATGAGGAAAGTAAAAGATTACAAATCACTATTTGACGAAGAGAGCAAGCAGAAAATAGATGTTTTTTCAGCAAGAGAAATTAAATTGTTGAATTATCATTATTAGAGGCTTATGACTCGTTTGGCAATAATTCTATCCCACCCGGTTCAGTATTACTCCCCTTTGTTTGCATGTTTAAGTAAGGAAATAGAACTGAAGGTGTTTTATGCTTTTCAACCTGACCCTAAGCAGCAGGGCAAAGATGGTTTTGGAAAAGCCTTTCAGTGGGATATCGATCTTTTAAAGGGCTATGAATATGAGTTTTTGAAGAATATTGCCGTCCGGCCTTCTTCAGCCCACTATAAAGGATGTGATACTCCTACAATAGGGGTTAAATTAAAGGAGTATAGAGCTACTCATGTAGTCTGTTTTGGCTGGCATTTGAAGATGTACCGGCAGGCTCTAGCATATTCAAAAGAGCATAAAATACCTATTGGAGTAAGGGGTGATTCTCAGCTCGATCCTAATCTAGCGGTATGGAAAAAGCTGGTTAAAAGACTGTATTATCCTTTTTTTTTGAATCAATACGATGCTTTTTTATCCGTAGGTCAGCGCAATCGAGAATATCTGCGCTATTATGGGGTAGCTGAGGAAAAGATCATCTTTTCACCCCATGCGGTGGATCAGGAATTTTGGAAGTTTGATCAAGGCAAATATCTAAATACTTTCATCTTTGTCTGGGTGGCTAAGTTCATTCCCAAAAAGCGACCCTTAGATGTAATAGAAGCTATTAAATTATTGATAGGTGATAAGCATTCTGTTCAAATGGAGTTGCAGATGATTGGCAGTGGAGAGTTATTGGAGGTGTCTAAGAAAGCAGCGGAAGGAATCGAGCAGATAAAGTTCCTGGGGTTCAAGAATCAAAGTGAATTGAGGAAGATTTATGCAGCTGCCGATTGTTTGATTCTGAGTTCCAATTATGAAGAAACCTGGGGTTTAGTAGTCAATGAAGCCTTTGCTGCCGGCTTGCCGGCTATTGTTTCTGAGGCATGCGGTTGTGGTCCGGATTTGATCAATGAATATAGTGGTTTAATTTACCCTACAGCAGATATCAAAACCTTGCAGGAAGCTATGGCTAAAATGATCGAGCATAATTCAAATCCGGAATTTCTCAAGCAAAGGAAATCAGCCATTGAAGAGAAAAATGCAACATATTCTTATGGAAGAAATGTTCAGTCTTTTAAAGAGTTTCTGAAGAAGAAAGTATAGTATTCTAACAATTGCGAATTTTCAGCTCCCTAATCTTAATCTCTTGATATGCGATATGGAAACCTGAAAATTAATAAGTAGGTCCTTAATATGTGAAGTGGCCGTATCAATAGATTAGCATGAAATGAAACTGATCAGGCTTCGGGCTTAATCCATTTAGATATAAAGAAAGCTTTGGAGCATTCAATTGATGATAGTCATAAAATGTAGATTTACATTCTAGTAATTAATCTTAGAATAGTCTTTTATTTTAGCATTTAAAATAAACTAAACAGTTCATGAAAAAGGTTTAGTTCAAGAATAGCATAAAAAATTCGTGAAATTTTTTCCAACATCTTTTTTTCTGGCGGTTTTAAGCTTGCTGATCTGTTTGATCGGATTTAATTATTTATTTATCACTTCTTTGGGTATAGCATTTAGTGTTTACATCCTTTTAGAATTCACCGATAAGTTGGGGAAGGTAGTTCCTATTAAAGAGTTCATTACTCTAATTGCCTCATTTCAATGGATAGTTGGTGCTAAGATTGGCTATAACATTGGGAAAGTGCACTATAAATATTATATGTATGTGGATGAGGATACCTATATGACCTACATCGTTCCCGGGGTAATTTTCTTCTATCTTGGGCTGAAGCTCATTCGTTCAAACCTGAGTATAATAGCTGTAAAACGCTTCATGCAAAAAAATAGAACGGCTGCCAAAAGACTTGCTTATTTCTTACTGACTATTGGCCTGCTCAGTTTCATGATTTCAAAGATTGTCAGATTACCGGCAGTGGCATTTATTTTTTACCTGACGAATTTATTGATCTATGTGGCCGTGATCCATTTCATGATCCTCTTTCCAAATAAAAAATGGCAGCTATTTATCATTTCCATTGGCTTCTTTTTTCTTTTTTCACTAGGCTCTGGATTATTTCATGATCTGATCATTACTGCAGCTTTCCTGCTCTTTTTCCTGTTTTCAGAACGGACGAAAATGAGGCTAAAAATCGGGGTTCTGCTGTTTGGCCTATTTAGTTTATATACCCTGCAATTGGTCAAAGGAGACTATCGGGAGATCATTTGGGAAAGCAATAAAAATGCAAATCCCATAGAAGCATTTTTCAGTGTCTTGGAGGCAGAGTTTGCTCCAGCCAATCCGGTAGTGAACACTGTACAATTGAATAAAAATGCGGAATTAGAGGAACAGACCACCATTAATACCCGCTTGAATCAGGGTTGGATCATTTCCAAAATCATGGATAATGTGCCACATAATCAAGAATATCTGCAAGGGAAGACGATTATGGAATCAATTGAAGCAGCCGTATTGCCTCGTTTTCTTTTCCCCAATAAGAAAGGGGCCAATGATGCCCTGATCAATTTTCGTAAGATCACCGGTATTGATATTACCCGGGGTACTTCCATGGGGCTTTCTGTTATTGGTGAATTTTACGCCAATTACGGGCAAGTTGGAGGCTGGCTGGCCATGTTGATTTATGGCTTATTTTTAGCCATATTCATTAAAATGCTGCAGAACATTATCGCTGGCGGATCCCCTCTAATTCTCTTGTGGCTGATCTTCTTCTTCTTTCAGGTGGTAAAGGCAGAAACAGACTTCATTAAAATTTTCAACCATTTGATTAAGTCTTTCTTGTTTTTCATTTTCATTCAGTTTGGTTCATCTTTGTTGGGAATGGATCTTCTTTTAAATAAAAGAATGCAATATGAATAGGGTTTTAGTCTTTCGAAAGCGATTGTCAGATTTTCATAGTATTGAGAATGCCTTTGATACACTTTTACCTTATCTTAAAATTGGTAAAGTAGAATTGCCACACGCAAGCATGGGCATATTAAAACGATTAAAAAATATCCTCTTTCTGCTAAGATTGAAGGCTGATCTAATCCATATAAGTGGCCATGATCATTACTTACTTTGGTATCCGTTTAAAAAGGCAATACTTACCATTCACGACCTTGAGTCGCTAAAGCGAAAGAGGGGAATAAAAAAGTGGTTGTTCCAAAAACTCTGGTTTGAAATTCCCATAAGAAATGCCAATAGGGTCACAACCATCTCAGAATTTAGTAAGCAGGAGCTCAGAGAATTGTTTCCCAAACAAAATGATATTAGAGTAATACATAACACACTTAGTTTACCGCTGAAATATTCCTCAATTGAATTCAATGAAGAAAAACCCCGAATCCTGCACATTGGGACTAAAAAAAATAAGAATCTTAATAGGTTGATCCAGGCATTACGAGGAATAAATTGCCATTTAACTATCCTAGGGAAAGTTGAATCGGCACTTGAATCTATTTTACTGGATAGTGGGATAGATTTTACACTTAAATCGGGATTAACTAGAGACCAAATGCAAAACCTTTATCAAGAGTGTGATATGTTAGCTTTCGTATCCACCTACGAGGGTTTTGGTCTTCCTATACTTGAAGCACAAGCCGTAGGAAGGGTGGTTTTAACTTCAGATCTTTCTTCAATGCCTGAAGTGGCTGGAGAAGGGGGCCTATATGTTGACCCTTTCTCCGTAGAATCCATTCGTAATGGAATACAAAAGCTAATAAATAATAGAGAATTGCGAGAAGAGCTAATCAAGAAAGGGCTTAAAAACATAGAGCGGTTTAAGGCTGAATTGATTACTAAGAAATATATGGCACTATATGAAGAGCTCGAAAGTGAATAAAAACTTACAAATGGAAAAAAGAAGATACGTTCAATATGGTTGTGGTTTATCTGCCCCAAAAGAATGGATAAACTTTGATGCTTCTCCTACCTTAAAAATTCAAAAAATGCCCATTCTCGGGTCTTTGATTAAGCCAAAGCTTAATGTGGTTTTTCCGAGCAACGTAAAATACGGTGATATCATCAAGGGATTGCCCATAGCCCATAATTCATGTGATGGGGTATATTGCTCTCACACTTTAGAACATCTTGCATTAAATGAATTTAGGGCAGCCTTAAATAACACATTTGATATCCTAAAGGAAGGCGGGATCTTTAGATGTATTGTTCCGGATCTAGAGTGGGCTGCAAGAGAATATGTAAATGGGCTCAATGAAAAAAGCGAAAACGCAAGTTTCGATTTTATGGAGCTAACCCTTTTGGGTTTTAAACAAAGACCGAAGGGCTTAAGGGGTTTGATTAAGTCATTTTTTGGTAATTCCAATCATCTCTGGATGTGGGATCAATATTCATTGGCAGCAGAACTCAGAAAAGCTGGGTTTAAAATTATCAGGAATTGTAGCTTTAATGATTCGCAGGATGAGATGTTCAAGCTTGTTGAAGAAAAGGGTAGATTCAACAAAGCGGTAGCAATTGAATGCGTAAAATAGTCGAAGCTTCGCCCTTCCTAAAAAGGAATAACTTTTGAATATTAAAATCCTCATCTTCATCGATTGGTTTTATCCGGCCTTTAAAGCTGGTGGACCGGTAAAGTCGGTTTTTAATCTGATTCAGAACTTGAAGGATGAAGTTGACTTCTTTATTGTGACGGGGGATCGGGATATAGACGGAACATTGGTTAATGAATTAATGAATCAATATGAAAATGTAGCAATTGAGGATGCTGCTCCATTAGAACTGGATCAATGGATAGAGAAGGATGGATATAAAGTGATCTATTTGAGTCTGGAGCGGCAGAAGACCTCTGTATATAAGGAGATGGTCAAGGAGATTCACCCTGATTGGGCATATTACAATAGCTTGTTCTCCAAGAATTTCACTCTTAAGCCTTATCGAGCACTAAAGAAGTTAGGTGTAAAACAGATGATTGCGCCTAGAGGAATGTTAGGGAAGGGGGCTTTGAGTATAAAGCCAATGAAGAAGAAAGTGTTTTTAGCAGGATCAAAAAGCTTATTGTTTGATAAGGGAACTTATTGGCACGCCACAACACAGCAAGAGTTTAGAGAGATTGAGCAAGAGGGATTGGCTGAAGCGAAGATGATTCGTATTGCTTCAAATTTGGCGACTCCCCTTCAGCCAGATTATAAGACTTTCAGAAAGTCAGACGGTCAGATTAGATTGTTTTTCCTTTCCAGAATTTCAAAAAAGAAAAACCTACTATTCCTTCTTGAAATATTAAAGAAGCTACCTGAACTGACTAACTTATCCTTAGATATTTATGGTCCAATTGAAAAGGATGGACATTGGGAACAATGCAAACCAATAGTCGATCAGGACCCAAGAGTTAGCTATAGCGGAGAAATTCACCCTCAAGCAATACCTGAAATGATCTCAAAGTATCATTTCTTGGTGCTTCCAACATTGCATGAGAATTATGGCCATGTGATTGCGGAGACTTTGTCTCAAGGAAGACCAGTATTGATCTCTGATCAAACTCCATGGCGAGAATTAGAGGAGAGGCAGATTGGTTTCGATTTAAGTCTAGCAAATAGGGAGGAATGGGAAGAGAGGATTACCCAGATTTACGAGATGAAGGATGAAGCTTATCAAAAAATGTGTGCTGCTGCCTTTGAATACGCCAAGCAGAATATCGTAAATTCGTCGCTAATTGAGGCCTCTATGGCTTTATTTGCTCTAGATGAATAAGGTAGATCTCTCTAAATACAATAACGACTGGTATAAACCTGGTGCTTCTCTATTCAAGCGCTTCCTTTGGTATTATACGAATCGACTCTTTTTTCAGTCGTATTGGTTGCCAAGCTCCTCATTGAAAGTGCTTTTGCTTAAGATGTTCGGAGCAAAAGTGGGCAAGGGGTGTAACATTAAACCGGGCGTAAATATCAAATATCCCTGGAAGCTGACCATTGGCAATCACTGTTGGATAGGAGAAGAGGTGTGGATAGATAATCTTGCTGAAGTAAGTATTGAAGACCATGTTTGTCTATCACAAGGGGCTTTTCTATTATGTGGCAATCACGATTTTAAGAAGATGAGTTTTGATCTAATTGTTAAGCCTATTCATTTGGAGAATGGCTCATGGGTAGGCGCAAAAAGTATTGTTGCACCAGGAGTTAGAATGCATTCCCATTCAATTCTAACTGCAGGTTCTGTGCTGACAGCAAATACCGATGAGTATTCAATTTACCAAGGAAACCCTGCAGTTAAAGTAAAAGAGCGCATCATTGAATCCTAAGGTTACAATTATAACAGTCTGTTTTAATGCCGCACAAACTATTGCCAACACCATAGAATCAGTGCTTGGCCAAGATTATCCAAATCTGGAATATATCGTGATCGATGGAAAATCAAGCGATAAAAGCTTAGAGATCATCAATCAATTTCAGAGCCAGATTTCCAAGATTATTTCAGAGCCCGATCAGGGAATGTACGATGCCTTGAATAAGGGAATTGGGATGGCTTCTGGGGATGTAATCGGGATGCTGAACTCGGATGATTTTTATGTGGATGAACATGTCGTTAGTGATATGGTTACTGCAATGAGTTCGAGTCCGGGGTACGAGTCCGGCTATGCGGATCTATATTACGTCGATAATAAAAACACCGATAAGGTTATAAGAAAATGGAGATCAGGCGTATATAAACGCGAGAAATTCAAGCATGGATGGATGCCGCCACATCCTGCATTCTTCTTGAGAAAGGAAGCTTATGAAAAATACGGAGGCTTTAATCTCGAATTCAAATCAGCTGCTGATTATGAATTGATGCTGCGTATGCTATATAAGCATAAACTCAATGCCGCTTACTTACCCAGATACATTGTAAAGATGAGAGTTGGAGGGATGAGTAATGCGAGCCTTCTTAATCGTCTTAAAGCCAATAGAGAAGACCGCAGGGCATGGACTGTAAATGGATTGAAACCCGGAATTCATACTCTTACATTTAAACCACTCAGGAAGCTTATTCAGTATCTCTAATTAAGCTTTATTCATCTATATTAATTGTCTGGCTTCCGGCTTCCGGATTCCAGCTTCAATAATTTCTGCCCTTGGCAGGAATTATACTAATACCTTCCTCTTCTCCTTTTTGACTTATACCTTGAATACTGATTTCCTAACTCCAATACATAGGAAACCTTAAACTGCACCATAAAGTAGCCGTCATTGGTCTCAGGATTTCCACGAACTTCACCTGCTTTATAATAGCTTGGATCTGGAAGGTCTTGATTTTCTGTTGAATATACTTCAGCACTTCGATTCGAAAAGGCATAGGATTCTACATAAGGCAGTTCATCTTGAAAGGCATAGTCTGTGCTAATATCGTCTATATAGTCTGTGAATGTGAATCGGTAAGTTAGATCCATACCAACTCGCAGCTTATCATTAAAGATCCAACTCACTCCTGCTCCTATTGGAATGATTAGACTTCCCTTTTTATATTGGTTGTCTAATCCTTCTGTGGCGAGCGGACGAAGATTGTACCATTCTCCATTCAATTGCCCCATGGGATTGAACCACATATAGCCAATTCCGGCATGTGCATCTGCTCTGAAGTCAACATTACCGCCACGTCCTAAATCATCTCTGGTTAACCAGGCATATTCTCCTTGTAATGAGAATTCATAGATATCGGTTCTAAAGCTGAGATTTCGGCCAATTCGGGAAGGTTCTGTTGAAAGGCTATCTGCACCAGCAACCCTTACCCAATTGACTTCAAAGCGAGCAGCAATATTGCGATTGATATTGAATCGATAGAAAAGCCCTACATTATATCTGGCTGCTCTTGGGATGATATAAAAAGGAAATGGATTCTCTATATCATCAGTTTCTCCCGGATCTCCTATTTCCCCAACATAGGTAGAACCTCCCAAGTTTAGACCAAAGTCCATACTATATTGAGCCTTGACAAGGCCATTAGACCCTAACACAACTAAAAGCAATAAAACCAGCTTTTTCATAGTATAAAGATATTAATCTTATCTATGAAATATCTCAGATCTATAAAATGTAGATTGTTACTAAGCTCGAAATCAAGCTTCCAGCCTCTAGCTTCTAGCTTCCTGCAGAGCTTTAGCGATGCAGCATCCTAGAACTTCGTTCTCTTACGACGACGATTAATAATACTCTTATACCTCGCCTTATAAAAGCTATTCTGCAGATTGATCACATATGAAACCTTGAACTGTATCATAAAATAGCCATCATTGGTTTCTGGGTTACCTCTTCTAGAGCCAGGGTTGTAGAATCCTGGATCGGGTAGATCTGGATTCCCTCTGCCGAATGCTTCTGCACTGCGATTTGCAAAGCTAAAAGACTCTAAATATGGTAATTCTGTTGGATATGCATAATCAGTACTCACATCGTCTATATAATCTGTGAAAGTAAAGCGATAGGTGAAATCCATACCCGCTCTTATCTTCTTACCAAAAGTCCAGCTAAAGCCAGCACCAATTGGAACGATTAAACTACCTGTTCCATATTCATTCTCAATTCCTTCAGTAGCCAATGGACGTAAACTATACCATTTGTCATCCAATTGAGCTTTTGGGTAATAGAGCATATAGCCAATTCCCGCATGTACATCTGCTCTAAAATCAACTCTGGATCTACGTGCTATGTCATTCATCACTAAGAATGCATATTCAGCTTGTAATGAGAATTCAGCAATATCGGTTCTGAAACTGAGATTTCTGCCTATTCGTGCAGGATCATCAGAGAGACTATCAGCTCCAGCAACTCTTACCCAATTGGCTTCAAAACGAGCTGCGATATTCCTAGTGAAATTATAGCGATAGAACATCCCTACATTGTATCTTGCTTGTCTAGGAACAATGTGAAGTGGGAATGGATTCTCAATATCTTCAGTAATCCCAGGATTGCCAATCTCTCCTATATAAGTAGAGCCTCCTAAGTTTAATCCAAAGTCCATGCTGTATTGGGCGCGTGNTACTCNGCTTATTCCCAATATCAATAAGAAAAGAAATGCTAGCTTTTTCATCTATGCAAAGATATAAATCTGTTCTAGCTCTCTACGTTCTTATTGCGTAAAAAGTTAGAATTTGTGCTAAAGTAATGAAAATGGTTTATAGAGGAAGGTCTAGGGAGAGAACAAAGAACAAAGATTAAAGAGAAAAGACTTTTCTCAGGAGGCTGGAAGCCAGAAGCTAGAGGCTGGATTTTGAAGTATACAATTTAACAAGCATAGATAATGCCGCTGCTTGAGGTGGTTCTTCAGCCTGCCGAAGAACTCTCGAAAGGAGCAATTAGAAGCAGAACAACTAACTACCATTTGATTTAACCACAAAAGCCCCTACGTAGTCGGGGCTTCACAAAGGCGCTGCGCTAGGCACGGAGGACACGGCGGTATTTCGAATCCAAATGCCGACCTCGGTCTTCGGCCTCGGCCTCAATTACCTACCTTCTCCCCTTGATCAACTTCCTATGTCTCGGCTTTGAAAATCCACTACCTTCCAAATTGATCACATAAGCTATTTTGAATTGGATCAATATATAGCTGTCGTTATCATCTGGATTGCCTCTGTCTTGACCGGGCTCATAGATACTTGGGTCTGGTAAGTTTTCATTTCCGCTTTCGTAGGCTTCACCACTTCTATTTGCAAATGCTATTGATTCTAAATAAGGTAATTCAGTGGCATATGCATAATCTGTGCTCACATCATCTAAATAATCAGTAAAGGTGTATCGATAGTTAAAATCCATACCAAGCCTGATCTTTTTATTAAATGTCCAGCTAAAACCTAATCCCGCCGGAATGATTAAGCTTCCTCTATTGTATTCATTTTCAATCCCTTCCGTTGCTAATAGTCGTAGGTCGTACCATTCACTTTGGAGTTCGCCTTGAGGGTTGAAAATCATGTATCCAATTCCACCATGCACATCTGCTCTAAAATCGACATTTGAATTGTTGCCAATCTCATTCCTCACCCACCAGGCATATTCTCCTTGGAGTGTAAATTCATAGATATCTGTCCTAAAGCTCAGGTTTCTACCCATATTATAGGCATCATCCGACAAGCCATCGTCTCCTGCAACCCTTACCCAATGTGCTCCTATGCGAGCGGCGATATTCTTGGTGAAATTGAATCTATAGAATAAACCGATATTATATCTAGAACCTCTTGGGAGTAGATTGATTGGTAATGCATAATCATCACCTGGCTCATCTATATCACCCATATAGGTGGATCCACCTAGATTTAAACCAAAGTCCATACTGTATTGGGCGCGACTTATACCGCTTAGCCCTAGAAATAGAATAAATAGAAATGCGAGTTTTTTCATCTTGTGCAAAAAATCTGTTTTACAGATTTACCTGTTTGGTTAGAAAGGCACTAATATAGAGAAAATCGTTTATGAATGCTTTCGTATTCGGAATCCAGAGTCCAGAAACCAGAGCGTCGCACTGAGCGAAGCCGAAGTGTCCAGACCTAAGATTACTTATCAATTACCGCTTGTCGAGTGTCCCGATTTATCGGGATGTATCGAGACAAGCATTAGTAGCTGTGCCACAGAGTTTCACGGAGCCTGCCTGCCGGCAGGTTATTCTCAGAGTCCCACGGAGTTTATGTTCTCAATTCTTAACCGGACATCGGCTGTTGGTCATCGCCCTATAGCTATTACACAAAGGTTCGCTAAGGTTTCACTAGGGTTCTCAAGGTCTCCTCACATAATAAAATATCAAACTGTTTATAGCTAACCAATACTCCTTAATCCTTACCCCTTAATCCTTACTCCAAACTTAACTTTATGTACTCTTAACTAAGAATTCAACTGTCTTCTCAATTTCCATCTCAAAATGGACTTGATCCAACTCCCAGCCAATCGACCTTAGTTTTTCATTACTGATCTCGACTTCACCTGATTCCTGCATCTTTTGCTTATCGAAGATCAATGGAATTTCTTTACCAAGTTTTTTCTCAGCAATTGATTTGATCCTTTCTGCCATTTCCAATAAGGTAGTCGAATGACCGCTGCTGAGGTTGTAGATTGGGGAGTCTTTTCCTTTTGACTGTATAATGGACTCAACTGCGGTGCACACATTTGATAGACTGATAAAGTCGCGCTGCTGAAGTGGATTCGAGCGGATTTCTATTTTCGCTGTTTCAACAGCTTGCTTGCAGAGGTCATTGATAAATAGGGTCCAACGATTGGAAGTGGGAAAAGCTGGAAAACCAAATGAGTTTGATAGTCGAACCACCTTCACATTCAATTCATGGTCCTTTTGGTAATTCAATACATGCTCCTCGACATTTTTATGCGAGATGGAGTAGGGATGCTGAGGATTGCAAAGGGAGTTTTCATTGAACTCCCCGACTAATGGCCTAGCATATACATGCACTGTAGAGAAGTAAATGAATTGACCTACGGTCTTGCTTTTTGCCCATTCTAGCCATTCGATTGTTCCCTTTTGATGGACTTCTTTGCAGTGATCAGGGTTTTTCTCGAATTCAATTTCATTGGGTGAAGCCAAATGTATGAGCACATCAACTTTATGATCATCTAATAGACCGGCCTTTAATACATCTGTATTACTGTTGACTTGAATATTGGGGTAGTCTACTGTTTTATTTCGACTTAAAGCGATCACCTTATGTCCTTGATCGGCGAAGTATTTGGATAAGCGTCCGCCAACATAGCCTAAACCGCCTGTAAGAAGTATGGTTTTGGCCTCCATCTTATTCGGGAAACTTAATTTCAGACTCTCCCAATGGCTTACTCATTGCTTCTTCAGGGTCGTGGACTATGCTAGACACATTCAGCAACATATTCTCTCCTTCTCCTATGCCCTTAAAGGCCATCCATAAGCCTGGCTCTGCAGTTAGTCTTTGATAATTCACAGAAGGGGATAGCTTGATGGAAAAGTACTTTCCCTTGGTCGCACTGCCTTCTCTATCGTCGTAGAACACAAACTGCACTTCTCCCTGAACAACCAGCAAGTTCGAGATCATCTTTGTATGCTTCTTCCAGCCTTTGATCTTGCCCTGTTCAACCGTCGAGAAATATGCCTCACCAAATTCGCTAAAGCTTTCCTCATTGGCCTTTAAGGCATGCATCACCTTTCCTGCATCTCCTTCAATGATCTTTAGAGGAGTTAGTGTGATGCCCTGCATTTGCTCCACTATTTCGCCCATGGAATTCCTTGCTTTTTAGCTGCTTCTACATAAGACTCGATCTGCTTCTGAGAAAAAGCAATCATATCACTCTCGCTCTCATTATAATACTGATTGTACCATTTGGCGGTCATCGCTAAGGTAGACTCAAATTCCAATGTCGGTCTCCATTGTAATTCATGCAAAGCCCGATCGCAATTCAATTTCAATAAACCGGCCTCATGAAAATCTGAATTCTCCTGTATGCTAAAGAGCTCTTTTTGTCCGTCATTGCTCCAGTATTTCTCCAATTCATTCAATACGTCAAGTACGGAATGATTTTGATTGGCATTCGGACCGAAATTGAAAGCCATGCCATTTAACTGAGGCTTCTCTGAAAGATGTTGAGCCAGACTTAAATATCCGCTCAATGGTTCCAGCACATGTTGCCAAGGACGGGTGGAGTGCGGACTGCGAATGTGCACACTTTCTTTCTCCGACCAGGCTCTGTAGATATCGGGAATTAAACGACTATCTGCCCAGTCGCCACCACCTATTACATTCCCTGCTCTTACCGAACAAAGCTTAATGTTGGACTCATCTTTTTTAAAGAAGGATTCATAATAGGATCGAATAGTGATCTCAGCTGCTGCCTTGGAAGCGCTGTAAGGATCTTTTCCTCCAAGAGCATCATTTTCTCTGTACCCCCATTCCCATTCTTGATTATCGTAGCATTTGTCGCTAGTGATTGAGATGAACAGGCATTGGTTTTTCAATTCTCTAGCCGCTTCCAGCATATGAGCTGTCCCCATTACATTGGTGGAAAAAGTATCGATTGGATCATCATAAGAAAGCTTTACAATTGGCTGGGCTGCCAAATGAAAGATGATATCCGGTGCAATTGCTTTAATGATTGACTTGAGTGCATCCAGATTGCGGATGTCTTCAAAAGTGTGATTGGAACTTCTTTCCAGATTCAAGATCTCAAATAGGGAGGGCTTGGTGGGAATACGATCGGATATGCCGTATACTACTGCACCCATTTGCTTAAGCCATAGACTTAGCCAAGAGCCTTTGAAACCTGTATTTCCGGTGACCAGTACTTTCTTATCTTTATAAAAGTTATTGAACATACTTACCAGATTTTCCAGGCTGCTTTATTGCTATCCCAGGCTTCATTCAAATGATTTCTGTCGCGCATGGTGTCCATACACTGCCAAAAGCCATGATGTTTATAGGTGTATAGTTCCCCATCTTTAGCCAGTTTTTCCAGAGGCTCCCTTTCAAATACGTTTTGATCTCCGTCGATGTAATCCAGGACTTCGGGCTGACAAACAAAGAATCCGCCATTGATCCAATTGCCTTCACCTTTTGGTTTCTCAATAAAGGTGGCAACACGATCATTTTCTTGAATATCTAAAGCGCCAAATCTTCCTGCTGGTTGAACGGATGTCATGCTGATCAATTTGCCATGCTCTTTGTGAAACTTATTCAGTTCATTCAGATCAACATTGGCAACTCCATCCCCATAAGTGAGCATAAAAGGCTCATTGCCTATATGATCTTTCGCTCTTTTTATTCTTCCACCGGTCATGGTGTTGAGTCCTGTATCGATCAAGGTCACCTTCCAAGGTTCTGAACTATTGTTATGGACTTCCATTTTATTTGAAGAGAGGTCAATGGTTACATCCGACTGATGTAAAAAGTAATTCGAGAAATACTCCTTGATCACATAGCCTTTGTATCCTAAAAGTATTACAAAGTCGTTAAAACCGTAGTGAGAGTAGATCTTCATGATATGCCAGAGTATTGGCATTCCTCCGATTTCTACCATGGGCTTTGGCTTGAGGGTTGTTTCCTCAGAAATCCGACTTCCAAAACCTCCTGCTAGGATGAGTACTTTCATTCTTTGCTATTAAATTGATAGCCAAATTATAAAATAGAGGTTAGTATTGGTGGATTTAGCAGAATTTTCTGATGATAATACTATTCTGCTTGCATTGTGGAGTTTCGTTTAAGAGGATTGAGGACGTAGATCGAAGATGGCATACTTAAATTTACTTGAATTAGTTTCCATTCAATTATCGCTTGTCGTTGTCCCGATTTATCTGGATAGTATCGAGAGACCGGCTAACCAATACTCTTTTACCCTCAATCCTTACTCCTTACTTGTCACCCCGAGTCCTTCGACTTGGCTCAGGATAAACTCAGTCGAGGGGCCAAACCTATCTCCAACCAACTTTAGCGCACTCCTTGTCCTTCGAAGCTGTAGCAAAGAAGGATTAGCTGCACTCCCAACTTCTTTACCGGCCATTACTAAGCTGTAACGCAAGGATTCACCAAGGCGCTTCGCGCTCGCAAAGGTTCGCTAGGCTAGTTCCAGTAATTGTGAATTGTGAATGACTCTTATTCACACCCTTCGACTTCGCTCAGGGCGACGCATTGAACATTCACACATTCAAAATTCTTCCGGCCTCTGTCTTCCGGCTTCTGGCATCCAAATTTCGCAAACCCTTATTTCTTCACATTCCCAAACTTTTTCGCGAAATTTGAGTTCCGCTAAGGCAACCATCGCAGAAATCTGCGTCATACACCTGAAATTCAGGAAAAATTATAATCATGAAAAAGTTACTTTTAATACTAGCTCTCGTATTCGCTTCGCAAGGAGCAGTAAAGGCTTCCCACGTTTTGGGAGGTGAAATTCGCTGGGAATGTCTCGGTAATGGAAACTTCGTTTTCTTCGCCAAAGTATTCCGCGATTGTACGGGTATCCCTTACCCATTCGATAATAAAACACTGCAAATTGTAGGTAACCCACTGCCAAGATCGGTGACTAACTCTACGATCTCTAGTATTATCCTTAAGCCGGATTCAAATACTTGGATCAACAACCGCTTTGGTGATACTTCACCTACTTGTAAGCCTGGTGGACAAACAATCAGCTGCGGTAATGCAGATGAGGGTGCGATTCAACAGTTCTTTTTCCAATCTGATCCGATCAAACTGAGCGGTACACCGCCTGCAGGTGGTTGGAAATTCTATTTGGTACAGCCTTGTTGTCGTCCAAACGTTACAAACCTTGCTACTACCGGTACCATGATGCTTAGAGCGATCATGTATTCTGATAAGCAAAACAGCAATACGAATCCTTGTAAGGACTCTTCTCCTGAATTCTTGGCCCTTCCTACTAATATGCTTTGTAGAGGGTATGAGTTTACTTACAACCACACCGCTATTGATAAGGACCTTGACTCATTGGTGTACAGCTGGGATAGAACATATAATTCTCCTCCTGCTGCTCCACAGCCTGTTCCTTATCGTTCTGGTTATAACTTTAACAACCCAACTCCTAACCAGTCTTTCAATCCACAAAACATTCCTGCTACTCTAGACCCAATTACCGGTCAGATCAAAATGGCAGTTTATTCTGGATCTCCACTTACTCTCGACTACCTTACTGTTGTTCGTGTAGATGCTTATCGTGAGGGTAGAGTGATCGCTTCTGTTTTCCGTGAGATTCCTTTCGTGTTCTTTGATTGTCCAAGATTGACGAACGGACAAATCAACCGTCCGCCTGCGATCTATATCGATGGTGATTCGGCTGATGGAGTTGTAGAAGAAATTACTGCCGGACAGCCGGTTAGAGTGCCTTTCCAGGCTCAGGATCTGGATATTTCTCCAGGGATACCTGGCCTACAAAGAATTACAGTGGAACCTGCGGGTTTCATGTTCTCGCGTAACCTGCAAACAGTCGATTTCTGTTATTATAATGCACCTCCTGGTGAAGATGAGCGTTGTGCCTATCTTCAAAACCAAGACCCCGTATTTAACGGTATAGCAGAACCACCTAGATATGAAATTAGTGGATATGCCGGTATTGCAACGGAATTCGTTTGGGATACGCGTTGTCACCACATTGCCACCGTTGGTACTGGTGTACCCGGACAAAATGTGGGTATTTACAACTTCGTTATGAGAACCTATGACGACCACTGTCCGATCCCGGGTATTAACTATCCTACGATCACCATTCGAGTGAAAGACCCTATTCCGCTATTGCAGCCGATCATGAAGGGTGTTTCTGTGAACCTCGATGGTAGTATTGCCTACCAATGGGTGCCACCGCTCGATTCGGCCAATGGTTTTGTAAAATATAGAGTGGAATTCATCACCCCTAATGATGGTTTCCCACCAAACCCTGCCCTTTATCAGTTCTTAGATACCAATGAGAGAAGATACCAGCAAGATAGGAGAGCAACTATTCCTTCAGTCTATGTACCACAGCCTGGTAATCCTAACTTGTCGGATATCTTCAGACCTGTACAGAATAAGGACTTCTATATCCGTATGCAGTCGATCTCAGGTTGTACAAAGGATGTTCCTTCAATCTGGTCTCAGCCTGCAAGGGTAATGGAATTAACCGCTACGCCTTCTGGTGCTGCACCTCAGCCGGTTCGTTCTAAAGCTACACTTAGCTGGAACAGAGCGAAGCCAACGAACTCTTTCAACCATCCGTACTTCGAGTATGTATCGCCAACGCGTTACTATGTATACTCTAATGATTCGGTGACATTTGGTGCGACTCCTGGTGTATACAGCGGTCACGACAATGCCGATAAATGGTTGTTGAGAGGTTCTACTTATGCTACTAGCCTTGATCTGACTACCACTACTTGTAGCGGCTTTATCGCCTTTAGAGTAGAGGCCAGAGATACGGTTATTACCTATAAGAAGGGTACAGCTCCTCGTCAGGATACCCTAGATACCCTGATCTTTAGCACCTTTACAACTTTGGATACCTTGTTTATGGTAAATCCAGGTTTTATCCCAAAACCTAAGTTCGATACGCTTGAAGTATTGGCCAATGGCGACCTGTATATGAAGATCGATGCCGGTGCTGCGGGTACTACTGGTGAGTTTAGATTCTTTGATGGTACAATTGCTCCGGGAAATCTTCTTGGAAGCATCATAAAGCCAACTTATGAGCTAACACTCACTAATCAGAACTATCAGCTGAACCCAGCAAACATCGTGATCCAAGGTTTGGATGAATGTGATAGTAATACCAGAGCAAATTCTGCAGTCTATCAAACCTTTATTCCTACCGGAGGATTCCCTGCAGATCCATGTGCGGGTGTATATGACCTGAGCTGGATCAAGCCAACAGGTTTCCCAAATGGAGTAAGAGGATATAGAATCTATCGCAGAGATAGAGATGCAGGTGCTCCTGCCTATTCAAACTGGGAATTGGTGAGAACAATTACCAATGCCAACACCCTTACTGCTTCAATGCCTATTAGAGCAAATGCCGACTTTATCTATAAAGTGGTGGCTTATGATCAGGAACAAGCGGTGATCATCTCTGCTGAACATCAAGTTTCAGTGGGTAACATCCGTACCTATGAAGTGGTAGCTGCACCAGAACTTAGATGTTCTTATGTGTATGATGATGGTACTGTTGGATTGAGCTTCTTGCCATCAACTCCTGCCAGAGGATTTGATACAACAGGAAACTGGATCAGTTATAAGTTCCAGTATCGCCAGACTGGTGGTAACTGGGTAGACTTGCCAAACTCTGTTACCCTTCCACAGGATACAGATAGTTTATTCATCGGTGGAATTGATGCGAGAATCAACTCATATCAGTTCAGAGCAACTTCGATCTCTGGATGTTCCGGAACAGAAGAAGCACCTTATGCTACGATCAATTTGATAGAGCCAACAGCTACAGCTATAGTGGGCGACTCAAATAAGAGAGTACAGATTACCTGGACAGGTACGGGTGTGAGCTCGAATACTGCTGAATTCATCGGTAAAGGATACGGTCTTACCAATTACTTCTTCCCTGCAATTATGGGTAGAGTTGAGGATGCAGATCCAAACTCCATCATCGATGATGCCAACTTGACCATCTGTGATACCATTGGTAACTACTGGATCTCCAAGTCGGATGAATTGATGGGTTGTATCAACCGTTCTAGACCAGATACGGCTAGAATCATCGATCAAATCCCTCCTGGACCACAGAGATTAGTTTCAGTGAGTAATGAGCGTATCATTGGTCAAGCTCAATTTCCTCCAGGAAGTGGAAACTTTGTTGATGTGATTGACCTTGAAGGAGATATTATTATCAATTGGATAGAAAGACCTTCTGATGATATCGATTCACTATTGTTCTTCACTTTAGATCAAAATACTGGTCAAAATGATGAATTGAATACGGTTTTATGGGATGATAACATAGTGACAATCCCTTATGCCCAAAAGCCAGCAACTGACACCTCATTCTACTGGTCAGCACAATCTATCGATGCTTGTGGAAGAAGAGCGGTGAACTTCAGTCAGTTCGATTATCATAAGAACATAGTATTAGATATCGACTTTGTAGAATGTGATTCTACTATGAACTTGAGCTGGAATGGATATTATTATTTCCAAAGTCCTAATCAGGTTGAATACACTATTGAAGAGCTTATACCAGCGGTTCAAGGTGGAGTTCAAGTTGGATGGGCTATCGCTGAGGAAAAAGGTACTACGACTGATACAACATTTAGTGTGAAAGTAGATCGCGAGAATGGACTTTATGGATATAGAGTAATTGCTCGTCCTACTGGTACCAATGGCATCGAGGCCATCTCAGGATGGGATTCTGCCAGAGCCGTTTGGGGTGCAGTTCCAGCATTCAACTATCTGTCGAATGTGAACATTACTCCTGGTGGAGCGATCCAATTGGATCTTTATCGCGATACCTTAATTGATATTGCCGGTATGAGATTGTACAGAGGTGATAACCCAATGGATCTTGTTCCAATTAGAAGAATCGATGGTGATCCTGATACTTCGCATGTGACCATTATTGATAATGCGGTTAAAACAGGTACTCAGGCGTACTACTACAACATCCTTATCGAGAATGAATGTGGTAACCCTATTGATACCTCAAATGCAGGTAACAGTATACACTTAACGGTAAATGCGGATAATGAAGCATTGACGAATGTGTTGAGCTGGAATGAATATCAAGGTTGGGATAGCGCTGTGGCCTTCTACAATATCTACAGAGGAGTAGATGGAGTGCCAGCTGTTGAGCTGCTCACTACAGTACCTGCTAGTGGAGAAGATGTTCAGGTATATGTTGATGATGTATATGATAACATCTATGATGTAGGTAAGTACTGCTACAGAATAGAGGCTGTTCAAGGTCCTGTAAACCCAGCTTATGCTGGAGCAGTTGAACAAGGGATCTCGAACTCTAACGAAGTTTGTGTAGTTCAAGAGCCACTATTCTATGTGCCGAATGCCTTCTCTCCAAATGGAGTGAACAAATACTTCGGTCCTAGTGGACAGTTCTTCGACTTCACCCTATTTGAAATGATGATTTACAATCGTTGGGGTGAGTTGATCTACGAAAGCCGCGACATCAATAAAGGATGGGACGGAACAGTGAATGGAGAAGATGCTCCACTCGGTTCTTATGTCTACACCATCAGATTCGTTGATGCCTACGGTAACGAACACCGAAGAAAAGGTACAGTAACCTTGATCAAATAATAATTGTCAATTGAATAATGAAAAGGGGATTGCTTTCGCAATCCCCTTTTTTTTGTTAAAGCCGTTGCACGGACAGCATGTCCGCGCAAGCGGCTTTAGTTTTTGTTTGTATCTGCGCAAGCGGCTTTAGTTGTTGTTTGTGTCTGTATTGCTCCGCAGGATTGCAAATCCTGCGGAAATCTCTTTTGTTTATAAAGGCCCTCGCAGGATTGCAAATCCTGCGATGCACGACGCTCGCTCGGACTTGTAGTCCGAGCGATGGCATTGTCTACAAACAGCTAGGCATTTTTAATTTTCATTAACACCTTCCCCGCCTATAATGCTTATTTTTGCTCTCCAAAATTCAGCCCTATGAAAGAGGATTCTTCCAACAATCGTTTTTTGCCTGAAGGCCTTACCTACGACGATGTTCTCCTTGTTCCTGATTATTCTGAAGTGATGCCGAGAGAGGTGGATATTAGCTCTCAATTTTCGCGAAATATCCGTTTGAATACGCCTATTGTTTCTGCGGCAATGGATACCGTTACCGAATCAGCTCTTGCAATTGCAATTGCAGGTGAAGGTGGAATTGGCGTGCTGCACAAGAATATGAGCATTGAGCAGCAAGCTGCTGAAGTGCGCAAGGTGAAGCGTTCAGAGAGTGGTATGATCCAGGATCCTATCACACTTCACATGGATGCCACTGTGATGGATGCCTTGAATTTGATGAAAGAGAATAGCATCGGAGGTATTCCGGTAGTGGATAAGGAAAATAAATTGCAAGGTATTGTCACCAACCGTGATCTGCGCTTCCAGAAAGACATGAATCGCGATGTGAAAGAGGTGATGAGCAAGGATAATTTGGTTACAGTGAGCAAAGGTACCGACCTGAGCAAAGCCGAAGAGATCCTTCAACAATATAAGATCGAGAAGCTCCCTGTAGTGGATAAGGATAATAAGCTAATGGGCTTGATCACCTACAGAGATATCATCAAGATCAAAGAAAGACCGAATGCATGTAAAGATGAGTACGGTCGTTTAAGAGTAGCTGCTGCTGTTGGTGTAACTGCAGATGTAATGGAGCGTATTAGCGCTTTGGAAGCTGTAGGTGTGGATGCGGTGATCATCGATACAGCTCACGGTCACTCTAAAGGCGTTATTGAAACCCTGAAGAAAGTAAAAGCCAAATTCGATAGTATAGATGTAGTAGTAGGTAATATCGCTACTGCTGAAGCGGCTCTTGCATTAGCTGAGGCTGGTGCCGATGCCATTAAAGTGGGTATAGGTCCAGGATCTATCTGCACAACCAGAGTGATCGCCGGTGTGGGAGTTCCCCAATTCTCTGCTGTAATGATGGTAGCTGATGCCTTGAAGGGAAAAAATATTCCAATTATTGCCGATGGTGGATTGAGATTTACCGGTGATATTGTAAAAGCATTGGCTGCTGGAGCAGACACTGCTATGGCTGGCTCGCTTTTTGCCGGAGTGGAGGAGTCGCCAGGTGAAACCATCATCTACGAAGGAAGAAAATTCAAAGCTTATCGTGGAATGGGATCTTTGGAGGCCATGCAAAAAGGTTCTAAAGACCGTTATTTCCAAGATATGGAAGATGATATTAAAAAGCTGGTTCCGGAAGGGATTAGCGGTAGAGTGCCTTTCAAAGGTTCACTAAGTGAAGTGGTATATCAAATGATCGGTGGTATTCGCGCTGGTATGGGTTATTGCGGTTGTAAGAACATTGAATTGCTGAAAACCAATGCTCGTTTTATTAAAATTACCGCCGCCGGTATGCGCGAAAGTCATCCGCATGATATTTCTATAACCAGAGAGGCACCGAATTATAGTAGGTAGTTTGGAGTCTAGAATCTAGAACCTAGAATCTAGACAGTTGTGTAATATGAATGACTCTTATCTAAACTCTAAAGTCTAACATCTAAAAAACATTTTTACTCCAATGAAAAATCTTCTCTTAACCTTATCAGTCCTATTAACCTTTACTCAAGTCAACGCCCAAGAGGCCCTTATCACCATTGGTGATGAACAAGTGAGTCCAGCTGAATTCAAAAGAGTATACCTGAAGAACAACAGCGGGGAAATGGTTGAAAAAAGCAGTGTAGATGAGTATCTGGAGCTCTACATTAACTTCAAGCTTAAGGTAATGGAAGCTGAGGCTCTTGGATTAGATACCAATGAGGTGTTTGTAGAAGAGTTGGCCGGCTATCGCAAGCAATTGGCTCAGCCTTACCTCACCGCTGATGGAATGATAGAGGAGTTGAAGCAAGAAGCTTATAAAAGACTACAAGAGGAAGTAAAGGTTTCTCATATCATGATCAAATCTTCTCCAACAGATGCTCCTGAAGATACATTGGAAGCATATAAGAAGATCCTGAAAGTGAAGAAGCGCTTAGATAGAGGTGAGCCATTCGAAACTATGGCAATGCAATATTCTGAGGATCCTTCTGTGAAGAACAATAAAGGTGATCTGGGATATTTCACTGCCTTTGCAATGGTATATCCTTTTGAAAGTGCTGCTTATGAAACCAAAGTGGGTGAAGTATCAGAGGTTGTGAAAACTCGTTTTGGCTATCACCTTTTGAAAGTGAACGACCGTCGTCCGAATAGCGGCGAATGGACAGTTGCTCATATCTTGATCTCTACAGACCCTGAGATCTCTAAAGTGAGCGATCCTGAAGGCAAGATCAAAGAAATCTATCAGGAAATCCAAGATGGAACTCCTTTTGAGACTATGGCTGGAAAATTCTCAGATGATACGCGTTCTGCCAAGAATGGTGGTGTGTTGCCAATCTTCGGAGTGGGTAAGATGATGCCTGAATTCGAAGCTGCGGCATTTGCATTAGAGAAAGATGGCGATATCTCTGAGCCTTTTCAAACTCGTTTGGGTTGGCACATTGTAAAGCGCATCAAGAAGGATGAGATGGGCTCTTATGAGCAGATCGAAAATGTGATCGATAAGAAAGTACGCAAAGACGGCAGATCGAATCTTGGTCAGGTGGCTGTGATCAAGCGTATTAAAAGTGAGTACGGATTTGAAGAGAATCCGAAAGTTCTAGCTGATTTTTATAAGGTGATCGATAGTTCATACTTTGCCAATGCATGGAATGTAGCTGCAACAGAGGGAATGGATAAGTTGATGTTTAGCATTGGCGATAGAGAACTTACTCAAGCTGATTTTGCTCAGTTTCTAGATCAAACCCAAAGAGGGAGTCGCAAGATGGACTTAAGAGTATTGATCAATCAGCGTTACCAATCCTTCAAGGAAAGAGAGATACTCAACTACAAGGATCAGCAGCTTGAAAAGGAGTTTCCTGAATTCAAAGCATTAGTTGAGGAGTATCACGATGGGATTCTTTTATTCAACCTAACAGATGAATTGGTTTGGTCTAAGGCCTCAAACGATACTGCTGGTTTGGAAGCCTTCTATGAAGCGAATAAAGGAGATTATCGCTGGGAAAAACGATTGGATGCCGTAATTTACACCCTTAAAGATCAAGAGATCAGCAATCAGGTAAAAGAGCTGATCAATAAAGGTCTGAGTCCGGATACGATCATGAAGATCGTAAATGAAAGTTCTCAATTGAACTTGCGCTACGAGCAGAAGAAATACGAAATGAAGGATAATCCAATTCTCAAAGAGGTGAAGTGGAAGAAGGGTGTGTATGAGTTCCCAAAGAACGGTCGTATTATCTTGGTTCATGTAAAAGATGTGCTTAAGGCTGATACAAAGAAGCTCAATGAAGCTAGAGGTTTGATCATCTCAGACTATCAAGAGCAGTTAGAGGCAGAATGGATTGAAGCGCTTCGCCAGAAGTATGAGTATTCTGTGAATCAGGAATTGCTCGATAAATTGAAGACAGAATTGAATTGATTTTTTCTCCTCAAATAAGATCCTTTTTACTCTTACTGACATTTTTGTCGGTCTTATCATCCTGTCAACTCTTTCAGAATAACGAAGAAGAGAATGCGGTAGCCAGAGTAGGAGATAAATATCTCTACTTGGAAGATATAGAAGGTATGGCAGGAGCCAAGACAGAGGATTCTGCTCAATTTACGGCCAACTATATCGATAAGTGGATCAAGGAGCAATTGCTATTGCAAAAGGCACTTCAGAATTTACCTGAAGAAGATGTGAATTTTGAAAAGCAGCTCGAGAATTACCGCAGATCACTCATTATTTACGCATACGAGAATCAACTTCTTCGTCAAAAGCTGGATACGAATATCAGCGCTGATCAGATCGAAGTTTACTATCAGAATAATAAAGAGAATTTTGAGTTGAGGGAGGTGATCTTCCAAATGCGCATGGTAATGGTGCGCAATGCCGCTCCAAATCAGGATTCAGTCAAATATTGGCTGTTTGGAAGGGATTCTACTGCGATTTACAATCTAGTGGATTACTGCACAAGCTTCGCAGAAAAGTGTGCCTTGGATACTTCTGAATGGGTCCCTTTGAGCACCTTATCGAACTATTTGCCCGATCGTCAGTTGCAATACAATGATGTGAGGAAAGGACAAAATTCCTTGAGCGATAGTCTGAATACAATATACTTAGACCTCTTTGATATGAAACTTAGGGGAGAAACTGCTCCGGTGAGTTATGTTTCTGATCAGATCAAGGCAATCATTAAGAATCAAAGACGTTTGAAACTCTTAGAAGATGTGCGCAAACAGATCTTTGAAGAAGGAAATTTGAAAAATAGATATGAAGTATATCGCTAAGTCGGTATTGATATGTTCCCTTTTTGCTATTTCATTTAGCATTTCAGCTCAAAAGAAGGTTGTGCTAGATGAAGTTATTGGCGTAGTGGGCAATGAGATCGTTACCAAATTTGAAGTAGAGACGAAATTCAACAGTCTGAATCAATCGGGTGCGGTGATCACAGATAATTCAAGGTGTGAAGTACTTGAGGAAGTGCTTTTTACAAAAATGTTACTCAACCAAGCTAAGGTAGATAGTCTTGAGGTTACAGATGATCAGGTAGAAGCTGAAATGAACCGTAGGTTAAGGCATTTCATCGCCCAACTTGGTTCCGAAGAGCGAATGGAAGAAGTTTATGGGGAGAGCATTAGCGATATCAAAAACAGGATGCGAGATGCGCTTTTCGAGAATTTGATGGTGCAAAGCATGCAGGGCGAGCTTACCTCAGATGTAAATGTCACTCCGGCAGAAGTAGAAGAATTCTACAATCGCATACCAACCGACAGTTTACCATTGATCGATGCGGAAGTTGAAATTGCCCAGATCATCAAGTACGCTCCAATTTCTAGAGAGGCTAAGCAAGCTGCAAAATCGCGATTGAGAGAGTTCAAAGAGCGAGTTGAGAATGGCGAAAAGTTCTCCACTTTAGCCGTTTTGTATTCAGAAGATAAAGCTTCAGCTGTGAGAGGTGGCGAGATTGGCTTTGTAGGTAGAGCAGAGGTAGAAGCTGAGTTTGGAGCTGCTGCTTTTAAGTTGAAGGCCGGACAAGTTTCTCCGATTGTTGAGACGAGATATGGATTTCATATTCTTCAATTGATCGAACGCAGAGGAGATAGAGTGAATGTTCGTCATATTCTTATACGCCCTCAGATGGATGCTGTAGGTTTGGAGAAAGCTAGATCAGAGCTGGATAGTATAGCCGATCTGATCAATGAAGGCAGCCTTACTTTTGAACAAGCGGCTAAGAAGTTTACCGATGATGAAGACAGCAGAAACAATGGCGGACTCCTCATCAACCCTTATGATGCTTCAAGTATGATCCCAATGGACAATCTGGATCCTTCCCTATTTTTGGTGATCGATAATCTAGAAGAGGGGGAGATGTCAGAAATTGTACAATTGGCCGAGCCGGGTGGGAAAGCCGGATTTAAGCTAGTTAAATTGCAAAAGCGAACTGAGCCTCATAGAGCGAGTTTAGAAGCGGATTATCAAAAGGTGAAAAGTGCAGCCAGAGCTGAGAAAGAGCAAGAGGTGCTGCAAGAATGGTTGACTCGCGCAATGCAGGAAACCTATATTAAATTAGATCCAGAATATTTAAAGAACTGTGAGTTTCAGCAAGACTGGATGCAGTTCGCAGATGAAGACACACAATAAGATGAATTACAATTCCGATAAAGAAGCTGTTGATGCCCTGGTAGAAAAGGTTGCCACTCTAAATAATGAGATTGGCAAAGTGATCGTAGGACAAAAAGATGTGGTTGAAAAGCTATTGATCTCGATCTTTAGCAATGGCCATTGCCTTTTGGTGGGTGTACCCGGATTGGCTAAGACGCTTTTGGTAAATACCATTTCGGAAGTCTTGGGTTTAAGCTTTAACCGTGTGCAGTTCACTCCTGATCTTATGCCTTCCGATTTGATCGGTTCTGAGATCCTCGATGAACATAGAAACTTCAAATTCATTCCCGGTCCGCTCTTCGCCAATTTGATCCTGGCAGATGAGATCAACCGTACACCTCCTAAAACCCAGTCGGCATTGCTAGAATCTATGCAGGAAAAGGCCATTACTACAGGAGGAAAGACTTATGAATTGCCCAAGCCTTTCTTTGTTTTGGCAACCCAAAACCCAATTGAGCAGGAGGGAACCTATCCTTTGCCGGAAGCTCAGTTAGATAGATTCATGTTCAGCATTTGGCTGGATTATCCAGAATTGGCTGATGAATTGGAGATCGTAAGATCAACCACTACCGGTGCTGAGGTGGAATTGAAAAAGATCATGAGCGGCGAAGAGATCAGCTATTTCCAGAAGCTAGTCCGCAAGATTCCAGTTCCCGACAATGTGATGGAATATGCGGTAAAACTCTCAGCTGCCAGTCGTCCTAATCGCGAGGGAAGCAGTGAGTTGGTAAATGAATACCTAAGCTGGGGTGCCGGTCCGCGTGCCTCTCAATACTTGGTAATCGGTGCTAAATGTCATGCCGCCCTCCACGGTAAATACTCACCAGACATCGAAGATGTGAAGGCCGTAGCAGAAGCCATCCTCCGTCATAGAATCGTACTGAACTACAAAGCAGAAGCTGAAGGCTATAGTTTGGAAAGGATTATTAAGGAGTTGGTTGAAGGTGTAGAGTAGGAGAATAAATCTGAAATCTGAAATCAGAAATCTGAAAAGTTAATGTATCAATTTGCAGATGTAGCAATGTGTAAATGTGAAGGCTAAATCTGCGAGAATCTGCGAGATCTGCGGGAAACATGAATATTCTAATTATTTACCGTTGATATTTTGGCTTAAGATAATCTAACATTGCGCCCTTTGCGCCTTCTTTGCGGCCCGCCAGCTGGCGGGCTTGTGGTTAAAGCGAATGATAAAATCAGACAATGGAGCTGATTTCAAATTCTGCTGCAATTCGTAATTAATCATTCGTAATTCTTTATCGCCCTCAAAACCTCCCGTTTCCCCCCAACTGGCCCAGGTAGTTTCTCTATTTCAAAACCGATCTCCTTCAACCTTCTTCTAATCTCTCCCTTCACACAATAGGTAGTTAAGATACCTGCTGGTTTTAAGGATGCATACATCTTCTCAAAGACTTCCTTCTTCCAAAGATGAGGCTGTTTTTCCGGCGCAAAGGCATCAAAGTAAATGAGGTCAATATCATTTGGCAATTCAACCGTCCGCAGATCATCTTGAAGCTTTTTGATCTTGAAGAACTCATCCATTTCTACCCATTCTCCCCAATTTGCTAGATGCAGATCTTCAAACTTCTGTTGATCGAATTCAGATTGTTTGGCAAAGTTGAGCGATTTCCATTCCTTTTCTTCCAAGGGATATTTTTCCAAGCAGAGATATTCCAGCTTCAACGCTTTCTTTCTGCTTTCCATCCAAGAAAGCATGGCATTGAGCCCGGTGCCAAAGCCCATCTCAAAGACCTTGATAGTCGATTGCTCTTTGGCTTTTTCAAGGAGTCCATTCCCAATATACACCACCAAAGCTTCGGCAATAGAGCCATGCATGGAATGATACTGTTCATCCATATCGGGCAGATACAGACTGTGTGAGCCGTCTTTTGTAGTTGTTAGCTTTCTTTGCATTTGTCACAAATGTTACCAATTTCATTGATGCTCGGATGTAATTTTGCTGAAAAATTGAAGGAATGAGCCAAGAGACAATTGAACAGAAATATCTAGATTCGGCCATGAGCTATTCGGAGTATGTGGAATTGCTCGATAAGCTTTTCGCGGAGGGCAAGACCACTGGTAATGATCAATCTGAAAATATGATCAATTATGCAGGCTTGAATCAGCAACGCATGAAGCGGATTACAAAAACCTTCAATCCTTCTCCAGAATTCATTGAAGCCGCTAGTAAATTAGATCGCAAGATCAATTGGATCGTACTCACTGAAGGTTGGTGCGGAGATGCGGCTCAGATCATACCCATTTTGGGAAAGCTGGAAAATCATTTCCCCAATGTGGAGATGAAATTGCTTTTAAGGGACGAGAATCTCGATTTGATGGATCGTTTCCTTACGAATGGTGGTCGTTCTATTCCTATGCTCATTGCAGTAGATGCCAATAATTATCAAGTACTAGGTAGTTGGGGCCCAAGACCTACTGAGCCTACTCATTTACTAGCTGCTTATAAGGCAGATCCGGAAATGACCAAAGATGAATTCTCTAAACAGATACAACTTTGGTATGCCAAAGACAAGGGGAGATCTACTGAGAATGAGATCTTGGAATTAATGCAAAAATGGCAATAGGCACAATAAGCGCAGGCTTCTTGGGTTAAGTATATTTGCAGCCATGCGTTTATCAAGCTTGATCATATTATTTAGCGGCATTATGCTGCTGTTTGCTTGTCGCCCCGATGAGGAGATCTTCGACAGTCCCTCAGCGCAGCTGCGTTTCTCAACAGATTCAGTGAGCTTTGATACTGTCTTCACTTCTGTGGGGACAGTTACTGCAAATATTCGCGTCTATAATCCCTATAAAGAAAGAATTCGCATCAGCAGTATTCGATTGAATGGCGGACAAGCCTCCGCTTTTAGGATCAATGTGGATGGAAGTCCCGGCCCAACTCATTCAAATGTGGAGATCGCCGGAGAAGACAGCATGTTTATCTTCATAGAGGCTACGATCGATCCTACCAATGTGAATAATCCATTTGTGATCACTGATTTTATCGAATTCGTCACCAATGGCAACCGTCAGGATGTGGATCTAGTGGCATGGGGCCAAAACGCCATATATTTTACCCCAACTTCCTTCAATCAAAATTTGCCCGACTTTACCTGCTTGACCGGTCCGTGTAGCGATACCGTAGCACCGGTAAATGTGACCTGGACAAAAGACAAGCCTTATGTGATCTATGGATTCATCGCAATTGATTCCCTGGATGTGCTCACGATAGAGGCGGGAGCGAGGATCTATTTCCATCAAGATGGAGGAATGTGGGTTTACAGAGGTGGAACCTTAAAAGTGATGGGCACAGCATCAGAGCCGGTGACTTTTCAAGGAGATCGATTGGATGCCAATTATGTGAATCGTCCAGGACAATGGGATAGGATCTGGATCAATGAAGGCGGACAGAACGAGATACATCATGCGCGAATTCGCAATGGCTTCATCGGGCTACAGCCAGAAGTCTTGCCATTTGATGATCCTCCTTACGATCCAACTAGCCTATTGATCACCAATACCATTATTGAGAACTGTTCAGGCTTTGGTATGATCTCATCAATTTACAATGTTAGAGCTGAGAACCTTGTGATCAGCAATAGCGGACAATACAATATGGTGCTTCGTTCAGCTGGCAATTACGATTTCTACCACTGCACTTTTGCCAACTATTTTGCTCAGGCAGCCAGAGAAACACCCTCCGTCCTAATACAGAACTCCTTTGTCACTGCCAATAACACTCAAGTAATTGGCGAACCGAATGTGGGAATCTACAATTCGATCATCTACGGAGATTTAGAAAATGAATTTGAGACCGAGATCATCAATAACGGAACCCTAAACCTCGATTTTCGCTCTCTGATCCTAAAAACCACACAAAACACATCAGACACTACCCAATTCAAGAATATCATTCGCAATCCGGCGAATATGATCTTCGAAGACCCATCGAATCTGGATTTCTCTCTCTCCGAAAACTCCCTCGCCCGCGATTTAGGAGATGTAAACCTAGCTAATGTGGTGCCTTTGGATATTGAAGGTAACTCTAGAACAGCAGATGGTATGCCGGATCTAGGTGCTTATGAATTCACTCCTTAATTGAGAACCTAGAGCCTAGAGTCTAGAACCTAGATTTTGAGGTCGATGGCCGTCCTCCTACGCCAAGGCTACGGAGGATAAAATAGTCGATAGTCGGAATTTAGGAAAGTAATGCCTCCGTGTCCACTGTGCAAAGCGAAGCGCCTTTCTTGCCCACTGAAGCTTTAGCCTAGGTGGGGTGAAGCCCCGTTCCTCGATACAATTCCGCGGAGCGGAATCACTCGGGAACCATCGGGGCTTTTGTAGTAGAAAGTGAATGATAATATAAGGCAATGGAGCTGATTTCGATTTCTGCTGCCATTCGTAATTCGTAATTGACAATTCGTAATTCAAGGAAAACTACATGAGTTGACTAATATAGATTGAAGTTCGAATCAGGCTTTCAAAAGAAAATCTAAAGTATCAACCCCATCTGCATAGTCCCTATTTGAGAACCTAGAACCTAGAGTCTAGAACCTAGATTTTGAGGCCGATGGCCGTCCTCCTACGCCAAGGCTACGGAGGATAAAATAGTCGATAGCCGGAATTTAGGAATGTAATGCCGCCGTGTCCACTGTGCAAAGCGAAGCGCCTTTGTGGCCCGACAGAGTCGGGCTTGTGGTTAAAGCGGATGTCATTTTAATTTTATGACCCTCTGTCTAAACTATAAACGCTAACCTTGGTTCCTGAGCGCAGCCGAAGGACTAATATCTAAACTCTTAAACCTAAGCTTCTAGTAAAAATCGAAGCGTATCAACCCCATCAGCATAATCCCAAAGCTCCGGCTGCTGGGCCTTTCCAAGATTCTCAAATTCAGGATGCTCAAAGTCGGAGACCACCACTTGGATCTCATCCTCAAGCGACTTCAGTTTCTTCTCCACATCCTTCAACTCATTATATCGCTCGTAGAAGAGCACACCAAGGGGAGAGTGAATACCTTCATCTTCCTTCAGCAATAAGAATCCATTCTCGACAAGCTCAACTTGAGTCATTAAATACACCGCTTTATTGTAATCGTAATTATTGGCGTATTGATTATGTTGAACTACATCTTTGTATTTATAGAAAGCCTTGAAGAGCCTATCTAGATCAAAATCTTGAGGAATGTATACCTTGGTCACATTTCTGCATCCCAATCCGAAATAAGTGAATACATCATCGGCCAGCTTTTCGATCTCAGCTTCAGGGGCATCATTACTAAGAATAGCCAAAGCAGTTCTGTTCTTGCGAATGATCTTGGGTTTATCTCTGAAGTAGTATTCGAAATAACGAGCCGAATTGTCGTTACCCGTAGCAATAAACACATCGGCTTCTTTCATTTGATCCACTCTATGGATTCGATTTGCCCATTCATTATCAATTGCCGATAAAGCATCTAGAACCAAAGCCATTAAGTCTTCATCCTTAGAGGATAGTTTGGCGTGTAGAATATTTCCACTTACAAGTACAGAAAGGGCATCATGCATGCCTACCATGGGGATATTTCCCGCCATGATCACTCCAACTTTCTTTGGATGGCTGTTCTCTTTAAGTTCGTAATTGCCCAACCAATTTTCAACAGCATCTTTGCTCAAACTTTTAGCCCATGCTGAATAGGATATCTGCACAGCTTCCGGAGTGAACCAGCTATTCTTTTGATAGGCAGTATCAATGAGTTCACGACTCTTTTTCAGCAGTGGATTCAGTGCTTCAACTTCGCTTTTAGCTTCATTATCTAGGCTCAATTCAAAGAATCGACCTAGCTGAGTCAGATTATCAACAATAGATTGTTTTTTCACTTCGGTCAAATGGATGTTTCTCCTAAAATTTTCGGCTACTTTTGTTATGTAAATTGAACAAAGCGCAGCCCTTTGGGTTGAAAGAGCAAAATTACACATACAAAACGACCAAACATGGCTATCATTATCACCGACGAATGTATCAACTGCGGAGCTTGCGAGCCCGAATGTCCTAATAACGCCATTTACGAAGGTGGAGAAGAGTGGAGGTTTTCAGATGGAACTTCACTGAGCGGTGATGTAAAACGAATGGATGGTAGTTCAGTGGATGCTGATGCTGAGCAAGAGCCGATCAGCATGGACTTCTATTACATCGTGCCTGATAAATGCACCGAATGCATGGGCTTCCACGATGAGCCACAATGTGCCGCTGTTTGTCCGGTCGACTGCTGCGTAGACGACCCAGACGTCCGCGAAAGCGAAGAAGCGCTTTTGGCGAAGAAGGATGTGATGCATTAGTCAGCTTCGCTGAGTGCACTAGAGTTTGGAGTGCAACTAGAGTGCACTAGAGTTTAGAATCTAGACTCAGTGATCTCTGTGTGAGCCCTAACAAAGTGCAGGGCTCCTCTGTGTAGTAGCCAAAGCATTGAATTCACCTTCATATTCCATTTTATCGTAATTTGGAACGATCATGAGAATTCTATTCCTCATACTGCTCTCATTTTTTTTCCTCACCTCCAATTCCCAAAATCTGGAATTAGTCAAAAATCAATGGGAAGCTATTCTTGCAGCTGATAATCCTAGAGAAAAGATCATGAGAAGTTGCCGAATGAGTAAAACTTTGATGTTGAATAACTATGATTTTGATCAAAAGAGGTTAGTTAGAGACACTGATCTGAGTCAGATTGATGGGGTTTCTGATTTGATTGATGAAGAGGGTCGCATTAGATGGCTTTCTTGGTTTTTTGAAATTGAAGCTGGTAAGATTCAGTATTCTTTTAATTCTGCTTGTGGCTATTTAGAAAAGGCTGGTTACAGATTCAATATGAATGGATGCTATAACGAACATGAAATTGATTGTCGCGAATGTGATCGCGGGAAAGGACAAAATAATGACTGGGAAGGCACGTATTATACAAGTATGAATGCGTTTTATGAAGATAGCCTGCTTATAGTCAGGTTGGAGGGACTTCAATTTGGGGCAACAGATACTTTGACAGTACAACATTATTATTCAGTTTCTCCGAATTGTAAAATGATTTTTTTGAATAATAATCAACCTGATGCGGTTCGTTAGCAATACGGCGTGAATATTGTTACTTTGCAGCAATGAAACTTGCTATACTATCTATACTTTTTTTCACATTATTTTCTGGGTTAGCTCAATCCTCAGATTTGGAAAAGATTGAAAAAGCTTGGAAGGACTTATTAGAGGAAGATCATCCAAAGGCTAGACAAGCCATGTTGCATTCCTTTGAAGGGCAAATTGGTGCGGCAGTTCATCTAAAACCGGAATTAGATCTATCATCCCTTGAGTTTTTTAGTGATTTGCGCTCATCAGATTCTACTTTAAGGGTGGTGTCTTATTTCATTCCATTGGATAATGGAGAGTTTATCTTAAGAGGGCATATTAGTAAAGAATTCTTACCTGATGAGGAAACTGATTATAAGAATACAACTATAAGTGCAATTGGTAGTCGGGCCATTAGCGAATACTCAAAGGACTCGGTCTATTGCTTTTGCAAGAATAATGTTCCTAGAGCATGGTATTATGATTTAATTGAAACTGAGGATAAGTTTGGTGAAATACATTACACTCTTCTAGGGTGGACACCGATTAACCGACTCTTACATCGAAAAGTAGTAGAGGTTTTGGAGTTCAAAAAAGAGAATCAAGTCCCACGCATAGAATACGGTAAACCTATCTTTAATATCAATGGAAAACGTCAGAATAGACTGATCTACGATTATTCAGCGCAAACCACCATGAAGTTGAGCTATGATGAGCTAAACGATCGCATCATCATGGATCACCTTTCTCCCGCTGAACCTGAATTTGAAGGCGTATATGAATACTACGGTCCTGATCTATCTTTCGATGCCTTTAGATGGGAAGGAGGAAGCTGGCAATACTATCCCGATGTGGATATAGAAGAAGGGGTAAAGAAGAGCAAAAGCGACTTCAAAAAGAAAGACAAGATCCTGGAGCAGGATAAAATGTATGATTCTAATTGAGAACCTAGAATCTAGAGCCTAGAGTCTAGACGAATTCTCGCTTTGAGAACCTTAGCGAAACCTTTGAGCACCTTTGTGGCACAGCTAGTAAGTTTAAATTGAAAGCAGAACTCCAATCATATCTCGATAAAGCCAAGAGTCAACGCAAGTTGATCAATCGCTTCTTCAATAAACTCAAGAAGAATCCACCAAAAGATCTCGATCAACAATTCCATCGTGCGCATGAAGAAGCTTTTGAACAGATCGATTGCTTAGATTGCGCTAATTGCTGCAAGACTACCTCTCCCATTTTCTACGATAAAGATGTGGAACGTATGTCAGGCCATTTCAAAATGAAGGCCTCTGATTTCTTCGATAAGTATCTCAAGATAGATGAAGACGGAGATCAAGTCCTAAAAAGCTCCCCTTGTCCTTTCTTAATGGAGGACAATAAATGCATGGCCTATGAATCCCGACCCAAGGCCTGTCGCGAATACCCCCACACCAACCGCAAACGCATGCATCAGATCTTGGATCTAACAGCCAAGAATACACGTGTATGCCCTGCAGTTTCACGAATTGTAGATTCGATGATGTAACGATTTAACAATGTAGCAATGTGTAAATGGTTAATGTGTGAATGATTAATTCCATATCTCACATCTCTCATTCCAACTCCCAACCCCCAACTCTAGCTGCACTCTAGCGCACACCTTGTCCTTCGAAGCTTTAGCGTAGAAGGATAGCCGCACTTTAGGCACTTCCAATAATTTGAGCATCGAGCTCAAATTATTGGAACTGTCATTTTGTCAAGAAAGCCAGATTGGCAAAAGAATTGAGTGGCATAAGCAGATTATAAATCCGGTATCCAGAATTAGGTATCAAATTGAAGTTATGAGCGAGAATAAAGAAGAAAAAGATATGGAGCAAACAGCCCAAGAGCAAGAGGCAAAACAACAAGAGGTTGAGGAGCAAGAGCAAGAGGTTAAAGCTTCTGAAAATCAAGAGACTAATAAAGAAGAGCTAAGTGAGGAAGACAAGCTGAAGCAAGAAGTGGAGGCCTTGAATGATAAGTATCTAAGGCTGTATTCAGAGTTTGAGAACTTCCGAAGAAGAACTCAAAAAGAGAAACTAGAGTTGTACAAAACGGCAGGTGAGGATATTTTCAAGAGCCTTTTACCTGTCATGGACGACTTCGAACGTGCCAAAAAGTCAATGGATGATGGCGGAGATCTAGATAGCTTAAAACAGGGAGTGGATCTTATCTACAATAAGATGCTTCAAGTCTTTAGATCAAATGGTGCAGAGCCAATGGAGTCATCTGTTGGTAAGGAGTTCGATAGTGAGATTCACGAAGCGGTGACTCAAATTCCAGCCCCTAGCAAGAAAGAGAAAGGAAAGGTTATGGATGAACTGGAAAAAGGATACAAGCTTAAAGATAAAGTCATCCGTTACGCTAAAGTTGTCGTTGGACAGTAGAATCTAGAGTCTAGAACCTGGAGCCTAGACTGAAGAATTAGGAATAAATGGCGAAAAGAGATTATTACGAAGTATTAGGAGTTGATAAGAATGCTGCAGCTGCGGATATCAAGAAAGCATACCGCAAGCTGGCATTGAAATATCACCCGGATAAGAACCCCGACGATAAGGAAGCGGAAGAGAAGTTCAAAGAAGCCGCAGAAGCTTATGAGGTGCTTAGCGATGAGAATAAAAAGGCTAAGTACGATCGTTTCGGACATGCCGGTATGGGCGGAGCAGCCGGTGGCGGCGGCTTCGGCGGTGGTATGAGCATGGATGATATCTTCTCTCAGTTTGGAGATATTTTCGGCGGTGCAGGCTTTGGCGGATTCTCTGGCTTTGGCGGCGGAGGTGGCAGACAAGGAGGTCGCCGAGTGAATCGCGGAAGCAATATTCGTGTGAAGGTTACACTTAGCCTTAAAGACATCGTAAATGGTGTTGAGAAGAAGATCAAGGTCAAGAAATACGTCAAGTGTAATACTTGCGGAGGGAATGGTGCAGAAGGCGGAAGTGGTTTCAGTACTTGTGATACTTGTAATGGAAGTGGACAGGTAAACAGAGTGACCAATACTTTCTTGGGCCAAATGCAAACGGTTTCTGCCTGTCCTAAATGTGGTGGAGAAGGAAAGACGATTACCAATAAGTGTAATACTTGTCATGGCGATGGAATCGTGAAAGACGATGAAACGATCGAACTAAAGATTCCTGCCGGTGTAGAAGATGGTATGCAGCTTTCAGTTACCGGAAAAGGGAATATGGGAGCTCGTAATGGTGTGCCAGGCGACTTGATCGTATTGGTTGAAGAAGAAGAGCATCCACAACTTAAGAGAGACGGAAATAACATTCTGTTCGACTTGTACATCAGCTTTGCAGATGCTATCCTAGGCACTGAAGTAATGGTACCAACTGTAAATGGGAAAGCCAAGATCAAAATAGAACCGGGTACACAAGGAGGTAAGGTACTGCGCTTGAGAAACAAAGGTATTCCAGATATAAATGGTTACCGCACCGGTGATCAATTGGTGAATGTGAATGTGTGGACACCTCAAAAACTTAGCAAAGAGGAAAAAGCAGCCATCGAGAAATTCAGAGATTCCAAAAACTTCGAACCGCAACCTACGGCGAATGATAAGGGGTTTTTTGAGAGAATGAAAGATTACTTTCATTAGAATCTAGATGTGAGAGTCTAGATTCTAGACTCTAGGCTCTAGGCTCTAGCGAAGCAGATTCGCCAAAAGCGCTTCCAATCCGCCGCCCATTAAGGAGTTTCCTTTTCCTACAATGATGCCATCACCATCAATTAGAAAGGAAGATGGGATTGATGTGACTTTGTAGATCTCTGCACCTTCAGATTGCCAGAACTTCAGATCGCTCACATGATAAGGCCATGCCAGACGATCTTGCATGATGGCATTTTGCCAGCTTGCCTTACTTTTATCAAGGGATACAGAATAGACTGTAAATCCTTCTCCATTCTCAAATTCCTTGTCCTTGAACTTCTTATAGGCCTTTACAAGATTTGGATTTTCTCTGCGACAAGGTCCGCACCAGCTGGCCCAAAAATCGATCAAAACCATCTTGCCCTTTAAGTCCGACAGCGCAATGGCTTTTCCATTTGGATCATTGAATACAAGCTCTGGAGCTTTATTGCCTATGTTTAGGCCAACTTTGGGTTCTTCTTTCTGCTCTTGGGCAATTAGGGAGAACCCTATCAATAGAAATGAAAATAAAAGGATGTGTTTAAATGTCTTCATATTGTGCATACCTCAAAAATAGTTCCAATTATACCCTTTTGATGTCGGCACCAAGCGCATTAAGACGTTTGTCGATATTGGCATAGCCTCTATCGATCTGATCAATATTGTGAATAATTGAGGTTCCTTTGGCCGATAGAGCGGCGATCAATAGTGATACACCAGCACGAATATCAGGTGAGGTCATCTGTATTCCGCGAAGCTTGGTTTGGCGGTCTAGCCCGATAACCGTAGCCCTGTGTGGATCGCAAAGGATGATCTGGGCTCCCATATCGATCAGCTTATCCACAAAGAACAATCTACTCTCGAACATCTTCTGATGAACCAATACAGATCCTTTTGCCTGTGTGGCTACCACCAGAATGATACTTAAAAGGTCGGGAGTAAAACCTGGCCATGGAGCATCTGAAATGGTCATGATCGACCCATCAATGAATGTCTCTACTTCGTAATGCTCTTGGGCTGGAATATAAAGGTCATCACCTTTGAGCTCCATTTTGATTCCCAATTTTCTAAAGGTATCCGGAATCACTCCAAGGTCTGGATAAGATACATTCTTAATTGTGATTTCCGACTGCGTCATAGCGGCCAAACCGATGAAGCTGCCAATTTCGATCATGTCGGGCAGAATGGAGTGCTCACATCCGCTGAGGTATTCTACTCCTTCAACATGTAGCATATTTGAGCCAATACCAGTGATCTTGGCACCCATGCGATTCATCATCTTGCACAGCTGTTGCAAATATGGTTCACAAGCGGCATTGTAGATAGTGGTCTTGCCTTTGGCCAGCACAGCAGCCATTACAATGTTAGCTGTACCGGTTACCGAAGCTTCATCCAAAAGCATATAAGTGCCTTGAAGGTTTGAAGCTTCAACCTTATAGAACTTACTTTCTTTGTTATAGATGAATTTGGCGCCTAGCTTCTGAAAGCCAATAAAGTGGGTGTCTAGTCTGCGGCGACCGATCTTGTCTCCTCCAGGACGAGGAATATATCCTTTGCCAAAGCGAGAGAGTAGTGGACCTAGGATCATGACTGAACCTCTAAGTCCTGCACCTTTCTTTTTGAATTCCGCAGTGTTCAGGAATTCAATATCAATATCGTCTGCTTGAAATTCGTAGGTGGTGTCGTCGACCTTTTTGACTTTAACGCCCAGATCTTTGAGCAGGTCGATCAGTTTGTTGACATCGATGATGTCGGGAACATTTTTTATAGTGACAATTTCTGGTGTAAGTAAGACGGCGCAGAGGATTTGAAGTGCTTCGTTTTTTGCTCCCTGCGGATGAAGGTCACCTTTTAATCGATTTCCTCCATTGATCTCAAATGTTCCCATATGTATTCGCTAGTATTTCTTTTTCGGTTTGTATGATTTACGTTTTCCTTTCTTTCTTCCTTTCGCTTTATTGTTGTTGCCTCTATTGCTGATCTCTTTTACATCGATCAATTCGAAATCTTCAGGCAATTCGATCTTGCCTCTTGAGATTCTCTTAATATCTGAAATGATCTGTTTATCGTCGCAAGAGTTATTGCTCCAAGCCACATAATGCTTCTTCATCAAGTTGCCTATTGATAGAAGCAATGCGTCTTTTTCTTCTCCATCTTCCATCTCAACCGCCGCATCTATCAGTTTTTCAACTCCACCACCATAATGTTTGAATCGAATGTTCTGATTAGGATAATCAAGCTTGTTCGGCTTTGATTGAAAATGCTCAGCCGTTGGCACAGGATAAGGAGAGTCTACATCCAATTTGAAATCAGACATGATATAGAGGTGATCCCAAAGTTTGTGATTGAAATCTTCAACATCTCGAAGGTGAGGATTTAATTGTCCCATCACATCAATAATGGCAGTGGCCATTTCATTGCGCTCTTTCTTGTCTTCCAGCTTAGTGGCATGGTCGATCAATTTCTGGATATGACGTCCGTATTCTGGAATGATCATCTTCGGACGACTAGTATTGTAGTTCATGGATTGTTTCTTGAGATATTAGAGTTTAGATTTTAGAGCTTAGAGTAGGAGCTTTTTGGGATTTAACAATCTTTCTAAACTCTAACATCTAATATCTAAATAATTCTTGATTTTCTGGCTTCCAGCATCTGGCTTCCGGCTTCTACTTTAAAATTCTAAGTTTAGCAAACTTCAGCAATAGCTGCTTCTCACCAACTTTATCGAATACTATAGTGGCTTTCTTATTGGGCTCTGTACCTTCCATCGATTTAACCTCGCCTTTTCCAAAGCGCAAATGCTCAACGCGCATTCCGGTCTCGATCTTATCGACATTAGCGGCAAATGAAGGATCTACTTTCCGTTTAGCCTGATCCACACTCACCATTTTCTTATGAGGTGGAACTACTTTTTCGGAAGGTCTATCGGCATTCTTCTTTTTCACTGTCGACATGGATACCCTTTTTTTAAATTGCCCGCTACCGCTGTTTGTTTGTTTTGTGGTAGCAAAGAAATTACTTCTTGCGTTTGCGAAAGCATCTCCTTCTTCCTCAGGTTCAGTGTAATCTAAGAATTGCTCATCGATTTCTTCGATGAATCTGCTGGGTTCGCAATAGATGAGGTTACCCCATTTATAGCGACTGGCAGCATAGGAAAGTTGAACTGCTTTCTCGGCGCGTGTCAAAGCTACGTAAAAAAGTCGTCTTTCTTCCTCCAAATCCGCTCTGGAATTGAGCGACATCTGAGAAGGGAAGAGGTTTTCTTCCAATCCCACGATAAAGACATAGGGAAATTCCAAGCCTTTTGCCGCATGAATGGTCATTAAAGATACTTTGTCGGTATCGGTATCATCCTTTTCATCAGCATCTGTGAGTAGGGCCACATCCTTCATGAATTCTGCAAGATCACTCCCCGATTCTTCAAGTTCGGTGTCTTCTACGAATTCGCGTACCCCATTCAGTAATTCCTGTATGTTGTCGTATCGAGCAATACCTTCCGGACTCTTATCGGAAAAGAGGTCCTTTAATAAGGTGGAAGTGCGAGCGATATCTTCCATCACTTCATAGGCATTCTTCTGCTTGGCTAGTCGGCCGAAATTCTTGATCATCTCAACGAAGTGAGCGATCTTGTTCTTGGCTCCTGCATTGATCTGGATCTGATGGATCTGATCGCTGCTGATCACTTTCCACATGCTTACCCCATGCTCATTGGCAAAGAATTCAATTCGATCCAATGTGGTTTTGCCGATTCCCCTGGCGGGATAATTGATCACGCGCTTTAGTGCTTCCTCATCATCTGGATTGATGGCCATTCTGGCATAGGCCAAAATGTCTTTGATCTCTTTACGCTGGTAGAAAGAGAGTCCGCCGTAAATTCTATAAGGGATATCCTTCCTTCTGAGGGATTCCTCCATAGCACGCGACTGCGCATTGGTGCGATAGAGTATGGCGAAGTCGTGATTGCGGGCTTGCTCATTCATCTTGGTCTCGATGATGTTGTTAGCCACAAGGTTTCCTTCCTCATTATCTGTGAGCGTATGGTGCACCTTGATCTTTTGTCCCTCTTGATTATCTGTCCACACCACTTTCTCCAATTGATCCTTATTCTTTTCGATCACCTTATTGGCGGCATTCACGATGTTCTTGGTAGAGCGATAGTTCTGCTCCAGCTTAAATACCTTGCAGTCGGGATAGTCTCTTTGAAAGTTGAGGATGTTCTGGATGTTGGCACCGCGGAAAGCGTAGATACTTTGAGCATCATCACCTACCACACAGACATTCTCATTAAGGGCGGCCAGTTTCTTTACAATAAGATATTGAGAGAAGTTGGTATCCTGATACTCATCTACCAATATGTATTTGAAACGATGCTGATACTTATATAATATGTCGGGAAAGTCTCTTAATAAGATATTGGTCTTAAAAAGCAGATCATCGAAGTCCATAGCGGCCGACTTAAAACATCTTTGCTCATATGCCTTATAGATCTCTCCGATCTTAGGCTTGGCGCTTTGTCGGTCTTCAGCCTGAATATTGGTGTTGTTATTATAGCCAGCGGCATTCAAGAGGTTGTTCTTGGCGGATGAGATGCGGTTGAGCACGATGGCAGGTTTGTAGACTTTATCATCCAAGCCCATATCCTTAATAATGGATTTGATTAGGGATCTTGAATCCTGGGTATCGTATATAGTAAAGTTGGAAGGGTAGTGGAGCTTTTCAGATTCCGCTCTAAGGATTCTAGCGAAGACAGAGTGGAAGGTTCCCATCCAAAGATTCTTGGCTTCCCCTTCACCCACGATCTTGGCGATACGATTCTTCATTTCTCTAGCCGCCTTATTAGTAAAGGTAAGGGAGAGGATATTGAAAGGATCAACACCTTTTTGCATAAGGTGTGCAATGCGGAAAGTAAGTACTCTTGTTTTTCCAGAACCGGCGCCGGCTATGACCATTGAGGGGCCTTCTGTATGTAAAACTGCGTCTCTTTGTGCGGGATTTAACTGATCCAGGTAACTCATCTAGCAAAATTAATTAAAGTCATTCCTTTAAGATAGGGCTTCTGGATTTAGTTTTCAAGCTTTCATTAATTTTTAGAAAGTCTCAATAAAAGCCATAAATAGAAGAACTACTACGGCTAGGTCACAGAGGCCCCGACGGGGCCCGAGTGATTCCGCATGTCTCGATACTATTCCGATTTCATCGGAATCACTCGACAAGCTATTGGAATTGTATCGAGGGATAGTCGGGGCTTCACGGAGAAGGCAAAGAGGGCCACAGAGCTCGCATCGCAGGATCTATGATCCTGCGTGTTCATTTTGATTATAAAACCAATTCCGCAGGATTGCAAATCCTGCGGTGCTGAAGAAAAAGTGAAAATGAATCCATTATCCTCTTATTAAGCAGGATTTAATATCGAAATTTGATCCTACAAGAAAGATACTTCATTAAATCATCGAAAGAGTCGAAAATATCTTCTTAAAAACCTTCAAAAAAACCACACCTATATATAAAGGTAAAGGTTTGTGATTGCTGCTTTTCAGAAAAATGTGCACAGCTTGAAAAAAAAAGCCATTTCGCACATTGTTTTAAACAAATATTCTTGTACATTTGCGTCCCCAAAAATTTGGGGTAAAATATTTTATTGACTTATTTAAGCGCTTATGCCAACAATATCGCAACTTGTAAGAAAAGGTAGAAAGAAGATCGAGAAGAAATCGAAGTCTGCTGCTCTTGACTCTTGTCCGCAGAGAAGAGGGGTATGTGTAAGAGTATACACAACCACTCCTAAAAAGCCGAACTCGGCCATGAGAAAAGTAGCAAGGGTGAGACTTACGAACCAAAAAGAGGTGAACGCCTATATCCCTGGTGAGGGTCACAATTTGCAGGAGCACTCTATCGTATTGGTTAGAGGAGGAAGAGTAAAAGATTTACCTGGTGTGAGATATCACATTGTAAGAGGTGCATTGGATACTGCAGGAGTAGAAGGAAGAACTCAGAGAAGATCGAAGTACGGTGCGAAGCGTCCTAAGAAATAAAGATTAGAAAGAAGTATACATTAATATATCATGAGAAAAGCCAGAGCGAAAAAAAGACCATTGCTTCCAGACCCAAAGTTTCAAAGTCAGGAAGTTACTCGTTTCGTTAACAACTTGATGTTGCACGGAAAGAAGAGTCTAGCTTATAAGATCTTTTACGATGCCATTGAAATGGTAGATAAGAAGGTAGAAGATGGAAACGGATTGGATGCTTGGAGAAAAGCATTGGAAAATGTAACACCACAAGTAGAAGTGAGATCGAG
>PALM01000001.1 GCA_002706365.1 Flavobacteriales bacterium | reverse complement strand
CTGAAGAGCTCTCCCAACTTTTGAGCGTTTTCTGCTAGTTTTTCATCATAAACAACTTGAAGAGCAGCCATTGCCACCTTAGCTCCTAGTGGATTACCTCCAAATGTGGAACCGTGCTGACCAGGCTTGATCACATTCATTACCTCATCATTGGCCAAAATACAGCTTACCGGATATGCTCCACCAGAAATGGCTTTACCTAGTACAAGAATATCGGGCTTAAAGCCTGCTTTGCTTTCGCATTTTGGGGTAGGACAATCGCAACCTTTACAAACAGAAAGCAATTTTCCTGTTCTGGCAATACCCGTTTGAACCTCGTCGGCAATAAAAAGTACACCTTTGTCCTGACACATTTTAGCTGCTGAAGAAATATAGTTATCATCCGGAACGAACACTCCAGCTTCTCCTTGAATAGGCTCTACCAAAAAGCCGGCTACATTCTCTTCTTGAAGCGCTTTCTCCAATGCATTTAGGTCGTTGTAAGGAATGCGAATAAATCCAGGGGTATAAGGACCAAAGTTATTTCTGGCATCCTCATCATTGGAGAACGATATAATGGTGGTTGTTCTACCGTGGAAATTGCCATCGCAAATGATGATCTTGGCTGCATTTTCGGCAATCCCCTTCTTCTCATATGCCCACTTTCTACAGACTTTAATTGCTGTCTCTACAGCCTCAGCTCCAGAGTTCATAGGCAAAACCTTATCGTAATCGAAGAATTCAGTTACGTACTTTTCAAATTCACCCAAAACAGAATTATAGAATGCTCTAGATGTTAATGTGAGCTTCTCAGCTTGCTCTTTCAAGGCTCCTATGATAGTTGGATGACAATGCCCTTGGTTCAATGCTGAATAAGCCGAAAGAAAATCATAGTATTTCTTTCCTTCCACATCCCACACATATACTCCTTCTCCTCTATCGATCACAACCGGTAGTGGATGGTAATTATGGGCTCCGTATTTATCTTCCAGGGCTATGGCCTCTGCCGAACTTAATTTTGTCTCTATCATCGTATTTTTGCATTTTCAAGGAATACAAAGGTATTTAAATTAAGATGCAAAAAAAGGCGGAAAAGGCGGAAATGACGGTAAATAAGGCAGTAAAATGGCTCCCTTTACTCATTTTCCTTGCCAGCTTTTTGGTGTACTTCAATACGCTTGAGCATGGCTTTGCCCTAGATGATTATTCGGTGATTCTTGAGCATAGGCATGTGCAGGCTGGGGCCGATGGCATTTCAGAAATTCTGAGCACCAATTATAGACACGGACATCAAGGGTTCAATGATGGATTATACAGGCCTTTAAGCCTGGTGACCTTCGCCTTGGAAAAGGAATTCTTCGATTCCTCACCAAAGATTGCCCATTGGATCAATGTATTGCTTTATTGTTTGTCGGTAGTGCTACTCTACCTTGGCTTGAAGCGCATTTTCAAACATGATGAGAATGCCCCTTTAATTGCCGCTCTTACCGCCATACTATTTACATCGCATCCATTGCACACTGAAGTTGTGGCCAATATTAAGGGTAGAGATGAACTTTTGGCATTTTTTGGATTCGGACTTTCACTCTATGGCTTTTTAAAGTCGCATAAAAAAGGAAGTTTTTATCTGCTTGGACTCTTAGGGTTGACTCTAGCTCTTTTCTCCAAGGAAAATGCAGTTCTCTATGTGTTCATCATCCCACTATTGGTCTATTTCCAAAAAGGAGTAGATCTAAAACGGATACAATTGATCCTTTTAGGAACCTTACCTCTGGGAACTGTATTCATTTTGTTGAGGAAGCACATCATCAATAGTATGGAGAATGCGGTAGATCCCGGGAATTTTGGTTTGCTTAATAATCCTTTGGCTGTGGCCGATGGCAGTCTAAGTTGGGGATCCACTTTTGCTCTTCAGCTAAAATTCCTAGAGAAGATCTTCTTTCCCTTTGAACTGATCCATGACTATTCCTACAATCAGATCCCATTAGTGGAGCTCTACAGTTGGCAATCAATCTTGGGTATCTTGATTCTTTTTGGCCTGATAAGCTTCGGTATCTGGGGAGTGATAAAAAAGAACAAATGGGGAATGACCGCTTTACTCTATTTGATGACTATTGTGATTGCCTCACAGATCTTCACCAAGATCGGAGTTCATTTTGCAGAGCGCTTATTATTTATGGCAGTATTGCCTTTTAGCATGCTGCTCACCTTCATTATTCTGAAATACTTCAAAAAGAAACAGCTTGCATTGATCTTTGTGGTAGTCATTGTAAATGGTTTCTATTCAGGAAGAGCTTCAGACCGAAATGAGGATTGGGAGAATAACTTCAGCCTTTATAAAGCTGATATAGAAAAAGGGAGTGGCTCTGCAAGGGTAAATTACAATTATGGAAGTGCATTATCTGATCAAGCTGATGTAACGGCAGATGCCAAGGAAAAACAAAGGCTTTATGAATTATCGGCTCAATATCTCAAAAAAGCCACGGAGATCTATCCCGACTATCTTGATGCATGGAACAATTTGGGAATTGTGTACAAGAAATCCGGCCAGATTCAAAAGTCGATAGAGATCTATCAGAACAACATTGAACGCGATCCTAATTATGCGAAGAACTATTACAACATAGGTACTGCATACTATCAGTTAAAGGATTACAAAAAAGCATTAGAGTATCTAACAGAGTACACCAATCGTATTCCGAACTCCCCAGATGCCTATATGCTTATGGCTCAAATTGCTGGGAATATGGAGCAATTTCCATTGGCAATTAGTTATTTGAATGCCGCCTTACAGTATCAACCTAAAAATGCAGAGGCCTTTAATATGCTAGGTATGGCTTATGGAACGTTGGATCAATACACAAAAGCGGAGAAGTCTTTCTTAAAGGCCATCAATCTGCAAGCTCAGAATATTCAATTCCATTTGAATCTATCTGTGAATTATCACAATGCTGGAATGGTCGAGAAAGAGATTCGCAGCTTGAAAAAGGTATTGCAGATCCAAAATAATCACCCAACAGCCCTTCAACAGTTGATCATGGTATTGGAATCTGAAGGTAGAATGGAAGAAGCTCAAAAATATCGGACAATCTTAGGAGCTTAGGAAGGGAATTGGACTAATTTTGCCCAATGCCAAGAAGAAGAAAGAAGAAGATTTACGAAGAGGTAGAGATCCTAGAAACTGCCGCTGAAGGAAAGTCATTAGCCAAGATCGAGGAACAGGTTCTATTTGTTCCCCAAACCGTTCCCGGAGATGTGGTGGATGTGCAAGTCACCAAGAAACGCCGTCGCTATATGGAAGGTCGTGTGATCAAGTTCCATAAGTATTCCGACAAAAGAATAGAACCATTTTGCGAACATTTTGGAGTGTGTGGTGGCTGTAAATGGCAATTCCTCAGCTATGAGGATCAGTTAGAGAATAAAGCAAGATGGGTGAAAGATAGCCTTGAACGACTAGCCAAATTGGAAAATCCAAATATCAAACCCATTCTAGGCGCTCCAGAAACCCAGTTCTATCGCAATAAATTGGAATTCACCTTTTCCAATTCAGAATGGCTTACCCAAGAACAGATCGAGAGTGATAAAGAATTCGAGAATCGCAATGCATTGGGATTTCATATTCCCGGTAGGTTCGATAAGATCCTCGACATTAAGAAATGTTGGCTTCAGGCAGATCCTTCGAATGAAATCCGACTGTGGGTTAAAGAATATGCACTCAAGCATAATCTAGAGTTCTTTGATCTGCGTGAGCAGACAGGTTTTTTGAGAAACCTCATCATCCGCACCAGCAGCACAGGAGAGATCATGGTGATCTTCTCGCTTGCTAAAGAGGATAAAGAGGTGCGAGAAAATATGTTGAACGCTTTTGTAAAAGCATTCCCAAATATCACTTCTGTGATGTATGTGATCAATGAGAAAAAGAATGATACGATAGGAGATCTTGACATTGTTGCTTATAAAGGGCCGGATCATATATTCGAAAGCATGAAGGCTTTCGAAAAATCAGACCCCTCGACTCCGCTCGGGATGACAAATCAGAAATCAGAAATTGGCCATCTCAAATTCAAAATAGGGCCTAAGTCTTTCTACCAAACTAATTCTGCGCAAGCCGAAAACCTTTACCGACTAGCAGTTGAACTAGCTGATATTAAGAAAGATGAAGTGGTTTACGACTTATATACCGGTACGGGAACTATTGCCAATTATGTGGCGGATCAAGCGAAGAAGGTTATAGGTGTTGAATATGTGGAAGCGGCTATTGAAGATGCCAAGGTGAATTCGAAATTGAACAATATCGACAATACGGTTTTCTTGGCTGGTGATATGAAGGATGTGTTCACCGAAGAACTACAAGCTAAAGAAGGGAAAGCAGATGTGGTGATCACCGATCCTCCTAGAGCTGGAATGCATAAGGATGTGGTAGAGCAATTATTGAAGTCGGGCGCTGAGCGCATCGTTTATATCAGCTGCAATCCTGCTACCCAGGCAAGGGATATTGAATTGATGAAGTCGTACTATGATATGGTGGTAGCACAACCGGTAGATATGTTCCCGCATACGCATCATGTGGAGAATGTGGTGCTTTTGCGAAGCAAAAGCTAGGACGAAGACGAGGACGAAGACGAAGGATAGCTTTCAACATAGTGAACCTTTGCGAACACTTTGAGAACCTTTGTGTAATAGCTTAAAAAGGCCGATGGTCGACCCTTCGACGGTGCTCAGGGACCGTAGCCGATGGCCGAAAGTTTAGAAGCCTTTCTCTCGATACAATCCCGATAAATCGGGATCACTCGAGAAGCGGCATTTTCTTTTAAAAAATTGTAGAATAAGAACATTAATGCCGCCGTGCTCGCTGTGCCTTCGCTGTGTTCGCCGTGGTTAAAGATTAAAGATAAATGAAGAAAACTCCAAGGACCGAAAATTGGGAAGAACGCTATCAGATCCAGCAGACCGGATGGGATATTGGATATGTAAGCACTCCCTTAAAAGAATATATTGATCAATTGGAGGACAAAAACCTCAAGATCCTTATACCAGGTGCTGGAAATGCCTATGAAGCAGAGTATTTATGGAAGCAAGGCTTTAAGAATATACATGTGCTTGACATTGCACCCTCTCCCCTTCGCAATCTTGCTGAGAGGGTGCCTAGCATTCCAAAGGATCATTTGATAGAGGGCGATTTCTTTGCTCATAATGAAGTATATGATCTCATCATTGAACAGACCTTTTTCTGTGCGATTGACCCAATTCTAAGGGCTGAATATGCTAAGAAATGTAGCGAACTATTGAAGAAGGGCGGCAAATTGGTGGGCTTACTTTGGTCTGTGCCTTTAAATGAGAGCCATCCGCCTTATGGGGGTTGTAGCGAAGAGTATTTGGAATATTTTGAGCCCTACTTTGATATTCACACAATGGAAAAGGCACATAATTCCATTCCACCAAGAGCCAATCGCGAGCTTTTTATCAGGCTTGACCGCAAGTCTTAAATTTGAGCTTCCTTGCTTACATTTGGACAAAATACTTCAATGTCAGATCCTACCAACCGCATTTTAGATCACAATAAGATCGAACAGAAGATCAACCGCATGGCTTATCAGATCTACGAAGATCATTACGATCAGAAAGAGATCATCGTAGCCGGTATTGCGGATAATGGTTTTCGATTGGCTGAATTGATCTGCGAAAAGCTCAAAGAGATCGCACCTTTCAAGATCAAGCTAGAATCCTTGAAGGTGAATAAAAAGAATCCCCTTGCAGAAGAGATCGAGCATTCTATTGCAGATAAGGATTTGAAGAACAAATGCATTATCGTTGTAGATGATGTGTTGAATTCAGGAAAGACCTTGATCTATGGATTGAATTCCTTTTTAAAGGCACCATTGAAAAAACTATCAGTAGCCGTTTTGGTGCATCGCTCTCATTCTCGTTTTCCAGTGCAAGCGGATTATATTGGAATGTCGTTATCCACTACTCTTCAAGAACACATTGAGGTAGACTTCTCAAAGAAGGGCGATTATGCCGCTTACCTCAGCTAAGCTTTAGCAACTCTAGAATACTTTCCACTTTCGGATTATCGGAAGCCAGAATGTAATCTGCCTGTAAATAATAAGGCTCGCGCAGCTTCAATGAATTTCTAACGAAATCTGCAATCTCCTCATCCGTTTTATCCGCAATTAGCGGTCGGCTCGCTTTCTTTTGTCGCAACCTACCGATCAAAATATCTTCAGAAACGCGCAAGTAGATAGACGCACCTTGAGACTTTATATAATCGAGATTGTCTGCAAAGCAAGGTGTTCCTCCACCTAAGGAGATGACCAACTCCTGATCTTCTTCGGGAATCGACATTAAGTATTGAGACTCATATTTTCGAAAGCCTTTCTCCCCTTCTTCATTGAATATCCGGGAAATGGACCTTCCCTCTTCTTTCTCAATATATTGGTCCAGATCAATGAATTTGCGATCTATATGCTGCGCCAATTTCTTCCCCAACTTAGACTTTCCGGAGGACATGAATCCCAAAAGGTAGATCTTCTCTTCGATCATTTTAAAGGAGAGTCTGGTTCTTTGCGCATTTTATTGTAGACCATCTTCTGGATGAGCTTGGGAAAGAACTTGGAGAGGAAAACCGCAGCCTTTCCTTCAGCTGTGAGCACAAGTTTTTGCTTGCGCTTTTTTGTTGCTTTGAAAATATGATCAGCCACTTCTTCGGCTGTCATCATCTTAGTTTCCTCTCGCGGTGATTCACCCTGTGCTCCGCCATCGGCCGATAGAGCCTTTTTCCTGATATTAGAAGCGGTAAAGCCCGGACAAGCGATCAACACATGAAGATCATTGCCAAGATTTTCAGTTCTGACTGATTCCAAGAATCCATGCATGGCAAATTTAGAGGCCGAATAGCCGGTTCTGGCTGGGAGACCAACATAGCCCGCAATAGAAGAAACACCTACAATTGATCCTTTTTGTTTGAGGAGATGTGGCAAGGCAAATTTTGTGCAATAAACCGTACCCCAAAAATTCACATCCATCACTTTTTTAAGCACTGAAAGATCTAGGTCTTCAAGTATGGCTCGCATACTGATACCCGCATTGTTGACGAGCACATCCAAACGACCAAATTTATCAATGGCATCCTGGATCAGTTTTTGGCAATCAGCTTCAACAGCCACATCAGCTTGCACTGTGATCACCTCTGTTCCGAGGGCCGAGATCTCATCGGCCACAGCCTTTAACTTATCTACACTTCTAGCCGCGATCACCAATTTGGCTCCGGCCTTGGCAAAACGCAGGGCAGTAGCCTTTCCTATGCCGGAAGAAGCACCGGTAACCAACACCACTTTATCTCTCATCATTGCTTAGCTTTGTTGAACTTTTCCAAAAATACACCAAGCATGCTAATCCGAGAAGTTAGGGATGCAAAAACAGAGCAAGCATTCTACGACTTGCCAAAAAAGATCTACAAGAACGACCCAAATTGGGTTCCACATTTGATCCAAGATCTTAGAAAGGTATTTGACCCAAAGAAGAACAAATTCTTTAGACATGGTAAGATCCAGCGCTGGATATTGGAGCGCGATGGTGAGGTAATTGGGAGGATTGCGGCCTTCATAGATGAGAAGAAGAACAAGAAAGCCGGTCAGAATATCGGCGGCTGCGGATTCTTTGAATGCATAGATGATAAAGAAGCTGCATTCAAACTTTTTGATACCGCAAAAGCCTGGTGCGAAGAGCAGGGAATGGAAGGAATGGACGGACCGGTGAACTTTGGTGAGAAGGATAAGTTTTGGGGCTTGATCATAGAGAATTTTGAGTACCCGCCCTATTACAATCAGAATTACAATCCAGAATATTATGTGAAATTCTTTGAGGAATACGGATTTAAGATCTACTACAAGCAATTGATATTCTACAGAACTGTAAAGGAAGGATTAAAGGATGTGCATTTAGAAAAATCTGCTCGTATTCGTCGCGACCCCAAATACACCTTCAGCACCATTAGCAAGAACAATCTGGAGAAGTACGCCGAGGATTTTCGCACCATATACAATAGAGCTTGGGTAAAGCATGAAGCTTTTAGTGGAATGGAGAAAAGGCAGGCCATGGCGATTATGAAGACCATTAAGCCCATTTTGGATGAGGACTTGATCTACTTTGCCTATTATGATGGAAGGCCGGTGGGATTCTTTATTGCCTTGCCCGAGATCAATCAGATCTTCAAATATGTAAATGGTAATTTGAATTGGTGGGGAAAATTAAAATTCCTCTATCATAAGTGGAGGGGCACATGCACCACCTTCTTTGGTTTGGCTTTTGGGATAGATCCCGATTTTCAAGGCAAGGGTTTGGAAGGAGCCATTTTTGAGGAATGCAAGGATAAGGTTACGGGTAAATATGAGGATGTGGTGATCACCTGGATCGGTGATTTTAATCCGAAAATGATCCATGTGATCGAGACATTGGGCGCAAAAGTCTTAAGAACCATGGCGACTTACCGAATATTATTTGATCCGGAAGCAAAATTCGAGAAGGCTAAGACCATTGCATAGCCCTATTCACAAGCATTTCAGAGGAAAATAAAAAGTGACAAAAAAAAGCTGCAAAGCTCTTTTGTCAAATTAAAAAGGAGAGTTATATTTGCAGTCCGAAAAATTTTAAGACTTGCTAGCTCAGTTGGTAGAGCACATCCCTTTTAAGGATGGGGTCCAGGGTTCGAACCCCTGGCAAGTCACCAGAATCAATGCCCCGATAAAATCGGGGCTTTTTTTATGCTCATTTGCCAGGGGTGATCCTGCTTCAGCAAGCTTTCGCAGGACAAGGAAGTTTACCCTGCTTGCCCTTCCGAAGTGAAACGAAGGAGGGAGCGCAGCCGAGGGAAACCCCTGACAAGTCACAAGAGAAAAAGCCCGCAGATTTGCGGGCTTTTTCTGTTTTGAGGGTTGAGTTTTCCTCCTTCGCTAAAGCTATGGAGGACAAGTGAGCAAGAGGGTTTTCGGAGCTGGGATCTGGGAGTTGGGATGTGGGATTCATGTCCGTGCCTGAAATAGGTTGACCACTTTTAAATGTGATCAACATGAAAACAAACATCAGGACTTTACGAAAACATCGTCGTTATTCGGAAGAGTTTAAAAAGTCAATCGTCAAAGATTTCGAGTCTGGCAAATTAAGCGTGCTACAGTTAGAGCGTTTGCATGGGATATCCAATCAATCGATCTATGATTGGATCTATAAATACTCTAACTTTAACGAAAAGGGATACCGCGTAGTGGAGAAAAAGTCAAGCAGTCAACAAAAGATCAAAGAATTAGAGTCTAAGATCAAGGAATTAGAGTCTGCAGTGGGTCGTAAGCAGATCATGATCGATTATTTAGAGACCATGATGGAAGTGGCCAAGGACGAGCTAAATGTGGATATCAAAAAAAACTTCGGCACCCCACACTCCAAAGGATCAAAGAGCGCAAAGAAGAAATGAGTTACTCAATGAATGCGCTTTACCGCGAGGTAGGAATAAGCAAACAGGCTGTAGCCCAGTATGAGCGTAGACAGCTAGTCTTTCACAGTCAACTTACTCAGTTAATGGCAGAGGCTGATGAACTGCGTGAGGAGCATCCGGGCTGTGGGGTGAAGAAAATGTATGAGACGTTAAACCCTGACTTTATTGGAAGAGATCGCTTTATAGAGGTCATGATGGAGCTAGGTTATCGAGTGAGACGCAAGAAGAACTATCGCAAGACCACGAGCTCAACAGCGAAGTATTACCCTAACCTGATCAAAGGAATGGAGGTAAATGGTCCTTGTCAACTATGGCAAAGTGATACCACTTACATACAGGTAGGAGACAGGTTTTACTACGCTACTTTTATAATCGATGTGTACACCAAGAAGATCGTAGGTTATAAGGTGGCAGATAACTTAAGAGCCACAGCGAATGTAGCTGCACTCAAGATGGCATTAAAACATCATCCAGCACCAAAGATCCATCATTCTGATCGAGGACACCAATACATCTACAGCGAGTATACCAAGATGCTAACATCTAGAGGTACAAAGCTGAGTATGGCTAAGATAGCTCAGGATAATGCATATGCAGAACGGATCAATAAGACAATCAAAGAAGAATATCTAGACTACTGGAAACCCAAGAACTTCAGTCAACTGAAAAGTATGATGAATAAAGCTGTGATGCACTACAACACAAGTAGACATCACAATCACCTGGGAAGAATTAGTCCAATAAACTTCGAAAGAAGTCTTTCTGGAATTAATTCCAGAAAGATCATCACTATCTTTAACAATGAATTAGTAACCTAAAACGGTCAACACTAATCAGGCAAGCGCACACATCCATTCTCCCTCATCCCATCTCCCATCTCCCAGATCCAAATTCCTTTAGTAATTCACTTTTATTTTCATTTTCACATCTATATCATTCTTTGCAAGGCTCTTTAATTTCTTATTTTAGTCTCTTCAAAAATCAGCAGTATGCATATTGCAATAGCGGGAAATATCGGTTCGGGAAAGACCACACTTACTTCACTTTTAGCGAAACACTATAAATGGGACGCCCATTATGAAGATGCGGATGACAATCCATACCTGAACGACTTCTACACCGATATGCAACGCTGGTCGTTCAATCTGCAGGTTTACTTTTTGAACAACCGATTCAGTCAGATCCAGGAGTTTCGCAATTCGGGCAAGAATGTGATCCAAGATCGAACGATCTATGAGGATGCATACATTTTTGCGCCAAACCTTCATGCGATGGGTTTGATGACTTCAAGGGATTTTGAATCTTATTTCTCCCTTTTCAAATTGATGGAAGGTTTTATTCAACCACCAGACCTATTGATCTATCTAAGAGCTTCTATTCCGGTACTAGTAGACCAGATTAGCAGTCGCGGTAGAGAGTATGAGGAAAGTATCCGTTTAGACTATCTAAAGCGCTTAAACGAGCGTTATGAAGCCTGGATCAGCACTTATGAGGAAGGGAAGTTGTTGATAGTGGATGTAGACAACACCAACTTCATTGAAAGTGAAGAAGATTTGGGAAAGGTGATCAATAAGATCGACGCCGAGATCAACGGACTCTTCTAAGACAAATTCAAATCAAGACATAAAAAAAGCCCCGTCCCTCGATACAATTCCGCTTTGCGGAATCACTCGGGAACCAAAGGGGCTTTTTTTATTTTATATTGCTTTAACTAGATCTTATCTAGTTGCAGTCAATTTAGCTTTTACCTCAAAGTTGTCGTAGATGAACTTATCTAGCATTGCATCAAACTTCTTTGATTGGTATCTGATACCAAATTCAGTGCGATCAACCTCCAAAGCTGTAGCTACTGTTAGTCCGGTATCAGTAGCCTGAAGATTCAATGTAGCGGGAATTTCCTTTGTAATTCCTTTGATCGTAAGTTCAGCAGTTAGTTCTTGAGTGAATCCCTGAGTGCTAGAGCCACCTAGTTTCACCGTTGCCAACTGATGTTGATCAACTGAGAAGAAATCATCTGATTTCAAATGACCTTCTAATTTCGCCTTGTTTTCAGGATCATCAGCAAGATCTTTCACGTCAATAGTAGACATATCAATGATAAGCTCTCCGCCATTTACCTGTCCGTTGTTAATGATGATGTAACCGCTTTGCACATCTACATTACCATAGTGAGAACCACCTACTTTAGACGCAGACCATCTTAGTGATTGTCCGTTCTCTACACTGTAAGTTCCATCTAGAAGACCATATTCAGAACTCATAGTCATTTCAGCTCCATTAGAATGAGCATCCATGCTTCCATGTCCACCACCTTCAGTAATATGAGGAGCGATAACAAGAGAAACGATCGACATCAATTTGATCAAGATGTTCATTGAAGGACCAGAAGTATCTTTAAAAGGATCACCAACAGTATCACCAGTTACAGATGCTTTGTGAGGCTCAGAACCTTTGTATTCCATCTTACCTGCTACCATCACACCTTTCTCGAAAGATTTCTTGGCATTATCCCAAGCACCACCGGCATTGTTTTGGAAGATTCCCATCAATACACCAGAAACGGTTACACCAGCTAGCAAACCACCCAATACTTCAGGACCGAATACGAATCCAACAAGAATAGGAACGATCAACGCAATAGCACCAGGCAACATCATTTCGCGTATAGAAGCTTTGGTTGAGATCTCAACACACTTCTCATACTCAGGCTTAGCCTTATGCTCCATGATACCTGGAATCTCTTTGAACTGACGTCTAACTTCTTGAACCATATCCATAGCTGCTCTACCCACGGCTGCAATTGCCAAAGAAGAGAAAATGAATGGGATCATACCTCCGATAAATAAACCGGCTAGTACATCAGCTTTGTAAATGTCGATAGAATCAATTCCTGCCAATCCAACAAAGGCAGCAAATAGTGCCAAAGCTGTAAGAGCAGCAGAAGCAATTGCAAATCCTTTACCGGCAGCAGCAGTAGTGTTACCAACAGCATCCAAATTATCTGTTCTACCTCTAACTTCTTCTGGAAGACCGCTCATCTCTGCAATACCACCAGCGTTATCGGCGATAGGACCGAAAGCATCGATTGCCAATTGCATAGCAGTAGTTGCCATCATACCTGCAGCAGCAATAGCCACACCGTATAGACCGGCAAATTCGAATGAAATGAAAATACCAGCTGCCAAGGTGATCACTGGAATCACAGTAGATTCCATTCCCACGGCTAAACCGCTAATAATATTAGTAGCATGACCAGTAGAAGACTGATTAACGATAGAGTTCACCGGTCTTTTACCCATTGCCGTGTAGTACTCAGTAACGATACTCATAATGGCACCAACTACTAATCCCGTAAGAATCGCATAGAAAACCGACATAGAAGAGAAGACCTCTCCTCTGATCTCCATGGTCTCAGGCATTAGATAGTCTACCAAGAAGAATGAGGCAATTGCAGTGAGGACGATAGATGACCAGTTCCCAAGGTTCAATGCACCTTGAACACTTCCATCTTCACCTTTAACTTTAACAAATACAGTACCCACAATTGAGAAGATCAATCCTAGACCTGCAATGATCATTGGAAGTAGGATTGGAGATAGTCCGCCAAATGCATCTTCAGCAATGATCTCAGCTCCCAATACCATAGTTGCAAGAATAGTGGCTACATAAGAACCAAATAGATCGGCACCCATACCGGCAACATCACCAACATTATCTCCTACGTTATCTGCAATTGTTGCAGGGTTTCTTGGATCATCCTCTGGAATACCGGCTTCAACCTTACCAACAAGATCGGCTCCAACATCGGCAGCTTTAGTATAAATTCCACCACCTACTCTAGCGAAAAGAGCAATAGACTCAGCTCCCAAAGAGAAACCAGCCAATACTTCAATTGCGAAGATATAGCTTCCTCTATCGGTCATTGTTCCTTCAGGTCCAAATAGTCCGAGTAGTACAATGAACAAACTACCTAAACCAAGCACTGCTAATCCAGCAACGCCCAATCCCATTACGGTACCACCGTTAAACGAAACTTTCAATGCTTTAGCGAGTGAAGTTCTAGCCGCTTGAGTAGTTCTTACGTTCGCTTTAGTAGCGATATTCATTCCAATCCATCCTGCGAAAGCAGAAAGGAAAGCTCCGATCACAAATGTGATAGCGATCACGGGATGAGAATTATCTACAAGTGTTCCAGACCAACCCAAAAGAATAGCTGCGATCACTACGAAATAAGTGAGCACTTTCCATTCAGCTTTAAGGAAGGCCATAGCACCATCGGCAATATATTTTGCCAATTCTGCCATATTTTCATCTCCAACATCTTGCTTGCTTACCCAGGCTGATTTAATCGCCATAACGATAAGACCAATAATTCCGAGGAATGGTACGATGTACAATAGTATGGTATTCAAATCCATATGATTTATTTTAAATAGATATTAAGGTCAATATTTTTGAAGGCCGCAAAAGTAGAGCTAAATGAAATTAAAAGCAAGTAAAAAAATTGCCACCTAAATCGGGCTAAGACTGCCGATTAGCTTACATACATTACGTCTTTCACCGCTTGAATTACCTGTGCTTTATTTGGCAACCAAGCTTCCACCAATGTTGGAGCGTAAGCTAATGGAGTATCTTGAGTGGTGATTCTGCGGATCGGTGCATCAAGATAATCGAAAGCATTTCTTTGAACCATATAAGTAAGCTCTGTAGAAATACTAGCCAAAGGCCAAGCTTCCTCGAGGATAATCATACGGTTGGTTTTCTTCACTGATTCTATGATGGTAGCATAATCGATCGGACGAACAGTTCTTAGGTCGATCAATTCCGCTCTAATTCCATCCTTAGCCAATTCTTCAACCGCTTCTTGAGCTACTTTGATGATTTTACCAAATGATACAATAGTAACTGAATCACCTTCTGTCACCACCTTTGCTTTTCCAATAGGAATGGTGTATTCATCTTCAGGAACTTCACCTTTATCACCGTACATCTGCTCAGACTCCATGAAAATAACCGGATCATCATCGCGGATTGCCGACTTCAACAATCCTTTTGCATCTGCTGGATTTGAAGGGACAATTACTTTTAGTCCTGGAGTATTTGCATACCAGTTCTCGAAAGCTTGTGAGTGCTGTGCACCCAATTGACCTGCAGAAGCTGTTGGACCTCTAAACACCATAGGCGCTCCGTATTGTCCGCCCGACATACTCAACATCTTTGCTGCAGAGTTGATCACCTGATCAATAGCAACCAATGAAAAGTTGAATGTCATGAATTCGATGATCGGACGAAGTCCGTGCATGGCTGCACCAACTCCAATTCCGGCAAAACCCAATTCGGCAATTGGAGTGTCGATCACTCTCTTCTCGCCAAATTCCTCTAGCATGCCTTGGCTTACTTTGTAGGCACCATTATACTGAGCTACTTCTTCACCCATGAGAAATACATTCTCATCTCTTCTCATCTCCTCGCTCATTGCCTCTCTCAAAGCCTCACGGAACTGTAATGTCTTCATATTATATAATTGACAAATTTTAAGGGCCTCAAAAATATCAATAAATCACATCACAACAAACAGAAAATAGCGCTGTTTGCATATCACAAGGGCTTTGCTATTCGACTATCCTTCATTTTTTGGTTAGTTTTGTAATCCCGTGAAAGAAATGGGCGTTAAAATAATTGTAACGAACTGATTTATAAATACTTATAAATATCACAATATGAACATACTGGTTTGTATTTCCAAGGTACCAGACACCACAGCTAAGATTGCCTTTACAGATGGCGACACCAAATTCGACACAAATGGGGTACAGTTTATTGTAAACCCTTACGATGAATGGTACGCTTTGGTAAGAGCATTGGAGATCAAGGAAGCAGCAGGAGGAAAAGTAACGGTAATCAATGTAGGAACTGCAGATAATGATCCTACTATTAGAAAGGCACTAGCTATTGGTGCTGATGATGCTGTAAGGATCAATATGGATCCAAAGGATGCCATGACCACTGCTAAGCAGATCACAGATTATGCGAAAGACAAAGGTTTCGACATGATTCTATGTGGTAAAGAGACTATTGATTACAACGGTTCTCAAGTTGCAGGAATGATCGCAGCATTATTAGAGCAACCTTACATTTCATATGCGAGTAAATTGGATATGAATGGAAATTCTGCAACCATTGAAAGAGATATTCAAGGTGGAAAAGAGGTGATCGAAGTTCAAGCTCCATTTGTTCTTAGTGCAGCTAAAGGAATGGCTGAAGCCAGAATTCCAAATATGCGCGGTATTATGGCAGCCAGAACGAAACCATTGGAAGTAGTAGAGCCAAGCGAAAGTGCAGATGCTACAGAAATTGTGAAGTTCGAGCTACCTGCAGCTAAAGGCGATTGCAAGTACATCGATGCGGAAAATGCCGGAGAATTGCTTGAGCTATTGAGGAATGAAGCAAAGGTGCTTTAAGAAGACGCTAGAGTCTAGAATCTAGAGTCTAGACTCTAGGCTCTGGAACAAAATTTACTCACAGAAAAAAAAGATACATACATGTCAACGATAGTATACGTAAACACACAGAAAGGAAACATCAATAAAGCTTCATTGGAGGCTGTTTCTTATGCTGCTCAAATGGGTGGTGAAGTGATTGCTGTGCAGTTTGGAGATGCAGATTCTGCAGAATTGGGAAATTACGGTGCAGATAAGGTAGCCAAAGTGGCAAGTGCCGACTTCAATCCTGATCAAATTGCCAGAACGCTTATTGCAGCAGCAGATGTAAACTCTGCAGATAGCTTCGTGCTTTCTCACGATTTTTCAGGAAAGGCTGTCGCTCCAGTATTGAGCGCATTGGCCAATGCTGGATTGGTTAGTGGTGCGGTTGCTCTTCCAGCAGAGGACGGAAGCATCAAGAAAGCTGTATTCTCAGGAAAAGCCTTTGCTCATATGAAGGTAAACACCCCTAAGAAAGTAATCTCTGTTCTTCCAAATTCTATTGAAAAGAAGGAAGTAGGAAAGAGTGCAGCAGAATCTTCTATGGATGCTGCATCATCTAATGTAAGCTTGAATGTAAAAGAGCAAAAACTGGAATCTGCAGATCTTCCGCTAACTGAAGCTGATCTAGTTGTTAGTGCTGGAAGAGGACTAAAAGGACCAGAGAACTGGGGAATGATCGAAGATCTTGCCAAGGAATTGGGAGCGGCCACAGCTTGTTCTAGACCGGTTTCTGATATGGATTGGAGACCTCATCACGAGCACGTTGGTCAGACAGGTGTAGCTATTCGTCCTAACCTATATATCGCCGTAGGTATTTCAGGAGCAATTCAGCATTTGGCAGGAGTAAACCAATCTAAAGTGATCGTAGTGATCAATAATGATCCTGAAGCTCCTTTCTTTAAGTCGGCCGATTACGGAATCGTTGGTGATGCTTTCGAAGTGGTTCCAAAACTAGTTGAGAAGGCCAAATCAATGAGTCTTGGAGAGTAAATCTTTTATCGCTCACCTATTTCAACCAAAGCCTAAGGCCTAATGAAGAAGATCGGATTAGATATAGTAGGACTATCATATAGCCAGACACAATCGGGTGCTTATGCCCTTGTGCTGGCCGAGCAAGAAGGCAAGAGAAGGCTGCCGATCATCATCGGCGGCTTTGAAGCTCAGGCCATTGCTATTGAGTTGGAGGACATGACTCCTTCTCGTCCGCTTACACACGATCTCTTCAAGAATTTCGCCGATTCATTTCAGATCAAGATCAAAGAAGTGATCATCTACAATTTGGTAGAGGGAATCTTCTATGCCAAATTGATCTGCGAGAAAGAAGGTGAGGGCAAAGAAATAGAGATCGATACCAGAACTTCAGATGCGGTGGCTTTGGCAGTGCGTTTCAAATGCCCCATTTTCACCTATGAAAGTATTCTCAGCAATGCGGGAATCATGTTGGATGAAGAGGAAGAAGAGGGAGAAACAAAGCTATCGGAAAAGAAGAGCAGTCCGAAAAAAGAAAAAAAAGGCATAGATTCGCTAGACATCAAAGAGCTTAAAGACAAGCTTCAAAATGCCATTGACACAGAAGATTACGAAGAGGCTTCCCGTTTGCGCGATGAGATCAACAAGCGCAATGAAAAGAATAACTAAAGCCCTCCCCTTTCTTTTACTTTTCTTTACACCCCTACTGGGATTTTCACAATCAATAGAAGTAGCGGAACTAATCCCTTCAGAGGGCTTTAATATTGGCTCACTATTCAGAGGATTGATCGGAATGGTCAGTCTAATAGCGATCGCCTACCTCTTCAGCTCAAATAGAAAGGCCATCAATTGGAATACGGTAGGCATTGGCTTAGCCTTTCAAATAGTTATAGCAATTGGTGTATTGCAAGTCCCATTAGTTAAGAACATCTTCGAATTCGTTGGTAAGATCTTCGTCAAGATCCTAGAATACACTCAGGCGGGAAGCAAATTTCTCTTTGAAGGCTTGGTAGTGGATATGGATACCTTCGGCTTCATTTTCGCTTTTCAGGTACTGCCTACCATTATCTTCTTCTCGGCCTTAACCTCTGTACTATTCTATTTGGGAATCATTCAAAAGCTGGTTTGGGCTTTTGGTTGGCTTTTGTCGAGACTACTTAAGATATCAGGTGCCGAAAGTTTGAGTGTGGCAGGGAACATCTTTCTCGGTCAGACAGAAGCCCCCCTCTTGATCAAGGCCTATTTGGAAAAGATGAATAAGAGCGAGATCCTATTGGTGATGATAGGTGGAATGGCTACTGTGGCAGGTGCTGTTTTAGCTGCATATATCGGTTTTCTAGGAGGAGAAGATGCTGTGATGAGATTGGTATTTGCCAAGCACCTTTTAGCTGCATCAGTTATGGCTGCCCCAGGTGCTATAGTAATCTCGAAGATGCTTTACCCCCAAACAGAATCCATTGACACAGATGTTCATGTGTCTTCAGAAAAGATAGGCTCCAATTTCTTAGATGCCATAGCCAATGGAACTACTGAAGGCTTGAAGCTTGCAGTGAATGTGGGAGCAATGCTTCTAGTATTCGTTGCTTTTATAGCAATGATCAATGGCGGCTTAGGGGCTTTAGGAGAAATTGGCTCCCTAAATGAATTAATTGCAGAGAACACCTCCTACGACGGACTTTCCTTAGAGTTCATCCTGGGAACCATCTTCGCACCACTTATGTGGCTTATTGGTGTGGCTAAGGAGGATATGGTCTTAATGGGACAGCTTTTGGGTGTTAAACTAGCCGCAAGCGAATTTATCGGCTATATCCAATTGGCAGAATTAAAAGATATAAGCAGTGCTGTACATCTTCAGTATGAGAAGTCGATCATCATGGCCACCTATATGCTATGTGGATTCGCCAATTTTGCCTCTATAGGGATTCAAATTGGAGGGATTGGTTCATTAGCTCCCGGACAAAGAAAGCTCTTATCGAAGTTCGGGATGAGGGCTTTGTTGGGGGGTTCGCTGGCTTCTTTGGTTTCCGCTACTATTGCGGGGATGATCTTGGGATAAGAAGTGCGCTAGAATGCAACTAGAGTCTAGAAAAATCAGAAATCTGAAATCTGAAATCAGAAAATTTTAATTTTGAACGCTAGCGCGGAGATGTTGTCCGTGCGAAGTTTATTTGTTATAGCGAAGTCATTCAAATAAGAAATGTCGCCGTGCTAGCCTCGACTGAGTCGAGGCTTCTGTGCCTTCGTTGTGCTGACTCGACTATGTCGAGGCTCCGTGGTTAAAGTAGATTGTTTTAAGAGCATTTAGTCAATAAGTATAGAATAATATTCTCTACCTTCGTTAATAACCTAACCATCATGAACAAAGTATTAAACATCCTAAGCATCTTATTTGGTCTTTGGTTTATCAATGCCGGATTGAACAAAGTATTCAACTATATACCAGTACCGGAAGATATGCCGCAGAGCATGATCGATCTAAATGAACATATGGAAGCGCTAATCTGGTTATTACCACTTGTGGCTATTGTTGAAATAGCTGGAGGAATATTGGTTCTACTCAAAAGAACACGGGCTTTGGGAGCAATAGTTCTCTTTCCCGTTCTAGTAGGAATCTTACTAGTTCATATAATCAGCGCACCTAGTGGTTTAGTGATTGCGCTAATCTTTTGGGCAATTGAGATCTGGATACTCTATAAAAATTGGGACAAGTATAAGGCGATGATTAACGCTTAGTTGCTTATCTCCTGTATCGCCCTCTCTATCACCTCGTCCACATCTAGATCTGTACGATTGAGGAGTACCCGAATATCAGGAGGTACACCATTCTCATAATTTTCAGCATTGACTTTAGCTTCCTGACCGGATTCTAATAAAAGAGCTTGATAATTAGTAAAAGCTTGAGTTACTGAGAACCTATAAAACCATCCATTAGGCAAATAACCTCCATTTGGTAACCCTAGACCACCTCCTGTAGTGTCGCCTACCAATTTCACATTTGGAAGGGAGATACTAGCCAAAGCAGTGAATGATCCGGCAGAATATGTTCCTCTATCAACCAATATCATCACAGGTTTATTTGTGAATCTCGGTCCTTCATATGGATCTACAATTGCATTCTCCAGTGCAGAGAAATCATCATGATCTTCTCCATTTCGAATACGACTTTTGAACACAACAGTTCTTTGATCGATCAATCTAGCGAGGATATCATACATATCTGTAACTGCCCCTCCTCCATTTTCTCTTAGATCGATGATCAAGCCTTTTGCATTCCGATAAGTTGCGAGCACATAATTGAGATTAACATTATCTACAGTGCCTGTAAATGCACCAAATCGCACATAGCCAATTTCATTGTTGCTTATCCAATTGTGGACGAAGGGACCTGACACCTTATAATCTCGGCCGATGTAATTATCCTCCACTATCCTGCGATCGTAATTATCCGGTCCGTCTAATCTCACTTTATAGGATGACACATTGAAGGTAGATCTGAGATTCACATGATCGTCGCGCAGCTCATTCATTAGTCCACCAAGCACATTGAAAAGTGAATCTTGAGAGATCCCATGATAGATCTTTGAGCGATATTCCGACCTTTTCGCATCCCAATTGATGTTCTTTACTTTGAAGAAGGCATAACGACGATCTACCTGTTCCCATAGATAATCAAAAGATTCAAAGGGATCCCCTTCATCGTACTCATCTTCAAAAAAGGCACGCTCGCATGAAAACAATGTAAAAGCTAAGGCAAAACCAAAAAGATATGTCCAGTACTTCTTCATTACCAATTACTTAAGTCGAATAAAAGAGCTGCCGAAAATAAATGATTAGCCAATTCGAATTGATCTACCTCTCCACCAGTAGTGTAGGCATCCCAGACATAGGAGAATCTCAAGGCATTCCCATTGTGCAAATAGATGGTGTAACGCAAAGCCGCATTCATCCTAAAGCCGCTAAATAAATTATTCTCATAATCTGCGAAAAGAGGAAACTCATTTGTTAGGCCACTTTGATTCACATAGGCGTAGCCATTTCGCACATTAGCATTCACTAAACCAATATTCAATTGATAGCTAAGCAGCCGCTTTCGAGGCTGCCAATCATAAGGGATCAACCATAAGAACTTTCCAGATTTTGCAGTATTCCGGCTCACATCCCGACTCACTTTTGCGGAAGCCATCAAATTGTAAACGACTTCATAGCCTAATCCGGCATTTTGCAAAGATTGGTCGCTGCGAATATTAAAATTTGCAATCAGCAATCCGCCGAACTTGAATTTATAATGCTCATTGGAGATCAAATCAAAAGGAAAGAGTCGCCCATAGTCTAGCTGTAAAGTAGTAAAGGTGGAAGTACTGACCTCATTGCCAATTGTAAAGCCATGAGTTCCGCTAAGTGCAGAGAAACCAAACCTGCTTTCCTTTAGAGAGTCGAATCGATGATAGTGAAAGTTTGCTCCATTCACTGCCCCGGTGGAAAAGATAGGCGAGGTAGCCAAATCCCTGAAATAGGAATGACCGACGTTTAAACCAAACTCCACATATTTGGGTCGTGCTTTATTGAGCGATTTGCGTTCACTGCTTTCCTGAGCAGATGTCAAAAAAACAATAGTGCAAAACAAAGAAAGCAGTAGTGATCTCATGGGATTTGAATCGACACCTAAATTAAATATTATGTGAATATCCTGTTGCTAACTTCAATCATTTGTCTGAGGTAAGCTGACATTTCCTTTCTAATTTTATAGAAAGAAATTCGATTTTTCTATGCAGCAATATCATCAGCTTTTACAGCACATCCTGGATCATGGAGTGGAAAAAGGCGACCGCACTGGCACCGGAACCATATCAGTATTTGGCTATCAAATGCGCTTTGATCTGAGTGAAGGTTTCCCCTTGGTAACCACAAAAAAGCTCCATTTGAGATCTATTATTCATGAACTTTTGTGGTTTCTAAGTGGCGATACCAATATTCGCTATCTCAAGGAGAATGGAGTGAGCATTTGGGATGAATGGGCAGATGAAGAAGGCAATCTCGGACCGGTATACGGTTCTCAGTGGAGATCCTGGCCAGCCAAAGATGGCAAGACCATTGATCAGATCACCCAATTGATCGATCAGATCAAGAATAATCCCAATTCAAGACGACTAATCGTAAGTGCCTGGAATGTGGGTGAGATAGAAAACATGGCTTTACCGCCTTGTCACGCCTTTTTCCAGTTCTACGTGGCTAATGGAAAGTTAAGCTGTCAACTTTACCAAAGAAGTGCCGACACCTTCCTGGGAGTGCCATTCAACATTGCATCCTATGCTTTGCTTACGATGATGATCGCTCAAGTTTGCGATCTGAAGCCGGGTGATTTTGTGCATACTTTGGGTGATGCACACCTCTACTCAAACCATTTGGAACAAACAGAATTGCAATTGAGCAGAGAGCCAAGAGCTTTACCGCAAATGAAGATCAATCCGGAGGTGAAGAATATCTTCGACTTTAAGTTTGAGGATTTTGAATTGGTGAATTACGATCCGCATCCGCATATTAAAGCAGCAGTGGCTGTTTAAATGTGAGATTTGAAATGTGAAATATGAAAGAGGCGGATAGACAATGGACGGGATCGAAACTCATTTAATTAAGCTATAGCGCAAAGTGCCTCGACTCTGTCGAGGCTTGCACAAAGGAATCGCAAAGGTTCTCTATGCATAAAATTGGTAATTAATCATAATAATATTTACTGAAAACCCTTTGCGGACCTTAGCTTTGCCCTTCGAAGCTTTAGCGAAGAAGGGTGAAACCTTTGAGACCCCTCGTGTAACAGTTAAAAATCAACCATTTCAGAGATATCTCTAAAATCTAAACTCTAATATCTAAGCTCTCCAAATGAAAATCTCCCTAATCGCCGCCGCCACTGAAAACAACGTCATTGGAAGAGATAATGACCTACCCTGGAAGTTACCCGATGATATGAAGTTCTTCGTCCGCACTACACGCGGCCATCATATATTGACTGGAAGAAAGAACCTGGAATCTGCCGGAGTATTACCCAAGCGCACCAATATGGTGCTTACCAACAAAGAAAGTTATGAATTCGAAGGCGCAGAGGTATTCAACTCCATTGAAGATGCCATTCAATTCGCCAAAGAAAGAGGTGAAGAGGAACTTATGGTGATTGGTGGTGGAGTGATCTATGAGCAATTCATGGATATTGCCGATAGGATCTATCTAACTCGCATTCATACAGAGATCGAAGGCGACACCTATTTCCCGGAAATTGATGAAAGCAAATGGGAAAAGGTAAATGAAGAATACCACCCAAAAGATGAAAGACATCAATGGGATTTCACCTTCCTAACCTACGATAAGAAGTAGCATTCAGTAAGTAGCTAAATTTTCTATTGCAACGAGCAATTAATCTTGCTCGTCTATTTGTGAGTAAGACAGCCTTTCAATCCATATCTACAATGATCATAAGGATTAGCTGTTTTATTAATCAATTACTAATACTATGAAAACCTACTTGATCCCTTGCTTAATGCTAGTCCTCCTATTTTCTTGCAAGAAGGACAATGACGAGAGTAATAATCCAAAAATAGATCCGCAGGGAAGTGTTTCCTTCTGCGAATTGGCCGATGAGTATTATATATCCCCTTTTGATTCTTCTAAAGTCGTTTATGCCTCTTTTAAATACCAATTAGGTAGGTTGGTTCAGATTGACCGCTCGCTTTTGCAAATGGGTGCAAGTGCAGATTCTCTGATCAATATCATTTGGAAGAATGACAAAGCAGTAACAGCTATTGAACCACTAAATATTATTGATACTCTTGGAATTGGAGATACTCTTGAGAAATATATCTATGATGATAAGGATCGACTAATTGAAGTGTACTTCTATTTTAACGGACAAATCTTTAGGCATGATCAGTTCACTTACAATGAAAATGGGCTTGATAGATATATTTCTAGCTCAAATGGTTATAAAGGAGAATATGATGTCATACTTGAAAATGGTTTAATAGCAGAGCTTATACTCATAGAAGAGAACGGCACTCCAGTAGACTCAAACTACTATAGGGAACAGATGAAGTATGATGAGAATCTGAACCCATTATATAAGGTCATAGATGGTAGTTTTAGTCGCTTCGATTACTTTAACAAACACAATATGACAGAATTTAAAGTAATACAAAATGGAATTCCCCAAAGTGCTCAGGGAGCTGAATATGTCTACGACTATAACAGCTTTGACTATCCAATAAAAACCTCAGTGATTTGGGCAGCTGGTGGCGGTTATAGTACTTATAAGAGCTATAACTGTGCAGTCTCGACTAACTAGCTACCTTCAGCTTCTGTAAAGATGATTTCTTGAAACGCTCTTTTGCGTAACGGAGGTCGATGTGGATCTTTTCCTTCTCGGTTTTAGAAGGCACATCATACATGGCATCCAGCATAATGGCTTCGCAGATAGAACGCAGTCCTCTAGCTCCGAGCTTATACTCTTCGGCCTTTTCTACAATGAAATCGAGCACTTTTGCATCAAAGCTCAATTCCACCTCATCCAATTCAAAAAGCTTGATGTATTGCTTGATGATGGCATTCTTAGGCTCTGTGAGGATTCTGCGCAATGCAGACTTACTCAATGGATCCAAATGAGTGATCACTGGAATCCTACCGATCAATTCGGGAATCAGACCAAATGACTTGATATCGTGCGGACTCACATACTTGAGCATGTTCTCCTGATCAAGGATTTCTGTGTCTTGCTTATTCTTATAACCAATTGCATTGGTGTTCAAACGCTTCGAGATCACTTTTGCAATTCCATCAAAGGCTCCACCGCAAATGAAAAGGATATTCTGAGTGTTGATGGAAACCATCTTCTGCTCTGGATGCTTTCTTCCACCTTGTGGTGGCACACTCACTGTTGAACCTTCTAACAATTTAAGCAAGGCCTGCTGCACTCCTTCACCGGAAACATCTCTGGTGATGGATGGATTGTCGCTTTTACGTGCAATCTTATCGATCTCATCGATGAATACTATACCTCGCTCTGCCTTAGCCACATCATAATCAGCAGCTTGAAGCAAACGCGAAAGGATACTCTCCACATCTTCCCCTACATAACCAGCTTCAGTTAGCACCGTAGCATCGGCAATGCAGAAAGGAACTTCCAGCATTCTGGCGATGGTTTTAGCCAGCAAGGTCTTACCCGTACCGGTTTCACCTACCAGAAGGATGTTCGACTTCTCAATATCGATATCTTGAACATAGCCCGATTGAGAAATCCTTTTGTAGTGATTGTAAACGGCCACAGAAAGGACTTTCTTCGCCGATTCTTGTCCGATCACATACTCATCTAAATGTTCTTTGATCTCCTTTGGCTTAAGCAGAGTGAATTTGAGATCATCATCCGCAGCGGGACTCACTTCTTCCTTCACTATTGCTCCGGCCTGGGCAATACAACTATCGCAAATGTGCCCGGTAATACCGGCGATTAGCACATTTGTGTCTTTTTTATCCCTCCCGCAAAAGGAACAGTGTATTTTCTGCTCGTCTTTCATATAAAATGAAGCCTTAAGCGGCTTATAACCACAAAATTAAGGAAAACTGAATGGATTGCTCTTTTACTTCTTGGCCAGCACCTCGTCGATCATGCCATAATCCTTAGCTTCTTGAGCCGACATCCAATAATCGCGATCAGAATCCTTCTCTACTTTATTGAATTTCTGCTTAGAATGCTTGGCAATGATCTCATAGAGCTCTTTCTTCATCTTCAACACCTCTTTCACGGCAATTTCCATGTCAGATGCTTGTCCTTGAGCACCGCTCATAGGCTGATGAATCATTACTCTTGAGTGTGGTAGTGCAGTACGTTTACCATCCGCTCCAGCGCACAATAGCACAGCACCCATAGAAGCTGCCATACCTGTGCAAATTGTAGCTACATCAGGAGCGATGTACTGCATGGTATCATAAATACCCAATCCGGCATAAACCGAACCTCCAGGCGAATTCAAATAGATCTGGATATCCTTCTTGGCATCGGCACTCTCCAAAAAGAGCAGCTGCGCCTGAATGATATTGGCAACCTGATCGTTAATACCAGTTCCCAAGAAGATGATGCGATCCATCATCAAACGTGAGAACACATCCATTTGAGCGACATTCAACTGACGTTCTTCAATAATATACGGTGTAATTGAAGTTATTGAGGCGTCTAGATAGTTATCTACATGCATGCTGTTAAGGCCTGCATGCTTGGTCGCGTATTTTTTGAATTCTTTACCGAAGTCCATTGGCTATTTTTTCTTTTTCTCGACCAATTTAACAAAATCGTCGTAGCTAATGTTGCGCTCTTTGATTTTGACAGTTTCGTTATAGTGTTTTCTAAGCTTCACAGAGTAAAGTTGATCGTATACTCTTCTGGCTTCTTCTTGATTTGAAAGCACTCTCATGGCAGTTTCGGTCAACTCTTTATCGTCCATCATCTGCCCCATTCCAGCCAATTGCTGATTAATGAGTCCTTTTGTATGCTCTACAACTTCATCTTGATTCAGCTCTAGACCGTTCTCTTTGATCAATTTATTCTCGATCAATTGCCATTTTAGGCCACGTGCATAATCTTCGTAATCCTCTTCGATCTGCTCTTTGGTAACTGGCTTTTCATTGGCTGTCATCAACCAACGCTTCATAAAATCATCTGGAAGATCAAGCTTAGCCTTTTTGATCAAGTGATCTTGTACATCTCTTTCGAAAAGTTGCTCAGCATTTTCTGCAAAGCTCTTTTCCATCTCCTCTTTGATCTTGGCTTTGAATTCATCTTTCGACTTCACCACTCCTTCTCCATAGATCTTGTCGAATAGCTCTTGAGTGTATTCGGCAGCCTCCATGCGATTGATCTTCTCCACTGTAAAGTTGAAGTCCGACTTGATATCTTTCACTTCAGAAACATCAATACCCAACCAGCTAGCTACATAGTTTTCAGATGCCAATTGAGCAACTTTCAAACTAACGCTATCACCAGCTTTCAAGCCGATCAATTTCTTTTGTTCTTTCTTATTATCGATGGTTGCGATGTTCAAGACCGTTGAATTGCTGATTCCATCTTCCTTCACTTTACCTTTCTCAAGCTCTTCGAACTTACCGTAAAGCATATCTCCTTCAGCAGACACATCAGCCGGCACCATTTTTCCATAGCGCTTGGCGATCTCATCCATTTGCTCGTTCAACATCTTGTCGGCAATCTGGATATTGTATTTATCGAACTTATCCTTATCGCTAAGACTGATCTTCACTTCAGGAGCAAGACCAATTTCATAGGTGAAGTCGAACTCCTTCTGGCTCTCCCAGTCGATCGCTTGAGCTTCTTCTTCCTTTGGCAATGGATTCCCTAGGATCTCCATTTTCTCGTCGGTGATGTATGATTGCAGCTTAGAACTAAGTAGGCGATTGATCTCTTCAACCAAGATGTTCGTTCCTACCATCTTCTTTACCATGCCCATTGGCACCATACCTTTTCTAAAGCCCGGTAGGTTTACCTGCTTACGGTAATTCTTAAGGGATTTTTCTACTTGATCCTTGTAGTCTTTCTCTTGGATCTTAATGGCAATCTCTGCCGATAGTTTTCCCGTGTCTTTTTTTACAACTTCCATGAATATTCAATTAAAAAAAATGGCGCAGAGCAAAGTCTAACGCCATTCAATTTTTGGTGCGGATGGAGGGACTCGAACCCACACGCCGTGAAGCACTAGATCCTAAATCTAGCGTGTCTACCAATTTCACCACATCCGCAGGATGAGTACTTGGAGTAAGAGTACTTAGAATACTTAGAGTTATTGATAACTCCCAATATTTAGCAAACTTGTTTTTCCAGTACCGATTAAGAACGAATTCTTTGCCCCAAAAAGGGAGCGCAAAAGTAATAATTAATTTGAATACAAACCTATTTTTAAAAGGAATGATTTTTAGCTATACGTATACTTTTTCACATTTTATACGTACATTTATGGTATGGATTCAAAACTCACATTGAAGCTAGATAAGAAAGTTATAGAATTAGCAAAGGTTTATGCCAAAGAGCATGGACAAAGTCTATCGCGACTCATTGAGAATTATTTGAAGGCATTGACTAAAGATTCTGATTCTAAAGAAGCTAGAAAGTTTGAAATAGCTGAACTTGTAAAAAGCATTCCACTAGATGTTGATTTACCAGAGAACTACGACTACAAAGAAGAATATCACAAGCATCTGGAAAAGAAGTACAGATGAAAAGCACTTTGTACTTAGACACAAACATCCTCTTAGACTATCTTTTAAAGAGAGCTCCTTTTCATAAAGAGGTAGCTCAAATTATCTCGATATCATTGAAGAATGAGAATATTTCAATTTGGGCTTCATCTCATGGATTTGCAACTGCTTATTATTTCATAAAGAAGTTTTCTTCACATGAGATCGCAATTGAAAAACTAAGGCTATTGCGTTCCATGATCTCTATTTCTGATGTCGACCAAGGCAATATTGATATGAGTTTATATTCAAATTTTCCTGATTTCGAAGATGCTGTTCAGTACTTTAGCGCTTTAAGTGTTGGGGCTGACTTCATCATCAGTCGCAACATTAAAGATTTTAAGAAATCAGACATCAATTGTTTAACTCCCACCGAATACTTAAAGATCTATGAAAATCAATCCTAAAGAAGTATCAACCGGAAGACTCCATCATTATCTATTGAGCTCAGTAGCTCCCAGACCAATCGCTTTTGCTTCAACTGTAGACAAAGACGGCAATCGCAATTTGAGTCCGTTTAGTTACTTCAATGTGTTTAGCACCAATCCTCCAATCGCCATTTTTTCTCCGGCGAAGAGCGGCAGAACCAACACGCAGAAGAACACCTATGAGAATGTGAAGGAGACCATGGAGGTGGTGATCAATATTGTGAATTACAAGATCGTGCAGCAGATGTCGCTCAGCAGCACCGCTTACGATAAGGGTGTAGATGAATTCGTGAAGAGCGGTCTCACGCCGATAGAATCTGAATTGGTAAAACCAGCGAGGGTTAAAGAAGCACCTATTTCAATGGAGTGTAAAGTAAGAGAGGTGGTTGAGCTAGGTGATGAAGGAGGTTCTGGGAATCTGATCATTTGCGAGATCCTGCAAATGCATATAGACGATGAAGTTTTAGATGCTGATGGAGGAATCGATCAACGCAAGATCGACCTAGTTGGTCGCATGGGTGGCGATTATTATGTGCGCGCCAATGGAGATGCGCTATTCACCGTTCCAAAACCTCTAAGCACACTCGGAATTGGAGTGGATCAGATCCCTGAAAACATCCGCAACAGCAAGATCCTAAGTGGAAACGATCTTGGAATGCTTGGGAATATTGAGGCTTTGCCTACGGGAGATCAGATTGAGGATTACAAGAATGAAAATTCAATTCCGGAATCAGATGAGGAAAAGCAAGCAATGGCAAAAAAGCTCTTAGAGCAGCAGAATATCATTGATGCCTGGAAGGTACTTTTGAGCTAAAGCTCAAAGTCCGATTGCCGATTGCCGATCCTCCTACGCCAAGGCTTCGGAGGATGTTATTGCCGAAATTTTGTTTCTTTTGGAACGCTCTCGCGGACATGCTGTCCGTGCGAGGCTTTCCTAATTTAACCAAAGGGTTTTTCAATTCTGAATTTCGTCTTCGTCATTAACCCTAATGATTTTACCGTCGATTTACAATCTTTTACATTTGATTAACCCTTTTCTCAGTTGATCGCACTGACCTTTACTACTCATCAATAAAATAAAGTCATGTTAAAGATCAAGATCGCCCTATTAAGCTTTGCTCTTCTGTTTGCTTTTGCTTCTTGCGGACAAGAAGAAAGCAGTAAGAAAGCTGTCAGTCAAGAATCTCCATCTGAAAAGGCTCTTATAGCAAAATCTCAGAAATACAATAAGCAGCATCCTTATGGAGGATGGTATTGTCCCGATAACTTTGGATTTAAACCTATAGATATCCAGGAGCTGGATAAGATAGAAGTCATCAAAGACCGCTTACCCACTAAAGAGGAAGCACAAAGCAGTCATTCGCTCATATTTGTCGATAGCGCCAAATACCCCGATGCACATGCTTTAGAAATGGACTTACCAAGATTGGCTAGAGTCTACATTCCTCATAAATACATGAGTGAGTTGATCATCGTGATCCAGGCCGTAGTTATTGACAAAGACACCATTGTGGGTTACCGCTTTCCCAGTGGCGGGAATGGATCGGCTTTTCTAGGACAAGTGGAGTTTCTCACTGAGCCTCAAATTGAAGAGATGGGATCGCAACCCATGATCTATAAAAAGGCAAAGGTGAAAAGCAGCCAAGAAGCTGTATGGACCGCCTTTACCAAAACCGCTTATGCAAAGGAACTGGGTAAAAGATTCAATGAAGAGGAATTCTTTAGCTCAGAATGGACTTCTGAGTCGCTTAGAAGGCTAAGTATAGACAATGATAATATGAAGGCCAGGGGTTATATCGCCAATCATTTTGGATGCATCTATCTGCAGATCGATTATAATATCGATGGTGAGTATTCAGTCGAAAAAATGCTGATCTGCGAGAAGGAAGATGGTTCTTCTGAATTGCACTTTGCAGCAGGACCGATCTTGGAGGATTTTGAGAGTGAAGAGGTGAAATGGGATGGTGTATTGAATACGATCTTGGCCAATAATTGGAAATAAAAGCTAGTACACAGAGGCCCCTACTCTGTCGGGGCTACACAGAGAAGGCATAGAGGAACACAGAGTCTCCCTGTGAAACCCTGTGCCTTCCTAGTGGTTCCCCGTGAGCTAACCACAAAAAAAAGCCTGAAGTAAAAACTCCAATCTTCAAGGGAAAGCCAAAAAGATATTGATAATTGCCAATCATTGAGACAAGGAGAGAGTAAGATTCTTTTTATTCTAATTTGTCCGAGTCCGAGGAACGAGTCCGGTTAATACTACTCAACAAGATCTGAATAGCTACTTACCTAAATCTTTAGTCATTTTATATAGCATCTTAGATAATTCTTCTGATTCACTATACAATGATTCAAATATCTCGCTACTAATAAATTGTTCTTCGTGCAGTATATCAAGAATTGCGACACATTCATGAACTGAACTTCTAGACATTACATAAAAACGACGAATATCTTAATTTGAAAACCTTGCAGCACCTTCAGCAATATTCAATACAACACTAAGAGACGCTCTTCTCATTTGATTTTCCGAAGCGTAGTCTAATTTTTTCTTTCTAAGAACTTTTCGAATATAAAGATTGTACCCCCTTGATCTTTTGTATACTTCCAATCCCTCAAACCCAAACATAACTTCTATTTTATTGAAGTTACATCATTTATTTGATTCAGAAAAAAGATTTTTATTGAAAGACTTTCGGACTCGTTCCTCGGACTCAAAGCTCAACAAACAAAAAAACCCCGAAGCTGTCGCCTCAGGGTTTTCATAAATACCTTTAGAGTATTACAAGATTACTTCTCCTCTGTATCTTCAGCAGGAGCAGCTTTCTTCTTATCGAATTGCTTGTAACGATTCTTAAACTTGTCGATACGTCCAGCCGTATCTACCAACTTCATCTTACCAGTGTAAAATGGATGAGAGGTGTGAGAAATTTCTAACTTCACCAATGGATACTCATTACCATCTTCCCACTTCACGGTTTCCTTTGTTTCAGCAGTTGAACGACTCAAAAATGAGTAATCGTTCGACATGTCTTTAAAAACCACAAATCTGTAATTCTCTGGATGGATGTCTTTTTTCATTTCTCTGTGCCTAAAAAATTGGGCGACAAAGATACAAATTCTTCTTTAGTCTTTTGCATCCATGGCAATTAATTTAAAATTCTATAAAAACTAACCCAATCTTAATGCGGCTGACAGTATTTAGCTCTCTAAAACGCTGGGCTTTTGCGATAATATTCGCATTTTTGCCAATCGAAAAACCATTATAATGTCTAAAGTACATAATTTCAGTGCAGGACCCTGCATTCTACCTCAGGAAGTGCTTCAAGAAGCCTCCAAAGCAGTGCTCAATTTCAACAATCTCGATCTATCATTGATCGAAATTTCTCACCGAAGCAAAGACTTTGTGGAAGTGATGGAAAAAGCCAGATCACTGGTAAAAGAACTTTTAGGTGTTCCTGAAGGATATCAGGTACTGTTTCTCCAAGGTGGAGCAAGTCTTGGGTTCTTGATGGCTGCATACAACTTCCTTCCAGAAGGTGGGAAAGCGGCTTACATCAACACCGGAACGTGGGCTAGTAAAGCCATTAAGGAAGCGAATAGAATTGGCCAGGCCGAAGTGATCGCTAGTAGTGAAGACAAGAATTTCAGCTATATCCCAAAAGGATTTGGCATTCCAAATGATGCAAGCTACCTACACTTTACATCTAACAATACCATTTTCGGAACTCAATTCAAGCAGTTCCCTGTAAGTCGTGTTCCACTTCTTTGTGATATGTCGTCAGACATCTTTAGCAAGAAGATCAATGTGAGCGATTTCGACTTGATCTATGCAGGTGCTCAAAAGAATATGGGACCAGCTGGAACCACTTTGTATATCGTTAAAGAAAGTGCGCTAGGTAAGACGGGAAATAATATTCCCGCCATGCTCGACTTCAAAACGCATATTGCCAAGGACTCTATGTTCAATACCCCTCCGGTATTCCCAGTTTATGTAAGTATGCTTACCTTACAGTGGTTGAAGGATAATGGAGGTGTTGAATGGATCGAAGGAGTGAATCAGCAAAAAGCTGATGCTATCTATAATGAGATCGATCGAAACCCATTGTTCAAAGGAGTTACTGCTGTTGAAGACCGTTCGATTATGAACGCCACTTTTGTACTGAATGATGAATCTCATACAGAGGAATTCAATAAAATGTGGAAAGATGCCGGCATTAGCGGCATTAACGGCCATAGATCGGTAGGTGGTTATAGAGCATCTATGTACAATGCTTTACCGCTATCAAGCGTTGAGGCGCTTGTCGATGTGATGCAGGAGTTTGAAAGAAGTAAAGGGTAGTCAAGAGTCTAGAATCTAGAGCCTAGAACCTAGACAGACTTTAGACATTTTTAAAAATCATAAAGAATTACAATAGAATGAAAGTACTCGCCAACGACGGAATTGCAGAATCGGGAAAAATTGCCCTGGAGAAGGAAGGATTTACCGTAGTAACCGCTAAGGTTGAACAGGAGAATTTGATAGACGCCATTAATCAAGAGGGTTATGAGGTCTTATTGGTTCGCTCTGCAACAAAGGTTCGCGAAGATATCATTGATGCTTGTCCGGGATTGAAAATGATTGGTCGCGGTGGTGTTGGTATGGACAATATTGATGTTGATTACGCTCGTTCTAAAGGAATTGAAGTATTTAACACTCCAGCCGCTTCTTCTGAATCGGTTGCCGAATTGGTGATGGCTCATCTTTTTGGAACTGTGAGATTCCTATACGATTCCAATCGTCAGATGCCAGTTAAAGGTGCTAGCGACTTCAAAACGCTTAAGAAGGCCTATGCCGGCGGAATTGAAGTGCGCGGCAAGACTATCGGAATCATCGGTTTTGGTAGAATTGGAAAAGCCCTAGCTAAATATGCGATCGGCTGTGGTATGGATGTTTTGATTTGTGATCGTAAAGTCGGTTCGGAAACATTGAGCCTTGAGATCGCCGGTAAGCAAATCGATGTAGAAATCCAGAAGGTTGAGCTAGAAGACCTATTGCCTAAAGTTGATTTCCTTTCACTTCATATTCCAGGTGGCGGAGAGCCGGTTTTGGGTGCCGATGAGATCAACAGCATGAAGGATGGCGCTATTCTACTCAATGCCGCTAGAGGTGGCGTGGTTGATGAAGCTGCATTAATGGCTGCGCTCGACTCAGGAAAACTAGCGCATGCTGCTCTTGATGTATTCGTGAATGAGCCAAATCCATCTGAAGCTGTGTTGAAACACGATAAGATCTCTTTGAGTCCGCACATTGGCGCTGCTACAGCAGAAGCTCAAGATAGAATAGGCACAGAACTGGCCGAAAACATCATTACCTATTACAGCAAGGTAAAAGCTTAGATTTTTTAAGCTCTCAAATAATATCGACAGCCTGCAATATTCTTGCGGGCTGTTTATCTTTAACCAAAATTTAAGCCCTTGGCAACTGTCAGACCCTTCAAAGCAATCCGCCCGGTGAGAGATAAAGTCCACCTGGTTGCTTCTAGATCATATATCACCTATAAACATGAAGATCTAAAGCGAAAGTTGGATGAAAATCCATACACTTTCCTTCATATTCTCAATCCGGAATACAAATCGCTCGAGCGAACCAAGCCCAATACCAAAGCCCGTTTTGAGAAGATCAAAGAGAAGTTTAGCGATTTCCTGATCGATGGACATCTGAAGGAAGATGAAAAACAGAATTTCTATTTGTACCGACAAATAAAAGACGGTCATCCATCTTTGGGAATCATTGGCTGCGCTTCAGTAGAGGATTACTACAATAAGACCATCAAGATCCATGAGGCTACCATTTCACGGAGAGAAGAGATCTTTAAAGAGTACCTAAAAACGGTTGAGATCAATGCCGAGCCGGTTTGCTTCACCTATCCAAACCAGCCAGAGATCGATCAGCTTTGCAGCAAGATCTCTCAAGAGACTCCCGAATATGATTTCAGCACCACCAATAAGGTGCGTCATACTTTTTGGTTGATCGATAAGGAAGCAGATATCAAAGCCATAGAGAAAGCTTTTGAAAAGGTGTCGTCTATCTATATTGCCGACGGACATCACAGATCAGCATCTTCTGCCCTGCTGGGTAGAGAGTTGAAAGAGGCCAATAAGAACCACACTGGAGATGAAGGCTACAATTACTTCATGGGAATTTTCATTCCAGAAAATGAGCTAAAGATCTTTGAATTCAATCGCTTGGTAAGCGATCTTGGCGATTTGAGTTCGGCCGATTTCCTCGAACGCATTCGCGACAATTTTGAAGTGATCAATACCGAACAAGAAGTTTTTGTACCAAGGAAGGTACATGAGATCGGTTTGTATCTCGACAAGCGTTGGTATTGCCTTATTCCTAGAGAAGAAAAGATCGATACCACCGACCCAATAAGCAGTCTGGATGTGAGTATACTTTCCGACCTACTATTAGAACCGATCTTAGGCATAGATGACCTTCGCACAGACCCTAGAATCTCTTTCTGCGGTGGTCCAACAGCATTGAAAGAATCGAAGAAATTAGTAGATAGTGGGAAAGCTCGTTTAGCTTTTGTACATTATCCAGTGAGCATGCAACAACTAAAGACCATTGCCGATAACGACCTGATCATGCCGCCAAAAAGTACTTGGATAGAACCAAAACTAAGAAGCGGTCTTACGGTTTATTCTTTTAAATAGACTAGAGAAAACTTTATGTCAGTTAAAGAGAAACTACAAGAATTCAAATCAAATATTCCCGATAGTGTTACGCTAGTAGCCGTATCTAAAACCAAGCCTGCCGAGATGATCCAAGACGCTTATCAAAGCGGTCATCTCGATTATGGAGAAAATAAGGCTCAGGAGATGCAAGCCAAAGCCAAAGAGCTTCCGAAAGACATTCGCTGGCATTTCATCGGTCATTTGCAGCGCAATAAGGTAAAATACATTGCTCCGCATGTGCACCTCATTCACTCTGTTGACAGCTTGCGACTATTGCGCGAGATCAACAAAAGAGCCGGCAATGAGGAAAGGGTGATTGATGTGTTACTTCAGGTTTATATAGCCAAAGAAGAAAGCAAATACGGTCTTGATGAAGAGGAAGTCATTGAGATCATGGAAAGTGATGATTTTAAGAGCTTTGAGAATGTTAAAGTGATTGGACTAATGGGCATGGCTACCAACACCGATAATATGGAAACGGTGAGAAGGGAGTTCAAGAGCTTGAAGACCTTCTTCGATAAGATCAAGCAGCAATATGACTTTAGCATTCTTTCCATGGGAATGACGAATGATTATGAGATTGCGGTGGAGGAAGGTAGTACTATGTTGAGAGTTGGGAGTGCCATATTTGGAGCGAGGTCATAATCAAGACGAGGACGAGGACGGATTCATGCAATTACGAATTACGAATGGCCTTAGCTTAAGAAAGCTCAGGCTCCGATCCTCGATCACCGATCTATTTTAACCACAAAGTCCCTCCTGCTGTCGGGCCTCACAAAGTCGCTACGCTCTGCGCAAAGGTCGCAGAGTCATTCTTATTATGAATGCCGGCCTCGGTCTTCGGCCTCGGCCTGCATCTATTGTATTCAATTCAAAGAACTCTTTTCCACAAAGCTTAAGTACCTTTGCAGCACAACATTATGACAACAGAATCCAAAGAAATAAAGCAAATAAAGACCGCCCTTAGCTCTTCAAATAAAGAGCAGGTATTAGAAGGCATTAAGCTCAGTCGTGCGCATGCGAACCGACAAACTTTCGGCTTAATGCTGAAGAGTCTGAAAGACACCGACGAACCGGAAGTAGAGGCAGCAATCATCCAGTTTCTATACGACCTTAAAGATGAAAGTAGTGTTGAACCGCTGATCGAAGCTCTAAAGAACGATGATATGACCTATTATCATTCGTTCATCATCGCAGCTTTTTGGCAGTCGGCCATTGATGGCTCTGCTTATCTGGATGTATTTGTGGAGAAAGCTATTAAGGGAGAATACATGAGCAGTCTAGAAGCTCTAACGGTGATCGAGAATTTCGATAGTAGCTTCCCTTCTGACCTCCTTATGGATCTTGATGCTGATCTTACAGAAGCCATCGAAAGTGAGGAGTCCGAGGAGAAAAAGAATCTATTGATCAGTTTGAAAGAGGTGGTTGGTAATTTGCCGGTTGAAGGAGAATGATTTACGGATGTGAGATTTGGGATAAGGGATCTGGGATTAGATTTTAAGAATGCAGATTTCAGATGTGAAATATGAAATGTGAAATATGAAAGGTTTAAGGTTGAAGATGACGGCCTCGGACTTCGACCTCGGCCCCAGGATGAGTTTAAGATATGAGTGAGAACGATAATCAAGACAATAGCAAAGACGGAACTTTCGAGGCTCTTCGGGCGAAGTTGACTGAAAGTGGGGATTGGCCAAAAGAGTATTTCTTCAAATTCATTATCCCAGCCGACAATAAAAAACTGGCTTTGGTTGAGGCGCTTTTCGGTCCGGAAGCTAAAGTGAGTATCAAACAATCCAATAAAGGAAATTACCTCAGTGTAAGCGCTAAAGAACTCATGCTATCTCCAGATCGAGTGATCGAGCGTTACGAGAAAGCGTCAAAGATCAAGGGTCTCATCGCCTTGTAGGCGAAGATTTTAGATGTTAGAGATTAGATATTAGACAGCTTCTAAACTCTAAAATCTAATCTCTAAGCTCTGAGAACATTCTACTTCTCGATCAAAGACTCCAGCGCATGCCGTAACCCCTTCATCCCATTCACTCTAGCCCGAATACTTCCTACTAGGATCGGCGTTTCAATTAAGATCGGTATTCGATTCTCATCATCAGTTACATAAACCGTCATATCCTCTCCGGCATTGAAGATAGTGCCTTCAATGAGTAAGGGCGAAAACTTGATCACCTTGAATTTTCCAAGATCCTTGACCTTCAATTCTTCCTTCCCCAAATAGCGGATATAGCTTTCATGCATGGCATTGTCGATAAACATCTTAATCGGGATCTTCTCATCTACCTTCATATTCGAATAGTCGAGATTCCTGGCAAAATAGATCATGCTCAGCACATCATAACCACAGCCTTCATAGGGCACAGTGTCTTTTACATAGGCCGAATCTTCATGCATTTGTCGCAAAGTTTGCACCTGCTTTTTCCGATGATCGAATAGATAATCTTCTCGAATGTGAGTGCTTCCTTCATTTACCTTTCGTTTGAATCTAAGCGGACGAAAGTCGCTGACTCTGGTGTAAGTCTGATATTGATCCCTCACCTTATACACCCAGTCGTATTTGGAATAGGTACGACCGTAACTGTCGAAATGATAGTAATCGTTATTGCCTATATGTGCAGAATCCACTTTGAAATACACTTCTCCAGCTTTCACCCATAAGCCGGCTAAATGATAATAAATGTTATAATCTATGCGCTCGCCAAATTGAAAACTGCTATTGTCTACTTCGCATTCGGCTTGCTGAGCCAGCATTGGCGTAATGTGCAGAAGTGAGATTAGCATCAAAGTAATTTTGATAATTTTCACCTCTCGTAGATCAATCAAACCGTTCTTCATAGCTTACGTACAATTAAAGCGAATAAAGTGGAATTTAGTTTAAATACCGGACAAGATTACATAGAGTTGATCAAACTTTTGAAAGTTTGTGGCGCTGCTGATACCGGTTCTGAAGCCAAAGCCTTGGTGGAAGACGAAATGGTAGTGGTGAACGGGGAAGTTGAGTTGAGAAAACGCTATAAAGTGCGGAAAAAAGATAAGATCGAAGTAAACGGATTGATTATTGATGTCGTCTAGTTTATGAGGATCGAAGACGGAGATCGAGGACGAAGACGAGGACGCTGTGGTCGCTGTGTATTCGCCGTGTCGCCGTGGTTAAAGAAAAATTTATGAGGAGAGTTTTATTATTTATTGGCTTAGTAAGCATTTTAACGGGCCTTAAAGCCCAGAACGAATTGGAGATCGCGAACATTCGCGAACCGGGCGTGACTAATTACAGCCTTGATGATTCCGTTAATGTAGAAGTGGTGATGCGAAATGTAGGACCAAATACCATCTTCGCTACCGACTTGATCACTTTTGATATAAAGATCTCTACAGTAGACACTACCATTTTTAGAACTGTAGATAGAGTGGCTAACACGAATCTGTCTCCTACTGATGTATCGATCTATACGCTTCTTACCAACTTCCCATTGAATACTCAAAATAACTATGAAGTTTGTGTGGGTGTTGCTGGTACGGCGAATTATCCTACAAATACTTCAAAAGTCTCTGCTCCCTGCGTTTCTTTTCCAGTGGGCATCAAGAAGAATGAGCTTAAAGCTGATAAACTGTACTATGTGGAGGGCCAGCTTAGATTCAGATTGAGCGAAACACCTCAGCAAGCGCGTTACCGCATCCTAGACCTCAGCGGAAAAGTGCTTAAAAGCGGAACGCTTAAGGCTGAAAAGAATCAGCAAGTATACTTCCAAGCTCCGGCGAATGGACTTTATTTCTTGCAGCTTGAGAGTAATGAGGGGAATCCGTCGACTCAGAAGTTTATAGTGAGATAGGATTCGCTGCGCGAAAAGACGAGGACGAGGACGAAGACGAAGATTTAGATGGAAAGATTCTTTATCATTTTATAAATGATTTTAGATAATTCATCTGCATCTTCAACGAATGAGTCGAATTGTTTATCTCCAATTGATCCTTCTTCTTTTAGGGTATCTAGAATTGATATGCACTCAAAAATGCTGCTTCTCGACATTATGAAAAACCTTCTCCTGTCTTTTTTTGTGAACCTACCACTTCCTTCAGCAATATTTAACTGAACACTTAGAGACGCTCTTCTCAGTTGGTCTTGTGTAGGAAAGTCTATTCTACTATTAAGTAAGAATTTTCTGACTCTATGGTTAAAGGCCTTTGCCTTTTCGTAGACATTAAACTTTAAGAATGAGAACATTCACTTCAATTTATATTGAAGTTACAACAATGATTTTAAGTCCACAATACCGTTTTTCTATAGAAATTCGTCCTCATCTTCGTCCTCGTCCTCAAAGCGAAGCTTTAACTATGGAATAAGGTACCCCTTCACTTTCCTAAACTCCCTATCAGACCACTGCCGACTAGACACATACTGAACCATCATTGCACGATGCTGGATCTGCTTGAAGTAGTCGTCTAGAATACTACCCATTGGTCCGGCTAACCTTGAATTGAAGCTGAAAGTGGCCTCAAGCATGTATGAAAGTGCTCTTTCATCAAGATAGTTGATATCCTTAAGCGCTCTGGCGGCATTCAAGCGAGTGAGGAATTCATATTTGTTTGAGCTCATCTCGATCAGCTCTTTCAAATATTCTTCATTCTGAGTGCTCAGGAACGACCATTTCAACCACTTCACACGCACTCCATGATCTCTAGCTCCTTCAATATCTTTGGTTTGTCCTAAATACACACTCTTGTTCATCGGATAATAGAAACACAATAGATCTAATGCCATTTCCACATTATTGTAGGCTTTGTCTTCTAGAAGTTTGCGGTAATCATCCTCCAAAGATGCTGGAATGCGATAGGTCGACTCCAAAAGGGCTTGTCTAACCTCTACATCGGCATCGGCCGCAGCCAACTCAACCAATTCTTCACTCTTCTCCGAAAGCAATGGAACCATATAGCTCACGATCTTAGCTTTGATAGCGTGGAATTCCTCAGCCTTGAAACGATCCATAAGGAAGTCGTCCTTCCCCTCAAAATCCATATTCACCAATTTCTCGATCGCCTTATAACGATCTAGCATATGCTCGGCCTTCTCAGCCTGAGCTTTTAATACTTCCATAGGCTTATTGAAAGTGAGCTCTTTCATCACCTGCCAATTTGGATCGAACAAATAGTAATCGATCTCTCCCTTTTGCTCGAAGCTTACCAATTTACTTGCATCTTCTACCCAAACCTTCTTGCGATCAATTGTTCCATCCTTATAAGCGATAAGGAAGTCGATAGGCATTTTGAAATAGCCTCTTAACTCATTCACTTCATGGATCTGCTGCACAAAGAAGTTGGCAGTCTTACCATCGGCTTGGAAATCTACTTTATAATGAGGCTCTCCTCCTCTATACACCCACTCTTCCCAGAACCAATCCAGCGAAATACCCAATTCTTCATGGAAGGCGATCAATAGATCCTCACTGTCTACATTGGCATAAGCATGCTTTTCCAAATAGTGTTTGATAGCCGCATTGTACTGCTCGCGACCCACCACATATTTGATCATCTCCAATACAAATGATCCTTTTGGATAATGACGAGTAGAGCCTGCTTCTGAATGGGCTATTGGCTTAATGTCGTCTTCCGAAGCTTTGAGCGATTTATTGATATAATCCATACGCACCCAATCGAAATGATCCTGACCAAAAGCTTCACGCTGATAAATCATATCATAATGGGTAGCAAAACTCTCCTGCAACCAATGGTGAGCCGAAGCTCTGGCAGTAACCAAATCGCCAAACCACTGATGCGCCAACTCATGGGCGTTTACACGTACATAATTCTTGTCGAGATAAGCATTCTCATCCACCAAATAGAAATCTCCAAAAATGGTAGAAGTAGTATTCTCCATTGCTCCATACATGAAATTCTGCACCGGAATCTGAGAGTATTTATTCCAAGGATAAGGCACGCCAATCTCATTCTCGAAGAAATCGAACATCTCTACAGAATAGCGATAAGTTGGCTCCAACTGCTCTGGCTGATCCGGATAATAATAGAACTGCATTGGCACTCCAGAGGCCGACTTCTTCTCATCGATGGCATATTTTCCAATACCGATCATGATCAAATAAGTAGGGTGCGGTTTAGAGATCTTATAATGCCAACGCATTTTATCGCCCACCTTTTTCTTCTTCAATAATTCACCATTCGAAAGCACTTCATAGCCTTCTTCAAAATCGATGATGGTTTCTGAGATCACCTTATCGTTCTTCTCATCGTACATCGGGATCCAATGACGGTTGTTAATGCCTTGTCCTTGCGTCCAGATCTGCTTGCGACTAGTACCGGTGGTATCATCCCAACCGATGAAATACAATCCTCTCAAAGGATGAGCCTCATACTTGATCTTCAATTCATGCTGTGTATTCCAATTCAGAGGACTATCAAAGAGAATATTCAGGTATCTACCATCAGACTCATACTTCGCTTCTTTACCATCGACAGTTACGCTGGCGAACTCCATTTTGATCGCATCTAACTGAAGGCTTTCCAGCTCTTTTCTCAACACCTTGAATGTATGTGTGACTTCACCCATTACTTTCTTCTCAACAGGAGCAAAACTGACCTTCAAACTCAGATTGAGGAAATCAACACCCTGCTCTCGAGGAACCAGATCTGCATCTTGATAATATGAACGAGTCTTCGCCTGATCGGCTTGCGCCAATAGAAGGGTAGGGACAATGAAAAATAGACTTAAGAGTATTTTAGAGAATCTCATGTTTATAAATAGTTTTAGCGTCTTTTCGCAAGTTATAATTTGAGCGCATCACTTCACCATAAGCTCCAGTGCTGCGGATGGCGAAGATATCGCCGCGTTTTGATTCAGGCAACTTTACCGACTTACCAAAGCAATCGGAAGATTCGCAGATAGGGCCTACCACATCATAGGCATGATCGGTATCATCATCTAATCTGCTCAAATTCTGAATCTTATGATATGATTGATAGAGTGCCGGACGAATTAATTCGGTCATTCCGGCATCCAAGATTGCAAAATTTTTCTTCACTCCTTTCTTCACATAAAGTACCTTGGAGATCAAAGCCGAGCATTGTGCAACTATTGCTCTTCCCAATTCAAAGTGAAGTCGCTGACGAGGATACAAATGCACGAATTCTTTGAAAATATTGAAGAATCTTTCGAAATCGGGAATAAGCTCTGCATCCGGATCATCGTAATTCACACCTAAACCGCCACCCACATTGATGTGGTCTAGCTGATAACCTCTCTCGCGGAATTTCTGCTGAAAATCATTAACCCTGTTGCAAAGGTTTTTATAGACCGATAGGTCGGTGATCTGGGAACCAATATGGAAGTGCAAGCCGCGAATATTCAATCGCTTTAGCTTTGGCATAAGCTCGAAAAGCTCATCCAGCTCCCATTCGTTGATGCCGAACTTATTCTCTTCTAATCCCGTGGTGATATACTCGTGGGTCTTGGCATTCACATTGGGGTTGAAACGCAGGGCTACATTCACTTCGCTATCCAATTTCTCCGCAATTTCTTGGATTACTTGCAGTTCTTCAAGCGATTCTACATTAAAGGTAAAAATGCCGGCATTAATGCCCAATTCGATCTCATCATCGCGCTTTCCCACTCCGGCAAAGGCGATCTGCTCTACTCTAAATCCGTGCTTTAGCGCAGCAGCTACCTCTTCCCCACTCACACAGTCGATACCAAAGCCATAGGATTTGATCTTCTTTAAGATCTCGGGATTGGCATTGGCCTTAATGGCATAGTGAATGTGATAAGGTGAATCTCCTACCGCCTTCTTAATGGCTTGTAAGGTTTGATCCAGCACATCTAGATCGTAATAATAGAAAGGTGTTGGCTGATCTTTCAATGCCTTGATCAGCTTTGGCTCGAAAAACTGACTCATTGAAACAATCTATTAAGCTCTTTCAAGGCGTTGGCCTTGTCTTTGGTGTTTACTAAAAGTGAAATATTGTGATCGCTACCTCCGTAAGAGATCATGCTAAGTGGTGTTTCCGATAAACAATCAAATACCTTTTTGGCCACTCCTTTATCCTTTTTGATAAAGTCACCAACCACGCAAATGATACTTTGTTTTTTATCTACCTCAACCGTACCGTATTTCTCCAACTCATCTGAGATCTCTTTCAGATGCGTGGTATCATCAATGGTCACTGAAACCGCCACTTCTGAAGTGGTGATCATGTCGATTGAGGTGCGATAGAGTTCGAAGATCTCGAATACTTTTCTCAAGAATCCAAAGGCCAAGAGCATACGACCCGACTTCACCTTTATGGCGGTAATTCCGTCCTTGGCGGCGATGGCTTTTATCCCTTTCCCAGAAGTTTTAGCAGTGATAAGCGTACCCTCTGCATCCGGACTCATGGTGCTTTTCAAGCGCACCGGAATGTTGGCAGCTTTAGTGGGTGTAATGCTTGATGGATGCAAGATCTTTGCACCGAAATAAGCCAGCTCTGCAGCTTCTTCATAAGAGAGATGCTTTATAGGCTGGGTGTCTTCAACGATTCGTGGATCGTTGTTGTGCATGCCGTCGATATCTGTCCAGATCTGCACTTCCTTGGCATTGGCAGCCACGCCGATCAATGAAGCAGAATAATCACTTCCCCCTCTTTTTAGGTTGTCGATCTCACCGTAGCGGTTTCTGCAGATGTAGCCCTGAGTGATGAAAAGCGGACAATCCGGGTTTTCGCTGAGCAGTCGACTTAAATTCTCTTTGATATAAAAATCATCCGGCTCCAGATCCTTATCGATGCGCATGAAAGCTAAGGCTGGCAGTAATCTGGATTCGATCCCTACTTCTTCACAATACAGATGAAGTAGTGCGGTAGAAAGGAGTTCGCCCTGAGCCAGCACCGCCTTTTCTTCGTGCACGGTGAAAGAGTCTTGGGTGAATGACATCAGATAATCGAAATGAGAAGCCAAAAGCTCCTCGCCCTTTTTCAGAAATTCATCAGTGGAAAAAAGCTCCTTGATCGTCTTCTTATATTCGGTACGCATCCCCTGAATCAGGTTAGCGGCAATTTCGTTCTGTTTTTTAAAGAGATAGTTGGCAATTTCTACCAAGGAGTTGGTAGTACCTGACATGGCAGATAACACCACGATCTTTTTATCCCCTCCTTTAACAAGCTCGGCAACTTTTTTTATGCGCTTCGCTGAACCTACCGAGGTTCCTCCAAATTTGTAAATGATCATAGCTGAAAAATGAGGCGGCAAATATACGCATCGGTGGGAAAGGATTAGGAACTTATTTTGAGGTCGAGGCCGAGGACCGAGGCCGGCACCTAGGACCGAAATGCCGCCGTGTGCACCGTGCAGAGCGAAGCGCCGCTGTGCTCGCTGTGGTTAAACTTTTTGTTAGAGGCTGGAAGCCAGAAGCTAGAAGCTGGAATTTAGGTTTTGATTATGAAATAATTGTGCGTGAGCCAATCCACTCTTGCTCTTAACTCACTCTCTTGCTGTACAAGGCCGAGGCCGGCATCTAGGACCGAAACGTCTCTGCGACCTTTGTGAGAGCATAGCGCCTTTGTGAAGCCCGACTTTAGGAGGGCTTTTGTGGTTAAAGCAAGTGGAAATTTAATCAACTACACTTATTTCAAAAGACCATACGCCCTAACCACGAAGACACTAAGTTTTCTCACTAAGTGCACAAAGGATTCTTGCTCCAAAAATATAGCAGTCTAGATTCTAGGCTCTAGGTTCTAGGCTCTCTTTATCTGATTTCAGATTTCCGTAAAGAGTCAGCGTTTTTTCGGTTTGACACGTCCCTCTTAAAAATCATAATTTTGCCCACTGGAATTTTTCTATGTACAGTCTACTCAAAAAAGAGATTCAAGCCTTTCTAGGTTCGCTCATCGGATACATTGTGATCGTGGTCTTTATTACGATCATGAGTTTGATCATGTGGGTATTTCCGGGTGATCTGAATGTGATGGACAGCGAATACGCCAGTCTTAATCCACTTTTCACCATGGCACCTTGGATCTTTATGTTCTTGATACCTGCGGTTACCATGAGGCTTTTCGCCGATGAGAATCGTTCGGGCACCATAGAATTATTGCTCACCAAGCCACTCACAGATCTACAGATCATACTTTCAAAATATTTTGCCGGTCTATTACTGGTTATTTTTTCCCTTTTACCAACCCTCATCTATTATGTCTCTGTGTACTATTTGGGTGCGCCAACAGGTAATTTAGATGTGGGTGGTACTTGGGGATCTTATCTGGGTCTGCTCTTCTTGGCTTCGGGCTTTGTAGCGATCGGACTCTTTGCCTCATCACTCTCAGACAATCAAGTCATTGCCTTTATCTTAGCCGTTTTCATGAGTTTCATCGCCTTTATTGGCTTTGATTTCTTGAGTTCTTTGGAACTCTTCGGAGCGGTTGATCTATTGATCATGAAATTGGGAATTAATGAGCATTATGCTTCTATGAGCAGAGGGGTGATCGATTCACGCGATGCGATCTATTTCTTAAGTCTGATCGCTTTCTTCCTCATGCTTTGTCGTTTAAAACTATCTGCTAGAAAATGGTAAAAGGCAAGGCGAGAAATAAAGACATTATTGGCTTCCTGATCGGATTGGGAATTCTCATTCTCATCAATGTGATCTCTGGATTCCTCTATCTGCGTCTGGATCTCACTTCAGAGAATAGATATTCATTGAGCGAGCCAACTGAAGAATTATTAAAAGGACTAGAAGATCAGGTATATGTGACCGTCTATCTGGAAGGTAATTTCCCTGCATCTTTCAAGCGTTTGCGCAATGAAACCAAGGAAATGCTGGATGAATTTGCCAACACCTCCGGAGGCAATCTACAATTCGATTTTGTAAATCCGTCTGAGAGTCCGGATATGAAAGAGCGCGATAGGGTTTATCGCAATCTCTATGAGAAAGGGCTCCGTCCTACCGACCTTGAGATCAAGGATGAAGATGGAGTTTCTAAGAAGATCGTCTGGCCGGGAGCTATTGTAAGCTATGCCGGCAATGAATCTGCTGTACAGCTGCTGAAGTCTCAGTTTGGCGCTCCACCGGAAGTGGTGTTGAATCAGTCGATCGAAAGCTTAGAATACGAATTGGCCGCTGCCATTAAGCGCATTACTGATCCGGCTAAGAAGAAGATCGCCTTTATTGAAGGACATGGAGAACTGAATAAGTTTGAGACGGCAGATGCGGTTAGATCGCTAAGGGAATTCCACGAGGTAGAAAGGGTGCTCATCAATGGCGATATCAGAGCTTTGGCGAAGCGGAGTTTTATCGACAGCAGCAATGCGAGAGTGGTGAATAAATACGACCTCATCATCATTGCCGATCCGGATTCTGCCTTCGACGAAAAAGACAAATTCATCATTGATCAATTCGTGATGTATGGCGGTAAAGTGATGTGGATGATCGATCCTGTGGATGCCAGTATGGATTCATTAAGGACCAAGAACACCATGTTGGCCGTTCCTCGTGATCTGAATTTAGGCGATCAGCATTTTCAATATGGAGTGCGCTTCAATCAGGATCTGGTTCAGGATCTAAGGGCAGCTCCAATACCAATCGTAAGCGGACAGTACGGCACCCAAGTGAAGACTCAACTTTATCCTTGGCTATTCTTCCCACTCCTCATCAGCAAAAACAATCACCCTATCAATAAGAACATTGATGTGGTGCGCGCACAATTTGCCAGCAGTATTGATCTGGTGGGTAATGATGAGTTAAAGAAGACTGTGGTCTTGTCCAGTTCGGAGAAGTCGA